>NZ_JBIAQG010000018.1:0-155096 GCF_042888805.1 Streptomyces sp. NPDC002730
GGGGGACAGCTTCACGCGCAGAGCTGAGGCGCCCGACGCGTACAGCGACACACCGTTCCACGAGGAGGCGATACGTGCCCGCTCGTGCGAACCCAAAGGCAGTGCGTGCAGGGCGGCGTCCAGGAGCGCGGGGTGCAGTCCCAAGCCGTCGGTCGCAGTTCCCTCGGGAAGTGCGACCTCGGCGAACACGTCCCCGCCGAGGCGCCAAGCCGCACGCAGGCCCTGGAAGACCGGTCCGTAGGAGAGACCAGTGCTCTCCAGGCTGTCGTAGATGCCGTCGGCCTCGACCGACGCAGCACCCTGCGGCGGCCATGCGGACAGGTCGAACGCCGCGGACTCGGCCGCCGCGGACAGTGTGCCGGTCGCATGCAGTGTCCACTGGCTGCCGGGGGCCGCCTCGTCGGCGCGGGAGAAGAACCGCACCGGGCGGCGGCCCGCCTCATCAGCGGCGTCCACGGCCAGTCGCAGTACCACTGCGCCCAGCTCGGGCAGGACCAGCGGGGCCTGGAGCGTCAGTTCCTCGACCCCGCCGCAACCGACCTGGTCGCCGGCGTGGATCGCAAGCTCGATCAGCGCCGAGCCCGGCACGACGGCCGAGTCCAGCACCACGTGATCCGCAAGCCATGCGTGCGACTGGAGAGACAGGCGGCCCGTCAGCAGCATCCCGTCCGACTCCGGCAGCGCGACCGCCGCGCTCAGCAGCGGGTGTCCCGTGGCCGACTGGCCGAAGCCCGTGGCGTCACCGGAGAGCGTGGGCGTGTCCAGCCAGTAGTGCTGGTGCTGGAAGGCGTACGTCGGCAGGTCCACGCGCTGCCCGCCGCGGCCTGCGAAGACGCCGTCCCAGTCCAACTCCGCGCCGTTTACGTGCATACGGGCGATGGCGGAGGTGAAGACCTCGGCTTCGGGGCGGCCCTTGCGCAGGACCGGGGTGAAGACCACGTCTTCGGCGTCGGGCAGGGACTCCTGGCCCATCGCCGAGAGGATGCCGTCGGGGCCGAGCTCCACGAAGGACGTGACGCCCTGCTCGGCGAGATAGGTGATGCCGTCCCGGAAACGCACAGCCTGACGCACATGCCGTATCCAGTACTCCGGTGAGCACAGTTCCTCCGCGGTGGCCGGCTCGCCGGTCACGTTGGAGACAACCGGGATCCGCGGCGCGGAGTAGGTCATCACGCGGGCGTGCCAGCGGAACTCGTCCAGCATGGGTTCCATGCGGGGGGAGTGGAAGGCGTGGCTGACGCGGAGCTGGCGGACCTTGCGGCCCTGGCCGCGCCAGTGCTCCAGCACCTCCACGACAGCGGCTTCGTCACCGGAAATGACCACCGACGACGGGCCGTTGATCGCGGCGATGGCGATCTCCGTCTCACGGCCCTCAATCGTCGCCAGGATTTCGGCCTCGGTGGCCTGGATCGCGGCCATCGCGCCTCCGGCCGGGAGGGCCTGCATAAGGCGGCCCCGTGCAGCCACCAGAACAGCCGCATCTTCGAGGCTGAAGACGCCTGCCACGTGTGCGGCAGCCAGCTCACCGACCGAATGGCCGACGAGGAAGTCGGGTGTCAGACCCCAGGACTCGACGAGCCGGAACAGTGCGACCTCGATCGCGAACAGCGCGGCCTGCGTGAACGCTGTCCGATCCAGCAGACCGGAGCTGTCGTCGTCCGTGCCGAAGACGAGGTCCTTGAGCGGGCGCTCAAGATGCAGGTCGAGGTAGGAGCAGACTTCGTCGAAGGCCGCCGCGAAGACGGGGTACGTCTCGTAGAGCTCCCGGCCCATGCCGACCCGCTGGCTGCCCTGCCCGGTGAACAGGAACGCGACCCGCCCACGGTTCACGCTCCCCGCGGTGACCGCGCTCCCCGATATCTCACCGCCGGCGACAGCCTCCAGTCCGGCCAGCAACTCCTCACGGCTCGCGCCTGAAATCACGGCCCGGTGCTCGAACCGCGCCCGTGACACCGCCAGCGAGTAACCCACATCGGCCAGACCCAGCTCGGACTTCTCCTCCACGAAGGAGTACAGCCGCTCGGCCTGCGCCCGCAGCGCGTCCTCAGTCTTGCCCGAGAGCACCCACGGAACGACCCCACCGACAACAGGAGCCTCGGAAACAGCCTCGGCTTCCGCAGCCGGCGCCTGCTCCAGAACCACATGCGCGTTCGTGCCGCTCATGCCGAACGACGAGACACCGGCCCGGCGCGGGCGCCCGGTCTCCGGCCATTCGCGCGCCTCCGTCAGCAGCGACACCGTCCCCGCCGACCAGTCCACGTGCGGGGACGGCTCGTCCGCGTGCAGCGTCTGCGGCAGCACACCCTCCCGCATAGCCAGAACCATCTTGATGACACCGGCGACGCCGGCCGCAGCCTGCGTATGCCCGACGTTCGACTTCAGCGAGCCGAGCCAGAGCGGCTCCCCGCCCTCGCGCCCCTGCCCGTACGTGGCCAGCAGCGCCTGAGCTTCGATCGGGTCACCCAGCCGCGTACCCGTGCCATGGCCCTCGACGGCGTCGATGTCCGTCGTGGCGAGGCCGGTGCCCGCGAGGGCGCGGCGGATGACGCGCTGCTGGGCAAGACCGCTGGGAGCGGTCAGGCCGTTGGACGCGCCGTCGGAGTTGATGGCGGTTCCGCGCACCACCGCGAGCACCTGATGGCCGTTGCGCCGGGCCTCCGAGAGTCGTTCGAGGACGACGATGCCGACGCCCTCACCCCATCCGGTGCCGTCGGCGTCCGCGGAGTACGCCTTGCAGCGCCCGTCCTCGGAGAGGCCGCGCTGCCGGCTGAAGGCGAGGAATCCGCCAGGACTCGACATGACGGCCGCACCGCCGGCCACGGCGAGTGGGCAGTCGCCACGGCGCAGCGCCTGTACGGCGAGGTGGAGTGCGACGAGCGAGCCGGAGCAGGCGGTGTCGACGGTGATGGTGGGACCTTCGAAGGCGAAGGTGTAGGCGAGACGGCCCGAGGCGACGCTGGCGGCGTTGCCGGTCAGCAGGTAGCCCTCGAAGCCCTCGGCGGCATCCTGCAGGCGCGGGCCGTACTCCTGGTTCTCGACGCCGACGTACACACCGGTCTGACTGCCGCGGGCGGCCCTGGGGTCGATGCCCGCGCGTTCGAGGGCCTCCCAGGTGCTCTCCAGCAGGAGCCGCTGCTGCGGGTCCATGCCGAGCGCCTCGCGCGGGCTGATGCCGAAGAAGTCGGCGTCGAACTCGCCAGCGTCGTGCAGGAATCCGCCCTGGCGGGTGTAGCTCTTGCCCGCGTCGTCGGGGTCCGGAGAGTACAGATTGTCGAGGTCCCAGCCGCGGCGGGTGGGGAAGTCGGAGATCGCGTCGCCGCCCTCGGCGAGGAGCTTCCACAGCTCCTCCGGGGTGGTGACGCCACCGGGGAGGCGCACGGCCATGCCGACGATGGCGATCGGCTCGTCGTCGGCGGCGGTGGTCCCGAGCGGCTCACCCTGGTCGCCCGGGTCGGCGGCGGAGCCGTACAGGAGGCGCTGAAGTTCGCGCGCGAGCGCCCGCGGGGTGGGATGGTCGAAGGGCAGGGTGACGGGCACGCGGAGCCCGGTCGCCGCGACAAGCCGGCTGTGGAAGTCGACGGCGGCGAGCGAGTGGAAGCCGAGCTCGAGGAAGGAACTCTCGGGGTCGATCCCGTTCGGTACCTCTCGGTCCGCGCTCTTGAGCACGTCCCTGGTCAGACCGGTGACGAAGGCGAGCAGGTGGCGTTCCTGCTCCGGCCCGGTCAGTTCAGCCTGCGAACGGAATTCTCCGGACTGGCCTACCATCGCTCGCTCCACAACTCTGCCGACATGGCTGTTCAAAGAAACCGGACTTCACGCGAGAGTATGTGGACACCAAGTGGCGGTCACACCCCTACGCACCCCTTGGGGGCATTGCCGATATGGGGGTTGGTGTTGTGGCGGCTTTCGGCGCCGCCGTGACGACGGCCAATGAATGCCGACGCATCAACCGTTCACGCATGCCGACGCATCAACCGTTCACGATTGTTGAGGCAACAGCGGCTGACGAATACCGCCACGACAGCTGTATTCGTCACCACCGGGCATCAGCTTTTCGTCGGCCGCAGAGTGGACCGGAGAACGCTTTTCGGGTCGACGGCCACGACATCGAAGTTCCGGGTGGTGCATTTCACTCGACGGAACAGATTGTCGGGGCCGGTGATGTAGAGCTTCCGTACACCCAGGTTGAGCAGCGAGTCGACGACATCGGGCCAGTTGATGGCCTTGTCGAAGGTGTCGAGCATCATTGTCCGCATGGCATCCGCGGTTCGCACGACGCTGCCGTCCTGGTCGGCGACGACAGTGAGTTTCGGGTCGCGGATCTCGTACCGGGACAAGACCTCCTCCTCGGCCTTGCGGCGGAGACCGCCGAACGCCTCGGCGTGCACGGGCGGGCGCATCGTGTACATGGAGTAGCCGCCCATGGCGCTGATGGCCTTCTTGAGGCCGTCCAGGAGGTGTTCGCGAATGGACACCATGCAGAAGCCCTCGTCGAGGCGGCCCGAGATGTCGTACCAGTCGCCGTTCGCGGCGAGCCCGTCCAGATACTCCTGGAAGGCCTCGTCCGGGACGCGCACACAGGAGTGGGTGACCACATCCTGGTGTTCGACGGCGAAGAACTCCTGCTCGCAGCGGGCGAGTTCGGCCGTCATACGGACGGTGTCCGCGAAGTCGACGGCCCCGGTCCAGGCGGCCGCGGCCTTCTGGCCGAAGCTCGGCCCGACGCAGTAGTCGGGGCGCATCCCGAGGAGGTCCTCGGCGCGGTCGGCCAGAGCAAGGGAGTTGACCAGGAAGGCCACCTGCGTGTACTCCGAGTAGTCGTCCTCGGCTTCGTAGAACCGGTCGAGGAGCGAGTACCCGAGCGCCTTGTCTGCAGCCGATACGCGGCGCCTTGCGTACCTGTCGAGAACCATGAATTTGCCGACCGCGGAAAAGCTTGACGGTCCCATTCCTGGAAATACGACAGCTGTCTTCTCTTCCATCAGATTTCACCCACAGTCAGCCAGCGGACAGCATGGCCGACGCTATGGGGGCGGGCGGGCCCCGGGCCACCCCATAGGCCCCCTAATCCCACCCCGTAGGCACCCCTTGACCTTCACGGGTGCCGCACATGCGGTCACCCGGCCCGCCTCGTGTGCGGACGCCTTGCCGGGCCGCCCGGTTCCCGTATCCCGCATGCCACATAGGCAGGGGGGATAGGGGTTGCCAGTGCCTCCCGGCGAAAAATAGCGTGTGCCTGCCGGCGCAGGCAGTCCTCGGCCGACAGTTCACCATTCGGCCGGGCCACACCGACGGCATCGACAAGCGGCTCGCGCGGCGTGAGCGGGCGGAGCCCTCCCGGAATTTCATTGATTCCCCGACCAGCATCGCCGAAACGGCCCGAAGGGTTTTCCTGATGACGTCACCCAGCCCGGCTTCAATGAGCATGCTTGTTCCGGACTTCCCCTTCTCCTACGACGACTGGCTACGCCATCCCGCCGGTCTCGGCGAGCTGCCACCCGAACGAGCCGGTACGCCGGTGGCCGTTGTCGGTGGTGGCATTTCCGGGCTGACGGCCGCGTACGAACTGATGCGGCTCGGTCTGCGGCCCGTTGTGTACGAGGCCGGCGATCTGGGCGGCCGTATGCGAGCCGTTCCCTTCGCGACCCGCCCCGAGTACGTCGCCGAGCTCGGGGCGATGCGCTTCCCGAAGTCGGCGCGGGCTCTGTTCCACTACATCGACCTGCTCGGCCTGGGCACCCGCCCGTTCCCCAACCCGCTCGCGCCGGACACCCCGGGCACGCTCATCGACGTCAACGGACGCCAGCACTGGGCCCGTTCGCAGGACGACCTCCCGATGCTCTATCAGGAGGTCGCGGACGCCTGGGAGAAGACGCTCCAGGAGCTGGCCGAGCTGTCGACGGTGCGCGGCGCGATTCAGCAGCGCGACATCGTGACCCTCAAGGCCGTGTGGAACCGTCTGGTACGCGATCTCGACGACCAGTCCTTCTACGGCTTCCTGGCATCCTCGTCCTCGTTCCACTCCTTCCAGCACCGCGAGGTCTTCGGCCAGGTCGGCTTCGGTACGGGCGGATGGGACACCGATTTCCCCAATTCGGTTCTGGAGATCCTGAGGGTGGTCTTCACCGAGGCCGATGACGATCAGCTCTCCATCGTCGGCGGTGTGCAGCAGCTGCCGCAGGGGCTGTGGGAGCAGCGGCCCGAGTCCCCGGCCCACTGGCCCGAAGGCACTTCACTCTCCTCGCTGCACGGCGGGGGTCCGCGGCCGGCCGTCGTGGGGCTGCGGCGCAAGGGATCCGACTTCGTCGTCGAGGACGCGTCCGGAGACGTCAGCGTCTACCCGGCCGTGGTGTTCACACCGCATCTGTGGACGTTGCTGAACCGGATCGACTGCGAGCCGGGGCTGCTGCCGACCGAGCACTGGACGGCGGTGGAGCGCACGCACTACATGGGCTCCTCCAAGGTCTTCGTCCTCACCGACCGTCCGTTCTGGCGCGACATCGACCCGCGCACCGGCCGGGAGACGATGGGAATGACCCTCACCGACCGGATCGCGCGCGGCGTGTACCTCTTCGACAACGGTGTCGACCGGCCCGGCGTGATGTGCCTGTCGTACACATGGAACGACGACTCGCTGAAGTTCGCGACCCTGTCGGCGCAGCAGCGCCTCGAAGTGCTGCTGGACCGGCTCGGCGAGATCTATCCGGGTGTGGACATCCGGTCGCACATCATCGACGAGCCGATCACCGTCACCTGGGAGACAGAGCCCCATTTCATGGGTGCCTTCAAGGCGAACCTGCCGGGCCAGTACCGGTATCAGCGGCGGTTGTTCACCCACTTCATGCAGGACGGGATGGACGCCTCGCACCGCGGATTCTTCCTCAGCGGCGACGACGTCTCCTGGACCGCAGGCTTCGCCGAAGGCGCGGTGACCACCGCCCTGAACGCGGTGTGGGGCGTGGTCAACCATCTGGGCGGCCGTACCCCGTCGGCCAACCCCGGACCCGGCGATCTCTTCGATCAGCTCGCTCCGGTGGAGCTGCCCTACGCCTGAGCCGGCCGTGTTTGTCCATCAATCCCCATGCTCCTCGCGGAACGAGGTATCACGATCATGACCAGGACCGGACCGGATGTGCGGGCGGGCAATGTCTCGACTCTGCCGGAGGCGCTTCGCCTGCGCTGCGAGAAGCAGCCCGACGAAGTCGCCTACGTATTCCTGCGCGACGGTGAAGAGCCCGACGGGTCGCTCACCTACCGGCAGTTGGAGATCGACGCGGGCTCCCGCGCTGCCGCCCTGGAGCGGGCCGGGCTGAGCGGCGGTAATGCCGTACTGCTCTACCCCTCAGGTCTGGAGTTCGTACGGGCGCTGCTCGGCTGCATGTACGCGCGAGTGGCCGGCGCCCCGGTTCAGGTACCCACCCGGCAGCGTGGGGTGGAGCGGCTGCGCCGGATCGCGGACGACGCGGGTACCAGCACTGTGCTGACCACGGGAGCCGTCAAGCGAGACCTGGAGGAACGGTTCGGCGATCTGCCTGAGCTGGCCGGACTCACGCTCATCGACACCGAGGCGCTGCCGGAGGCGCCGTGGACGGGCGACGGTCCGGGCCCCGACGACATCGCCCTGCTCCAGTACACGTCGGGCTCCACCGGCGATCCGAAGGGCGTGATGGTCACCCACGCCAACTTCCTGAGCAATGTCGCCGAGACCGACGAGCTGTGGCCGGCCGGACCCGATGGTGTGGTCGTTTCCTGGCTGCCTCTCTTCCACGACATGGGAATGCTCTTCGGCGTGCTGATGCCGCTGTGCTCAGGTGTCCCCGCCTATCTGATGGCCCCGGAGGCCTTCATCCGCCGGCCCGGCCGCTGGCTCGAGGCGATAGCGCGGTTCCGCGGCACGCATGCCGCCGCGCCGAGCTTCGCGTACGAGCTCTGTGTACGGGCCCAGCAGGACGGCAAGGTCGCCACGGACATCGACCTGTCGACCTGGCGGGTGGCGGCCAACGGCGCCGAGCCCGTGCGCTGGCGCGCTGTGCGCTCCTTCGCCGAGGCATTCGCCCCGGTCGGCTTCCGCCCCGGCGCCATGTCCCCGGGTTACGGCCTCGCCGAGAACACCCTCAAGGCCACCGGCAGCCGCCTCGGCCAGGAGCCGACCGTGCTGTGGGTGGCCGCAGAAGCACTGCTGGCCGGCCGGGCCGAACTGCTCGCCCCGGAAGCCGACGGAGCGCAGCCCCTGGTGGGATCGGGCTTCGCGGTCTCCGGCACCCGGGTGCGGATCGTCGACCCCGTGGCGCTGACCGAGTGCTCCGAAGGCTGGGTCGGTGAGATCTGGGTGGACGGGCCGTGTGTCGCCGCCGGCTATCTCGGGCGGGAACGGGAGAGCGAGGAGACCTTCCGGGCGGTCATCGCCGGACAGGAGGACGGCCCCGGCGGGAGCACATATCTGCGCACCGGCGACCTGGGCTTCCTGCTCGACGGCGAGCTGTATGTGACCGGTCGGTTCAAGGACGTCATCATCCGCAACGGCCGCAACTTCTACCCGCAGGACATCGAGCTCTCGGCCGAGAACGCGGCACCGGGCCTGCACCCGAACGCGGCCGCGGCGTTCTCTGTGGACGACGGCGAGACGGAGCGACTGATCGTCGTCGTCGAAGCCGACGGCAGGGCACTGCGCGGCACCGGCCCGGACGAGTTGAAGGAACTGGTCCGCAAGGCCGTCTACGAACGGCAGCGACTCGAGACGGACGAGGTCGTGATCGTGCGGCGCGGCCTCCTGCCCCGTACCACCAGCGGCAAGGTGCAGCGTCGCGCCTGCCGCAAGCGATACCTGAACAACGAGCTGAAGCCTGCCGCGGCAGCGGAGCGGAGTGCCTGATGGCATCGGAAGAAACCCCCAACAGCCCTTCCCGTAACGGCACCGCCTCGCGCCTCACCGAGCTGCAGCGACGTCGCGACGAACTTGCCGCGCACGCCGGATCCGACGCGGTCAAGCGCCAGCACGAGAAGGGCAAGATGACGGCGCGGGAGCGCATCGACGCCTTTCTCGACCCCGGGTCGTTTGTCGAGCTGGACGCCTTCGCCCGCCACCGCAGCCACGACTTCGGCATGGAGCGCAACCGTCCGCTGGGGGACGGCGTGGTCACCGGTTACGGCAAGGTGGACGGCCGCAAGGTATGCGTGTTCGCACAGGACTTCACGGTCTTCGGCGGCAGTCTCGGTGAGAAGTACGGCGAGAAGATCGTCAAGGTGATGGATCTGGCCCTCAGTACGGGCTGCCCCATCATCGGCATCAACGACTCCGGCGGCGCCCGCATCCAGGAGGGTGTGGTCTCGCTCGCCTTCTACGCCGAGCTGGTCAAGCGCCATGTCGAGGGCTCGGGCGTCATTCCGCAGATCTCGCTGATGATGGGCCCCTGCGCGGGCGGTGCGGTGTACGCGCCGGCGATCACCGACTTCGTGGTGATGGTGGAGGAGACCTCCCACATGTTCGTCACCGGACCCGAGGTGCTGCGCACCGTCATGGGCCAGACGGTGGACCGCGAGGAGCTGGGCGGGGCGCTCAGCCACAACACCGTGTCCGGCAACGCCCACTACCTGGCGCAGGACGAGAAGGACGCGTTCGAATACGTCCGGCTGCTGCTCAGTCATCTGCCCTCCAACAACATGGAGGACCCGCCGGCCTACGACGTCACCGAGCCCGACAGCCTCACCGAGGCGGACCGGGCCCTGGACACTCTGATCCCCGACAGCCCCAACCAGCCGTACGACATGCGCAGGGTCGTCCGTACCGTCCTCGACTCCGGTGAACTGCTCGAGGTGCAGCCGCTGTTCGCGCAGAACATCGTCTGCGGCCTGGGGCGTGTCAACGGCCAGAGCGTGGGCATCGTCGCCAACCAGCCGATTGTCCAGGCGGGCGCTCTGGACATCGACGCCAGCGAGAAGGCGGCGCGCTTCATCCGCATGTGCGACTCCTTCCACGTGCCGGTGCTCAGCTTTGTCGACGTGCCGGGCTTCCTGCCGGGTCTGGAGCAGGAGCAGGGCGGCATCATCCGCAGGGGCGCCAAGCTCATCTACGCCTATGCCGAGGCCACAGTGCCGATGGTCACCGTGGTGACCCGCAAGGCGTACGGCGGCGGGTACGGAGTCATGGGCTCCAAGCACCTGGGCATCGACGTCAACCTGGCCTGGCCGACGGCCGAGATCGCGGTCATGGGAGGCGAGAGCGCGGTGAGCGTGCTGCACCGCCGCGCGGTGGCGGAGGCCGACGACCCGGCCGCGGAGCGGACACGGCTGCGCGAGGAGTACGAGCAGACGCTCTGCAACCCGTACGCGGCCGCCGAACGCGGCTATGTGGACGCGGTGATCATGCCGCACGAGACCCGGGCGAGCATTGCCGGCGCGCTGGAGACACTGCGCGGCAAGCGCGCCCACCGGCTGCCGCGCAAGCACGGCAACATCCCCCTGTGAGCGGACCGGAAGAGGGGGCCGCCACCCCCCACGAGGCAGACGGCCTGCGCGTGGTGCGCGGCCGTCCGACGGAAGAGGAACTCGCCGCGGCGGTGGTCGCGGTGACGGCGCTGCTGATGGAGCGGGCCGCCGGCCGGGGAACCGCACCGCCGCGCGCGGGCCGCCGCTGGGGCGCGCCCGCGCAGCGTATGACGCACTGGCCCGCGCGAGGCGGGTTCAGTGGCTGACCAGGACTCGGCCGGGCAGGCCGTCCGCAGCCGCGGTGCGTTCTCCGACATCAACGACCACATGGGACGAGGGAGTTCATTGTGCGCAAGATCCTGATCGCCAATCGTGGCGAAATCGCTGTCCGCGTTGCCCGCGCCTGCCGGGACGCCGGGATCGCGAGCGTAGCCGTCTACGCCGATCCGGACCGGGACGCTCTGCATGTCCGCGCGGCCGACGAAGCATTCGCCCTGGGCGGTGACACCCCGGCCGCCAGTTATCTGGACATGGCCAAGGTGCTGCAGGCCGCGAAGGATGCGGAGGCGGACGCCATCCACCCCGGGTACGGCTTCCTCTCGGAGAATGCCGAGTTCGCCCAGGCCGTGCTGGATGCGGGTCTGACCTGGATCGGGCCGCCGCCGCAGGCGATCCGTGATCTGGGTGACAAGGTCGCTGCCCGGCACATTGCCCAGCGTGCCGGTGCGCCGCTGGTCGCCGGTACGCCCGACCCGGTGAGCGGTGCCGACGAGGTCGTCGCGTTCGCCGAGGAGCATGGGCTGCCGATCGCGATCAAGGCCGCGTTCGGCGGTGGCGGCCGTGGTCTGAAGGTTGCCCGCACTCTGGAAGAGGTTCCGGAGCTGTACGACTCGGCGGTGCGTGAGGCTGTTGCCGCGTTCGGCCGCGGCGAGTGCTTCGTCGAGCGGTACCTGGACAAGCCGCGGCATGTGGAGACCCAGTGCCTGGCCGACAGCCACGGCAATGTCGTCGTCGTCTCCACGCGTGACTGCTCGCTGCAGCGCCGCCACCAGAAGCTGGTGGAGGAGGCCCCGGCGCCGTTCCTGACCAAGGAGCAGAACGCGGAGCTGTACGCCGCGTCCAAGGCCATCCTCAAGGAGGCCGGTTACGTCGGCGCCGGTACCGTCGAGTTCCTCGTCGGCACCGACGGCACCATCTCCTTCCTCGAGGTCAACACGCGTCTGCAGGTGGAACACCCGGTCACCGAAGAGGTCACCGGTATCGACCTGGTCCGCGAGATGTTCCGCATCGCCGACGGCGAGGAGCTCGGCTACGGCGACCCGGCCGTACGCGGCCACTCCTTCGAGTTCCGCATCAACGGCGAGGACCCGGGCCGCGGCTTCCTCCCCGCCCCGGGTACGGTCACGACGTTCGCGCCGCCGACCGGCCCCGGTGTCCGTCTGGACGCGGGTGTCGAGTCCGGCAGCGTCATCGGCCCGGCCTGGGACTCCCTGCTGGCCAAGCTCATCATCACCGGCGCCACCCGCCAACAGGCACTGCAGCGCGCCGCGCGTGCCCTGGAGGAGTTCACCGTCGAGGGCATGGCCACCGCCATCCCGTTCCACCGCGCGGTCGTCACCGACCCGGCCTTCACCGCCGACCCGTTCACGGTCCACACCCGCTGGATCGAGACCGAATTCGCGAATGACATCAAGCCCTTCGCCGTCCCCACCGATGCCGGTGCGGAGACCGAGAACGCGGCCCGCCGGACCGTGGTCGTCGAGGTCGGCGGCAAGCGCCTCGAGGTCTCGCTCCCCGAGTCGCTGGGGGCAGCAGTCGCCGGCGGTGCGCCCGGTGGTGGCAGAAAGGCTCCGCGGCGGCAGGGCGGTCCCAAGGCGTCGGCGGCCGCCTCCGGCGAGTCGTTGACCTCTCCGATGCAGGGAACCATCGTGAAGCTTGCCGTCGCGGACGGCAGCCATGTCGAGGAGGGCGATCTGATTGTGGTCCTGGAGGCCATGAAGATGGAGCAGCCGCTCACCGCCCACCGTTCCGGGATCGTCAAGGACCTGTCGGCGGAGGTCGGCGCGACGGTCTCGGCGGGAGCGGTCATCTGCGAGATCAAGGACTGACCGCCTGTCGGAGGACGCATACGACGGAGCCGGCCTCCACACCCGATCGGGGTGTGGAGGCCGGCTCATGTCTCTGTTGCGTCTGCCTGGTCCGGCTGTCGCGCGGGCGGTCAGCCCTGTTCGCGGTTCATGGTCCGCATGCCCCAGGCGCCGAAGATGACCACCAGGGAGAGGGCGGCCAGGGCGCCGGTCAGCGTGGTGCGGGAGGCGTACTCCCCGGCGGTGATCGCGCGCAGCGCATCGACCACGTGGGACAGCGGATTGACCCGGGACAGGTTGTACAGCCAGTCCGGCGCCGCACTCATCGGAAGCAGCACGCCCGAGAGCAGCATGAGCGGCACCAGCACCATGCTGAGCAGCGGAGCGAACCGGTTCTCCTGTTTGAGGATGAGCGCCAGCGCGTACGAGGCCGAGCTGATCCCGGCGGCGAGTACGGAGGCCAGCGCCAGCAGCAGCAGGACGGCCGGAATGGGGGCGCGGAATCCGAAGGCCGTGGCCGCGGCGAGCAGCATGACGCCCTGGATGCCCAGTTGGGCCAGATCGCTGAGGACCCGGCCGGAGAGCAGCGCTGCGCGGCTGACGGGTGCGACGCGCAGCCGCTCCATGACCCCGGAGCGCAGCTCAGGGGTGAGCGAGAACCCTGCGTAGGCGGCACCGAACAGGGTGAGCTGCATCAGCATGCCGGGCACGAACCACTGCCAGGCGTCCACGTTGCCGGGCAGCGTGTTCTTCAGCAGTGGGCCGAAGAGCACGAGATAGACCAGCGGGCCGGAGATCCCGACGATGAGTTGGAGCGGGCTGCGAGCCCATGGGCGGGTGGAGCGAATGAAGATGAGTCGCGTCTGCTTCAGGTAATGCACCGTCACTCTCCCTGATCGTTGGTGGAGTCGGCGTCCGTGTCCCGCAGACTGCGGCCCGTGAGGGTGAGGAACACGTCGTCCAGGGTCGGGCGGTGAGTCTGTACGGACATGACAGAGATCCCGCACCGGTCAAGTTCCCGTAGGAGAACGGGTAGGACGGAACCGCCCAGCGGCACCCGGAACCGTACGGTCCAGCCGTCGACGGCGATCTCGCGAGCGCCCGGGAAGCGTGCCGCGGTCGCGGCCGTGCCCGCCGGGTCCGAAGTTTCCAGGACGAGCAGATCGCCGGAGATCTCGCTCTTGAGTCCGTCGGGGGTGCCCTCTGTGATGATCTGCCCGTCGTCGATCACCAGGATGCGCTCACAGAGGGCGTCCACCTCGTCGAGGTAGTGCGTGGTGAGGAAGACCGTGGTGGAGTGCAGGTCGCGCAACGACCTGATGTGCTCCCACAGATTGCTGCGGCTCTGCGGATCCAGCGCGGTGGACGGCTCGTCCAGGAAGACCAGTTGGGGCCGGTGCAGTACGCCCATCACGATGTCGAGACGCCGCCGCTGACCACCGGAGAGGGTGGATACGGTCCGGGTCTCCATACCCGCGAGGTCGTACTGGCCGAGGAGTTCTTCGACCCGATGGCGGGCCCGGCCACGGGACATGCCGTACAGCTGGGCCTGCGTCAGCAACTCCTCCCCGACGCGCTGGTCGCCTCCGGCGCCGTTGCCCTGCCCCACATAGCCGATGCGGCGGCGTACTCCGGCGGGATCGGAGAGCAGATCGCAGCCGGCAACCATCGCCACGCCCGACGTGGGGCGCAGCAGCGTGGAGAGCATCCGCAGGGTGGTGGACTTTCCCGCGCCATTGGGGCCGAGGAATCCGACCAGTTCGCCCTCTGCGACGTCGATGTCCACGCCCCGGACGGCTTCTACGGTGTTTTTTCGGCTGCGGAACGTTTTGGCAAGGTCTCGTACCTTGATCATCGGCGGTGCCTCATCCGGTCTCGCATGATTGCGCTGAGCGCATGGAAAAACGCGCCGTCTCCATCGGAAGGGAATATCCTGATCGGCGCGATGTGGCAGATGCAGTGACACGCAGACTCGCGTACGTGTAGGGGAAAATATATTGCGCGTTCAATTCGGCGGACAACCCCTAGTCTCCCCTGCGGACCGACGTTGTGGGCTAGGGGCGAGGTGGTGCAGACCAGGTCGGAGCTTTGGTCCGCCAACAGTGGCCGAAATGAGCCCTAGGATGCCAGTATCTCCACCCGGACCTCAACCACAGGGTCGAGGTTGCCGGTTTCGTCGCACCGTAATGTCGCACCACTCCATGCGTGCGATATGCACTTATCGATTCGAAAGGGGAAGGTCATTGGTGTCAAATGAGTGTGCCGATCTCGATTTGATATGCATCCGGCACGCCTCGATCTCCAGCAAATTCAGGCTGGCCGGCTTTCCGCACAATGTCGAATCGACATCCTCGTTCCTCTGTCTGGCGGAACTCCTGCTGCCCACGGTCGAGATGCTGATGTTCCAGCATTCCTACGCCTACGACAGCAGCGCGCCACCACGGATCGGAGACCTCTCGGACCTGGCCGGCGACGCCTTTGAGACCCTCGCGGAGTGGACGGACCGGCCGCTGGCGCTCTTCGGGCACGGGAGGGGCGCCCAGCTGGCGTACCGGGTGGCCCGTCGGCTGGAGCGGGAGACAGGGACCATCCCGGCGACGCTGTTCGTCTCGGGAGCCGCCGGAGCCGAACGGTCCGAAATCTCCGACAGCGGACCCGAGTTGCGCTGCCCGATCGTCGCACTCGCCGGCGAGACGGACCGCAGGACTCCGGTGTCGTCGGTACGGAACTGGCGGCACCGCACCAGCGGAACCTTCGACCTCGAGGTGTTCCCGGGAGCGCGGGGTTATCTCGACATCAGCCGCCGACAGGTCGCCAACCTCGTCCACGACCAGCTCCTCGTTTCCGAGAACAAGGGAGCCTAGGGGGAGGTTAAGGGTTCCCGGGTCGGGGCATACTGCCTAACTTCCTTGGTGGGAACCGTGTTACGCATCAGTAGCAGCGCGGCTCCCTCAGCCGTCCCGGACGACGGCCCGTCCTCTCAGATGGTCGCCTTCCCGGATCGCGACCTCTGTGCGCCGGTCACGTCCGAGCCCGAGGAAGGAACCTCCCGACAGTGACCTCGAAGATATTTGCCCACGACTCGGTTCAAACCCTCTCCGCATCGGAGCAGGGAGCCCTGCGCATCGCCGACGCGCTCCGCGATCGCGGCGTCGGCCCGGGCCAGCGCGTTCTGCTCAAGGCAGGCAACTCGGCAGGCTGGGTCGGGACGCTGCTGGGGCTCATGCACCTCGGCGCCTCCATCGTGCTCGTCGACCAGCAGGAGCACGCCGAGGAGACCCGGCGCATCATCCGGCGCACCGGGGCCAAGGTCCTCCTCGTCGACGACGACGCCCCGATCGACGACGACCTGGACGCCATCCACCTCTACGAAATCCTGGTGGCCGCGGCCGGCCGCGAAGTCGCCGAGCAGCGGCTGTCGTTCGACGAGTGGGGCGAGCGGCCCGACGGCCTGATCATGTGGACCTCGGGCTCGACCGGCTCCCCCAAGGGGGTCGTCAAGTCGGGCGCCAAGTTCCTCAAGAACCTGCAGCGCAACGCCGATCAGGTCGGACATGTCGCGGACGATGTGCTCATGCCGCTGCTGCCCTTCTCCCACCAGTACGGGCTGTCCATGGTGCTGATCGCCTGGATGACCGGATCCTCGCTGGTGATCGCGCCGTACAAGCGGCTGGACCGGGCCCTGCGGATGGCGGGCGAGACCGGGGTCACGGTGATCGACGCGACGCCCTCCAGCTACCGCAGCATGCTCAATCTGATCGGCCGCAAGCCCGCGCTGCGCGCCGATGTCGAGCAGGTACGGATGTTCTGTGTCGGCGCCGCGCCCCTGGACGGGCCGCTCGTCGACCGGTACGTCGCCGAGTTCGGCAGGCCGCTGCTGGACAGCTATGGCAGCACCGAACTGGGCAACATCGCCTTCGCCACCATCGAGAACCCCATCGCCTGCGGACAGGCGATGGAGGGCATCCGGCTGCGGGTGGTCGACGAGGACGGCCTGGAGGTGGCACCGGGCGTGGCGGGCGAGATCGAGGTGGACACCCCCGACGGCATGGAGGGCCACCTCGACGAGGACGGCACTCTGCTCCCCGCGGACACCGGCTGGCAGCGCACAGGGGATCTCGGTCACCTGGACGAGCACGGCAATGTGTTTCCGCTCGGCCGCAAGTTCGCTGTGCACCGGATGGGATACACGCTCTACCCCGAGCTGATCGAACGTAAGGTCGCCGCTCTGGACTGCTCCGCCCGGATCATTCCGTTGCCCGACGAGCGGCGTGGGGCGCAGCTGGTGTTCTTCGTCGAGGACGAGGAGGGGCAGGAGGCCGCGTACTGGCGGGACCGGCTGCGTGGGATGCTTGCCACCTATGAGCACCCCGACCGGGTCGTCGTCCTGGACCGGTTCCCGCTCAACCGCAACGGCAAGCCGGACAAGCGGCAGTTGGAGCGGCTCGCGCGGGAATCGCAGGCGGCCGGGCCCGATGGTTCCCCCGGAGGAAACACCCAGTGAGGATCGCTTGTCTGCAGGCGGCGTGCGGCGCGACCGGTGTACAGCAGTTTCTTGAGCGACTGCGGACAGCGGCGCGCCGCGCGGCCGATGAGGGGGCCGAACTGCTCGTCACCCCCGAGGTCTCGATCGGCGGCTATCCCCTTCAGGCAGGCAATCTGGCGGAGGCCTCGGGTCCCGTCGACGGACCCCAGTGCGCGGAAGTCTCCGCCATTGCGCGCGAGTTCGGTATCGCCATCGTCCATGGCTGGCCCGAGACGGACGGCCCTGACGTGTACAACTCCGCGCGCCTCGTCGCGCCCCGGGGTGAGACTCTCGCGGTCTACCGCAAGGCGCATCTGTACGGGCGGGCCGAGCGCACCCTGTTCACCCCCGGTGCGGAAGCAGTGGTGCAGGCGTCCTTCGGCGGTATGACGCTGGGCATGCTGATCTGTTACGACGTGGAGTTCCCGGAGGCCGTGAGGGCGCACGCCCTGGCCGGCACCGATCTGCTGCTGGTGCCCACTGGGCTGATGCGGCCCTGGGAGGTCGTGGCACGCACCCTGGTGCCGGCGCGTGCTTTCGAGAGCCAGCTCTACATCGCGTACGCGAACTGGACCGGAGACCACGGTGGCCTCAGTTTCTGTGGCCACACCACGGTCGCGGCGCCGAACGGCATGACGTACGCCATCACCGAGGACCGTGAGGACCTGCTCGTGGTCGACATCGACCCGATGGTCCTCAAGCGCGCCCGTGCCTCCACGACGTATCTGCGCGACCGACGCCCGGAGCTCTACGCGTAACGCACGCAATCCCAGGTCGCCTTACCCGGCCATGACGATGGGCCCGGAGACAGTCACTGTCTCCGGGCCCATCGTCATGCTGTCGAGCTGTGCGGCCGTCAGATGCGCGGCCTCTCGAAGCGCGGCTTCTCGGGTGCGAAGGGGACTCCCGTGGACAGTCCCCGGGCGCCGACGACCAGCGCCTCGCCCAGGAATCCGACGCCGATGGAGAGGTTGATGGGCCGTGCCTCCGCCTGCATGCCCATGTGCACCGCGAGGAAGCCGAAGGCGGCCATCACCGCAAGGGACCCGATGATGACGAGGAACGTCTTACCGGTGTAGCGCTGATAGAGGATTCCCTCCTTGGGATAGACCTGGATGGTGGCGCCACGCACCGCGCCGAGCCCGATACCGAGCACCGAACCGACGATGACCCAGCCGAGGTCCGTACCGGTCAGCCCCTTCACTTCGGTCAGAGCCCAGATCCCGAGGCCGGTGAGCACCAGCGGTGGTGCGAACAGATCCCGGGCGTTGAGCGGTTCGCCCATCAGTCGCTTGATCACCACCGCGACCGCCCCGACGGCGATGATCGTTACGAGCAACCAAGTGTCCACCACTGCACCCCTTTGTTCCCGGCCTGTCCGTGCCCCCGCAGGGCGTGAAGTTAATTTAGCGCGCCCGTGCTATAACAGCAACATGCCAAGAGTCGTCGTAGCCGAAACCCGGCGCCAAGATGTCGCGCAGGCCGTTCTCCGCATCGTGGGCAGGGAAGGTCTGGAAAGCGCCTCACTGCGTAACGTCGCCCAGGAGGCCGGGCTGGCCATCGGTTCTGTGAGGCACTACTTCGCCAGCCAGACCGAGTTGATGATTTTTACGATGGAGGAGCTGCGGCGGCGCATCGACGGCCGGATCCGCAGCCATGCCGAGCAGCTCCTCGACCCGGGCGCGAGCATCGACCGCCGTACCCGCACCGAGGAGCTGTTCGCCGAATTCCTTCCCCTCGACGAGACCCGTCGTGAAGAGGCGGTGCTCTGGCTGGCGTTCATCACCGCTGCGCGCACCCGCCCGGAATTCCGGCCCTGCGCACGCCGCATGTATGAGGAGGCACGCGAGCTGATCGCGCGCGTGCTGCACGAGGCCCAGCGGTCCGGTGGTGTCCCAGGTGATCTCGACATCGCACTGGAGACCCAGCGGCTGGCCGCGCTCCTGGACGGTCTGACCCTCGGCGGAGTGCTCCATCCCGATCAGGTGGCGCCCGATGCCGCGCGCGCGATTCTCCACCGCCATCTGCGTACCCTCGTGGATCCTGACCAGGGTCGTGCGACAGGTCATCCATAGCCGGTGACGCCCGGGGCCGGCCCCCGGGCTCGCCCGATCCGGCCCGGTGTGCAAAGGGTCGGGCGGTTCCGGAAACCGACGCACGTCGTGACGCGACGATCTCGCCGACCTCGCCCTGCCCTGGTCGGTCATGGACTGGCACTGCCGCCCGTACCGGGTGGCCCGGGGAGGGCAGCCGCGATGACCGGTTGAGAAGCGGGCGCGCATACGATCATGGAGACCGTACGGACCACGTGGAAGGCCAACAGGCATGGCGGACAAGCGCGTTGTCATCATCACCGGCGGAGGAACGGGTATCGGTGCCGCCACCGCCCGGCTGCTGCGCGCGAGTGGGCACCACGTGGTCGTCTCGGGGCGGCGACCCGATCCGCTGCATCGCCTCGCGGAGGAGACCGGAGCTCTGGCCCACCCGGCCGACATCGGTGACCCCGACGCCGTGCGCGGTCTCGTGGACGCCGCGGTGGCCGCGTACGGCCGGCTCGACGGGCTCGTGCTCAACGCGGGAATCGGGCGGGGCGGCGGTGTGGGTGAGCTGTCGGTCGAGGACTGGGAGACCGTGATGCGTACCAACCTCACCGGTCCGTTCCTTCTGCAGCGCGCCGCGCTCCCGCACTTGCTGGAGACACGGGGCTCGGTCGTCGCCGTCGCCTCGGTGTCCGCGCTGCGCAACGGCGTGGGCAACGCCGCGTACGCGACGTCCAAGGCCGCTCTGCTCCAACTCTGCCGATCCCTGGCCGTCGACTATGGGCCGCGTGGCGTACGGGCCAACACCGTGTGCCCGAGCTGGGTGCGCACCGATATGGCCGACCGGCGGATGGCACGTTTCGCCGACGAGGCGGGCCTGGTCGGTGGCGACGCGGGGGAGGGCGGCACCGATGCGGGCGAGCGCGGCATCGATGCGGCGTACGAGATGGCGACCCGGCTCCTTCCCGCGCGCCGCCCCGGCGAGCCGCGCGAGGTCGCCGAGGCCATCGCGTGGCTCCTCTCTCCCGCCGCTTCCTTCGTCAACGGAGCGGTGCTCACGGTGGACGGCGGTGTGACGGCCGTCGACCCCGGCACCGTCGCGTTCGACTTCCACGTCGAACCGCGCACCTCGCGCCCGGAATAGCGCGCCCGGAACAGTGCGCCCCGCCGCGTCGGACTGAGCGTGCGGACCTGCCGTACCCATGTCGCCGAGATCTACCAGGAACTCGGGGCCAGCCGCTTTCGGGAGTCCTCATCGCACAGTCGGGGCTCCTCGGGCAGGGGTGAGCCGCATGGAGCCACGCCGAAGGCGCGGGCGGCGGCCTTTAGGATGCGTGGCATGACAGAGCCGGACCCCTCCACGCCTACCACCGCCTCGCGGGATCCGGAACTTGGTTTCCCGCCACCCGGCGAAGTGCTGCATCGGCTCCGCACGCACAAGGGAATGTCGCTCCGTCAAGTGGCGGCGGAGTGCGGCCTGTCCGTCTCCTTCCTGGCCGCTCTGGAGCGGGGTGAGACCGACATCGCGCTGGAGCGGCTCGGCCGCCTGGCCAAGGTGTTCGACCATGATGTCGGCTCGTTCCTGGGTTTCTCGCGGGGCCGGGCGACCCCCTCGCTCTTCCCCAGGGAGGAGCAGGAAGTACTGGACCGCGCACCGGGCGTGGTCTACCGGGTGCTGCGCTCCCCGGAGCTCGGATACCAGGTGGTCACCGGGGACTTCGAGCCGCACAGCGGACTCGCCGAAGACCTTCAGCACGAGGGCTCCGACCTCATCATGGTGACCAGGGGCACCCTCGTGGCCCGCTACAACGGGCTGGATCATGTGCTGGGCGCCGGGGACTGCGTCCAGTGGTCGGCGGGCCACCCGCACAGCTTCCGAAACGACACCGACGAGCCGGCCCAGCTGGTCGGGATCCTGTTCTCCAGCCTCTACTGACTCGCCGGCTCGGTCCGGCTCTCTCGTCTCCCGGCTTCGACGGCCCCACGGATGTACGTCCGTGGGGCTTCTCGCTGTCCGGGCGCGAGCGCGGGAGGGCGGACGCCTCGGGAAACGAATGCGGGCCCTCGGGACAGGAGGGCGGACCCCTCTCGCTCTGAGCGATATTCTGCTCTACAGTACTTTTTATTGCACAGGGGAGTGTCAGCGGTAAAGAGTCCGAACCCGCCCGTCGAGACCCCGCTTCCCGCCGCCGAAACTCCTCACGGAAACGGTGAACCCCATGGATCAGCTCACGGACACCGGACGGCGCGGTCCGGCCACCACCCCGACGACCGTGACCCGGCTGCGCCGGGCGCTCAGCCTCTTCTTCGCCCTCGACGGTTTCGTGTTCGCGGGATGGGTCGTCCGCATCCCCGCCATCAAGGAGCAGGTCGACGCCTCGGCCGGCGCCCTCGGACTGGCTCTGCTGGGCGTGTCGGTGGGCTCGTGAGCGGCGCCGACACTGCCCAAGTGGAGGAGCGTCTCCTCGAGGCCGAGGCCTGGCTTGTGGAGAACCTGGAAGAACCAGAAGCGCCGGGCGCGTGAACGGCATTCCACATCAAGCCGACCAACGGCGGTTGCGGCGCGGATGTCGATGTCGCGAACGAGAAGGACCGCAGCCGTTCCGCGCTGCTGAGTTCCGCCACGGGCAACGCAACGTCGCGGTACGTCAGTTATGGGCGCGAGATCATCGGAATGGCCAAACGCCACACTGCGGTCCAGGAGTACATTCCCAACGTACGCACCAATGAGAAGCGTGTGATCCTCGCGGGAGACACCCCCGGTGTCCGACTTCTCCGCTTCCGCCGCGAGAACGACAACCGGGCCAACGCCACTGTGGGAGCACGCTACGAGGTGCTGCAACTCACCCCCGGTGAACGTGAGTTCGTGCGCCGGCTCGGCAAGCGCATGATGGATCACGGCATCTTCTACGTG
This sequence comes from Streptomyces sp. NPDC002730, assembly GCF_042888805.1. Classification (NCBI taxonomy): domain Bacteria; kingdom Bacillati; phylum Actinomycetota; class Actinomycetes; order Kitasatosporales; family Streptomycetaceae; genus Streptomyces; species Streptomyces sp. NPDC002730. The sequence continues at coordinate 21,991 of NZ_JBIAQG010000018.1, forward strand.
GGCGTCGACCTCGCCTTCCCGTATGTGATCGAGATCAACATGGAGAACCCTGGCGGACTGAACTGTCACCGGCGCGTCACGGGCGAGGACCAGTCGTCCGAGGCCGTCAACACGGTGCCGGCCGCCCTGCGCACTGCAGGAAAGCTGTCATAAGACCTGGGGCGATAGCGGACAGTCACCGTTCGACGTGCGGGGGTGACGAGGTCCTGGTTCGCTGGTTGAGCCCGCTCTCCCTACTGTCAAGGAGTGACAATGAGCGTTGCAGGCGAATCCCGAGGTCGAGCGCAGCAGATGCGCGACAAGGCGCAGCAGCTGTCCGAAGCTGCGGAGCGCGCGACTGACCCGCAGGAGCGTCAGAAGCTGCAGGAGAAGGCGCGTCGACTGAAGGAGCAGAGCCAGCAAGAGGGCTCGATGGGCTCGATGGGTGGGCAGGAGCAGTCCCCGCCTGCGTGAAGCACCTGGCCATCACAGGCCCATGGCCTCCAGTCCGCCGTGCGGACTGGAGGCCATCGGCAGGCAAGGTACGGAAAGGCAGGAATGACCGTGAGTAGCGATCAGCAGGAATCGACACCGGTCGTCGTTACGCTCAGCGATTGCTCGAAGGAGGACGCCGACACCGTCTTCCGCGTGCTGGCGCAGTCCTTCACCTCGGACCGCGCCGATGACGATGCACCGCAGTACACGTCCCACCCGCACACCACCGTGTGGACCTCGACGTTCGAGGTGGGCCCCACGCACGCCCCGGCCGCACCTGTGCAGTTGACAGCACCGTGCGTAGTCGGTGCGCAGGGCACCTACTGGGGGGTGGACCGGCTGGGCGAGACGCTGGCAGCCGCGTTCGTCGTGCAGGTGGAGGGAATGGCCGCCGGCGATCAGGAGAAAGACGTCCAGTTCCGACTCGAGAGCGGAATCCGCTAGTCCGGTCCAGGAGGCACCAGGCCGGCCCGGAAGCCGCCATTGCGGAGAGTCCGCCAGTGCGGCCGGGAAGCCGATCGTCCGGCCCGGCGTCCGCCAATGCGGCCGGCCCGGATGTCCGGCCGACACCCGGGCGCTCTGCGTTGCCAGACCGTCCGTACCGCGCAAGTGTCGAAAGACCGAGCTCGAGGAGGACAGCTCCATGCCCATCGCCACGGTGAATCCCGCCACCGGAGAGACGCTCAGGACGTTCGACGCGCTCGGAGCTGAGGAGATCGAACGGCGCCTGGCGCTCGCCGTGACCGCCTTCGGGCAGCACCGCACCACGGAGTTCAGCCGGCGGACGGAGTTGCTCAACCGCGCCGCGGACCTTCTGGAACAGGACCAGCAGGACATCGCCCGCACCATGACCACCGAGATGGGCAAGACGATCGTGGCCGCCCGCGCGGAGGCGGCGAAGTGCGCGAAGGCGATGCGCTGGTACGCCGCGCACGCCGAGGAACTCCTCGCCGACGAGCATCCTTCGGCCGCCGACCTGAAGGACTCCGGTGCTTCCCGCGCCAGCGTCCGCTACCGTCCGCTCGGCGTTGTCCTGGCCGTGATGCCGTGGAACTTCCCGCTCTGGCAGGTCGTACGGTTCGCGGCCCCCGCGCTCATGGCCGGCAACGTCGGTCTGCTCAAGCACGCTTCGAACGTGCCGCAGACCGCTCTGTACCTGGAGGACCTCTTCCGCCGGGCCGGCTTCCCGGAGGGGTGTTTCCAAACGCTGCTCGTGGGATCCGGCGCGGTCGAGAACATCCTGCGCGACCCCAGGGTGGCCGCCGCGACACTCACCGGCAGCGAGCCGGCCGGGCGCTCCGTCGCCGCCATCGCCGGCGACGAGGTGAAGAAGACCGTACTGGAGCTCGGCGGCAGCGACCCCTTCGTCGTGATGCCGTCGGCCGATGTCGAACGGGCGGCCCGGACTGCGGTGACAGCCCGGGTGCAGAACAACGGCCAGTCCTGCATCGCGGCCAAGCGCTTCATCGTCCACGCCGACGTGTACGAAGACTTCTGCGAGCGTTTCACCGCAGGAATGCGGGAGTTGACCGTCGGCGACCCGATGCAGGAGTCCACCGATGTCGGCCCGCTCGCCAGCGAACAGGGCCGTACGGATCTCGAAGCGCTGGTCGACGACGCCCTGAGCCTCGGCGCGACGGCACGGTGCGGAGCCAAGCGTCCCGAGAAGCTGGACCGGGGCTGGTACTACGAGCCCACCGTCCTCACCGACATTTCCGTCGGCATGCGGATCCACCACGAAGAGGCCTTCGGCCCGGTGGCCACGGTCTACCGCGCGGCCGGCCTCGACGAGGCGTTGGCCATCGCCAACGACACTCCCTTCGGACTGAGTTCCAATGTGTGGACCCGCGACGAAGGGGAAGTGGAGCGGTTCGTAAGCGACATGGCCGCCGGGGGCGTCTTCTTCAACGGAATGACGGCCTCCCACCCCGCGCTGCCCTTCGGTGGCGTCAAGCGCTCCGGCTTCGGCAGGGAGCTGTCGAGGCACGGTATCCAGGAGTTCTGCAATGCCACCACGGTGTGGCACGGCGCCGAGCCGGACGACAACAGCTGATCGGACGACGCAGCTGACCCCGCGGACCTCTCGCCCGGACATGCGGCCGAGTTCGCGTCCGGACGGATCGCCGGGGCTGTTCGCGACGATTCGAACAAGCCGATCCGCGGCCCACTCACCCGTGTCGCTGTTGGGCCGAACGGGTGAGTGGGGCGAGGATGGGGCGCATGAGTAGGTACGAGAGGTACGACGTCACCGACGAACAGTGGGAGGGGCTGGCGCAGGTCGTCCCGTTGCGCAGTCGTAACGAGTGGCCTTCGCGGGTCGACCACAACACGATCCCGCAGGACTACGCGGCCGCCGAGCAGCGTCGTTTTGTCGTGCTGCGGGTGCAGGTCTTCGCCGACGCGCGCGAGGTCGCCGAGTACCTCGTTGCCCAGATCCCGGTACTGCTGGACCTCACCGGCGCCGAAACCGAAGTGGCCAAGCGCATCCTGGACTTCAGCAGTGGTGTCGTCTTCGGTCTTGGCAGCGGGATGCACCGGGTCGACCGGAATGTCTTTCTGCTCGCCCCGGTCGGCACGGAGGTCGAGGGGATCGCGGCCGCCGTCCCCCGTTCGTAGGAAGGTCATCGAGGCGGAACGGTTCGGCGCATTTCGTGCTGCGTACCGTCCCGCTCATGGACGTAACCACGCTGCTCAACGGCGCGAACTGCACCCGCCCCACAGTCACCGAACTGCGGCTCTCCGCCTTCAAATCGCACCGGGGCGTGGTCCTGCCCCTCGGCCCGCTGACCCTCTTCGCGGGCGCGAGCGGCAGCGGTAAGTCGAGCGTCCTGCAGATGTACGAGGCGCTGGCGCGGCTCGGCGCGGGCGACGAACTCGAAACGGCCTTCCCGGAACCCGCGGCCTGTGTGCCGGAGTGGGCGGAGGCCGACGGGCAGGGCCGACGGGGATTTCGGATCGGCTGCACGGTCGACGGCCCGGCCGGTCCCGTACAGCTCGATCTCGCAGTACAGGCGGAACCCGAACTGCGCGTGGTGGGCGAGCGGCTGACCAGCGGCGGGCGCACCCTGCTGACCACCGCGCTGCGCGATCCCGGACGGTCCTCGGTGCAAGCTGCCTGGCACACGGCGGGCGCCGCGACCGTGACGCGGGCCCCGCTGCCGGACGACCGGCTCGGCACGGCGCTGCTGCCGCTGCGCGTGGCCGGCAAGACGCAAGGCCAGTTACAAGTCCTCGCTGCTGCCGAGCAGGTCGTCGTGGCACTGCGGTCGGTCTTCGCCTGTGACCCGCAGCCGCAGCGGATGCGCGAGCCGGTGGCGGCGGGGGACGGGAGGCTGCGGCGCGGCTGCGACAACCTGGCGGAGGTGCTGCACCGCACCCGGAGCCAGTGCGCCAAACGGCATGCCCGGCTGGCCGCGGCGGCGCGGGTGGGATGCGCGGGCGACGTCGCGGATCTGGCCGTCGAAGAGCTCGGCGACGGGACGGTACGGGCGCTGCTCGGCCGGAGCGGTGCGCGGGGAGCGACGCCCGTGGGGCGGCTCGGCGAGGGCGAGTTGAGGTATCTGGCGCTGGCGCTGGTACTGCTCACCGGGCCGGGGGTGCTGGCCATGGACCAGGCGGCCGAGGTACCGGCGGCGTACCAGTCGCTCACCGTTCTGGCGGACGGCTTCGACCGCTGCCTGGACCCGCGGCAGTCGCGCGAACTGCTGTCGCTGGGCGCGGAGATGTGCGCGCGCGGGCACATCCGGCTGGTGGGGGCGGTCGCCGATGCGTCGTATGCGCGCGGGGTGGACGGTGTGACGGTGGTAGACCTGGTGCCGTGACGAGAGAAGACGGACTGGATGTGGCGGGGTTGCAGCGCAGGCTGGCCGAGTTCGCGGCGGCGCGGGACTGGCAGCCGTACCACACCCCGAAGAACCTGGCGGTGGCGCTGAGCGTCGAGTCGTCCGAACTGGTGGAGATCTTCCAGTGGTTGACGCCCGAGCAGTCGGCGCGAGTGATGGAGAAGGAGGGGGCGGCGCACCGGGTGCGGGACGAGGTCGCGGATGTGCTCGCGTATCTGCTGCAGTTCTGCGAGGTGCTCGGGATCGACGCACTGGCGGCGCTCTCCGACAAGATCGACCGGAATGAGATTCGCTTCCCGGCGAAGTGATTTTCGACCGGTTCGCCGCCCCTCCACGCAGACCTTCGTCACTCTATGGAGTTGTTGAGTTATCCACAACGGTCTTGGTGTCCACAGATTTCCGAATTCCCCTGGCTTTCAGGCTCAACGACCTTCACTCTGGGTAATGAACTGAGTGGGCAGAAAGTCGTACGAACGGGGGTGGCGTACACATGGACGCGGAACGGCTGATCGGGCTCAGTCGGCACGCCTTGGCGCAGAGCCGGGCGGTGCCGGACATCGTCGCCGAGGCCTGGCAGGCACAAGCCCTCGCCCAGGCGATCGGCAGCCGGCTGGCGCTGTACGGGCCACTGGAGCTGAGAAGCGAGGCGCGCGGGCTCAGCGAGATCGGTGGTCGAGGGTGCGGGGTGCTCGACCATCCGATGGTGCGCAGCGGCGGGGTCCGTGCCGCGCAGCTGTCCGAGGTGGTGGACGCGCGGCGGACATTGATCGGGCTGGGAGTGCTGTTGGGCGATGTGGGGATCGCCCTGGTCGGGGTCGCGTGCGCCACCGACGAGGAGGGGCTGTACTGGCAGTGCATCGAGGCGATAGACGCCGCTGACGAGTCGAGCGACCGGGTGCGGGGAATGCTGCGCAGGCTCGCGGTGCGGGATTCGGAGAGACCGCCCGACACCATCCGGGGCAGAGCCGGGCCGGTGGCTGCGCGGGACACGATGTCGGACTCGCCTCCCTCGCCTCCTCCCGCGCCGCCTCGATTGCTTCCCCCGCGCTCCTCGCCTTCTTCCCCTTCTTCGCCTTCTTTGTCCGACTCGGTGGAGGAAGCGGATGAGATGGATGCGGTGGACTCGGCGGCGGGGCCGTCGTGACCTCGGGTATGGCTTCCTGCGGGCCGCCGGGTTGACGGTTTTCACCCGAGCGAGCCGGTGGGGGCATGGCAGGGACGGTGGGGTTGACGGCCGAAGGTGCAGGATGGATGCATGGATCTTCGAATCTTCACCGAGCCCCAGCAAGGGGCGAGCTACGACACCCTGCTGACCGTTGCCAAGGCCACCGAGGACCTCGGGTTCGACGCCTTCTTCCGCTCCGACCACTACCTGCGCATGGGCTCCGCCGACGGACTGCCCGGGCCGACCGACGCCTGGATCACCCTGGCCGGGCTGGCACGTGAGACCAAGCGGATCCGCCTCGGCACGCTGATGACCGCCGGGACGTTCCGGCTGCCGGGCGTGCTGGCCATCCAGGTCGCGCAGGTCGACCAGATGTCGGGCGGCCGGGTGGAACTGGGCCTGGGCGCAGGCTGGTTCGAGGAGGAGCACAAGGCGTACGGCATTCCGTTCCCGAAGGAGAAGTTCGGGCGGCTGGAGGAGCAGCTGGCCATCATCACGGGACTGTGGGCCACAGAGGTCGGCAAGACCTTCTCGTACGAGGGCGCGCACTATCAGCTGGCCGACTCGCCCGCGCTGCCCAAGCCCGCCCGGGGGAAGGTGCCGGTGCTGATCGGCGGGCACGGGGCGAGCCGCACCCCACGGCTGGCCGCGCAGTACGCCGACGAGTTCAACATTCCATTTGCCTCCATCGCGGACAGCGAGCGGCAGTTCGGCCGGGTCCGCGCCGCAGCCAAGGTGGCGGGGCGCGGGGCGGACGACCTGGTGTACTCCAACGCCTTGGTCGTCTGCGTGGGCAAGGACGACGCGGAGGTGGCACGCCGAGCGGCGGTCATCGGACGGGAGGTGGACGAGCTGAAGGCGAACGGGCTGGCCGGCTCGCCCGCCGAAGTTGTCGACAAGATCGGGCGGTATGGCGCGATCGGTTCGTCCCGGGTCTATCTCCAGGTGCTGGACCTCGATGACCTCGACCATCTTGAGCTGATCTCGTCGCAGGTCCAGTCCCAGCTGGGCTGAGCCGCCGCCGACCCGAGCACACCCGGGAGTTCTCGTGAAACCCGGCCGTACCCTCGCCGCCGCGCTCGCCGAAGCGGTCGTCGTCCTCGACGGCGGGCTGTCCAACCAGCTGGAGGCACAGGGCTGCGATCTGTCCGACGACCTCTGGTCGGCGCGGCTGCTGGCCGACGATCCACGGCAGATCGAAGCGGCCCACACGGCGTATGTACGAGCGGGCGCCCAGGTCCTCATCACCTCCAGCTACCAGGCCACCTTCGAGGGCTTCGCGCGCAGAGGCGTGGCGCGGGAGCAGGCCGCGGAGCTGCTCGCCCGCAGCGTGGATCTGGCGCGGAGTGCGGGTGACGCGGCTCAGCGGGAGGTGTGGGTCGCGGCCTCGGTGGGGCCGTACGGCGCGATGCTCGCGGACGGCAGCGAGTACCGGGGCCGGTACGGGCTGTCCGTGCCGGAGCTGGAGCGCTTCCACCGGCCGAGGATCGAGGCCCTGGCGGCGGCGGGCCCCGATGTGCTCGCCCTGGAGACGGTGCCGGACACGGACGAGGCGGAGGCGCTGCTGCGGGCGGTCGAGGGGTGCGGGGTGCCGGTCTGGCTCTCGTACAGCATCGTCGGCGAGCGGACCCGGGCAGGCCAGGAGCTCATGGCGGCCTTCGCTCTCGCCGCCGGCCGGGAGCAGGTGATCGCCGTCGGGGTGAACTGCTGCGAGCCGGGTGACGCGGACCGTGCGGTGGAGCTCGCGGCGGCGGTGACGGGCAAGCCGGTGGTCGTCTACCCGAACAGTGGAGAGCGGTGGGACGCTGCCCAGGGGGCGTGGCGCGGCGGAGTCACCTACGACCCGGCGAGGGTGCGGGACTGGCTGGCGTCCGGGGCCCGGCTGGTCGGCGGCTGCTGCCGAGTGGGACCGGGACAGATCGAGGAGCTCGCGGCACTCGCGACCTCTGCGGGTGGTGAACGGCCGGGTTGAGGATCCGGTGGAACTGCCGTGCCAATACGCTCTGCGCCTTCCTGGCGTTCGCGCTGGGCGGCCAGGCGCTCTCCGCCTCATCCGAGCACCTGCGAGGCGCCCGGCGTGACGCCTTCGACTCCGTCGTCGCGCTGTCCCGGGCCCGCGCCATCGCCTACGACGCGTACGCCGACGAAAGCTGCTACCTCCTCTCCGCCAGCCGGAGCCGTCGCGGCGCTGTCGTCCGCCGCCTGGTTCGACTTCTTCCTCACCCGGCCGTACCAGACGTTCACCATCAAACGACGCCGACGACATCGAGACGGCCGTCCTGCTGCTGATCGTGGGCCTTGTCGTGTCGCAGCTGGCGGCCCGCGCCCGGCGACTGCAGGTGATCACGGTGACCGACGCCGGGCATTTCGCCCGGATCCACGAGACCGCGCAGCTCGTCCGGGCCACCCGGCCGGACGGCGAGATTGAGTTCCGGGCCTTCGCAGGCGGCCACTACACGGCCGGTTCATGCTTCAACCGGGCCCGCCGTCCCTCCCCTCCAGGCGCGGCTGGTCGCCGTGACGCTGGCCGAGCCGACAAGACCGGAGCGCTGGACACGGCGGGATGGACATCCTCATGACGGTCGTCCAGCCGCACCGTACAGACGCTCCGCGGTGACTGGAAAGCGCTGTCGTCAGTGGGTCGGACCCCGTCGAACGGAGTACTCCCATCGGCATTTTCACAGGCCGGAAGGGTGGGCGTTAGAGCGCCATCAAAGGTGTGCCAATGGCCGTAAGAGACCCGTCAACGGCTCGTGTGTCCGCTCGGAAAGACGCTTTCCTCTAGACGCCCGAACATTTCCGAATCTCTTCCAGGAGTTCACGATGGCCGACGTGGCCTTCGTCGTCACCACGCTCGCGGTCTTCGCGCTGGTGGCTCTCATCGCCAAGGGGGTGGCAAAGCTGTGACTGCCGAGAACATCGTCGGTCTCGTCGTGGCCGTCGCCCTGCTGGGCTACCTCGTCCTCGCCCTTGTGTACCCGGAGAGGTTCTGAGCCCCGATATGAGCCCCTTCCTCGCCGCTGTGCTCCAGCTGCTCGCGCTGATCGCCGCGCTCGCGCTGTCGTACCGTCCGCTCGGCGATTACATGGCCCGCGTCTACTCCTCGACCAAGCACCTGCGGGTCGAGAAGTGGATATACAAAGCCATCGGCGCCAATCCGAATGCCGAGATGCGCTGGCCCGCCTATCTCCGCGGTGTGCTCGCCTTCTCCGCGGTCAGTGTCCTGTTCCTCTATCTGCTGCAGCGGCTGCAGGGCAGTCTGCCCGGCTCACTGGGTTTCTCCTCGATCGACCCGGACCAGGCGTTCAACACCGCCGCGTCGTTCGTGTCGAACACCAACTGGCAGTCGTACTACGGCGAGCAGGCCATGGGCCACGTCGTGCAGACCGGCGGTCTGGCGGTGCAGAACTTCGTCTCCGCCGCGGTGGGTATCGCCGTCGCCGTCGCGCTGGTGCGGGGCTTCGCCCGCTCCCGCACCGGTGAGCTGGGCAACTTCTGGGCGGACCTGGTGCGCGGCACCGTCCGGATCCTGATCCCGATCTCGGTGATCGGCGCGATCGTGCTGGTCGCGTGCGGCGCGATCCAGAACTTCGCCGGGATCCACGAGGTCGGCCAATTCTTGAATCAGCACAGCGTGGGCGGCTCGCAGCAGTGGAACGGCGGCGCGGTCGCCTCACAGGAGGTCATCAAGGAGGTCGGCACCAATGGAGGGGGTTACTTCAACGCCAACTCGGCCCACCCCTTCGAGAACCCGAACGCCTTCACCAACCTCTTCCAGATCTTCCTGATCCTGCTGATCCCGTTCGCGCTGACCCGCACTTTCGGGAAGATGGTCGGCAGCATCAAGCAGGGCTACGCAATCCTCGCCACCATGGCCGTCATCTGGGTCGGTTTCATCCTCCTGATGTGGTGGACCGAGTACGCGGGCAAGGGCACCGCGTTCCAGATCGCGGGCGGTGCCATGGAGGGCAAGGAGACCCGCTTCGGCATCGGCGCCTCGTCGATCTTCGCGGTGTCCACGACCCTGACCTCGACGGGAGCGGTGGACAGCTTCCACTCCTCCTTCACCGGATTCGGTGGCGGTATCACGATGCTGGGGATGCAGCTGGGCGAGATCGCGCCCGGTGGTACCGGCTCGGGCCTCTACGGCATGCTGATCATGGCGATCATCGCGGTGTTCATCGCGGGCCTGATGGTGGGCCGTACGCCCGAGTACCTCGGCAAGAAGATCGGCACCCGCGAGATCAAGCTGGCGGCCTGCTACATCCTCATCACGCCGGCGCTGGTGCTCTGCTTCACCGCCGCGGCGATGGCCCTTCCCACCCCGGTGCACTCGATGACCAACTCCGGTGCGCACGGGTTCTCCGAGACCCTCTACGCGTACACCTCGGCCGGCAACAACAACGGCTCGGCCTTCGCGGGCCTGAACGCGGACACGCAGTGGTTCAACACCACGATCGGTCTGGCGATGCTGCTCGGCCGGTTCCTGCCGATGGTGTTCGTCCTGGCGCTGGCCGGTTCGCTCGCCGAGCAGAAGCCCGTCCCGGAGACGGTCGGCACCCTGCGGACCAACAAGCCGCTCTTCACCGGCCTCCTGGTCGGCACGATCCTGATCATCACCGGTCTGACCTACTTCCCGGCCCTGGCGCTGGGGCCGCTCGCCGAAGGGCTGGCGTCATGACCCCCGAAACGAAGAAGCTCGAGGAGCCCGGCTCCATGTCCACCGCCACTCCGACCCGCGCACCGCACTCGGATGTGCCCACCGGGCACAAGCACGACACCACCCGCGTCGGCGGGGGGTTGTTCGACCCCAAGCAGTTGATCAAGTCCTTCCCGGACGCCGTCCGCAAGCTCGACCCGCGCGTCATGATCAAATCTCCGGTCATGTTCGTCGTCCTGGTCGGTTCCGTGCTGACGACGATCTTCGCGATCAAGGACCCGACCGACTGGTTCGGCTGGGCGATCGCGGTCTGGCTCTGGCTGACCACGATCTTCGCCAATCTGGCGGAGGCGGTCGCCGAGGGCCGCGGCAAGGCGCAGGCCGACACCCTGCGCAAGGCCAAGACCGACACGGTCGCGCGGAGGCTCATCGGGAAGACCGAGGAACGGGTGCCCGGCACCGAGCTGCGCATCGGTGACCTGGTGGTCTGCGAGGCCGGCGACATCATCCCCGGCGACGGTGACGTCGTCGAGGGCGTGGCGTCGGTCGACGAGTCGGCCATCACCGGTGAATCGGCCCCGGTCATCCGCGAGTCGGGCGGCGACCGATCAGCGGTCACCGGTGGTACGAAGGTGCTCTCCGACCGGATCGTCATCAAGATCACGACGAAGCCGGGCGAGACGTTCATCGACCGGATGATCGCCCTGGTCGAGGGTGCTGCCCGGCAGAAGACGCCCAACGAGATCGCGCTCAACATCCTGCTCGCGTCCCTCACCATCGTCTTCCTGCTCGCCGTCGTCACGCTGCAGCCGTTCGCCAAGTACGCGGGCGCCGAGCAGACCATGATCGTGCTGACCGCCCTGCTGGTCTGCCTCATCCCGACCACCATCGGCGCACTGCTCTCCGCAATCGGCATCGCGGGCATGGACCGCCTGGTGCAGCGCAACGTACTCGCGATGTCGGGGCGTGCGGTCGAGGCCGCCGGTGATGTTTCCACGCTGCTGCTCGACAAGACCGGCACCATCACCCTCGGCAACCGGCAGGCCGCCGAGTTCGTAGCGGTGAGCGGTGTCACCGCGGCGCAGGTCGCCGACGCCGCCCAGCTGTCCTCGCTGGCCGACGAGACCCCGGAGGGCCGCTCGATCGTGGTCCTCGCCAAGGAGAAGTACGGCCTGCGCGAGCGGCAACAGGGCGAGCTGATCGATGCCGAGTGGGAGCCCTTCACGGCCCAGACCCGGATGTCCGGCGTCGACCTCGTCGAGGACGGTGCCGGGCGCAAGGTCCGCAAGGGCGCGACGGCTTCCGTGATCTCCTGGGTCCAGGAGAAGAACGGCCGGGTCGCCGCCGACGCCGACGCGATCGCCAACAAGATCTCGCAGGCCGGTGGCACCCCGCTGCTGGTCGCGGTCGAGGATGCCGACGGTGCCCGCGTGCTGGGTGTCATCCATCTCAAGGACGTCGTCAAGGAGGGCATGCGGGAGCGGTTCGACGAGCTGCGCCGTATGGGCATCAAGACCGTGATGATCACGGGTGACAACCCGCTGACCGCGAAGGCGATCGCGGATGAGGCCGGGGTGGACGACTTCCTCGCGGAGGCGACTCCCGAGGACAAGATGGCGCTGATCAAGCGGGAGCAGGCCGGTGGCAAGCTCGTCGCGATGACGGGTGACGGCACCAACGACGCCCCTGCTCTCGCACAGGCGGACGTCGGTGTGGCCATGAACACCGGTACCTCGGCCGCCAAGGAGGCCGGGAACATGGTGGACCTGGACTCCAACCCGACCAAGCTGATCGAGATCGTCGAGATCGGCAAGCAGCTGCTCATCACCCGGGGTGCGTTGACGACGTTCTCGATCGCCAACGACGTCGCGAAGTACTTCGCGATCATCCCGGCGATGTTCGCGGTGGTCTACCCGGGCCTGGACAAGCTCAACATCATGAACCTGTCCTCCCCGGAGTCGGCGATCCTGTCCGCCGTCATCTTCAACGCGCTGATCATCATCGCGCTGGTGCCGCTCGCCCTGAAGGGCGTGCAGTACAAGCCGACCAGCGCGGACAAGATGCTCCGCCGCAACCTGGGGATCTACGGCCTCGGCGGCCTGATCGCCCCGTTCATCGGCATCAAGCTCATCGACCTGCTCATCTCCCTCATCCCTGGCATCGGGTGACGACCATGAACAACTCTGTCAGCAGCACGGCACGGCTGGTCGGGGCGGCGCTCCGTGCCCTCCTCGTCCTGACCCTGGTCTGTGGCGTCGTCTACCCGCTCGCCATCACCGGGGTGGCCCAGGCCCTCTTCAACGACAAGGCCAACGGCTCCGAGATCAAGGCGGACGGCAAGGTCGTCGGCTCCGACCTCATCGGCCAGACCTACAACCTGCCGAAGAAGGACCCCAACGACCCGGAGGAGGCGGCGGTTGCGGACCTGAAGTGGTTCCAGCCGCGCCCCTCCAACGGCCTGGGCTCCAACAGCGTCAACACCCAGTACAAGCTCATCCTCTCCGGCGCGACCAACCGCTCCGGCGACAACCCAGAGCTGATCAAGTGGGTCACCGACGCCAAGGCCGCCGTCGTCAAGGACAACTCCACCGCGACCTACAAGGTCAAGCCGTCGGATGTGCCGGCCGACGCCGTCACCTCCTCCGGCTCCGGCCTGGACCCGGCCATCTCCCCCGAGTACGCCAAGCTCCAGATCCACCGCGTCGCCGAGAAGAACCACCTCTCCGTGGCCCAGGTGGACAAGCTCGTCAAGGACAACACCGACGGCCGGATCCTCGGCTTCATGGGCGAGCCGACGGTGAACGTCCTCCAGCTCAACATCGCACTCAAGGCACTCACCGAGAAGTGATCGTCTTATGCCGGCGGCGGGAGTCCGGCGACCGAGGTATCTCTTCGGTCCTCGGACTCCCGCCCCAGTTCATGACGACACGCTCCTCGGGTACGACAGAAAGGCGGCACGCCAATGACCCGGGTGCTGGTGGTGGAGGACGAGCCGCAGCTCGTCCGGGCTCTCGAGATCAATCTCAAGGCACGCAAATACGAGGTGACTCCGCGCCCGACGGAGGAACCGCCCTTCGGCTGGCCGCGGCGCGCCGACCGGACGTCGTCCTGCTGGACCTCGGCCTGCCCGACATGGACGGCGTGGACGTGATCAAGGGGCTTCGCGGCTGGACCCGGGTGCCGATCGTGGTGGTATCCGCCCGCCAGACTTCGGACGAGAAGGTCGAGGCCCTCGACGCGGGCGCTGACGACTACGTAACCAAGCCCTTCAGCATGGACGAGCTACTGGCCCGGCTACGGGCAGCATCCCGCCGAAGAATGGCGGCGGCGTCCGTCGACGATTCTGTGATGGTCACGACGAAGGACTTCACCGTCGACTTGGTGGCGAAGAAGGTCAAGCGCGGCGGGCGCGACGTCCGCCTCACCTCGACCGAGTGGCACCTGCTGGAAGTGCTGATCCGCAATCGCGGGCGACTCGTCGGCCAGAAGCAACTACTGCAAGAACGTTGATCGCCGGCAGGGGGCGGTGGTGCCTGGTCATTCGAGGGTCTGTTGGAGGCTGATGAGGAGCAGGGCGATGTCGTCGACGGGGGCGGGGGCGTGCCGGATCAGGGTGTCGGCCATGGCATCGAGGTTGCCGGCGTCTGCGTGTTCGAGGAGTCCGGCGAGCGCGGCGATGGCGTCGTCGGGGTCGACTCCGGGTTCTTCGATGAGTCCGTCGGTGTAGAGGAGGAGCACGCAGCCGGGCGGCAGGGGGAGCTCCAGCGCCGGGTAGTCGGCTTCCGGGTCGATGCCGAGCAGAAGGCCGGGAGGAACGCGCAGGACTTCGGTGTGGCCGTCGGCGTGGCGCACCAGAGGCCGGGGGTGGCCTGCGCTGGCCAGACAGACGGCGTGCCGGGCCAGGTCGAGGTGGACGTAGAGGCAGCTGGTGAACAGGCCCGGGTCGAGATCGATGAGCAGACGGTTGGTCCGGCTGAGGACGTCGCCGGGGGGCGCGCCGATGGTGGCGTGGGCGTGGACAGCGGTGCGGACTTGTCCCATGAGGGCGGCGGCGTCGATGTTGTGGCCCTGGACGTCGCCGATGGCCGCGGCGGCAGTGGTGTCATTGAGGCGGATGAGGTCGTAGAAGTCGCCTCCGACTTCCAGGCCGTGTCCGGCGGGCAGGTAGCGGGCGGCCACGTTCAGGCCTGGGATGTGGGGGAGGGTGTGGGGCAGCAGGGCGGCCTGGAGACGGTGGGCGACGTTGTGCTGTGTGTCGTAAAGGCGGGCGCGGTCCATGGCCTGACCGATCAGTCCGGCCAGTGAGGTGAGGACCGCGCGTTCGGTGGGCGGGAAACGTTGGGGCCGGTCGTAGGCGAGGACGAGGGAGCCGATCGTGCGGCCGGAAGCGATCAGCGGCAGAAAGGCCCAGGACGCCATGCCGTCCTCATCCACGGCCGGAGGGTAGGCGCGCTTGAGGTCGTCGAAACTGGCGACGAAGCTCGGGACGCCGGTGGCCAGCACGCGGGCAGCGGGGATGTCCGACGTCAAAGGGAGGGCGTCGAAGCGGTCCATGAGTGCGTCGTCGTAGCCGCGGTGGCCGAGGATCTTCAGACGGCCCTCCTCCGCGGCCATCAACGCCATGGCCTGCGCCCCGAGTGCGGGCAGGAGCTGGTCGGCCGTCTGGTCCACGACGTCCTTCACACCGACGGCCTCGGTGAGCGTCGCGGCCAGGTGCATCAAGTGGTAGAGCACAGTGGCGCGGCTCGGCCCGGCAGCCGACGCGGGCTGGGTGGCAGGACTGTCCTCGGCGGGGCTGCTGGGGGTGATGCGGACGCTGATGCCGGAAGTGTCCGGATACAGCTCGAACGACAGCCACGTATCCGGCGGGCGCAGCGCGGTGAACGCGGTGGGCAGCTGGCCGACCAGCGCAGCCCGGTACCGGTCCTCGACTTCGGGGACGTCCATCCACGGCAGCGCCTCCCAGGGCCGGGCGCCCAGCAGATCGCCGGCGTCGGCTCCGACGAGGTCGGCGGCCTCTGCGGTGATGAAGGTGATCCGGCCGCTCAGGTCCAGCGCACAGGTCCCGCCAGGCAGGCGGTCGATGAACGCAGCCATCTCCTCGGTCGGTCCCAGTGCGTGGCCGGGCGCTGGGACCAGGATCCGCGGCCGGTCCTGCGGCACCAGGTCGCCGTGATCGGCAACCTCCCGCAGGATGCGGCCCAGACGGTGACAGCCTGCGTCAATGGCGTCACGCTCGCCGGGGCTCAGCTGCGGCGGATGCGACCCCGGCCACAGCATCACCAGCCCGCCCCACACCGTGCTGCCGGAAGTAAGTGGGGCAGCAGTCAACGCAAAGTCGTAAGGCAGCACGAGCGACAATCGCGGGTAACGGCGCGCCATCTCCTCCATGCCGCCGACCCAGACGAGGCGCCGCTCCCGCACGGCGTCCGCCACCGGAATCGGATTGGCCAGCCCCACCCGCGTCCACGGAGCCGCGATCTCACGCGGAGTCCCCGTCACCGCCGCCAGCCACAGAGCGTTCCCGCCCGGCGGCAGCACATACAGCATGCCCCTGGACGCGCCGCTTTCCCGCACCACGTCCACCAACGCGGCGTCCATCAGCTGCCTGCCGGGACCCGCATCGGCACGGAGGCCGGCCCGGTTCTGGCTCATTCAGCCTCCTCGGGCATCGGCCGGCGCAGAGCCCCGCATCCGAGCGAAACGCGCCCTGGCCGCCTCACCACGGATGCCCAGGCCCGCCCCGATCTCCGCCCGGCTCGCACCGGCCTGCCGTCGGCCGGCACCGCCGAGCGCACCAGCTGCCCCGCCCACTGCGGAACCTCGGCAACCACAGCACAATGACACCGGCCAGCCGGCCCCGGCGGGCGGCGGCCACGTCCCGCCGACTCCGGCAGGGCTGCGCCGCACCAGCCACACCCACCATCACCCATATACGGACAATACGTCCGCCCAATCGCGACGACATGCGGAGACCGGCGCTCACGGGGAACGCTTGCAGGCCTCGAAGATCAACGAGTACTTCAAGCAGGGGTGGCAGGACTGTAACGCTCGAGATCGGCCTGTAGCGCCAAACCCCTCCCCGAACCTCCGCCGGGCTCCGCCCTCGGCGGAGGGCAAACCAGGGGTGGTGTCCGGGGCCGGCCTCCGATCGGTGCCAAGCGAAGCCTCCAGGATTGCCGTCCTGGGGGCTTTCGTATGTCTGGCTCCGAGGTGGAGGCAGGCGTCCCCATCGCGGCTCGACCGAGGCCGAACCAGAGGGCCGCCGGAGGGGAACGGCTGCTCGACACCGACTGGCTCGGGCCGGCTCGGAGCCCGGATCAGACGGATTGCCTCTGACTTGCTCCGAGCGGACCGGGTCGAATCCGGGTCCGAAACTCAGTGGTCGCCTCTGACTGCCTCCGATAGCCTCTGAAACTCGTCCTAGCAGGTCACAGCAGTTTCAGCCCGTATAAGCGAAGGTCAAAGAGGTACGTCGGATGTTCCTGACGATCAGTACGACCGGTACCCCCGAACGTCCCGCCACCGACCTCGGCTTTCTGCTGCACAAGCATCCCGACAAGGCGCAGACATTCTCCACCTCGCACGGTACGGCGCATGTCTTCTACCCCGAGGCGTCCGCCGAACGCTGCACGTCCGCGCTGCTGCTGGAAGTGGATCCGGTGGCGCTGGTGCGGCGCGGCAAGGGCAAGGGCCGTGGTGGCGCGCCGGATTCGGCGCTTGCGCAGTACGTCAACGACCGGCCGTACGCCGCGTCTTCGCTGTTGGCCGTCGCGTTGAGCACCGTGTTCAAGAGCGCCCTGCGGGGTGTGTGCGCCGCGCTGCCCGGGCGAGCCGAGGAGCCGATGCAGCTGCGCGTCGAGGTGCCCGCGCTGCCCGCGCGCGGTGGCGCCGAGCTGGTCCGAAAGCTCTTCGGGCCGCTGGGCTGGGCCTCGGTCGAGGCGGAGCCGGTGGCGCTGGACGCGCAGTTCCCCGAATGGGGCGACTCCCGCTACGTACAGCTGGTGCTCGAAGGGGAGCTGCGGCTGGCCGACGCGCTGCGGCAGTTGTACGTTCTGCTGCCGGTGCTCGACGACGCCAAGCACTACTGGGTCGCTCCCGACGAGGTGGACAAGCTGCTGCGGGCGGGCGAGGGCTGGCTGGCCGAGCACCCCGAGCAGAAGCTGATCACCAGCCGCTATCTGTCGCGCCGCTGGGGGCTGACCCGGCAGGCGATGGAACGTCTTGAGCTGGTGCGGCTGGCCGAGGCCGACGACCTCGAGGTCGAGGACGTGGACAACGCCGTGGACGAGACGACGGACACCGAGGAGAAGCCGGTGCCGCTCGCCGAGCAGCGGCGGGACGCGATTCTTGAGGCGCTGCGCACGGCCGGGGCGAGCCGGGTGCTCGACCTGGGCTGCGGGCAGGGCCAGTTGGTGCAGGCGCTGCTCAAGGATGTGCGCTTCACCGAGATCGTCGGGGTGGACGTGTCCGTGCGGGCGCTCACCGTCGCAGGGCGCCGACTGAAGCTGGACCGGATCGGTGAGCGGCAGGCCGCGCGCGTCAAGCTGCTGCAGGGTTCGCTCACGTACACCGACAAGCGGCTCGGCGGGTACGACGCCGCCGTGCTGAGTGAGGTCATCGAGCACCTCGATCTGCCGCGGCTGCCCGCGCTGGAGTACGCGGTGTTCGGGTCCGCCCGGCCGCAGACCGTGGTCGTGACAACGCCGAACGTCGAGTACAACGTCCGCTGGGAGACGCTGCCCGCCGGGCATGTGCGCCACGGCGACCACCGCTTCGAGTGGACGCGCGCGGAATTCCGCTCCTGGGCGCATGCGGTCGGCGAACGGGACGGCTACGGCGTCGAGTTCGTCGCCGTGGGGCCCGACGACCCCGAGGTGGGGCCGCCCACCCAGATGGCTGTCTTCACCAGGAGCGACGAGACTGAGAAGACCAAAAAGAACACCGGCAAGACCCGAAACACCGGCAAGACCCGAAACACCGGCAAGACCCTGAACACCGACAAGACCGAGGCCGAGAAGGAGGCGAAGGCCGCATGACCAGCACCACTCCGACCACCGCGCCGGCGAAGCGCACGCTCCCGGTGACCGACCTGTCCCTCGTCGTCCTCATCGGAGCCACCGGCTCCGGCAAGTCCACGTTCGCCCGTAAGCACTTCAAGCCCACCGAGGTCATCTCCTCCGACTTCTGCCGCGGGCTCGTCGCCGACGACGAGAACGACCAGAGCGCGAGCGGTGCCGCGTTCGAGGTACTGCACTACATCGCGGGCAAGCGGCTCGCGGCCGGGCGGCTGACCGTCGTCGACGCCACCAGCGTGCAGCCCGAGAGCCGCCGGCAGCTTGTGCAGCTGGCGCGCCAGTACGATGTGCTGCCCATCGCGATCGTCCTCGACATGCCGGAAGAGGTCTGCGCCGAACGCAACGCCGCACGCCCCGACCGGGCCGGGATGCCCCGCCATGTCATCCAGCGCCACCGGCGCGAACTGCGCCGCTCGCTGCGCGGACTGGAGCGCGAGGGCTTCCGCAAGGTGCACATCCTGCGCAGCGTGGAGGAGGTCGAGAGCGCCGAGGTCGTCCTCGAGCGCCGCTACAACGACCTCAGGCACCTCACCGGCCCCTTCGACATCATCGGCGACATCCATGGCTGCCGGTCCGAGCTGGAGACCCTGCTCGCCAAGCTCGGCTACCAGGACGGTGTTCATCCCGAAGGGCGTACGGCGGTCTTCGTCGGCGACCTCGTCGACCGGGGACCCGACAGCCCCGGTGTGCTGCGCCGCGTGATGAGCATGGTCGCCGACGGCAATGCCCTGTGCGTGCCCGGCAACCACGAGAACAAGCTCGGACGGTGGCTCAAGGGCAGGAACGTCCAGCACACGCACGGACTCGCCGAGACCATCGAGCAGTTGGAGAAGGAGGACGACGCTTTCCGCGAGCAGGTGCGGGAGTTCATCGACGGACTCGTCAGCCACTACGTACTCGACGAGGGCAAGCTCGTGGTCTGCCACGCCGGTCTGCCGGAGAAGTACCACGGGCGCACCTCGGGACGGGTCCGCTCACACGCGCTGTACGGCGACACGACCGGCGAGACCGACGAGTTCGGCCTGCCCGTGCGCTACCCGTGGGCGGAGGACTACCGAGGACGGGCAGCCGTCGTCTACGGCCACACACCCGTGCCCAGCACCTCGTGGATCAACAACACCATCTGCCTGGACACCGGAGCGGTCTTCGGCGGCAGGATGACCGCGCTGCGCTGGCCGGAGCGTGAGCTCGTCGACGTACCGGCCGAGAAGGTCTGGTACGAGCCGGCCAAGCCGCTCACCACCGAGGCGCCGGGCGGCCGCGAGGGCCGTCCCCTGGACCTCGCCGATGTGCAGGGCCGACGGGTCGTGGAGACCCGGCACATGGCGCGTATCGGTGTGCGCGAGGAGAACGCCGCGGCGGCGCTCGAGGTCATGAGCCGTTTCGCCGTCGACCCGCGACTGCTCGCCTACCTTCCGCCGACCATGTCGCCGACCGCGACATCGAAGGAGCCCGGATACCTGGAGCACCCGGCCGAGGCCTTCGCCCAGTACCGGGCGGACGGCATCGCCAAGGTCGTGTGCGAGGAGAAGCACATGGGCTCGCGGGCGGTGGCGCTCGTCTGCCGTGACGCCGTGGCCGCGCGCGAGCGGTTCGGGGTCGACGGCCCCACCGGCGCGCTGCACACCCGTACCGGACGGCCCTTCTTCGACGACCAGTCCGTCACCGAGGCGGTCCTCGACCGGTTGCGTACGGCTGTCACCGCGGCCGGCCTGTGGGACGAGTTCGGTACGGAGTGGCTGCTGCTCGACGCCGAGCTGATGCCCTGGTCGCTCAAGGCGGCCGGACTGCTGCGCTCGCAGTACGCGGCGGTCGGCGCCGCGTCCGGCGCCGTCTTCCCGGGTGCCACGGCGGCTCTCGAGGCTGCCGTCGGGCGCGGCGTCGATGTGGACGGACTCCTGGCCGAGCAGCGTGAACGCGCCACCGACGCCGCCGCGTTCACCGACGCGTACCGGCGCTACTGCTGGACGACCGAGGGGCTGAAGGGGGTGCGTCTCGCTCCGTTCCAGATCCTCGCGGTACAGGGGCGTTCGCTCGCCGCCGTACCGCACGACGAGCAACTGGCGTGGCTGGACCGGCTGGTGGAGCATGACCCGACCGGCCTGCTCCAGGTCACCCGGCGCCTCGTCGTCGAGACCGGCGACGAGGCCTCGGTCGGCGCCGGTGTCGACTGGTGGCTGGAGATGACCGGCAGAGGCGGTGAGGGCATGGTCGTCAAGCCGCTCCAGGCACTCGCGCGCGACGAGAAGGGCCGACTGGTGCAGCCGGGCATCAAGGTCCGCGGCCGCGAATACCTGCGGATCATCTACGGCCCCGAGTACACCCGCCCGGAGAACCTGGAGCGGCTGCGCAACCGGTTCCTCAACCACAAGCGCTCGCTGGCGCTGCGGGAGTACGCGCTGGGGCTCGAGGCCCTGGACCGGCTGGCCGACGGCGAGCCGCTGTGGCGGATACATGAAGCGGTCTTCGCGGTGCTCGCACTGGAGTCGGAGCCGGTCGACCCGCGGCTGTAAAAGGGGCGCACAGGTGCGGTTGAGGGGGCGCACGGTTCGTTCTCGTTGACGTCTGTCTCGACGAGCACCTAGCGTTTTCACCCCACCGCGTAACGCGACTTCAAGCCATCGATTCTGGTGCTGAGGGCGCCACGTGACGTGGGAGGAAGAGCACACCGGCAGATCGCGTGGTCCCCCGGAAAGGGCCAGATGGATCGTTGTGGGGGAACGATGAGTCTGTTCGGCCAGGACCGCTCGTTCCTCGACGCCCTCACCCTTCAGGACCGCCGTGCGCTGCTCGGCGCGGGTGCACCGCGGGCGTACGAACCCGGTGACGTGATGATCCGCGAACGCGACACAACGACGTATGTGCTGGCGCTGCTCTCCGGATGGGCCGTGGTCTCGGTCGAGACGGAGCGCAGCGCCCGGCTCATACTTGCCCTGCGCGGTGCGGGCGAGGTGGTGGGCGATCTCGCCGCCGTCGATCAGGGGCCGCGCAGCGCCACCGTCACCGCACTCGGCCCGGTGGAGGCGGTGGCCGTGTCCGGAGTCCGGTTCAGGGGTTTCCTGGCCGCCAGACCGCACGCCACCTCGCTGATCATGCGCCAGCTGAGCACGCGGCTGCGCAGCGCGGACATCGAGCGCCGTTCCCTCGCCTCCGGCACCGTGCTGCAGCGGCTCGCCGCCCGGCTGGTGGAGCTCGCCGAGCGGGCCGGCCGCCGCGGCGACGACGGCACCGTGCTGCAACTCCCGCTGCCGCAGCACGACTTGGCGGCAGCCATAGGAGCGACCCGAGAGGCGGTCGCCAAGGCGCTCCGCCTGCTGCGGGAGCAGGACGTGGTCCGTACGGCCAACCGCCGGGTGATCGTCACCGATATGCAGGTGCTGCTCCTCCTCGCCCAGGGCCGCGGGCAGCCACCCGGGACACAGCCACCCGAGAAATCTCCGCCGGCTGTGTAAACCGCTACATCGCCGGCCGCCGCGCGGACCCAGAGTTGACCTGTCACCAAGCGCCACAGCACGCAGGGAGTCCTAGTGAGCAGTGCGGGAGCCGTCCACAGACTGGTGATCTTCGGAGACGCCTGTGGATCGGGGAAGTTGGGTCTGGAAGCCAAGAAGCGGATGCGCTCCGCCATGTACGAGGCGTTCTCCGAGGCGCACGCGTCCGTCGGTATCGAGCCGGGACGGGTCCACCAGGAGGACAGGGGAGACGGCATTCTCGTGGCCCTGCGGCCCGAGGTGCCCCCGACCCTCATGGTCGGCCGGTGGGTCGACACCCTGTACGAGAGCTTGCGGGAACTCAACCACGGCAGCGCACGGCCACTGCGCTTACGCGTCGGCATGAACGCCGGCCTCGTCCTCGACGACGGCAAGGGCCTCGTGGGACGTGCGGTGGATCTTGCCTGCCGGCTCTGCGACAGCCCCACGGCGAAGCAGATCATGACCACCGCCGACAAGGCCGACCTGCTGATCGTGGTCTCCGACTGGCTGTACGTGAACGTGGTCGCCGAGGGCGGGCGCTACGTCGAACCGGGTCACTACCGCCAGGCGCCGGTCCAGTACAAGGAGACCGACGAGACCGCCTGGTTCCACATACCCCGCTGGCCCGAGCCGCCGCTCGGCGACCGGGCGGCGGAGCAGACCGGCGGTGGGCCGGTGAAGGGGGACGGCCCACCGCCACCTACGCCCGGCGGCCGGACACCCGGCGACCCGGTTCCGGGCGCCCCGTCGCCGGTGGATCAGGACTACGCCGATCAGGACTTCGCCGATCAGGGCTACGCGAATCAGTACAACGCCCAGGGAGACATGCAGATCTTCAAGGGCAATGAGATCCGCGGCGGATTCACCGGCATCAACAAGGGCCGGGACCGCTCCGCCCGCGGCGAGGGAGGCGACGCATGAGCGACCAGGACGACTCCCCGCCGCAGGACGAGAAGAACGAGGAACCGCAGTCGCCGCCGGCCTCCGGTTCGGAGAACAGCTCTGCCGACACAGCGGAGCAGCAGCCCGAGGCCAACCCCTTCGAGCAGGCCGGACGCAACCCGCTGGGCGGCTCGGGCGGCACCGGTGGCGCCGGCACCGCACACGCCGCGCGCCGCACCTTCGCGCCGGGCCGTGCCGAACGCACCTATGAGATCCGCGGCGACGGCCAGGTGTTCGAAGGCAACTACTTCATCGGCCAGTTCGGCCCCGACAGCAGCCCGCCCGTGGTCCAGGGCTCGGTCCCGCTGGAGGCGCTGAAGCACCTCGCCGATGTCTACTGCGAGGCCTCCGGCTACCACCGGATGAAGCAACTCCTGCGTACGGACGGGCTTCTGGTGCTGTGCGGCGAATCCGGGAGCGGCCGCAAGGCCACCGCCCTCGCCCTGCTCTCCGAACTGGCGGACAACCAAGTGACCCGGCTTGATCCGAGCCATGCGGTGCACGAGATCACCGAGCAGGTGATCGAAGCCGGGGCCGGTCATCTCCTGGAGCTGCCGCCGGACGACGGACGCCGGGAGCCCGAGCGCCGCCGGGGCGAGACCGGCAAGGAGCCCCGCAGGCCCAGCCGCCTCTCCGAGCTCCACCTCGACAGGTTCAGCGAACTGCTGCGCAAGTCCCATGCGTACGGAGTGGTGCTGGTCGAGAGCGGAGACCTGGCCGACCGGCTGCTCCGCGGCCGCTACGGCATGTACTGCCCGCCCGCACCCGCCGAAGAGGTGCTCCACCGTCACCTGCGGGTGCTTCTGAAGGGCGAGCCCGAAGGCGCCCTCGACAGTGCGCGGGCGCTTGCCGGGCGATCCGATGTCACCGAGGCCCTCGGCCTCGACGAACTGCGGCCCCGCGAGGCCGCACGGCTCGCCGACCATCTGGCCCGCCGTCAGAAGGGGGAGCTGACGGATGAGCAACTGCTCGACGACTGCGCCACTTTCGTCCGGGCACAGGCGCGGGCGTGGTTCGCCGGCGCCGACCGGCCCGGCATGCTTCCCGAGGCACTGCCGACGCTGAGCGCCGCCGCCTTCCGGATCGCCGTGGCCGTGTTCAACGGCTCCGCCTACAGCCTTACCGCCGAAGCCGCCGAACTGCTCGCGTGGGAGCTGGCGGTGACCCTGGACCCGGAACAGCCCGTGGGGCGACGGCTCTTCGGCACGCACGCCGAGATCCGCCCGATGGTCGCCCGGTCCGTACTGGAGGACGGCGAGATCGACCTCGGAGACGCCCGGGTCCCGATGCGCGCCATCCGGTTCCAGGGCGAGAGCCTGGCCACGGCCGTGCTCCGCGAGGTGTGGCACGGCTACCACAATGTCCGCGGCCCCATGGCGCGCTGGCTGCGGATCCTGTGCGACGACCCGCGCCCCGAGGTATGGGTGCGCGCCTCCATCGCGGCAGGTGTTCTCTGCTCCTGGGACTGGATCTACGGATTCGGTGAACTGGTGCGCCCCATGGCCGCACTGGACAACCCCGTACCGCAGATGGCCGCGGCGACGGCGCTCGCCGAGGCGGCGCGCGACCCGAAGGTGCAGCCGGCGGTCAAGTCGCTGGTGAAGGAGTGGGCGAAGAGCGACGACGACGCGCTGCTCGCCACCGCTGTGCTGGCCCACGGCTATGTCCTGCCGGCCGGCTCGGTCAGCGCCTCGCTCGACGCGCTGGTCAGTGTGGTGCGCAGGCAGGAGGACGACGACGTCGACGTGCTCGGCACGGCCTCGTTCAGCGTTATGCGGCTGCTCGCCTCCGGTGAGCCCGAGACGGTGACCGGCCGGCTCGCCGACTGGCTGAAGGACGGGCGCCGGAAGCTTGCCAATCTTGTGCTGATCTCCATGATCGGGACGCTCACGATGCGCACCACCTACCTCTGGGGTCTGCGGGAGGTCCCGGAACTCGAGCCGTACGACGCACAGCCGCTGCTCGTCGCGCTGCTGGCGACCCGGCCGCAACTCGCGCCGGAGCTGGCGGCCCTGCTGCGGCACACCCTCGCCACCGCCCGCGCCGGCGAGACGGCGCTCGACGAGCTGGGCAGCCTGCTGCGCCGGGCCTCCCGCAACGAGGAAGCACTCCGGCTGGTCTGTGACTTTCTGCCGCTGCTCGCCGAACAGCGCCGGGACCGCGACCGGCTGCGAAGCCTGCTGGAGGACCTCGTCAGAGACCGCGACAGACCACTGAACAAGGCTGCGGCCAGCCGGATGTGGGACGCCGTGGGAGAAGGAGCCGATCGATGACCACTCCCGGGGCCGACGAGGGTCCGAAGGCGGGACAGCAGCGCCAAGGACAGCAGCGGCAAGGACAGCAGCGCCAAGGACAGCAGCACCAAGGACAGCAGCGCCAACAACGGCAGATGCAGCAGCCTGGGCAGAACTGGGCGCAGGAACGGGAACTTCGCCAACAGCAGCGCCCGGAGCAGGAAAGGGAACAGCACCGGGAGCGTCCGAAAGGGCCGCTCGTACGGGAGTGCTCGCCGCCGTACAAACGCCGGAGCGGCCAGATCGCCGCGGTGGTGATGTACGGAAACGGCGGGCACAGCGTGGTGTGGCCGGAGCGCCGCGAGAACCACCAGAGACAGTGGCTCAGCCGGGCGTACACGGTGTTCGAGGTGCTGCTCGGCCGGAACGTCACCGAATTCGACCTCCGGCTGCCCGCCGCCGGCGACGGAGTCTTCTTCGACGCGTCGGCGAAGGTGCACTGGGAGGTCACCGACCCGTATCTGGTGGTCACCCAACGGGTCTGGGACGTAGCCGAGTTGCTGCACGACGAACTCCTCGACGGGCTGCGCGCGGTATCGCGGCGCTTCGCACTCACCGAGGCACAGCGCGCCGACGAGGCGGTGCGCGACGAGCTGAGCGCGGGCCGGCTGGCCCTGGGCCGCGATCTCGGCCTGCGTACCCGTGTCCATGTCTTCATCGACTTGAGCAAGGTGGTCCAGAGAAAGGTCCAGCAGCGGCACGAGGTCGATCTGGACATGGCCAAGGACGAGCGCATGGCGGAGGCCCAGCGGCGCAAGGACGTCCATGAACGGCGGCTGGTCGCCGATCGGGCGCGTGAACTGGAGATCCTGCTGCGGAGCGGCGAAGAGGCCGAAATCGCCCACCACATGGCACAGAACCCGGACAAGCAGTGGGAGATCCGTCGCGCGATCCGGCAGGAGCGGCGTGAGGGCCAGGCCGACTTCCTCACGGTGTTCAACCGGCTCATCGACACCGGGGTCCTGGAGCGCCATGACATCGGAGAGCCGATGTACGAGGTGCTGCAGTACCTGCGGGAAAGCACCGGTGGCGTGCTCGGTGGCGTCGTCGACCGGGTGCTGCCCCAGCGCGGACCGCAGCGACCCGCGCTCGGGGAAGCGCCCGCGCGACCGGAGCCGGACCGGCCCTCCTGGGACGCGGAGGGAGCGAGCGCGGGCGGCAGCCCGGCCCGGAGCGACGACCCGCCGCATGTGTACGAACCGACCCGGGTCGAATCCGCGGCGGAACGGGACCCGGACGAGCGCCGGCCGTCCCGGCCCCGTACGTCCAGGCCCAGTGAGGCATTCGACGACTGGGACGACGAATGAGCTCCGGCGCCTTACGGCCAGGACCGGACCGGTCCGGACCGGAGGATGTCCGCTTCATGGCGGAGCGTCTGCTCATGTCGGTCCGCGAGGACATCGGCAGGGCCGACACGAAAGCGGCGATCCTGCTCTCCGGCGCCGTCGCCTTCCTCGCCGTCATCCTCTCCAAGGGATCCACTCCGCTGCCCGAATCGCGCTCCACACCGGCGCTTCTTGTTGTGGGCGGCCTGTTCTGGGGTGCCGGAGTGCTGATGCTCGTCGCCGTGATCCTGCCGCGCACCAGGATCGGCGCCGACCGCACCCTGCTGCGCGACCTGGCGGCCCGGGCCTCTTCGGAACAACTGCTGGCCCGCCTCGCCTCAGCGGGCGAGGACGTCACCGGCTGGCTGCTGGACCAGGCGAGCGTGCACGGAGCGGTGCTCGCCGCGAAATACCGGTGGCTGCGCATGGGCGTGTGTTCCCTCGCGCTCGGCGCGCTACTGACCCTCTTCAGCGAACTGTGGTGAGAGACGATGCACCTGAGAAGCAAGGCGGGCGCCCTGGTGATGGCCGGCGCGCTGCTGGCCCTGTCCGGGCCGCTCATGGCGCCCGCGACGGCGACGGCGAGCGCCCGCGCCCCGGCGCCCGCCACCGAGGGCCCGGACCCGATCGACTTCGCCGTGGTCGTCGACCAGTCGAAGAGTCTCTCCGACAAGGATCTGACACGCGAGGTGGAAGCCGCCGCGCTGCTGAGCCAGGGCGAGATCTCGGAGCGCTCCCGCGCCGCCGTCATCGGGTTCGGCAGCTCCGAGAAGGCGGGACAGACAGCGGTGCGGGAGGTCTGCGGACTGACCGTGGCCGACGCCGCGGGACGGCAGCGCCTGAGCGACTGCGTACAGGAGCTGTCCCGCCGGGATCCGCGGCGGACCGGTCCGGGAACCGACTTCCCGGCCGCCCTGAGCCAGGCCGTCGACCGGCTGTCCGAGAGCAACAAAGCCACCCCGAAGGTGGTCTTCCTGCTCACCGACGGCAAACTGGATGTGCGTGACAGCCCGGAGTACGGCACCGACGCCGCCAGCCGCCAGGCCAACGGCGCCAAACGGCTGACCGAGGCGCTCGCCCGCGCCCGCCGCGAATCCGTCCAGGTCTGGCCGCTCGGTTTCGGGAGCGAGATAGACCGGGCGGCCCTGACCGAGATGGCCGAGGGCGGCTACCGCAACGGCTGCGCCGATCTGCCCGGCGCCACCCCGCGGATGCGGGTGGTGGACAGCTCGGCGCAGATCGACAAGGCGCTGCAGGAGACCTTCGCCGCGGCACGCTGCGCCCAGATCGCACACGGCACGGTCGGAAAACCGCCGGCCGATCTGACGGTGACGATCCCGCCTATCGCCACCGACGGATCGATCACGGTCGGCAAACACGACCCCAAGGTGTCGGTCACCTACTACGACCCCGGCGGCCGCAAGGTGCCCACACAAGGGGCGTTCGACGGCTCGACCTTCGAAGTCAGCGGCCAGGACGGCCCGGTCGAGGCGCTGCGCGTGAAGAATCCGCTGCCCGGCCGTTGGCGGGTCCGGGTGGAGGCGCCGGAGGGCCACCGGGATCGTGAGGTCGCCGTCCGCGCCATCTGGCAGGGGCGGCTGCGCTCCGCCGTGACCCTGGACCCCGCCGCGCCGCGTGCCGGAGAGCAGGCCGTGGTCGAGATCCGGATGCAGACCAGGCGCGGCGTCGTGCTCACGGACCCGCGCCAGCTGGCCGGTGTAAAGGTCTCCGCGCGGCTGTCAGGAAGCGGATTCGCCCCGGTCACCGTGCGGCTGGCGGACGACGGCCGGGCACCGGACCAGCGGGCCGACGACGTGCGCTTCACGGGCACGCTCACCGTGCCGGCCGGCGCATCGGGAAACCTCGAACTCACCACGCAGATGGCCGCACCCGGGGTCACCGCCGACCACCGCCCGCTGCACGCCTGGGTCACCAAGGGCACCCCGCCCGTCACAGCGGGGCTGACGGTCGACCGGGCCACCGTGCACCCCGGCGCCACCGTCGGCGGCACCCTGGACATCACCAACAACGACAGTGGACCGCACACACTGCGGCTGGCCCTCGACGACCAGGCGCCCGGCTCCGCACTACGGATCAGCCCGGCCACCGTCACGGCGGCCCCGGGCGAGCGCACCCGCGCCAGGTTCACTCTCTCGCTCGGTCCCGGCACTCCGCTCGGCGAGGTGGGAGGAAGCATCACCGTCGTCGACACGGGCGACGACGGGCACGTGCTGGACACCTCGTTCCTCGATCTCCGGGTCGAGGCGCCGCCCACCTGGTGGGACCGCTGGTGGGGCGCGGTGATCGGCGGCGCCGCACTGGTGCTGCTGCTCGCCGCCTTCGCCGTCGTACGGCTCGGAGCCCGCAGGCGGCGCCGCGATCTCGTCGGCGTACAGCTGGAGTTGAGCACGGAGGGCAGATCGCTCGACGAGCTCACCATACGTTCGGGGCAGAGCACCGGCGGTGAATTCCACTTCACCGTGGACCGGGCCAGGGGCGCCGCTCCCTCGCTCCAGCGCAGCATCCCCGGAGCGCCCACCTCCCACCGGCTGCGCCGCACCGGGGCGGGCGAGCTCCTGCTCCGCCCGCACCAGGGGCGCGAACACGCCGTACGCGCGGGGGAGTCGACCGGCATCGCCGACGGCCTGGAACTCGTCGTACGCGACCGGCGCGGCCCGGCCGGCCGGCCGTCGCGCGGCGAGCGCGGTCGCACCTGGCCCGGCCGCGCCCGGGGCGGGCGGACCGGCGACGACGCGGGCACACCCTCGCGCGGCCGCTGGTCCCGGCCCAACCGCGGCAACGATGCGGCCGACCGCCCCCGCCCGGGCGGTGACCCGGCCGACACCGGAGAACAGACGGCCGGTACGCGCCGGTTCGACCCCAATTTCTGAGTCACGACGAGCCGTCGTACGACGGCTCAAGGGAGACGAGATGAAGATCTACCAGCCCATGCTCTTCGTCGGCCTGGGCGGAACCGGCGGTCGGATCGGCGCCGAGCTGGAACGCGGACTGCGCCGGGAGCTGTGCGGCCCCGACGGCACCAAACTGGTCGCCGCCGGCCGGCGTGCACCGTTCCAGCTGCCGGACTACCTGCAGTTCGTCTACGCGGACTTCAGTGAGTCGGAGCTCGACCGGCTGCCGCAGTTCAGCGCCAAGGGTACCGAGGCCGCCGCGTACGCCCGTACCTCACGCGTCATCCACGATCTGCTGCCCACCGGCTACGACAGCTCTCCGGAGGTGACCCGCATGCTGCGGGTCGCCCTGCACGAGGAGACCCACGGCTGGCTGCCGCCGCAGGAACGGCAGCCGCGTGTGGCCCCGCTGCACAACGGTGCCGGGCAGCTTCCGACGGTGGGCCGGGCCGCGCTCTTCGCCACGCTGCGCAGCGGCCTGGAGCCGGTACTGCGGCAACTGCGCGCGGCCATCAGCACCATCAGCAACTCCGCGGGTGATCTCCGCGACCTGGGCGGACGGCAGATCCGCGGCTGCGATGTGTTCGTGGCGTTCTCCGTGGCCGGAGGCACCGGAGCCGGCATCTACTACGACTTCATCCATCTCATCGGGCACGAGTTCCGCAAGTCCAAGGTGCCCGGGGTGAAGATCTACCCGCTGGTGGTCATGCCCTCGGCCTTCACACCCGAGGCGGGCGGCGGACGCGAGGCCGAGCTGAACTCCGCCCGCGCCCTGGTGGACCTCGCCCGGCTGGTGGACGACCAGAACGTGCCCGACGCCCGGAACGACTTCGGCGATGTGAAACAGCGCGGCTCGATCAGCGTGCACTATCCCGTGGACGGGGTCGTCGCGCTGCGCCCGTCGACCGTGCAGACCGCGTTCCTCTTCAGCAGGCCCGCGGTCATCAGGCCGGAGGACCTGCGCCGCTCCATCACCGCGATGGTGATGTCGCTCATCGGCACGGAGCTGGGCGAGGAGAGCGGCCAGGGGCGCACCGAGGACGACTACCAGTCGTTCGCGGCCAGCTTCGTCAACAAGAGCGTGGAGCGCTCCACCCCGGCCCGCTCCGGCATCGGCTACCGCGGAATGTCCACCAGCCTGGCCGCCTCACTGACGGTACCCGTGGACGACCTCGCCGAGATCGTCGCCGGCCGGCTGCTCGCCCAGGCGGTCCACGGGATGGCCGAGGATGCCAGACGCCCCCGTGACGACGGCGCCGAACGGGTCCAGGAGCTCTTCGAGCGATCGGGCATCGGCCGGCTGTGGACCCGGGAGGCCCCGGAGATCCCGGTTCCCGATCCGCTGCCCAAGGGGAGCAACAAGATCGGCCAGGCGCTGCGCGACCGGATCGGTGACATGGAGGACCGGCTCGGCCGGCTCGGTCGTGAGCTGGACCGGGAGATCCCACGGCTGGTCGAGGACTTCAAGCCGCAAACCGGCGCACGCGAACTCCTGGGCCTGATCGGACCGTTCCAGCTCGAACGGACACTGGCCGGGCTGCACGGCCATCCGCAGCGGGCCGCCGAGGCCGGGTTCGCCGGAATGCTGGAGAACCGGAAGAACGATCCGGAACGGCCGGACGGCGTCCAGGCCTCCGCCCCGCAGATCCCGCGGATCAAGGGGGGAGTGGGCGGGCTCGTGCCGGCCCGCTGGGGGGACCCGGACGTCCAGGAGGCCGTGATCGAGCAGGACGACTGGTACCGCTGGCGGGCCAACCGGCTGTGGCACCGCGGCTGGAAGGAACAGGAATCCCGGTGGCGGCCACCTATGGCCCGCGCCATCAAGGAGATCGGCGAGCTCGCCAGGGCGCTGCGCGCGCACGAGGAGGACGAGCGCAAGCTGTTCATGGAACGCCGCAAGGAGCTCTACCGCGACGACCGCACCGGAGTCTCCTATCTGCTGCCGCCGCAGAACAACCTCAGAGCCTTCTACGACGATGTCTTCGACCGCCTCGTCCAGCACGAGGGGCTGCCGGAGAACACGGATCCCGCCGGGCTGCTGGCAAGACTGATCCAGCCGGAGGACTGGCAGCGTGCGCTGGAGGCCGTACGCCGCTCTCCGCGCGCCGCCGTCAAGGAGATCAAGCAGGTCGTCGAGCAGCGGGTGAAGGGGCTCTTCGGAGAGGCGAGTGTGCTCAACGACCGTCCCCTGCTGCCCTCGATGGGAGTACTGCTGCGGGCCGCGGCCGGCGACGAGGACGCCGAGGCCACCGTGGACAGCCGCTGGCTGGAGCAGTTCCGCTCGCAGCTGGCGGGACTGCTGCCGGTCGGCTTCACCCCGGACGGCAGCGGTCCGCTGAAGGTCCTCATCGTGCACCCGGCGAGCGAGGCGGACGGACGTGCCGAACAGTTCCTGAAGCAGGAGCTGAATCTGCCGCGCGACCCTCAGGCGACCCAGGAGTACCGGGCCGTGGACACCGAGTCCATCACGGTGGTGCTGTTCCGCAGCGGGATGAGCCTCACCGATGTCTCCGAGGTACGCCATGTGCTCAGGCTCTGGTCGGAGGCGCGGGACGCGGCGGGAGTGGACGACTTCCTGCACTGGCGGCAGCGGCTGGGCCACCGCGACGACTGGCTGGCCAGCACGGAGGACGACCGGCAGCGGATTCTGCACCGGATCCTCTGCGCGATGTGGAACGGGCGGGTCGACTTCGAGGGTCCGGCCACATCGCCCGAGTTGATACGGATCCGGCTCCAGGAGGGCGACTCGGCCACCATGACCCTGCGCCTGGAGGCCTTCGACGGCTCCGTCTCCAGCTGGGCCGGGCTGCTGGCGGCGTACGAGCGGTGGGCGCTGCTGGACGAGGGGCAGATCATCGAGGACTTCTGCGACCGGCTGATGCGCACCCAGCCGACCGGGCTCGCCACCACTCCCGTACCTGCGTCGAAGCTCTTCAAGACGCTCGTTCACGACGTGGCTCCGCAGCAGATCGCGCTCCTGGACGAGCTCTCCGGGCGGTACGGGGATGAGGACGAGGAGTGGCTCGTACCTCTGCGGCACTTCTGGGAGAAGACTCTCAAGGGAGCCCTGGAGATGCGCTTCCCGGGTGCGTCCCGGCCCACCAGGCCCTCGCTGTGGGCGCTGGACCAGCGGTATGCGCGGGAGGCAGGAGCGGAGCCGGACGCGCGGTCCAACGGCGGGCGCACCGCGGGGTCACCGGCACCGGAGTGGCCGGAGCGTGAGAAGCGGGACCACGAGAGGCCGCAGCTCGAGAGGCCGGACCCCGAGAAGCCGGAGTGGGAGCGGCCGGAGCGCGAGAGCTCAGCACGCGAGACGCCAGCACGCGAGACGTCAGCACGCGAGAGCTCAGCACGCGAGACGTCGGAGCACATGTGGTCGGAGCGTGACGCGTCGGCGTCTTCGGCGAAGTACCCCTGGGACCGGGAGGGCGGTGAGGAGTGAAGCCGACCGTGACACCCGAACACCGCATTCCCACCCACGCGGTCTGCCTCGACCTGAGGTCCTCGGTCCCGGCGACCGCGGGACAGGACGCGTTGCACAGCGCCGTGGCCGACGCCCTGGACGAGCCGCAGGCCGGCGACGAGCGGCGCTTCCTCGTCATCGACGACGCGCCCGGTCTCATCACCCATCAGCTGCTCTACGAAGAGCTCTACTCGTACGGACCGGCCCAGGTGATCTGTCTGGCCGTCGGTCCGGGCGAGGAGCGGACCCTGCGGCGGCCGCTCACTCTGCGGCCGCCTGCCGCCGGTGTGCTGTGGCTCATCGACGTGTCCGGCGGGACCGGCACCCGAGGCAACGGCCGGAGTCCCGGAACGCACGGAGCCGACGAAGCCCTGCGCCCCCTTGTCGAACTCCTCGTCGTCCCTGCGGTCTTCGACGCCGTTCTGCGGGCGCTCGGGGATGTCGTCCACGGTGTCGCGGTCCCGGCCGTGCGGATCCTGGAACACGATCTGACGGATGACGCCAGGAGAAGGTCCTGGCGGCAGGCGTTGGAGAGTCTGGTCGGCCAGGAAGTCCCCGCCCCCGTCCTGGGCGACACTCTCCCCGCCGAACTGGCGCTCCTGCTCGGCGACTCCGTACCGCGGAACCTGGAGGGTCGTGCCTGGCTGCTGCCCGGCGGCCGGGCCGAGGCACGGCACCGGGAGTGCGGGGCGGCCCTGCGCCACGCGGTGGACGGCTATGAGCATGTACGGAGCTGGGCCGGGCTGTTCACGACGGCCGGGGAAGCCGACCTGCCGGGCCGCCTCGAACGCCTCTCGGCGGCACTGGCCGGTTACCAGGAGACGATTGCCGGGGCGCTCTCGGACGGCGGCGGAGTGCGGCTGGCCCCGGAGCAGCGCAGCCGGCTGGTGGAGCGCGGAATCGACCTGCCGGAGATCCCCGAGGTCTCCCGCAGCAGTGTCGGACCCGGTCTGCGCGGCTTCACGGAGAGCCTGATCGCCAAGCGGCTTCCGCTGCGTTCGGTCGCCGCGCGGCTCGCGGCACTGTCGGACCGGTCCGCTCCGGCCGGCAGCGCGGCCAGGCTCGCGCGGCTCGACGAGATCTGCGACCGGGACTATCTGACGCATCTGGCCTCGCCCGTACCCTTCACGGCGGGCGGCTCCGGGCGCATCGCGGCCGTAGTGGCCTTCCTGCTGGCGTTCGCCGCCGGCCTGTGGCCGGGACTCGGCTGGGTGCTGGGGCCGGCCACCGGGCCGGCCGGGGCGGCACTCGCCGTACTCATGGTGCGCCGCCGGCCCAGTCGTTCACCCGACGGCAGGCTCGACGGAGGGGGGAGCACGGGGGCGGCGCCCCGCCTGTTCGGCGGGCTGGCGGGCGGCGTGGCCGGGGCGGGAACCGGGCAGTTCCTCGGGCTTCCCTCGTGGGCCGGTGCGGCCTCCCTGGTGCTCTCGCTGGCCCTGTTGGTGCTGCTGGCGCTGCGCCACTGGAGCGCGGCCGTCGACTCCTGGTGGAGCCGGATGGACGCGGAGTTCGCCGCCCAGCTGGTGCGGGACGTCGATCAGCTGCTGATCGAAACGGCCGTCCACGACTGGCTGTTCGCGGATGCCCGCTACCACTGCTCGGACGGTGCCAGAGCTGTCTCTCTGTTGCTGCGGGGTCTCGCCGATACGGCGGAGCGGCACACTCCGGGCGGCTCGCAGCCGTCCGGAACGCGCCGCGAGGAAGCGCCGGGGGCCGGCCCGGTGCCGGTTCCGGAGCCTTCGGCAGAGGCGGAGCCGGTGG
Source organism: Streptomyces sp. NPDC002730 (assembly GCF_042888805.1). Lineage (NCBI taxonomy): Bacteria > Bacillati > Actinomycetota > Actinomycetes > Kitasatosporales > Streptomycetaceae > Streptomyces > Streptomyces sp. NPDC002730. Next base: position 56,380 of record NZ_JBIAQG010000018.1, read on the forward strand.
CCGAGCCCTGGAGCTGGGACAGCTGGGGGGACAGCGGCGCCGGTGACGGATGGCTCGACGCCGCGTCGGCGCCCGACCTGATGGGCGCACCGGAGCCGTCCGGCCGCCCTGTGGACCCTGTGGAACCCGCCGAATCCTTCGAGTCCTTCGAGTCCTTCGAGCACGCTCTCACGGCGGAGACGGCAGAGGCGCCGGCCGGCGAGGAGCAACCGGCCAACGACACCTGGCAGTTCGAGGCGGCCGCCGATCCGGCCTGGCTGGAACGGGAGCGCGGCGACGGCGGCCCCGCACTGGTCGACACGCTCGTCTCGGATCTCATGGACGGAGTGGCCCGCATCGTCGAGCCCTGCTGGGGAGCCGTCGAGCAGGACCCGTCGAGCGCGGGCCGGATGCAGCTGGACCGGCCGATGGACGAGCTGCTCGACGAGGTGCACGCACGGCTGCAGCGCGACGGAGCGGCCTCGCCGCCGCCGTTTGCCCCGCACCCCGAACGGCGCCCGGGCGCGGCCCAGTTGCTCGGCGTCTCCGCGGACCGGGTGGCCTGGCTCCTCGGGCCGGGCAGCGCGGGTGAGCATGCCGTGCCGCTGTGCGGCGCCGAGCACCGGCGGATGCTGTCCAAGGATCCGGTGGCGGTACGGCAGGTGCGGTTCGTGCCGGAGGCGATGCGCCGTGGCGCGGAGCAGGACGAGAACCAGGACAGCTGGCGCGGCGCGGCCGAGGACGTGGTGTGGACGGCGACCGGCCGGCACGCCGGGGTGCTGCGGCTCGTACCGCTGCGTGCCGAGACCGTCCGTACCGTCAGGGGAGAGGAGGGCGGTGCGCCGTGACCGAACCGGGAGGTGGCGCGTACTCCGCATCGGCGGAGTGGTCCGAGGTGCTGGAGTTCCTCACCCACAAGGAGGATCCCGTCGGGTTCGCGGCCCGGTTCGGGCCGGACCGGCGGCTGCCCGGGCGGCCGTCGCTGGTCGCCCGCAAGGTGACACTCGGCGCGGGCTGGCCGGTGCACCAGTACCGGCTGCCGGCGTCGGGCCAGGCGGATCCGCAGGCGTACGGCACGCTGGAGCGGGAAGTGGCCGCGGCCGTCGCCCTGGAGCGGAGGTACGGCTCCGAGCGGTACGGCGAAGTATTCACGCGGATGATCGGCTTCGATCTGGAGGCTCCCGAGCCCTTCATCCTCTACCGGATCCATGGCGGTGAGCCGATCAGTGCCCGGCGCGGCGCCCTGACCGTGGACGAGCAGCACCAGGTGCTCGCCCAACTCACCCTGGCGGTAAGGTTGCTGGAGGACGTGGGGCTCGTACACCGGGCCATCGCGCCGGAGACCGTCAGCTGGGACGGCACCCATGTGCGGCTCACCGAGCCGTACGGCGCGCTGCGCACCGGGGAGCCCAGGGGCGCGTTCGGTGCGGCGCCGTGGGCGTCGCCGGAGCAGCGCGAAGGCAGGGGAGGGGCCGATGCCAGGGACGATCTGTGGGCCGTCGCCCAGCTGATGTACTTCCTGCTCTCCGGACGGGCGGACCAGGGCACGGGCCCGCCTGCCGACCTCGCCGACTTCCGACGGCTGGCCGCGCTCGACCACGGCGGTGTGTTCGCTCCGCTGGCGGCCGACAGGCCCACACCGACGGAACTGATGCGGCTGCTCAATGTCACCGACCCGCTTGTCTCGGCACCCGGAGTCAACGATCCGCTCGGCCGGGCGCGTGCCGACTTCGACGCCCAACTCGCCCGCAAGAGACGAGAGCTGGGTCTCGACCGGCCGGTGGAGGAGGCGACCGCACCGACGCCCGGGCCCACTCGCCGCTCGCTGCGCTCCTTGCTGGGAGCCGTACCTCCGTCGAACGGGGCCGCCCCCCGATCCGTCGCAGAGCCCGCGCAGGAGCCGCCGGCGTCCCCACGCCCCCGGCTGTGCCCGCACTGCCTGCTCCCGGTCACCTTCGACGAGAGCATGCTTCTCACCATCTCCCCCAAGGGCGACCGCATTCCGCTCGACCTCAGTACGGAACACCGCCCCGCGCACCGGCAGGACGCGCTGCGCCAGGCGTTCCACCGCTGCCCGCACGCCGACGGGGACAGGTCGCACGAACTGCCCGTCCCGTATCTCACCAACGGTGAGCCTCTCTCCATCGCCCTGGTGGGCAGCTCGGCCGTGGGCAAGACGCATCTGCTGGCCGCGATGCTCGGCGAGATCGAGCAGGGTGGACTCGAGCCGTACGGACTCAAGTGCCTGCCGCTCAACCCGGCTTCGCACCGTACGTTCCTGCGGGAGCGGGTGCAGGGCCTGCAACAGGGGAAGCAGCTGGCCAGCACCGGCCAGCAGACCTTCGCGCGCTTCGCCGACGGTCTCCTGGTCTCCGGGCGCGGGCCGACCCGGCCGGTTGTCTTCTTCGACCTCGCAGGAGAGGACCTGGCGGAGGAAGGAGAGGTGACCGGGTTTCTGATGGGCGTCGGTGCCTTCATCTTCGTACTGGATCCGCTGCGCGCGCTGCGATTGCCGTTCCTCGACCCGGTGCGCGAGCGGAACAAGCTGCGCCGGCGCGATCTGGGCGACGAGGCGTTCACCACCGTCCTCAACCGGATACCGCGGCGCGGGCCGTACATCGACGCACCGGCGGCGGTCGCGGTGAACAAGAGTGACCTGGTGCGGTTCGACCCCTCCGTGGACCGCTGGCTGGGCCGCGCACTGCCGACGCGATTCGACGCGGACGCGGTGCGCGCGGAGAGCCGTGACGCCTATGCCTTCGTGTCGCACCACGCCAGCTCCGCCTGGCTGAAGCCGTTCGACGACTGTGCCCGCTGCACCCTGCACTTCGTCGCGGCGACCGGTGGCCAGGCGAGGGGCGACGAGTTTCCACACGGTGTCAGACCCCGCCGGGTGCTGGCGCCACTGCTGTCGATCTTTGCCATGTGCGGGCTTCTGCCGGGAGCGGAGCCGAGAGAGGTGGGCGCCTGATGGTCCGGCAAGAGGAGTCGGTGAACCAGATCGTCTTCCGCTGGGACGCCGACAACGCGTCGGGTACCACCGGCTTCGGTCCGGTGGCCTGGTCCTGCGGCCCGGAGCAGGCCGACGGTGTCTTCCGCAGCGCGGCCGCGCTGCTGCGGGCGACCGGCGAGGACACGGTGCCCGCGCTCGTCCGGCTGGAGCGCGACGGCAGCGCGCTGCTGCTGCACCGCACTCCCTGGCGCGATGCGGGCGGGAGTACGAGCACGGTCTGCCATGCGCTGCTCGGATCGTCCCAGGTACTGGATCCCGACACCTGTCTGGGGCTGCACGACTGGTCCTGGGAGGGCAGCGAACTGGCGCTGGGCGAGGTCCGCGGCGCTCTGGACCAGGTGCGCGAGGCGGCGCTGCTGCCCTCGGCCCTCGACGGGCAGCGACGGCTCGCGGCGACCCTGGCCGGAGTGGAGGAAGAGCTGACGGGCGCGGTCGCGGAGTTCCTGCGCCATCCCCGTCAGCGCTTCACTCTGCTGGACCGTCAGGGCGGGGACAGCGCCTGCCGGGTGCTCTGGGGCATGGCCGGCATCTTCAGCGGACTCGTCCCGCGAGGCTGGACGTTCGCGACGCACGACACCGCCGAAACGGCTGCGCTGCGCTTTGTATTCGTACGGAGCTGGCCGGGCTCAGCGGCTCAGGACACCCAGCGGCTGCGTACGGATCCGCGGGAGCGCTGCCGGGACCGCGCGGAGGAACTCGCGGCCGAGCTGGTCCGCCACCATCTGCGCGGGGTGGCGCAGGGGGACGGGCGGGAGTTCGAGGTGGACAGGACGCTGCGGACGGTTGCGACGCAGCGGGTGGGGAACGGCGTCGGCGGGCGGACGCTCCTGGACGCGGTGGAACGCGCGCTGTCGGCGCTGGACGGCGCCGAACGCGGGCACGGCGGCCGCCGGGCGGAGGAGCATCGTCCGCCGCCATGGGAGGAAGCGCCCGGCCGGGAGTTGCCGGCGCGTGAGCCTTACGACGGGCGGGAGTCGTCGACGCTGTCGACGCGGGACCCGTACGACGGGCGCGAGCCGCAGGCGCATTCGTATCACCAGCACCAGCCGCATGCGACGCACCAGCACCAGCCGCACACGCAGCAACACCACCAGCAGCTCCCGGCGCAGCCGCCGCATGCCGGCTCGCCCGCGGCCTCGCGCCCTGCCGAGTCCGAGGTCCGGGTCGTCCCGGCGGAGTGGAAGGCCCCGCAGGTGAGCCCGCGCCGGCTGCGCCGCTTGCGTCGGCTGCGCCGGCGCGGTCGGCGGCCGACGGTGGACTACCAGTACCTGCTGACCGTGCTCTCCGCCTTCCCCGAGCGTTACGCCGGCCCCCCGAGCGATGCCAGGGAGCTGGTGCGGAGCGCCGTGGACCGGGACTTGATTCGCGCGCTGCGGGCCGCCATCCACTACGAGGCGGTGACACTCCTGATGGCGGAGATCGCCGAGAGGTGGCCGTACTGGCACCAGAGCCTGCGGCGGGGACTGCGCGACACCGTCCTCGACCTGGATCTCTTCCTGACGGGTCAGTACGGTCCGGGCGGCGGTGGCGGTGGTCCCGGCGACGAGATCCGGGCCGCCAACGCCGCATCCCTCTACCGCTGGGTGGTACGCCCCCTGCTGGACGACCCACGGCCGAAGGACCGGTTGACCGAGCTGCTGCCACGGCTGAGCACCGGCTCCGACCGGGCCGGCCGGGCCGCGGTCCGGCAGATTGTGGCGGGCGAGCGCCCCGGACTGCCCGAAGCCGCATGGCTGGCACTGCTCAGGGCGGCACACGGAGGGTACGAGCCGAGTGTCGTCGTCGGCGCCCACGATGTACGGGCGACGCCGCGGAGCCTCCCGGATCAGCCGCCGCCGCCGCCGTCGTCGGCCGCCGCCGCGCGTGAGCCTGCCCGTTCTTCGGCACAGGACGGCCGTCTGGTCGTCCTCGTTCTCGGCGGCGTACTCGTGGCCGCTGTGGTTCTGATCGTGACGCTGATGAGCGTCACGTAGGCAAGTCAGGTCGTTCGCCGGGTGAACAGCGCTCCGCGCGGTGAGGATGGGGGCATGGGATTCCATGTCGACTCCGAGACCGGGCTGCTGCGCCAGGTCATACTGCACCGACCAGACCTGGAGCTGAAGCGCCTCACACCCAGTAACAAGGACGCCCTGCTCTTCGACGATGTGCTGTGGGTGCGCCGTGCCCGGCAGGAGCACGACGGGTTCGCGGACGTGCTGCGCGACCGCGGGGTGGAGGTGCACCTCTTCGGCGATCTTCTCCGCGAGTCGCTGGAGATCCCGGAGGCCAGAAAGCTCGTGCTGGACCGGGTCTTCGCCGAGAAGGAGTACGGTCCGCTCGCCACCAGCCACCTCAGAGCCGCTTTCGACGAGCTGTCCACGGCCGACCTGGTCGAGGCGCTGGTCGGCGGGATGACCAAGCGGGAGTTCCTCGCCGGTCATCCCGAGCCGACGTCCGTCCGCTTCCATGTGATGGATCTCGACGACTTTCTCCTCCGGCCCCTGCCGAACCATCTCTTCACCCGCGACACCTCCGCCTGGATCTACGACGGCGTCTCCATCAATGCCATGCGCTGGCCGGCCCGGCAGCGTGAGACCGTCCACTTCGAGGCGATCTACAAGCACCATCCGCTCTTCACCGGCCCGCGCGCGGGCGAGTTCCACCACTGGTCGGAGGGGCAGGACGACTACCCCTCCACCATCGAGGGCGGCGACGTCCTGGTCATCGGCAATGGCGCGGTACTGATCGGGATGAGTGAGCGGACCACGCCGCAGGCCGTGGAGATGCTGGCCCGCGGGCTGTTCGCGGCCGGTTCGGCCCGCACCATCGTGGCGCTGGACATGCCCAAGCGACGGGCTCTGATGCATCTCGACACCGTTATGACGATGGTCGACCGCGACACCTTCACCCAGTACGCGGGGCTCGGCATGCTCCGCTCGTACACCATCGAACCGGCCGAAGGCGCTCAAGGGCTCAGGGTCAGCGATCATCCGCCCGAGCACATGCACAGCGCGATCGCCGCCGCGCTGGGGCTCAAGGAGATCAGGGTCCTCACGCCGACCCAGGACGTCCACTCGGCGGAGCGCGAGCAGTGGGACGACGGCTGCAATGTCCTCGCCGTCGAGCCGGGTGTCGTCGTCGCGTACGAGCGCAATGTCACCACCAACACCCATCTGCGCAAGCAGGGCATCGAAGTGATCGAGATCCCCGGGAGTGAACTGGGCCGGGGCAGAGGAGGCCCCCGCTGTATGAGCTGTCCGGTCGAACGCGATTCCGTATAGCAATGCAGAGTGTCGTATACACTTCCATGGTCACGTCATCGCATTCGCGACCCAGGAGCAGCCACCATGGCGATACATCTCGAAGGCCGCCACTTCCTCAAGGAGCTGGACTTCACCGCCGACGAGTTCCGCGGCCTGATCGGTCTGGCCGCCGAACTCAAGGCGGCCAAGCGTGCGGGCACCGAGGTCCAGCGGCTGCGCGGCAAGAACATCGCGCTGATCTTCGAGAAGTCGTCGACCCGTACGCGCTGCTCCTTCGAGGTCGCGGCCGCGGACCAGGGCGCATCGACGACGTACATCGACCCGGCAGGCTCGCACATCGGCAGCAAGGAGTCCGCCAAGGACACCGCGCGGGTGCTCGGCCGGATGTTCGACGCCATTGAGTTCCGCGGTGATGGGCAGGCCACTGTCGAGGAGCTCGCGGCGTTCGCCGGGGTCCCGGTCTACAACGGCCTCACCGACAACTGGCACCCCACCCAGATGCTCGCCGATGTGCTCACCATGACCGAGCACAGCGACAAGCCGCTCGAGCGGATCGCCTTCGCCTACCTCGGCGACGCCCGCTTCAACATGGGCAACTCCTACCTGGTCACGGGCGCTCTGCTGGGCATGGACGTACGGATCGTCGCGCCGAAGTCGTACTGGCCGGCCGAGGACGTCGTCACCAGGGCCCGCGAGGCCGCCGAGGTCAGCGGCGCGCGGATCACCCTCACCGAGGACATCGCCGAGGGTGTCGCCGGCGCGGACTTCGTCGCCACCGACGTCTGGGTCTCGATGGGCGAGCCCAAGGAGATCTGGGACGAGCGCATCGAGGCGCTCGGTCCGTACGCCGTGACCATGGATGTCCTGCGCGCCACCGGCAACGCGGACGTGAAGTTCTTGCACTGCCTGCCCGCCTTCCACGACCTGGGCACGAAGGTCGGCCGGGAGATCCATGAGAGCCATGGACTGACCGAGCTCGAAGTCACCGACGAGGTCTTCGAATCGGAGCACTCGGTCGTCTTCGACGAGGCGGAGAACCGTATGCACACGATCAAGGCGATCATGGTCGCCACCCTCGGCGACGCCGGATAGTCATACGCGCGGTGGCGCGGACCGGTTCCGGGCCGGATCCCGGCCGGTTCCGGGCCGGTCGGCTCGGAACCGGCTCTTGCGGAGCCGGTCGGCGGTGATCTCCCTGCGCCGCCGCTACCCCGGATGTCCGCCGCCACGGCAGGGTGACGCGGGCGCGGGCCCCGGTCTCAGGTCACGCTGGTTCAGGGCACGCATCAGCTCCGAAGAGCCGCTGAAGATCTGCCCCCGGTCGGTCTTCCGCGATGATCCTCGCGTCCCGTGGGACGGCCTGTGCGGCCGATCATCGAGGCCTCAGTGAGTGGAGGCCGGGGGCATGCAACCGGTCTCGGGGTAGTGGCCGTTGGCGTCGGCCCACACGCGGTCTTTGCTGACGGCTCCAGTGACGCAGGCGGTCTTGCCGATCCAGATGCCGTAAGTGCTGCCTTCGGCCTTGTCCATCCCGGTGCCGATCACCAGCGCTTCCACGGAGAGGTGGGCGGGGGCGGCGAGCTGTGCGAGTGCGGGCCGTACCTCTGCAGGACTGATCCTGCCCCGTCGGCGCAGATCGTCGAGGGCCCGTCCGACCTCAGTGGCCTTCTGCCCGGCTCGCTTCTCGTCCTGCAGACTCATCTCGCCGGGCTGCCGTACCCGGTTGTTGTCGGCGTAGTTCGGTGGTGCGTCGGACCGTGGCGCGTCCGGCCCGGAGGTACTGGTGTCGTGCGAGCTGGATGAGTTGGTGCCATTGAGGTTGGAGAACACGTCGTCCGCGCTCTTCCCGCAGCTGGTCAGAGTAAGGACGGCGGCTGCGGCGGCGATGGTGACGGCAGTGTGTTTCCGCGTAGGCATGATCCGATGCTCTCTGCGGGGTGCTTGAGGTTCATGAGTACCGGTACTCATCTTTGGTTACTCATCCTCGGTCCGTCGGTGGGCGCGGACCTGAAGGGGTCCGCGCCCTCGGACGTTCCTGGCCGTCCCTCCGCTGACACAGCCCGACTCTTATCGCGTTCTCATGACGGAAGTCACGTATAGATGATAGCTTCGTAAGGCAGGTAATAGTCGGCCCGCTGAGGGAGGCCGCTTTCATGAGCCCCTTTTCCAGCTCTGCGCCCCGCACCGAGCAATGGCGCCACATCAGGCTGACCAGGCAGGACGGTGTCGCCACCGTCACGCTCGACCGGCCCGAGAAGCTCAACGCGCTCACTTTCGGTGCGTACGCCGACCTGCGCGACCTGCTCGCCGAGCTGTCCCGGGAGCGGTCCGTGCGGGCGCTGGTCCTCGGCGGAGAGGGGCGCGGCTTCTGTTCCGGCGGCGACGTCGACGACATCATCGGCGCCACGCTCGCCATGGACACCGCCCAGCTGCTCGACTTCAACCGGATGACCGGGCAGGTCGTACGGGCGCTGCGGGAATGCCCCTTCCCGGTGATCGCCGCGGTGCACGGTGTCGCGGCCGGAGCCGGTGCGGTGCTGGCGCTGGCGGCGGACTTCCGTATCGCGGACCCCTCGGCCCGGTTCGCGTTCCTCTTCACCAAGGTGGGGCTCTCGGGCGGCGACATGGGCGCGGCGTATCTGCTGCCGCGGGTCGTCGGGCTGGGACACGCCACCCGGCTGCTGATGCTCGGCGAACCGGTCCGCGCGCCGGAGGCCGAACGGATCGGCCTGATCAGCGAGTTGACGGACGAGGGCGAGGCGGACACCCGGGCGGCCGCGCTGGCCCGCCGACTGGCGGAGGGCCCGGCGCTGGCATACGCCCAGACCAAGGCACTGCTCACCGCCGAGCTCGACATGCCGCTCGCGGCCTCGGTCGAGCTGGACGCGGCGACGCAGGCGCTGCTGATGAACGGCGAGGACTACGCGGAGTTCCACGCGGCATTCACGGAGAAGCGCGCGCCGAAGTGGCAGGGACGCTGACGATGCCCCGGCCGACCGAAAGCACCGCGACGAGCCCGCCCCCTGCCGCGCCGCCCGAGTCGACCCGGGCCTCCGTTTCACCGGCCGAGCAGGAGGTCCGGGTCCGGACGCCGGCGCGACCCGGCCGTGCCCTGCGTGTCGCCGTGATCGGTGGCGGGCCCGGGGGGCTGTACGCCGCCGTGTTGCTCAAGCGGCTCGATCCCGCGCGGGAGATCACCGTCTGGGAGCGGAACGGCCCCGAGGACACCTTCGGATTCGGTGTCGTCCTCTCCGACGAGACCCTCGGCGGGATCGAGCACGCCGACCCCGCCGTCTACCGCGCGCTCCAGGACGAGTTCGTACGCTGGGACGACATCGACATCGTCCACCGCGGCCGGACCCTCACCTCCGGCGGACACGGCTTCGCCGCGCTCGGCCGGCGCAGGCTGCTGGAGATCCTGCACCAGCGCTGCGCCGATCTCGGCGTACGGCTCCGTTTCCGCACCCCCGCCCCGCCCGCAGCCGAGCTCGCCGAGGCGTACGACCTCGTCATCGCCGCCGACGGCCTGCACAGCCTCACCCGAGAGGCGCACGCCGACTCCTTCGCGCCGCGCATCACCTCCCACCGGTGCCGCTACATCTGGCTCGCCGCCGACTTCGCCTTCGACGCCTTCCGCTTCGAGATCGCCGAGACCGAGCACGGGGTGATGCAGCTCCACGGCTACCCCTTCGCCCGCCCGTCTCCCGGCGACCACCCCTCAACGAGGTCCTCCGGGCCGCAGAACCAATTCGGCACCAGCACCGTCATCATCGAGATGCGCGAGGAGGTCTGGCGGGCGGCCGGCCTCGACACCTGCGACGAGGCGCAGTCCACGGACCAGTGCGCGAAGATTTTCGCCGACGCCCTCGGCGGCCGCCCCCTCCGCGCCAACAACTCCGCCTGGATCGCCTTCCGTACCGTCGTCAACGACCGCTGGTCCCACGGCAATACGGTGCTGCTCGGCGACGCCGCCCACACCGCCCACTTCTCCATCGGCTCCGGCACCAAGCTCGCCGTCGAGGACGCGCTCGCGCTCGCCGCCTGCATCGAGGAGCAGCCGACCCTCGGCCAGGCCCTCGCCGCGTACGAGACCGAACGTCGCCCGGTCGTCGAGTCCACCCAGCGCGCGGCCGCCGCCAGCCTCCGCTGGTTCGAGGAGCTCGCCACCTACCTCGACCAGCCGCCCCGGCAGTTCGCCTTCAACCTGCTCACCCGCAGCCGCCGTGTCACCCACGACAATCTGCGGCTGCGCGATGCGGCCTTCACCGACTCCGTCGAGCGCGACTTCGGCTGCCCGCCGGGCACACCCCCGATGTTCACGCCGCTCCGGCTGCGCGGACTGACCCTGCGCAACCGCGTAGTCGTCTCACCCATGGACATGTACAGCGCCGCCGACGGCATCCCGGGCGACTTCCATCTCGTCCACCTCGGCGCACGCGCCCTCGGTGGAGCGGGCCTCGTCATGACCGAGATGGTCTGTGTCAGCGCCGAGGGCCGGATCACCCCCGGCTGCACAGGCCTCTACACCGACGAACAGGGCGCAGCCTGGCGCCGTGTCACCGACTTCGTGCACCACCACTCGCCCGGCACGGCGATCGGCGTCCAGCTCGGCCATTCCGGCCGCAAGGGCTCCACCAAGCTCATGTGGGAAGGCATCGACCAGCCGCTCGACCGGGGCAACTGGCCGCTCTCCGCCGCCTCCGCGCTGCCGTACCGGACCGGGGTCAACCAGGTCCCGCACGCCCTGGACCGGGCCGGACTGAACGACATCCGTGAGCAGTTCGCCGCCGCCACCCGACGCGCCGTCCGCAGCGGCTTCGACCTCCTCGAACTCCACTGCGCCCACGGCTACTTGCTGTCCGGTTTTCTCTCTCCGCTCACCAACCGGCGGACCGACTCCTACGGCGGCTCCCTGGACAACCGCCTCCGCTTCCCCCTCGAAGTCTTCGCCATGATGCGCGACATCTGGCCCGACGACCGGCCCATGACCGTCCGTATCTCCGCGACCGACTGGGCACAGGGCGGCACCACCGCCGATGACGCGGTCGGGATCTCCCGCGCCTTCGCCGCCCACGGCGCCGACGCGATCGACGTCTCCACGGGACAGGTCGTCCCGGACGAGCAGCCCGAGTACGGCCGCTCGTACCAGACTCCGTACGCCGACCGGATCCGCAACAGCCTCGGCATTCCCGTCATCGCCGTCGGTGCGATCTCCTCCTGGGACGACGTCAACTCGCTCCTGCTGGCGGGCCGCGCCGACCTCTGCGCGCTGGCCAGGCCGCATCTCTACGACCCCCACTGGACGCTGCACGCGGCGGCCGACCAGGACTACGCGGGCCAGGGCGCGCCCTGGCCGCTCCCGTACCGGGCGGGCAGCCGCAAACCCCCGACCGGCCGCACGGACGCACCGAAACCGAGGCTCACCCTGGGCTGAGGCAGACGTAGCGGCACGGCACCGGGGTCACGGTTGCACGAACGCCGCGCCCGCGTCCCGCAGCAGCGCGTGCAGCCGGGCGAAGACCTCCGCCGATCGTCCGCCCGGCCAGCCCTGCGGCAGCAGCTCGACCGGCAGGCCCGGATCCACGTACGGCAGCCGCCGCCAGGAGTCCAGCGCCGACAGATAGTCCCGGTACGCGTCCTGGGCAGGCACCTCGTCGCGCGCCTCCCACGCCCGCAGCACCGGCCCGTGCAGATCCAGGAACTCCTCGTGCTGCTTGGCGATCGCCGCCAGATCCCACCAGCGCGCCACCGCCTCCGCCGTGGGCGCGAAGCCGAGGTGCTCGCCGCGGAACAGCTCGACATACGGGTCGAGCTGGAGCCGCCGCAGCGTGTGCCGGGTCTCCTCGTACAGCCGCGCCGGCGCGATCCAGACACCGGGCGCCGCCGACCCGAAGCCGAGCCGGGCCAGCCGGGAACGCAGCAGATGGCGCTTGTGGCGCTCGGCCTCCGGCACCGAGAAGACGGCGAGCACCCAGCCGTCGGACAGCGAGGGGGAGTGCCGGGTGTAGATACGCCGGTCCCCGTCGTCGAGCAGCTGGCGCGCATCCGCCGAGAGCGCGTAACCGGCGGCCCCGTCCGCGGTGCGCTCGGGGATCAGCAGACCGCGGCGTTTGAGCCGGGAGACCGAGGAACGTACCGACGGGGCGTCGACGTCGAGGACCGCCAGCAGACGGATGAGTTCGGCCACGGGGAGAGGCCCCGACCGTTCGCGTCCGTACGCGCCGTACAGGGTGACGATCAGGGAGCGGGGGGTGTGCTGCTCGGCCACGTGATCACTCTAGGGCCCGCAGCCGGTAGCGCTGCAGCTTGCCGGTCGGGGTGCGCGGAAGCGCGTCGAGGAAGACGATCTCGCGCGGACACTTGTACGGTGTCAGCCGCCGTTTCACGGAGTCGGTCAGCGCGGCGGCGGTGTCGTCGCCGGCCGGGACCCCGTCGCGCAGCACGACGTACGCCACCACGATCTGGCCCCGCAGCGGGTGGGTACGGCCGATAACCGCGGCCTCCGCCACATCCGGGTGGTGCAGCAACGCGTCCTCCACCTCCGGTCCCGCGATGTTGTAGCCGGCCGAAATGATCATGTCGTCGGCGCGTGCGACATAGCGGAAATAGCCGTCCGGCTCGCGTACATACGTGTCGCCGGTGACGTTCCAGCCGTCATGTACATACTCCCCCTGGCGAGGGTCGGCCAGATAACGGCAGCCCACCGGGCCGCGTACGGCCAGCAGCCCGGGCTCGCCGTCCGGGACCGGCAGGCCGGCGGTGTCCACCACGCGCGCGTGCCACCCCGGAACCGGGATCCCGGTGGTCCCCGGTCTGATCGACTCGTCCGCCGCCGAGATGAAGATGTGCAGCAGCTCGGTCGCGCCGATGCCGTTGATGATGCGCAGCCCGGTCCGCTCCTGCCAGGCGCGCCAGGTGGCGGCGGGCAGATTCTCACCGGCGGACACACAGCGCCGCAGCGAACCGGTGTCGTGCGCCTCGAGCTCGTCCAGCATCACGCGGTACGCGGTCGGCGCGGTGAACAGGACCGACACCCGGTGCGCGGCGATCGCGGACAACAGCTGCCTGGGGCCCGCCTGTTCGAGCAGCAGCGCCGACGCCCCCGCCCGCATCGGGAAGATCACCAAGCCGCCGAGCCCGAACGTGAAGCCCAGGGGCGGGCTGCCCGCGAAGACATCGTCGGGCTCGGGCCGCAGTACTCGCGCGGAGAAGGTGTCCGCTACGGCCAGCACATCCCGGTGGAAGTGCATGCATCCCTTGGGGCGGCCGGTCGTGCCCGAGGTGAATGCGATCAGCGCGACATCGTCGGCCGCGGTCGCCACCGCTTGGTACGGCTCCGGCGCCGCGCCGGCGGCCAGCCCCAGCAGATCGTCGGGGGAGTCACCGCCGTACGCCGTGATGCGCAGCCCCGGCACTTCCGCCTTCGCCAGATCGTCGACCGACCGGATGTCGCACAGGGCGTGGCTGACGGCGGCGATCTCGCAGACCGTCGCCAGTTCCCTGGCCCGCTGCTGGGCCAGAACGGTGACCGCCACCGCGCCCGCCTTCATCACGGCCAGCCAGCAGGCGGCGAGCCAGGGGCTCGTCGGGCCGCGCAGCAGGACGCGATTTCCGGGGACCACCCCAAGACCGGAGGTGAGGACATGCGCGATCCGGTCGACCTGGTCGCGCAGCTCTCCGTAGGTCCAGACCTCGCCGCCGCCGGTACGGAAGACGGGCCGCTCGGCGCCGAATCGCTCGATCGTACGGTCCAGCAGCTCGGCCCCGCAGTTGAGCCGCTGTGGATAGTTCAGTTCGGGCAGGTCGAGGAGGATTTCCGGCCACTGCCCGGTGGGCGGGAGGTGGTCGCGCGGAAAGGTGTCGAGGTGGGCCGAGGGTGTCAGCTCCATGGTTCGCCCCTTCTCGTGGTGGGGTCGCGAATCGAGCGTATCGTGAAGGTGACGACAGTCAACGGTCCGCGATACCCTGCTTTCCCAGGGGGCACCCCCGGACCCCCGGCCGCAGGAAGTGGGGGCACGGATGCCCGTATTTTCACTCGATCCGGCACAGACCGCCTGGTGTGCGCAGCTGCGCACCCTGGCCGACGAGCGGCTGCGAGCGCTCGCGGAGAAGGCGGAGCCGGGCCGAGTCAACCGCCCCTTGGTCGCCGCTCTCGGCGAACTCGGCTTGCTGCAACGCCTGTTCGGGGCCGGTGCGCTCGAGCTCTGCCTGCTGCGCGAATCGCTGGCGTACGGCTGTACGGAGGCCGAGACCGCCCTCGCCCTCCAGGGCCTGGGCAGCTACCCGCTGGTCCAGGCGGGTACGGCCGCCCAGCAGGAGCGCTGGCTGCCCGAGGTGATCGCGGGGCGTGCCGTTGCAGCCTTCGCGCTGAGCGAGCCGGACGCCGGCTCGGACGCGGCGGCACTCGCCCTCAAAGCCGTGCCGGATCAAGGAGGCTGGCGGCTGAGCGGCGAGAAGCGCTGGATTTCCAACGCCCCCGAGGCCGACTTCTACACCGTCTTCGCCCGTACGACGGAGGGCGCCGGCGCGCGTGGAGTCACCGCGTTCCTCGTCCCGGCGGACCGGCCGGGACTGACCGGGACCGCGCTGGAGATGCTCTCGCCGCACCCCATCGGCGCACTTGCTTTCAACGATGTGCCGGTGACCGGCGACGACGTCCTCGGCGAGACCGACCGCGGCTTCCGTGTCGCCATGAACACCCTGAACCTCTTCCGGCCCAGCGTTGGCGCTTTCGCAGTCGGCATGGCCCAGGCCGCCCTGGACGCGGCCCTCGAGCACACCGCCCGCCGCAGCGCCTTCGGCGGTCCGCTCAAGGAGCTCCAGTCCGTCGCCCACCAGGTCGCCGAGATGGCGACACGGACCGAGGCCGCGCGGCTTCTCGTGTACGCCGCGGCCGCCGCATATGACGAAGGGGCCGCCGACGTGCCGAAGCGGTCCGCGATGGCGAAACTGCTGGCGACGGAGACTGCGCAGTACGTCGTGGACGCCGCCGTCCAGCTGCACGGCGCCCGCGCGCTCCAGCGCGGCCACCTCCTGGAACACCTCTACCGAGAGGTCCGCGCCCCCCGGATCTACGAGGGCGCCACCGAGGTCCAGCGCACGATCATCGCCAAGGAGCTGTACTCCAAGGAGCGGTACGCGAAGGAGCCGCACGCAGAGGAGCCGCACGCATGAGCCTGCACCGCCACAATCCGGCCGAGCTCTCGCCGCCCACCGGCTTCTCGCACGCTGTCACCGCCACCGGCTCACGCCTTGTGTTCCTGGCCGGGCAGACCGCGCTGGACACCGACGGGAAGATCGTCGGCGAGACGCTGCCCGAGCAGTTCGAGACGGCACTGGCGAATCTGCTCACCGCCCTCGCGGCCTCCGGCGGCGCCCCGCAGGACCTCGCCCGGGTCACGGTCTACGCCACCGATGTCGCCGACTACCGCGTTCATGCGGCTGAACTTGGCCGTATCTGGCGGCGGTTGGCGGGACGTGACTACCCCGCGATGGCGGTGATCGGCATTGTCCGGCTCTGGGACGACGAGGCCCTGGTCGAGCTCGACGGTGTGGCTGTGCTCCCCTGACCGGGGTCTGGCGGCCCGGAGCCTCAGTGCATAACATCGTTATGACCCGAGGGGAGCCGTCATGCCGGAGATCGAGCTCAGCGCAGGGACGATCGCGTACGAGGACACGGGAGGCCCCGGCCCCGTCGTTGTCCTGCTGCACGGTCTGGTCCACGACGCGACGGTCTGGCGCAAGGTCGTCGCCGGACTGGGGCGGGACCACCGCTGTATCGCCCCGACCCTGCCCTACGGCTCGCACCGCACCCCGATGCGCCCGGACGTTCCGCTCGGCCCCGACTCCGTCAATGAGCTGATCGCGGAGTTCCTGGACCGCCTGGACCTGCGCGAGGTGACCCTCGTCGAGAGCGACTGCGGACGCGCCCAGACCGTCGCGGGACGCCATCCCGAGCGGCTCGCCCGGCTCGTGCTCATCTCCTGCGAGGCCTTCGACAACTACCCGCCGGGCGCACCCGGCAAGATGATCTCGCTCGTCTGCAAGGTGCCCGGCGGCGTCGCGCTGATGGCCCGGATCCTGGCGCTGAAGCCGCTGCGCCGACTGCCCATCGGCCTCGGCGCGCTCACCAGGCGTCCCGTACCGCACGAGATTGCCGACGGCTGGCTGCGGCCGCTGCTCAATGACAAGGCCATCAGGAACGACTTCCGCCGCTACAACGCGGGTGTACGCAAGACCGAACTCCTCGAAGCGGCCGAAGGACTACGGAAGTTCGACCGGCCCGCGCTGGTGGTGTGGGCAACGGAGGACCGGATGATGCCGCGGGAACACGGCCGGCGGCTGGCCGAACTGCTGGCGCAGGGGCGGCTGCTGGAGATCGAGGACTGCTGCACGCTGATCGCCGAGGACCAGCCGGAGCGCCTGACGGAAGCGCTGCGTGCCTTTATCGCGGAGACTGCCGCGGAACGGTCTTGATCGATTGGTGGTGTGCCTGCCCCGGGTTTACCGTCGATGGGTAGACGGATTCGTCTACTGACCCTCGTAAGAGGGACACGATCCGCCATGACGACCCCACAGCCGATACCCACCTCGCAGACCGCCGCGTCGGACAAGAAACTCGGCGGCAACGGGATCGCGCTCCTCGTCATCGCCTCGTGCCAGTTGATGGTGGTACTCGATGTCACCATCGTGAACATCGCGCTCCCGCACATCCAGAGCGCGCTGAACTTCTCGACCACGAGCCTTTCCTGGGTCGTCAGCGCCTATACGCTCACCTTCGGCGGCCTGCTCCTCCTCGGCGGCCGCGCCGGTGACATACTCGGCCGCCGCCGGGTCTTCATGTTCGGCGTCCTGCTCTTCGCGCTCGCCTCTCTGCTCGGCGGCCTCTCCCAGAACTCGGGCCAGCTCCTTGCCTCTCGCGCCCTGCAGGGCGCCGGCGGCGCCATCGCATCGCCGACCGCGCTCGCACTGATCACCACCACCTTCACCGAAGGCCCGGCCCGCAACCGGGCGTTCGGAGCTTTCGCGGCGGTCTCCGCGGGCGGCGGCGCGATCGGCCTGCTGGCCGGCGGCATCCTCGTCGAATGGCTCGACTGGCGCTGGGTGTTCTTCGTCAATGTGCCGATCGCCCTGCTCATCGTTCTGGCGACGCCCCGCCACATCAAGGAGTCCGAGCGCCATCCGGGCCACTTCGACCTGGCCGGTGCGCTGACCTCGACGCTCGGCATGGTCGCGCTGGTCTACGGCTTCATCCGGGCCGCGCAGGAAGGCTGGCGCGACCGGCTCACGCTCGCGTCGTTCGCCGCGGCGGTGGTGCTCCTCACGACCTTCATCCTCACCGAGCGCCGCTCGAAGCAGCCGATCACGCCACTGCACATGTTCGCCGACCGCAATAGGGCAGGCACCTACGGAATCATGCTGAGCCTCGCCGCCGCGATCTTCGGCATGTTCTTCTTCCTCACGCTCTTCGTGCAGGACGTGCTGGACTTCAGCCCGCTCCAGGCCGGCCTCGCCTTTCTGCCGGTGAGCGCGGTCATCGCGGTGGGCGCGGGCATCGCCTCCCAACTTCTGCCGAAGTACGGCCCGAAACCGTTCATGGTGACCGGTGCGATCCTGGCCGCGGTGGGGCTGTCCTGGCTGACCCTCACCGATATCCATTCGACCTATCTGGGCAGCATCCTGGGACCGATCCTCATCTTCGGCCTCGGCATGGGGATGAACTTCGTCTCGCTGACCCTGATGGCCGTCTCCGGTGTGCCCAGGCATGAGTCGGGCGCGGCCTCCGGCATGCTCAACGCGACCCAGCAGGTGGGCGGTTCGCTCGGCCTGTCCATTCTGGTGACGGTCTTCGGCACGGCCAGCCGCAACGAGGCCAAGGACCAGATACCGCTCTTCATGACCCAGGCCACGCCGGTGGAACGGCTGAGTTTCCGGCGCACGGGACAGCTCCCACCGCCGTGGGGCGATGAGGTGCTGACCTCCGGAGTCTCCGTCGCCTTCACCGTGGCCGCCATCTTCACGGTGATCGCCGCGGTGATCGCCCTCCTGGCCATCCAGGTCCGCCCCTCGGACCTGGCACGCCTCCAGGGAGGGGTCACTCCCGGGCGGCCCTGAGACTCATTCGGGGACTGTGCTGCTGGTGACGGTGAACAGGGCGCCGTCCGGATCGCGCAGCGTGGCCTCCTCGCCCTGCGGCATCGAGCTCTGTCCCAGGACGAGGCCTCCATTGCGGCGGGCCGCCTCCACGGTGGCCTCGACGTCGCCGACCGGGAAGTGGCAGTGCCAGTGGGGCCGGAGCGTGGGGTCCGGTGCCGCCCCCGTCGCGCCGGAGCTGAGGCGCGCGAGCACATGCCCCTTGCTGCGCAGCACGACTTCGTCCTCTTCGTAGTCGACCTGGCAGGAGCCGGGGCGATCGGATGCCCACTCGAGGACTTCGCCGTAGAAGATGGCCGCTTCGAAGGCGTTGCGGGTCCGCAGACGCAGCCAGACGGGCGCCTTCTTGCGCCCGGTCAGCCAGTCGGAGACGAGCAGTCCTTCCCAGATGCCGAAGACGGCGCCGTCGCGGTCGGCAGCCAGCGCCCCCCGCCCCATGGAGAAGGTGAGCGGGCCGACCGCGACGGTGCCGCTGCGTTCCCGGATGCGCGCGGCGGTCTGATCCGTATCGATGACGGCGAAGTACGGGGTCCAGGCGACGGCGACCTGCAACATGGACGCCAGCGCCCCGATTCCGGCGACCGGCGCACCCTCGAGAAAAGCGGTACTGAACTCGTCGCCCAGTACGCCCTTCCGGAATTCCCACCCCATGACCGCGCCGTAGAAATCCTGCGCGCCCTGCAGGTCACGTGTCATCAGACTGACCCAGCACGGCGCGCCGAACACTGCGGCGCTCGATGTCACTCCTGCGGATCCGGCTGCTCTCGTTGGCTTGTCCATCACTCGGCGTCCCGGTCGGATTGGGGCGTTATGCACCCCCAGCCCCCTTATCCTCCCCTGAACACGGCAGGCTCGCGAACCGCGCGCGTACTCTCAGTGACGGACGGGGACGGTGACGAGCCGGTCAGATGTCCCGGAAGATCTCGATCTGCGCGCCCACCGAGTTGAGGCGCTCCGCCAGATCCTCGTAACCCCGGTTGATGACGTACACATTGCGCAGTACGGACGTGCCCTCGGCCGCCATCATCGCCAGCAGCACCACCACGGCAGGCCGCAGTGCGGGCGGGCACATCATCTCGGCCGCGCGCCAGCGGGTCGGTCCCTCGACCAGGACTCGGTGCGGGTCGAGCAGCTGGAGGCGGCCGCCCAGGCGGTTGAGGTCCGTCAGATAGATCGCGCGGTTGTCGTAGACCCAGTCGTGGATCAGCGTCTTGCCCTCGGCGACCGCCGCGATCGCCGCGAAGAACGGGACGTTGTCGATGTTCAGACCGGGGAAGGGCATCGGGTGGATCTTGTCGATCGGCGCCTCCAGTTTTGAGGGCCGGACCGTCAGGTCCACCAGCCGGGTGCGGCCGTTGTCCGCCGCGTACTCCGGCGAGCGGTCGTGGTCGAGGCCCATCTCCTCCAGCACCGCGAGCTCGATCTCCATGAACTCGATCGGGACACGGCGGATGGTGAGTTCGGACTCGGTGACGACCGCGGCGGCGAGCAGGCTCATCGCCTCGACCGGGTCCTCGGAGGGGCAGTAGTCGACGTCCACGTCGATGGTCGGCACGCCGTGCACCGTGAGCGTGGTCGTCCCGATCCCCTCGACCCTGACGCCCAGCGCCTCCAGGAAGAAGCACAGATCCTGGACCATGTAATTGGAGGAGGCGTTGCGGATGACGGTCACACCGTCGTGCCGGGCCGCGGCCAGCAGCGCGTTCTCGGTCACGGTGTCGCCGCGTTCGGTCAGGACGATCGGGCGGTCGGGCGCGGTCGTGCCCTCCACCTTCGCGTGGTACAGCCCCTCGGTCGCGGTGATGTCGAGACCGAAGCGGCGCAGCGCGATCATGTGCGGCTCGATGGTCCGCGTACCGAGGTCGCAGCCGCCGGCATACGGCAGCCTGAACGTGTCCATCCGGTGCAGCAAGGGACCGAGGAACATGATGATCGACCGGGTCCGGCGGGCGGCCTCCGCGTCGATGGCGTCCATGTCGAGCTGCGCGGGCGGCACGATCTCCAGATCCACACCCTCGTTGATCCAACGGGTGCGCACCCCGATGGAGTTGAGCACCTCGAGCAGCCGGAAGACCTCCTCGATACGGGCGACTCGGCGCAGCACCGTACGGCCCTTGTTGAGCAGCGAGCCGCAGAGCAGCGCCACACACGCGTTCTTGCTCGTCTTGACATCGATGGCGCCGGAGAGCCGGCGTCGGCCGACCACCCGAAGGTGCATGGGCCCGGCGTAACCGAGCGAGACGATCTCGCTGTCGAGCGCCTCACCGATGCGCGCGATCATCTCAAGACTGATGTTCTGGTTGCCGCGTTCGATGCGATTCACCGCGCTCTGGCTGGTGCCGAGTGCCTCGGCCAACTGCGTCTGTGTCCAGCCCCGATGCTGACGGGCGTCACGGATGAGCTTGCCGATGCGTACGAGGTAGTCGTCTGCCATGGCTGCACGCTATCTCAGATATGAGATGTGATCGTGCATGGGTAGGCCGTCAGGGTGGCAGCCGGTGGGCAGCCGGGCATCGCGGTTCGTGCAGCGGGAGTTCGGCCATCTCCGCCGGTGGCGGTTCGAAGACGAAGCGGTCGCGCCCGGCGCCGACATGAGCGAATGCGGGCGCATCCTTGATGAAGGCGCGGTCCGCGTTCGCGTCCCGGCTGTGGAGGAGCACATGCGCACCGCCGAACATGCTCCGATACTGAGTCGGGCGCAGGGGCGCGGCAAGCGCACCGCGGCCGTACGGGCGCCCCGCCCGCGTCTTCGGGCGAGGTGTCCTCAGACAACGAAGTTAGTCGATAGGTGGGCGCTGATCTGCGGCGACTATGTTGAGTGACAGGGCCTCGAACATATCCCTGGTGGTTTCGTTCACGGATCACGACGGCGATTGTTCAGCACTCTGGGAGGCGCCCGCCCGGGGCCGAGGTCGATGTTCACGAGAACGGACAGCACCCGTCGACTGACTCCCCGCCCGGGCAAAGGGTGGCCTTCCTGGGCCTCGGTACCCGTAGTAGCCGTTGTTCGACCGGTCGGTATTCGGCCTGGTGACTGCTGCAGTTCCCGGCGGACAGGCAAGGCAGCCCGGCCGGGTCCTCGGTCCCTGGGTATCGGTGGACCTTTCGCCTCGCCTGCGGCGCACGCGCGTGGTGCGATGAAACAGGGGGTCGGGAAGGAGAGAGCGATGGCCCCACCGGCAGGGGAGCGCAAGAGTGGCACGGGCCCTGTGTCGGTCCGCCCGCTGGGTGAGGCGGACCTGGATCGGGCCGACGAGATCTTCAGGGTCGCCTTCGGGACGTTCCTCGGGGCTCCTGAGCCGAAGACGTTCTTTGGGACCGCCGACTACGTCCGTACTCGCTGGGCGGCCGATCCACAGGCGGCCTTCGCAGCGACGGTCGAGGGCGAAGTCGCCGGATCGAACTTCGCCGTCAACTGGGGCAGCGTCGGGTACTTCGGTCCGCTGACCGTGCGTCCGGACCTGTGGGACCAGGGCGTCGGCAGGCGCCTCATGGAGCCGGTCATGGACTGCTTCGACACCTGGGAGAACCGCCACCTGGGCCTGTTCACCTTCTCGCACAGTCCCAAGCACCTTGAGCTCTACCGCCGGTACGGTTTCTGGCCCCGATTCCTCACAGCCATCATGAAGAAGCAGGTCGCAGGCAGTGCCGCAGTCCCCGGCCGAGTGCTGTACGGCCGGCTGCCCGCCGCCGAGCAGCCCGACGCCCTGAGCCTCTGTCGCGCACTGACCGGGGCCGTGTACGAGGGCCTGAGCCTGGAACGCGAGATCGTGGCCACGCACGCGCAGGGGCTCGGTGACACCATCCTGCTCCAGGGCGCCGGCTCCGAGCTCGATGGCCTGGCCGTCTGCCACTGCGGAGCCGGGTCGGAGGCCGGCGAGGACGTGTGCTTCGTCAAGTTCGGCGCCGTGCGCCCTGGCCCGGAGGCGGCCGACCGGTTCGAACGACTGCTTGGCGCGTGCGAGCAGCTGGCCGCCGAGCGCGGACTGGGTCAACTGGACGCCGGGATGAACCTGGGCCGCCCGGATGCCTACCGTCGAATGGTCGACCGCGGTTTCCGCACCTGGTTGCAGGGCGTGACCATGCACAGGCCCAACGAACCCTGCTACAGCCACCCCGACGCCTACGTGATCGACGACTGGCGCTGAGACCCCGCCACACTCGGCCCGCGAGGAAGGCCCGGTGCTGCCCGAACCCGTGAACATTCCGCGTCGGCGCCGACGGCCAGACACCTCCCGGACCACTGTCGAAGTGCTGTCCCTTCTCATGGACAGAGCCACCCTGGCCTGCGCCTTCTCTTTCGGATCACGCTCATGGGCGTGCGATAGGTTCCCCGGCATGACTGAGTTAGGGCCCGTCGCATGGCCACCTGCCCCAATCAGGACCGAAAGGCTCGTGCTCCGCGAGTCCGAGGCTCGGGACCGTGCGGCGTTCATCGAGTTGTTCGCCTCGCCGGAGGTGCGCACCTACCTCGGTGGCGCTCGACCCCGTGACGAGCTCGAACGCGCGGTGCCGGAACTGCCCGGGCGGCGCCCTGGCCTTTTCGTAATCGATCTCGACGGAGCGATGATCGGCACGATCACGCTCGATCGGCGCGACGCGGAGCGTCCGGGGCACGTCCGTCCGGATGCCGGGGAGGCCGAGCTCGGCTATGTGTTCCTGCCGGAGGCGTGGGGACGCGGGTATGCCGCCGAGGCGTGCGCGGCGGCGCTCGGCTGGTTCGCCGACGCGCTTCCCGGCGAGCCGGTGGTGCTCTGCACCCAGACTGCCAACGACCGCTCGATGCGCCTCGCGGCGAAGCTGGGGTTCACCGAGGTGCAACGGTTCGAGGAGTGGGACGCCGAGCAGTGGATGGGCGTGTGGTCTCCGGTCACGCCGTCCGGTTGAGCTTGGACTGGGGGTGCCCGGTGATCTTCGAGGACAGTGCCAACGGACGAAGTAGCAAAGCAGCGAGTAGGACACGGAGACCTCGTAGTCGTCCAGGAGCCTCAGCCAAATCTGTTTGGGCCCGAGGCCCTCATCCACCATGGTTCGGATGTCCTTGATGAGGTCGCTGTCGAGGCCCGAATGGCCCCGTTCGACTCCTCGGGAAGGCGGTTGCATCGTGTCTAGAAGAGGTGCCCGCCTGCGCGCCGGGCGAATACCAGCCCGTCGCGCCGGTAGCGCTCGCGCCGCTGCTTGACGCCGCTGGCCGTCATCGCGTGCCCGGCCGCCGTCAGCTCGGCAGCCTTGGCCCGCTCCCGCTGAGCCAGCGAGTTTCGATCTGGGTCGAACTCCGGCCGTGCCGCCGTCCCCGCAGGAGCATCCGGCGGCAAGCCGTCCAGAACCTCCAGAATGTGCCTCTCCCACCAGCGGGCCTGTTCAGCGGCGTTCTCCGGGAATTCCGCGATCCTGCTCGTCGGAGGCACCCGTCGCCCTTTCCCTGTCACCGGCCGCCTCCGTCCGCCAGGCGCACGATGGTGGACGGCCCCAGCAGCGCGACCGACAGTCCCTCGGCGGCCACTTCCTGGAGCCGGAGGAGATGGAACAAGGCAGGCAGCGTCTCAAGCCGGTCGCCGGCAGCATCGGCCCCGACCATCAGCGGGACCGGGGCCGGGAGCGTTGCCCGGAGCCGGTCCGCGACCGGTCCGTGCAGGCACCGCGGGTGCCGGTAGCGCGACAGCCACCGGACATTCGCCAGCAGCACCGCCTCCGGCATCCCGACCCGCTCGAAGCCCCATCCCGCCTGGCCGCAGGCCAGGCGGGTGACCTCGAACGCCTTCGCGTCCTTCGGCTCGATCCGTTCATCGGCGCGGACGTCGACGACCACCGCCGAGCCGTCCGTGCGGCGTACGAAGTAGTCCGGAGCGTGCCGACGCTCCCGCTCGCCGTCGTGCCAGTGCAGCCAGAACGGCTGCGAGGCGATCCCCACCACTTCGGGATCGAAGTTCATCAGCAGAAGCCGGTGCCGCTACAGCCACGATTCGAACCCGACGTGCCGCCCGGTCGTCGCCGCCCAGTACCAGCCGGAGAAGTGACGCTCACCGCGCGACCAGCGAAACGGCCGTACGGCGGCCACGTCCTCGAACAGCTCGACGTACGGCTCCGCAAGATCCACCCCGACCGGCACGACCACTCATCACCCCCAGCGCGTCACCTCGTACGACTAGGTTCGCTGGCAAGAAAGCCGAAACGACTGGGTTCGCTGTCAAACGCCTCGATTGGATGACAGCGGTCACGAGGTCCGGGCATGACCCGGCAGCGGTCATGTACTAGAGTTATCTCGACATCGAGATATCTGCCGAAGGCGTACCGCGGCCGCCAATCGATAAGGGTTACCTAACTAAGCCTTACCTTAGCGGATCGGCGAGGAGCCGTGGCGGCAGCATTGTGGTAGGTACGCGCACATTGATGAAGGAGACTGTCGTGTCGGCGAACAGCTTCGACGCCCGCAGCACGCTGCGCGTGGGCGACGAGTCGTACGAGATCTTCAAGCTGGACAAGGTCGAGGGCTCCGCGCGCCTCCCTTACAGCCTGAAGGTGCTGCTGGAGAACCTTCTCCGCACTGAGGACGGCGCGAACATCACCGCCGACCACATCCGGGCGCTCGGCGGCTGGGACTCCCAGGCGCAGCCCAGCCAGGAGATCCAGTTCACGCCGGCCCGCGTGATCATGCAGGACTTCACCGGTGTGCCCTGTGTCGTGGACCTCGCCACCATGCGTGAGGCCGTGAAGGAGCTCGGCGGCGACCCGGCGAAGATCAACCCGCTCGCGCCCGCCGAGCTGGTCATCGACCACTCCGTGATCGCCGACAAGTTCGGTACGAAGGACTCCTTCGCGCAGAACGTGGAGCTGGAGTACGGCCGCAACAAGGAGCGTTACCAGTTCCTGCGCTGGGGCCAGACCGCCTTCGACGAGTTCAAGGTCGTCCCGCCCGGCACCGGCATCGTCCACCAGGTCAACATCGAGCACCTTGCGCGTACGGTCATGGTCCGGGGCGGCCAGGCGTACCCCGACACTCTTGTCGGCACCGACTCGCACACCACCATGGTCAACGGCCTCGGTGTGCTGGGCTGGGGCGTCGGCGGCATCGAGGCCGAGGCCGCGATGCTCGGCCAGCCGGTCTCGATGCTCATTCCGCGCGTCGTCGGCTTCAAGCTGACCGGTGAGCTGAAGCCCGGCACCACCGCCACCGACCTGGTGCTCACGATCACCGAGATGCTGCGCAAGCACGGCGTCGTCGGCAAGTTCGTCGAGTTCTACGGTGAGGGTGTCGCCGCCACCTCGCTCGCCAACCGCGCCACCATCGGCAACATGTCGCCGGAGTTCGGCTCCACCGCCGCGATCTTCCCGATCGACGACGAGACCCTGAAGTACCTGCGCCTGACAGGCCGCGACGAGCAGCAGGTCGCGCTGGTCGAGGCGTACGCCAAGGAGCAGGGCCTCTGGCTCGACCCGGCTGCCGAGCCCGACTTCTCCGAGAAGCTGGAGCTGGACCTCTCCACGGTCGTCCCGTCGATCGCCGGCCCGAAGCGCCCGCAGGACCGTATCGTCCTCGCCAACGCCGCCCAGCAGTTCGCCCAGGACGTCCGCAACTACGTCGAGGACGACGACGAGGCGGGCAAGGAGTCCTTCCCGGCCTCCGACGCGCCGGCCGAGCACAACGGCGTCCCGACCCGCCCGACCACGGTCACCGCCCCCGACGGCTCGACGTACGAGATCGACCACGGCGCCGTCACCGTCGCCGCGATCACCTCCTGCACCAACACCTCGAACCCGTACGTCATGGTCGCCGCCGCGCTCGTCGCGAAGAAGGCCGTGGAGAAGGGCCTGACCCGCAAGCCGTGGGTCAAGACCACCCTCGCCCCGGGCTCCAAGGTCGTCACCGACTACTTCGACAAGGCGGGCCTGACCCCGTACCTCGACAAGGTCGGCTTCAACCTCGTCGGCTACGGCTGCACCACCTGCATCGGCAACTCCGGCCCGCTGCCGGACGAGGTCTCCAAGGCCGTCAACGACCACGACCTGGCCGTGACGTCGGTGCTCTCCGGCAACCGCAACTTCGAGGGCCGGATCAACCCCGACGTCAAGATGAACTACCTGGCCTCCCCGCCGCTGGTCGTCGCGTACGCCCTCGCCGGCTCCATGAAGGTGGACATCACCAAGGACGCGCTCGGCATCGACCAGGACGGCAAGCCGGTCTTCCTCGAGGACATCTGGCCGACCGAGGCCGAGGTCAACGAGGTCGTCGCCAACTCCATCGGCGAGGACATGTTCAACAAGTCCTACCAGGACGTCTTCGCGGGCGACGCCCAGTGGCAGGCTCTGCCGATCCCGACCGGCAACACCTTCGAGTGGGACCCGCAGTCCACCTACGTGCGCAAGCCCCCGTACTTCGAGGGCATGACGATGGAGACCACCCCGGTCGAGAACATCACCGGCGCTCGGGTGCTCGCCAAGCTCGGCGACTCGGTCACCACCGACCACATCTCCCCGGCCGGTGCCATCAAGGCCGACACCCCGGCCGGCAAGTACCTCACGGAGCACGGCGTCGAGCGCCGCGACTTCAACTCCTACGGCTCGCGCCGAGGCAACCACGAGGTCATGATCCGCGGCACGTTCGCCAACATCCGGCTGCGCAACCAGATCGCGCCGGGCACCGAAGGCGGCTACACCCGCGACTTCACCCAGGACGGCGCTCCGGTGTCGTTCATCTACGACGCCTCGCAGAACTACCAGGCCGCCGGCACCCCGCTGGCGATCCTGGCGGGCAAGGAGTATGGCTCCGGCTCGTCCCGCGACTGGGCCGCCAAGGGCACCGCGCTGCTCGGCGTCAAGGCCGTCATCGCCGAGTCGTACGAGCGCATCCACCGCTCGAACCTCATCGGCATGGGCGTCCTGCCGCTGCAGTTCCCGGAGGGCGCTTCCGCGCAGACCCTCGGTCTGACCGGCGAGGAGACCTTCTCCTTCACCGGTGTGACCGAGCTGAACAACGGCACCACGCCGCGCACGGTCAAGGTCACCACCGACACCGGTGTGGAGTTCGACGCGGTCGTCCGTATCGACACCCCGGGTGAGGCGGACTACTACCGCAACGGCGGCATCATGCAGTACGTGCTGCGGAACCTGATCCGCAAGTAGGCACGGCAGTACGGCGTAGGCAGCAAAAGGGCCGCATCCCCGGTGACGGGGGTGCGGCCCTTCCGTGTGGGCTACGGTGCCGACAGCTGCCGGATCAGAACAGCTTGGGGTAGATGTTGAAGCCCGCGCCGACCTTGACGCGAGGGGTGTTGAACGGGGCGGTGGCCTTGCCGCTGCCCTTGTACATCCACAGCGCGCCCGCGGCGTCGCGCACGACGACGTCCGCCAGGCCGTCCAGGTTCAGGTCACCGTTGGCGATGACCTTGTTGTAGATGTTCCAGCCGGCGCCGACCTTGGTGCGGGCCGAGAAGGGCGCGGCGGCGTTGCCTGTGCCCTTGTAGAGCCACAGCGCGCCGGTCTTGTCCTTGGCGAGGATGTCCGTGCGGCCGTCGCCGGACAGGTCGGCCTTGCCGGTGATGTGCGAGTAGGCGTTCCAGCCGGGACCGACCTTCACCCGCGCGGTGACCGTGCCGTTGCTGTTGCCCTTGTAGAGCCAGAGCACACCGGCGTTGTCCCGGGCGAGGATGTCGTCCTGCACGGTACCGCCGAGGTTGCCCGGCGACAGGACCTGGTTGTAGATGTTCCAACCCTTGCCCACCTGGCGGCTGCTCGTGTCGTTGGCAAAGAAGACGTTGCCGGCGGTGTCCCAGCTCCAGACGCCGTCGTACTCGCCGTCCGCATTGAGGTCCATCGAGGCCACGTTCTTGACCGGGCCCCAGCCGCTCGAGACGTAGCTGCGGGCGGCGAAGCTGCCCTTCCCGTTGGGGCCGTAGAGGTAGGCGTCGGACTTCTTGTCCACCGCCCAGAGCAGGTAGACCGGGGCGGCGGCGGCCTGTGCCGCGGCGGGCGCGTTCGACGGCGCCGCAAGCAGGCGGCTGACGTCGACGCCCTTCAGCGGCTGAGGAGCCGGGGTGTCGGCCACGGCCGCTCCGGCGGAGGTGCCGACCAGGGCAGCGGCTATGGCTGCGACGGCGAGACGCGACAGCACACGTCCGCGCTTACGGCCGGGAAGATTGGCCACGTATGTACTCCATGTGTGTGATGAGGCGCGATATACCTCAGGTGGTCATCGCGGGATCTTCATGATCGTTGCACAACATCCTTACGAGTCAATCGATTTGAAGGGGAATGAGTGGGTCCGTAGCGGGCCCGGTAGGGGACAAAAGGGCCCGCACCCGGTGGGACCGGGTGCGGGCCTGTGGCGATGTGTGACGAACCCGATACGTCAGGAGAGCAGCTCGACCTCCGCGAGCGTCGCCGCCGTACCTGCCGCCACAAGGCGGTACTTCGAGTACGCACCAGGGTTCCCGACGGTGAAGACCCGGGTCTGCCTGTCCCAGGCGAAGGTCTGACCCGTCCGCCTGTCCAGGTCCTGCCAGGCCGTCCCGTCATTCGAACCCTGCAGCACCCAGCCCGCCGGGGCCTTGTCCTTCGTGGCCGAGGTGAGGGTGTACTGCACCGCGCGGGTCCTCGAAGCCACCGGCAGCTCCGCCGACTGGAACGACGACTGAGTCGCGGAGGAGTTGTCGAAGAGCGGACCGTCCGCCGCGATCACATCGTGGCGCGGCGACGGCACCTTGTCGTCCTGGGTGATGGAGACCGGGGCGGCGTTCTTGCCCGTACCCCAGGAGGACGGCTTCGGGCCCATCGCGAACTCCAGCGTGCCGCCCCGCGCGATCAGATCGTGCGGCAGAGCCGTGGAGTTCCAGGTCCTGCCGTTCACCTTCAGGCCCTGGACATAGATGTTCTGCGCGCTGTTCTTCGGGGCCTTGACCACCAGGTCGCGGCCGTTCTCCAGATGGACGGTCGCCTTGGTGAAGAGCGGCGACCCGATCGCGTACTCGCCACTGCCCATCACCAGCGGATAGAAGCCGAGCGCGGAGAAGAGATACCAGGCGGACTGCTCGCCGTTGTCCTCGTCGCCGTGGTAGCCCTGTCCGATCTCGCTGCCGGTGTAGAGGCGGGAGAGCACCTCGCGCACCTTCTCCTGGGTTTTCCAGGGCTGCGAGGCGGCGTTGTACATGTATGTGACGTGGTGCGCGACCTGGTTGGAGTGGCCGTACATGCCCATCCGTACGTCACGGGCCTCCGTCATCTCATGGATGACGCTGCCGTAGGAGCCGACGAACTCGGGCGAGGCCGTCTCCGGGGTGGAGAAGTAGGTGTCGAGCTTCTTGCCGAGACCGGAGCGTCCGCCGTAGAGGTTGGCCAGACCGCGCGAGTCCTGAGGTGCGGTGAACGCGTATCCGTAACCGTTTGTCTCGGTGTAGTCATAGCCCCACACCCGCGGGTCGTACTGGTCGGACGGAACCCGCCAGTCGCCCTTGGGATCACGGCCCTGGAAGAAGCCGGCCTTGGAGTCGAAGAGCGTGACGTAGTTACGGGCCCGGTTGAGGAAGTACGCGGACTCCTCCTTGTAGCGGGCGTTCTTGGTCTTCTTGTAGAGGGCCTGGCCCATCTTCGACAGGCCGTAGTCGTTGAGGTAGCCCTCCAGCGACCAGGACAGGCCCTCATGCGTGTCGGTGGAGGCGTAGCCGAGGAACGGTGAGGTCTCCATGCCCTTGCGGCCGACGCCCGAGCTGGGCGGTACCACGGTCGCGTTCTTCAGCGCCGCCTCGTACGCAGCCTCGGCGTCGAAGTCAACGCCCTTGACGTACGCGTCGGCGAAGGCCACGTCCGAGCTGGTGCCGGTCATCAGGTCGGCATAGCCCGGCGAGGACCAGCGGGAGATCCAGCCGCCGTCCTTGTACTGCTGGACGAAGCCGTCCACCAGCTCGCCCGCCTTCTTCGGAGTGAGGAAGGAGTATGCGGGCCAGGTCGTCCGGTAGGTGTCCCAGAAGCCGTTGTTGACATAGACCCTGCCATCGACGATCTTCGCGCCGGTACGGGTCGGCGTGTCGGGGCCCGTCATCGGCGAGAACGGGCTCGCGTACTGCTGCTTGGGACGGGACGTGGTGCCGGTGTTCTCGAACCCGGAGTTGGGATAGAGGTATAGCCGGTACAGGCTGGAGTAGAGCGTGGTGAGCTGGTCCCGGTTGGCGCCCTCGACCTCGACCCTGCCGAGCAGATCGTCCCAGGCGTCCTGCGCGCGCTCCTTCACCCGATCGAAGCGGGTGCCGGCCGGAATCTCGTCGGCGAGGTTCTTCTTCGCCTGGTCGACACTGATCAGTGACGTGGCCAGGCGCAGATTGACCGTGCGGTCCGTGCCCGCCGCGAAGCGGAGATGGCCGGTGACGCCGTCGGCGCCCGACGCGGTGACCGGCGCGTCGAAGACGCCGTACACGAAAAGCCGGGTGGCGCCCGTGGACAGCCCGCTCTTGACATCCGAGAAACCGGTGAAGGAGCTGGTGCCCGGATCGAGGGTCAGGCCGCCTTCCTTGGTGACGTTGTCGAAGATGACGCTCGCATCGTCACCGGGATAGGTGAACCGCATCATCGCCGCGTGATCGGTCGGGGCCAGCTCCGCCTTGAGGCCGTTCTCGAACGTGACGCCGTAGTAGTGCGGACGCGCGGTCTCCTTCTCGTGGCGGAAGGGGAGGGCGCGCTTGACCCGGTCGGTGTCCGGGGTGCCGGCGGCCGCGGACGGCATCAGCTGGAAGGTCTGCCGGTCACCCATCCATGGGCTCGGCTCATGGCTGGCGCTGAAGGCCTGCACGGTCGGCAGATTGTCCGCGTTGTTGCCGCGCGCGTACTCGTACACCCAGCTCTTGGACGCGGAGTTCGTCGCCGGAGTCCAGAAGTTGAAGCCATGCGGGACGGCGGTGGCGGGGAAGGTGTTGCCGCGCGAGAAAGAGCCGCTGGAGTTGGTGCCGCGGAGGGTCGAGGCGTAGTCCGAAAGGTGGGCAAGCCGCTTCTCCGGAGCCTTGGACGCCAGGGCGATGTCGTCGATCCAGCCCTGGAACTTCGCCGGGCCCTTGGGGGAGTCGTACGCCACCAGGATCCGGTCGACCGTCTTGCCGGCCGCGACCGTGCCGATCCTGGACGCGACCTGGTTCCACTGGTTGACGTAGAGCCGCTTGGCGGCGCCCTGGCCCTGCGGGGTCAGCAGCCCGCCGTGGGAGTCGGTGGCCTTCAGATCACTCAGATAGGTGCCGTCGGTGAAGGCAAGATCCACCGACACATTCGTGGCCGGGTAGTTGAGATCCGTCTCCGGCAGGGACGGGAAGATCCGGTACGAGAGTTCGGTGTCACGGCGTACGGCCGTGTTGACGTCGAAGACCTTGTTGTACGAGTAGGCCCGGCCGTCCGGCTTGTGGGTACCGGCGTACTTCAGAGCCCGCTTGCCGGTGAATCCGGCATTCGCCTTGGCGGTGGGGGAGCCGCCGGGACCGCGGTCGACCTGGGTGCGCATATCGACCGGCGCGGGCGTGCTGGTGTCGCCGTTGGAGAACTGGACATCGGCGAGCTGGGTGGCATCGGAGGCGCCGTTGTTCTTGGTGATCTCCAGGCGATAGTGCGCGTACGCCGTCACGTTCGCCGGATCGGCGATGTCGTACGTCTTGGTCTCGAAGCGCTTTTCAAAGGTCTGGCCCTCGCGGGTGTCCAGGACCTTCCACGCCTTGCCGTCGGTGGAGCCCTTCAGGGTCCAGTCCCTGGGGTCGCGCTCGGCGTGGTCGTTCGCCGATGTCAGCGCATAGGTGACGACCTTGACCGGCGCATCCGCGTCGAACTCGATCCAGGCGGTGGGCTCGAATCCCAGCCATTTGGTGCCCGGCTGGAGATCGACCAGATTCTCCTTGGTCTCGCCTGCGCCGGAGTTTTCGTCGCTGGCACGCAGTTCTATTACCTTGTCGGTGACGTTGCCCGGAATTCCACTGGCGAATCCGCCATCGACTCCTTCTGCCCGTTTCTGTCCGTCCGCTCCGATATCAACGGTATTACGCCAGTCCGGCTGGGGTTCGTCCGCTTCGAAGGAGGAGCGGAACTCCCCGTCGAGTCCGGCGGGTTGGGCGGGCCGGGCGATGGCGGCCGACTGGGCCGTCACCACGAGAAGTGATGCGGCCAGCACCACCGCGGCCGTATGGGCGTGTCTGTGCCGAGGTCCGGTTCTGGGCTGCATCCTGATCTTTTCCTCCCGTGGAAAAGTGTTGGACAACGTTGTCAGGCGCGATCCGCAGGATCCAGTAGGGAGGCAAGTGTGCGGTGGTGTCAAGGGTGTTGAATATCCGGGATATCCGCGAGGTCTCAACTCGGGAAAGACTGCCGCTCAAACCTGCATTCGATCTTGCCCAGCTGGCGGGAAGTGGACTATACCTGTCGGCGTCTGCATAGCCTTGGCACAGTCGCTCGGCGGCGGACACGGGGGACGGGGGATGGCGGATGCCTCAGTACTACACCTGCCGGTATTCCGCCCGTCCCTCATGCCCAACCCTGCACGACCCAAGCGCAACTGACCGCGGTGGCGGGGCCCTTCGCCTAGGCGAATACGAACGGGTGACCGGTACACCGCCTGAGTCCTGGAGAAGGCGAGGACTTGAGCATGGGATCCACCTCCGCCCACAACAATGAGGGCCTTGGCCGTCGCGATCTGATCAAGCGGTCTGCCGCACTCGGCCTGATCGCCGTTCCGACGATGAGCTTCCTGTCCGCCTGTGCGAGCAGTGACAGCGGCGGCGGCAAGAAGGTCGACAAGGGCAAGAAGACTGCCAAGAATCCGCTCAGCGTCAATGAGACGGCGCAGCTCGAGGTCGTCATTTTCGACGGTGGTTTCGGCCAGCAGTACGCCCTGGACGCCGAGAAGAAGTACCAGGAGGCCTTCCCGAAGGCCCCCAAGGTCAAGCACCGTGCGACGCAGAAGATCCAGTCCGAGCTGCAGCCGCGCTTCAACGGTGGAACCCCGCCGGACCTGATCGACAACTCCGGCGCCCAGCAGATGGACATGGGCGTCCTGGTGGGCAAGAAGCAGCTCGCCGACCTCACTCCGCTGCTGGACGCTCCGTCCATCGACGACCCGAACAAGAAGGTGCGCGACACCCTGCGCCCGGGCATCGTCGAGATGGGTCAGTTCGACGGCGACCCGGTCTGGATCCTCTACTACGCCTACACCGTGTACGGCGTGTGGTACTCCCAGACCGCGCTGGAGAAGCTCGACGCCACGTACCCGGAGACCTGGGACGACATGCTCGCCCTGTGCGAGAAGGCGAAGAAGAAGGGCATCGCCGGCTGGACCTACGCGGGCAAGTACCCGTACTACCTGCCGTTCTCGCTGTACCCCTTCATCGCCAAGATCGGTGGCCGCGAGGTCCTCGACGCGATCGACAACCTGGAGCCGAAGGCCTGGGAGCACCCTGCCGTCAAGGCCGCGTTCGAGGCGTACTACGAGCTCTACAAGAAGGGCTACATCCTCAAGGGCACGCCCGGCATCGACCACATCCAGTCCCAGACGGCCTGGACCCAGGGCAAGGCGCTCTTCATCCCCAACGGCTCCTGGGTGGAGAACGAGGCGGCGAAGACCACGCCCAAGGACTTCAAGATGATGGTGGCCGCGCCCTCCAGCCTCGACAAGTCCGACAAGCTGCCGTTCGGCACCATCTGGGCCTCGGGCGGTGAGCCCTTCGTCGTCCCGGCGAAGGCGAAGAACGCCGAGGGTGGCATGGAGCAGCTGCGCATCATGCTCAGCGAGGCCTCGTCGAAGAGCTTCACCCAGCAGGTGAAGTCGCTGACCGCGTTCAACGGCGGCACCGACGGCCTCACCCTGTCGACGGCGATGCAGTCCGGCGTCGACGCGCTGAAGAAGGCCGGTGACAATGTCGTCAACCCACGTCTTCAGGACTGGTACGTGAAGCTCCAGAAGGAGCAGATCGGCGTCGCCGGTCTCGGCGAGATGATGGCCGGCCGCGCGACCCCCGCGGAAACCATCAAGAAGATCCAGGGCTTCGCCGACGCGGCGGCCAAGGACCAGTCGATCAAGCACTACAGGCACCAGTGAGCAGGCGTCACCAGCGGCGGCACTCGCCGGAAGATCGGGGTCGGTAACCATGCAGCACGGCAAGTACCGGTTCATTGTGGGGTTCTTGGCGGCCCCCTTGGCGTTGTACACAATCTTCGTCATCTGGCCGTTCATCCAGTCCATCTACTACTCGTTCACGGACTGGACAGGCCTGAGCCCGGACTTCAAAATGGTTGGCTTCGACAATTACAGTCGAATGCTGGACGACGACGTCTTCTGGAAGTCGCTGCAGCACAGCCTGTGGTTCGCGCTGCTGCTGCCGCTGGTGACGATCGGCCTTGCGCTGTTCTTCGCCTTTATGCTCAATGTCGGCGGGCGGCGCCGAAAGGGCGCCGCCATCGCCGGTGTGCGCGGTTCGTCCTTCTACAAGATCGCGTACTTCTTCCCGCAGGTGCTGTCGATCGCGATCGTCGCCCTGCTGTTCCAATTCGCGTACAACCCCAACGACGGTGCGATCAACGGGGCGTTGCAGGCCGTCGGCCTCGACGACGTACAGCCGCAGTGGCTGGGCGACCCCGACCTGGCGCTCTGGTGTGTCATGGCGGTCCTGGTGTGGAGCACGGTCGGCTTCTTCGTCGTCCTGTTCTCGGCGGGGATGGCGTCCATCCCCAAGGACTTCTACGAGGCGGCGCTGCTGGACGGCGCGAACCGGTTCACCACCTTCTTCCGTATCACCCTGCCGCTCCTGTGGGACACCGTGCAGTCGGGCTGGGTCTACATGGGAATCCTGGCTCTGGGCGCGGAGTCCTTCGCGGTCGTCCAGATCATGACCGTGGGGCCCGGCGGACCCGACTACTCGACCACGGTTCTCACGCTGTACGTCTACCAGACCGCGTTCCGGGACGGCCAGGCGGCATATGCGACCACGATCGGTGTCGCCCTGCTCGTCGTCACGCTGGCTTTCGCAGCCCTCGTGATGAAGCTGGGCAGGCGTGAGCGGCTGGAGTTCTGATGCTGTGTCTTCCCGGGGGACACCCCCCGGACCCCCGGCAGAAAAGCAGCTCGGTCGCGGTGGCCGGCATGACAGCACGAGGTGAATCCCGGTGAAAACCACTGACGCCCCGCCCGCCGGCGCCTCCCAGGAGCGCCCGCCGGTGGCGAAGACGAACGCCGCGCCCGCCAAGTTGAAGAGCAGTGAGGGCGGTGTCCTCAATCTCTTCTCGCACGGTGTGCTCGTCATCTGGGCGATCATGGTCATCATGCCGCTGCTCTGGTCGGTGATGACCTCCTTCAAGAGCGACAAGGCGATCTTCACTTCGCCGTGGTCACTGCCCGACTCGCTGCACTTCGAGAACTGGTCGCGGGCCTGGAGCCAGGCGCACATGAGCGACTACTTCCTCAACACCGTTCTGGTGGTGGGCGGTTCGCTGGTCGGCACCTTGCTGTTCGGCTCGATGGCCGCGTATGTCCTCGCGCGCTTCGACTTCCCGGGGAACCGCTTCATCTACTTCCTCTTCATCGGAGGAATGAGCTTCCCGATCATGCTGGCGCTGGTGCCGCTCTTCTTTGTACTGAACAACATCGCACTGCTGAACACGCTGCACGGCCTGATCCTGGTCTACATCGCGTATTCGCTGCCGTTCACGGTGTTCTTCCTGACCGCGTTCTTCCGTACGCTGCCGACCTCGGTCGCCGAGGCGGCCATGATCGACGGGGCTTCGCACACCCGGGCCTTCTTCCAGGTCATGCTGCCGATGGCCAGGCCCGGACTGATCAGCGTCGGCATCTTCAACTTCCTCGGGCAGTGGAATCAGTACATGCTTCCGACCGTGCTGAACACCGACCCGGACAAGAAGGTGCTCTCGCAGGGTCTGGTGGAGCTGGCCGTCAGCCAGGGCTACAAGGGCGACTGGTCCGGCCTCTTCGCCGGTCTGGTGATGGCGATGCTGCCGGTGCTCGCGGCGTACATCATCTTCCAGCGGCAGGTGGTGGCGGGCCTGACGGCGGGCGCGGTCAAGTAGCGGTCGAGTAATGGCAGCGAATGGCGTTCGCGGTCCGCGACAGCGGAGCCCGTATGCCGCGGCCCGGTCCCGGACGGGGATGCGTCCCCGTCGGCCGGGCAGCGGCCGCTGTGCGGGCGAAGCGCTGTGTGCCGGGGCGGGCTGAGGACGACTGGCTCCCGGCCGGGCTTCCGGCGCACGCCGGTTCCTGACTCCACCTTCTGTACGAGAAACATCCGGCCCGGTCTTTCGGGACGGATGTTCCGGGGCCCGGACCGCGGAGCTCCGCCGCTGACGTCACGAGGCGATCTCGACGTGGCTGAAAGTCGCCTATCTTCCGGCCGTCTGCTGGTCGGCGCCCTTGCCGTCGTGATCGTCGCCGTGATCGCGGTCGCGGTCGCGGTCGGTCGCGTCCGCGATCACGGCCGTGGTCGCCCGCGCCTTGCGGTGCCGGAGGTCTACATCTGCTGAATCCGCCCCCGCGCCCCCTTTCCCTCCGGATTCGCTCCTGCGTGCTCATCCGTGGTTGGCGCCGCTCAAGGTCTTGACGCGATAAGGCTCGGGAGTTGTGCTTAGGGTTCACAAGTTGGAGAAACGTCGGGCTCGCCGCACGGTGGTCCCGGCCGGGGGCGGTCGTCGTGCCGCCCACCGGGGGCAGGAGTGGATGAGTCGATGGAGACTCCGGGATCGCAGACATCTCTGCACCGGGCCAACCTCGAGCGGGTCGTGCGTGCCGTACGCATGGCGGGCTCGCTCACGCAGGCGGAGATCGCGAGAGGCACAGGCCTCTCCGCGGCGACGGTCTCCAATATCGTTCGCGAACTGAAAGACGGCGGGACCGTTGAGGTCACACCCACGTCCGCGGGCGGCCGCCGGGCCCGCAGCGTCTCGCTCAGCGGCGACGCGGGCATCGTCATCGGCGTCGACTTCGGGCACACCCATCTGCGGGTCGCCGTCGGCAACCTCGCCCACCAGGTGCTCGCCGAGGAGTCCGAGCCGCTCGACGTCGACGCCTCGTCCGCAGAGGGCTTCGACCGGGCGGAACAGCTGGTCAACCGGCTGATCGCGGCGACCGGGATCGGCCAGGACAAGGTGATCGGCGTCGGGCTCGGCGTACCCGGGCCGATCGATGTGGAGTCCGGCACCCTCGGCTCCACCTCGATCCTGCCGGGCTGGACCGGCATCAACCCGAGCGAGGAGCTCTCGGGGCGGCTCGGCGTGCCCGTCTACGTCGACAACGACGCGAACCTCGGAGCGCTCGGCGAGCTGGTCTGGGGCAGCGGCCGCGGGGTCCGGGATCTCGCGTACATCAAGGTCGCCAGCGGTGTCGGCGCCGGTCTGGTGATAGACGGCCAGATCTACCGCGGCCCGGGCGGTACGGCCGGCGAGATCGGCCACATCACGCTGGACGAGTCCGGCCCGGTCTGCCGCTGCGGCAACCGCGGCTGCCTGGAGACCTTCGCCGCCGCCCGGTACGTCCTGCCGCTGCTCCAGTCCAGCCACGGGGCCGATCTGACCATGGAGCGCGTGGTCCAGCTGGCCCGCGAGGGCGACCCCGGCTGCCGCCGGGTCATCGCGGACGTCGGCCGCCACATCGGCAGCGGTGTGGCGAACCTCTGCAACCTGCTCAACCCCAGCCGCGTTGTGCTGGGCGGAAATCTTGCCGAAGCGGGAGAATTGGTTCTCGGACCGATTCGAGAGTCGGTCTCCCGATACGCGATTCCCAGCGCGGCACGCCAGCTGTCCGTCCTTCCGGGGGCGCTCGGAGGCCGGGCGGAAGTGCTGGGCGCCCTGGCCCTCGTGCTCAGCGAAATGGGCGATTCGACCCTTCTGGACAGTTCGCTCCCCGTCGGGGCACCTGCCTTCACTTAGAGAATGAATGGCACCGTTGTCATCTCGTTAAGGATTTACTCCTTGACGTCGGCCTAACGGCCGAGTTGACTTCCAGCCACCTCGGCCGCAGCGACGCGGCCTCGTCAGGGAGGTTCCGAAGATGAACATGCGTATGCGTCGTGCCGCCGTAGCCGTAGCCGCGACCACGATGGCTGTGTCCCTCGCCGCTTGTGGCAGCGCCAAGGAGTCGGGCGACAAGACCAAGGAGAGCGGCGCCGCCAAGGGCGACGCGATCACGATCGGTCTGCTCCTGCCGGAGAACCAGACCGCGCGCTACGAGAAGTTCGACAAGCCGCTCATCGAGAAGAAGATCAGCGAGCTGACCAACGGCAAGGCCAAGGTCGTCTACGCGAACGCCAAGCAGGACGCGACGCTGCAGAACCAGCAGGTCGACACGATGATCACCAACAAGGTCGACGCGCTGATCGTCGACTCGGTGGACTCCAAGGCCATAGCCGGCTCCGTCAAGAAGGCCAAGGACGAAGGCATTCCGGTCGTCGCCTTCGACCGTCTCGCCGAGGGGCCGATCGACGGATACACCTCGTTCGACAACGAGCAGGTCGGCCACGTCCAGGGCAAGGCGCTCCTCGGGGCTCTCGGAGCCAAGGCCAAGGACGGCCAGATCGTGATGATGAACGGCGCGATCACCGACCCGAACGCCGCCCTGTTCAAGAAGGGTGCCAAGGCCGAGCTCGACGGCAAGGTGAACGTCGGCCGCGAGTACGACACCAAGGAGTGGAAGCCGGAGAACGCCAACGCCAACATGGAGGCGGCGATCACGGCTCTCGGCAAGGACAAGATCATCGGTGTCTACTCGGCCAACGACGGCATGGCGGGCGGCATCATCACCGCTCTGAAGGCTGCCGGCCTCGCCAAGCTCCCCCCGGTCACCGGCCAGGACGCCGAGCTCGCGGGCGTGCAGCGCATCGTCGCGGGTGAGCAGTTCATGAGCGTCTACAAGCCGTACGCGCCCGAGGCTGCCGCCGCCGCCGAGATGGCCGTCGCGCTCGCCAAGGGCGAGAAGCTCGACTCCATCGCCAAGTCCAAGACGGACAGCCCGACCACCAAGGGCATCCCGGCGGTGCTCGTCCCGGTCGTCTCGCTGACCAAGGACAACATCAAGGACACCGTCGTGAAGGACGGCGTCTACACCGTCGCCGAGATCTGCACCCCGAAGTACAAGGCCGCCTGCGACGCACTCGGTCTGAAGTAAGTCCCCAAGCGTTACGGGACTTACGCACCCACGAAGCCTGTCCGGTGTCCCGCCCCACTCCAGCCCCCGCTATCGGGGCGGGGCACCGGGCAGAAACGCTTCTTCCCTCTGTTCGCTTCTGCTCAACCTCCGCGCCTGTTCCCTCGGCGCGGCATCCCCGCCGGTCAGGCGGCGAAGGAGATGGTTCACGTGTCCGCTACGCCCGTGTTGGCGTTGCGCGGGGTCTCCAAGCGATTCGGTGCCGTTCAGGCGCTCACCGACGTAGAGCTTGAGGTCCACGCCGGTGAAGTGGTCGCCCTGGTGGGCGACAACGGCGCCGGAAAGTCCACGCTGGTCAAGACGATCGCCGGCGTGCATCCCATCGATGAGGGCGTCATCGAGTGGGACGGCAGCACCGTTCACATCAACAAGCCGCACGACGCCCAGAATCTCGGTATCGCGACCGTCTACCAGGACCTCGCGCTCTGCGACAACATCGACGTCGTCGGCAACCTCTACCTCGGCCGCGAGCTCCGCAAGCGGGGCATCCTCAACGAGGTCGAGATGGAGCGCCGCGCCCGCGAGCTCCTCAACACGCTGTCGATCCGCATCCCCAGCGTGCGTATCCCGATCGCCTCGCTCTCCGGAGGCCAGCGGCAGACCGTGGCCATCGCCCGCTCGATGCTCGGTGAGCCGAAGCTCGTCATCCTCGACGAGCCGACCGCGGCCCTCGGCGTCGAGCAGACCGCGCAGGTCCTCGACCTCGTCGAGCGGCTCCGCGAGCGCGGTCACGCGGTGATCCTCATCAGCCACAACATGGCCGATGTGAAGGCCGTCGCCGACAAGGTGGCAGTGCTGCGCCTCGGCCGTAACAACGGCGTCTTCGAGGTCAAGACCACCTCCCAGGAAGAGATCATCTCCGCCATCACCGGCGCCACGGACAACGCCGTGACCCGTCGTGCGGCGCGCACCACGGAGGTTCAGAAGTGAACACCGAAAAGACCTCCACCCCCACCGACGCGCCGGTCGTGAACCCGGAGGCCGCCCACGACGCGGTCACCGCGGTCGACCCACGGCTGCTGGTCCGCGAGCAGGGCTTCGCCGGCTACATCACGGAGTTCAAGCGCAAGCTCCACGCCGGCGACCTCGGGTCCATCCCCGTCGTCATCGGCCTGATCGTCATCTGCGCGGTCTTCCAGAGCCTGAACTCGAACTTCCTCTCCGCGAAGAACCTCAGCGACATCTCCGTCGCGATGGTCGCCACCGGCATGATGGCCGTCGGCATCATCTTCGTACTGCTGCTCGGTGAGATCGACCTGTCGGTCGGTTCGGTCAGCGGTGTGTCCGGAGCCGTCGTCGCCGTACTGAGCGTCACCCACGGGATGAACGAGTGGCTGGCGGTGATCGTCGCGATCGCCAGCGGCGCGGCCATCGGCGCGCTCCACGGCTTCTTCTTCGCCAGGATCGGCGCACCCGCATTCGCCGTGACGCTGGCCGGTCTGCTCTTCTGGCTGGGCTTCATGCTCCAGCTGCTCGGCGACCAGGGCACCATCAACCTGGACGGCGAGGGAGTGGTCGGCAAGCTGACCACGTACTACTTCTCGGACGTGGCCGCCGCCTACGGTCTCGCCGCGGTCGCAGTGGCCGGGTTCTTCCTGTCGGCATTCGTCGACAACCGCCGCCGTGAGGCCGCGGGCGTCCCGTCCCGGCCGCTCGGCGACATCGTGCTCCGCACGGTGTTGCTCGGCGTGATCGCCTTCGCCGCCGCGGTGATGTTCAACCAGTACCGCGGCCTGCCGCTGGCGCTGGTCCTCTTCCTGGTGGTCCTGGTGCTGACGGACTTCGTGCTCCGCCGCACCACGTACGGCCGCAAGATCTTCGCGCTCGGCGGCAGCGTCGAGGCCTCCCGGCGTGCCGGTATCAACGTCACGGCGGTGCGTATCTCGGTCTTCGCGATCGCGGGCACCTTCGCCGCCATCGGCGGACTGTTCTGGGCCTCCAAGATCGCCGCCGCCAACCAGAGCGCCGGCGCCGGTGATCTCCTGATGAACGTCATCGCGGCGGCCGTCATCGGCGGTACCAGCCTGTTCGGTGGACGCGGCAGGACCTGGAACGCGCTGCTCGGTGTCATGGTGATCGTCTCGATCCAGTACGGACTGTCGCTGCAGGGCATCGCCACCCCGATTCAGTACATGATCACGGGTGGAGTTCTGCTGGCCACCGTGGTGATCGACTCCGTCACCCGGAAGACGCAGAAGACCGCGGGCCGCGCCTGACCGCGGCTCCGCAGAAGTGCCCGGCACCGTTCGCGGTGCCGGGCACCTCTGTGTGTTCACCCGACTGCGTGATGTACATCGCACCGCCCGGCGACCGGCGTCGCGGACGGAACACTAGACTCGACGGACCGGCAAGCTAGACCGCACAACTGCAAGGAGGCACGGGTGGCGCTGCTGACCCGCATCACGGGACCGCGCGATCTGGATCGGCTCAGCCCGGAGCAGCTGGAGCAGCTGGCTGCCGAGATCCGGACCTTCCTCGTGGACGCAGTCTCCAAGACCGGTGGGCACCTCGGTCCCAACCTCGGCGTCGTGGAGCTGACCATCGCTCTGCACCGTGTCTTCGACTCTCCGAAGGACAAGGTTCTCTTCGACACCGGCCACCAGAGCTACGTACACAAGCTGCTCACAGGCCGTCAGGACTTCTCCAAGCTCAAGATGAAGGGCGGCCTTTCCGGCTACCCGGCGCGTGCCGAGTCCGAGCACGACATCATCGAGAACTCCCACGCCTCGACCGTGCTCGGCTGGGCCGACGGCCTCGCCAAGGCCAACGAGGTACTGAGGAAGGACGACCACGTCGTCGCCGTCATCGGCGACGGAGCGCTCACCGGCGGTATGGCCTGGGAGGCGCTGAACAACATCGCGGCCGCCAAGGACCGCCCGCTGGTGATCGTCGTCAACGACAACGAGCGCTCGTACGCCCCCACCATCGGCGGCCTCGCCAACCATCTCGCCACGCTCCGTACGACCGACGGCTATGAGCGTTTCCTGGCTCGCGGCAAGGACATCCTGGAGCGCACCCCCGTCGTCGGGAAGCCGCTCTACGAGACCCTGCACGGCGCCAAGAAGGGCCTCAAGGACTTCATCGCCCCGCAGGGCATGTTCGAGGACCTCGGCCTCAAGTACGTCGGCCCCATCGACGGCCACGACATCGAGGCCCTGGAGTCCGCGCTCGCCCGCGCCAAGCGCTTCGGCGGCCCCGTCATCGTCCACTGCCTCACCGAGAAGGGCCGCGGCTACCAGCCGGCCCTCCAGGACGAGGCGGACCGCTTCCACGCCGTCGGCAAGATCCACCCCGACACCGGACTGCCGATCGCCTCCTCCGGCGTCGACTGGACCTCGGTCTTCGGCGAGGAAATGGTCAAGCTCGGCAAGGAGCGCGCGGACATCGTCGCGATCACGGCGGCGATGCTGCAGCCGGTCGGTCTCGACAAGTTCGCCAAGGCCTTCCCCGACCGGGTCTACGACGTCGGCATCGCGGAGCAGCACGGCGCGGTCTCCGCGGCCGGCCTCGCGACCGGCGGACTGCACCCCGTCTTCGCCGTGTACGCCACCTTCCTCAACCGCGCCTTCGACCAGGTGCTGATGGACGTGGCCCTGCACAAGTGCGGCGTGACGTTCGTACTCGACCGTGCGGGCGTCACCGGCACCGACGGCGCCTCGCACAACGGCATGTGGGACATGTCGATCCTGCAGTGCGTGCCCAGCCTGCGGATCGCGGCTCCGCGCGACGCCGACCAGGTCCGCGCCCAGCTGCGCGAGGCCGTCCAGGTCGACGACGCGCCGACCGTGGTGCGCTTCTCCAAGGGCGCGGTCGGCCCGGCCGTGAAGGCCGTCGGCAAGGTCGGCGGCATGGACGTGCTGCGCCACGCCGACGCGGACCGGCCCGATGTCCTCCTCGTCTCCGTCGGCGCGCTCGCGCCGATGTGTCTGGAGATCGCCGGCCTGCTGGACGCGCAGGGCATCTCGACCACCGTCGTCGACCCGCGC
Source organism: Streptomyces sp. NPDC002730 (assembly GCF_042888805.1). Taxonomy (NCBI): domain Bacteria; kingdom Bacillati; phylum Actinomycetota; class Actinomycetes; order Kitasatosporales; family Streptomycetaceae; genus Streptomyces; species Streptomyces sp. NPDC002730. The sequence goes on from NZ_JBIAQG010000018.1 coordinate 99,907, forward strand.
TGGGTCAAGCCGGTCGACGAGGCGCTCGCGCCGCTCGCCGAACAGCACCGCGTCGTCGTCACGGTCGAGGACAACAGCCGGGCCGGCGGCGTCGGTTCAGCGATCGCCCAGGCGCTGCGCGACGCGGGAGTCGACGTACCGCTGCGCGACTTCGGCATCCCGCCGCGCTTCCTCGACCACGCCTCCCGCAAGGAGGTCATGGCGGAGATCGGCCTGACCGCACCGGACATCGCCCGGCAGGTCACCGGTCTCGTCTCCAGGCTGGACGGCCGGTTCGAAACCGAGGCGGTCGAGCCCGCCCGCGACTGACCCGTAGCGCCGAAGGGCCGGTTGGTTCACCCTGTATGGGTGGTCCGACCGGCCCATTCGCGTGAAATCCACCCGTACGGAGCCCTCTCGGACCGCCGTTGTCCCAATCATGGCGATCACGACGAGTGCGTGGAGGTACGCCGGTGAGTACGCAGCAGGACACGGGACCAAGCGGAGACGGCCTGTTCCGGACCAAGACGGTCGAACAGTCGATCCGTGATACCGAGGAGCCGGAGCACGCGCTCAAGAAATCCCTCTCCGCGCTGGACCTGACGGTCTTCGGGGTCGGGGTCATCATCGGCACCGGCATCTTCGTGCTCACGGGCAAGGTGGCCAAGGAGACGGCGGGACCCGCGACGGCCCTCGCCTTCGTGGCCGCGGGCATCGTCTGCGCCCTCGCCGCGCTCTGCTACGCCGAGTTCGCATCCACCGTCCCGGTGGCAGGATCGGCGTACACCTTCTCGTACGCCTCGCTCGGCGAGCTGGTCGCCTGGACCATCGGCTGGGACCTGGTCCTGGAATTCGCCCTCGGTACCGCCGTGGTCGCGGTCGGTTGGTCGGGCTATGTCCGCTCGCTGCTGGACAACGTCGGCTGGCACATGCCCGCCGCGCTCTCCGGGCCCGATGTGGCGGAAGGATTCGGCTTCGATCTCCTGGCCTTCTTGCTGGTGCTGCTTCTCACGGTCATCCTGGTGCTCGGTATGAAGCTGTCCGCGCGGGTCACGGCGGTCGTGGTCGCCATCAAACTGACCGTGGTCATGATCGTGATCATCGCGGGCGCCTTCTTCATCAAGGCCGACAACTACTCGCCCTTCATCCCCCCGGCCCAGCCACAGGCCGCCGGAGCGGGCTGGGACGCCCCGCTGGTCCAGCTGATCTTCGGCTACCAGCCCACCAACTTCGGCATCATGGGCATCTTCACCGCCGCATCCGTCGTCTTCTTCGCCTTCATCGGCTTCGACGTGGTGGCCACCGCCGCCGAGGAGACCAAGGTCCCGCAGCGGGACATGCCGCGCGGCATCCTCGGTTCGCTCCTGATCTGCACCGTGCTCTATGTCGCCGTGTCGCTGGTGGTCACCGGCATGCAGCACTACACAGAAATGTCGGTGAGCGCTCCGCTCGCCGACGCCTTCAAGGCCGTCGGGCACCCTGTCTACGCCGGAATCATCAGCTTCGGCGCCGCGGTCGGCCTCATCACGGTGTGCATGATTCTGCTGCTCGGACAGACCCGGGTGTTCTTCGCGATGAGTCGCGACGGGCTGCTGCCGCGGTTCTTCTCCGTCACGCACCCGCGCTTCCGCACGCCCTACCGGCCGACCATCCTGCTCGGCGTGATCATCGCGATCATCGCGGGCTTCACCAGCATCAACGAGCTCGCGACGCTGGTGAACATCGGCACGCTCTTCGCGTTCGTCGTCGTCGCCCTCGGCGTGATCGTCCTGCGCCGAACCCGGCCCGAACTGCACCGCGCCTTCCGCACCCCCTGGGTGCCTTTCCTTCCGATCGTTTCGGTGGCCGCCTCGGTCTGGCTGATGCTCAATCTGCCGGCCGAGACCTGGCTGCGGTTCGCCGTCTGGATGGCGTTGGGCTTCCTGGTGTACTTCCTGTACGGCCGCAGCCACAGTCGTCTCGGCCGCCTCGGTCCCGAATCCGAGTACTAAGCCTTCTTGCCCGGCTCGGTTCTCCCCGGCCCCGTACGTCCTGCTCCGGCAGTGGCTGCGGGGCCGGACACGGTAATTTCCCGGGTTTGACGGAGCGTTGCGCTATCTGCGCCTGCCCGGCGGCAGCACGGTCCGTGGGCCCACGCACTCCGCGCCGTACGCCTCAACCCGCCGACACAGCTCCCGGTCGGCCGTGACGACGACACACGCCCGGTCCGCCTCCCGCTCCGCCACAAGCTCCACGATCCGGTCGTCGCCGCTGCCGGGTGCCGACTCCACCCGCACGCCGGGCACGGACTCCACCCCCTTGGCGGCGCCCTCCACGACGAGCACCATCTCGACGGGGCCGGGCCACCCGGGAATCCCGTCAGCGGCAAGGCCGACGAGCCGGTCCCTGAGCCGCTCGGCCGCCCCGCGCCGGTCCCGCCACCAGCCGTCGGGCACCGAGCCGACCACATTCGCCCCGTCGACGATCACCAGAGTCCGCATATCAGCAGGATGACAGGCCCCCGGGACAGACAGCAGCCCCGGCACCGAACGACGGTGCCGGGGCTGCTGCTTGCTCGGGATCAGACGTTACGCCGGGACGCTCGCCACGCCCTGCGCCAGGAACGTCTTGCCGTTCACGCGCTCGGAAACACCCTCGCGGTCCAGGTACGGCGTGATGCCGCCCAGGTGGAAGGGCCAGCCGGCGCCCGTGATCAGGCAGAGGTCGATGTCCTGGGCCTCGGCCACGACACCCTCCTCCAGCATCAGACCGATCTCCTGCGCCACCGCGTTCAGTACGCGCTCGCGGGTCTGCTCCTCGGTGAGGACGACATCGCCCTGCTTGAGGAGTGCCGCGACCTCCGGGTCCAGCTCCGGCTTGCCGGAGTCGTAGACGTAGAAACCGCGCTTGCCCGCCTTGACGACCGCGGCCAGGTTCTCGGAGACCGTGAAGCGCTCCGGGAAGGCGCGGTTGAGGGTCTCGGAGACATGCAGACCGATCGCCGGGCCCACCAGCTCGAGCAGGACCAGCGGCGACATCGGAAGCCCCAGCGGCTCGACGGCCTTCTCGGCCACCTCGACCGGAGTGCCCTCGTCGATGACGTTCTGGATCTCGCCCATGAAGCGGGTCAGGATGCGGTTGACCACGAAGGCCGGCGCGTCCTTGACCAGTACGGCGGTCTTCTTCAGCTTCTTCGCGACACCGAAGGCGGTGGCGAGGGCCGCGTCGTCCGTCTTCTCGCCGCGGACGATCTCCAGCAGCGGGAGGATCGCGACCGGGTTGAAGAAGTGGAAGCCGACCACGCGCTCCGGGTGCTGGAGCTTGGACGCCATCTCGGTGACCGACAGCGAGGAGGTGTTGGTGGCGAGGATCGCGTGCGCCGGGGCGACCGCCTCGACCTCCGCGAACACCTGCTGCTTGACGCCGATCTCCTCGAAGACGGCCTCGATGATGAAGTCGGCGTCGGAGAAGCCCTCGGCCTTGTCCAGCACACCGCTGACCAGGCCCTTGAGGCGGTTGGCCTTGTCCTGGTTGATACGGCCCTTGCCGAGCAGCTTCTCGATCTCGGCGTGGACGTAGCCCACACCCTTGTCGACGCGCTCCTGGTCGATGTCGGTCAGCACGACCGGCACTTCGAGGCGGCGCAGGAAGAGCAGGGCCAGCTGCGAGGCCATCAGACCGGCGCCCACGACGCCGACCTTGGTGACCGGGCGGGCCAGGGACTTGTCCGGGGCACCGGCAGGGCGCTTGCCGCGCTTCTGCACCAGGTTGAAGGCGTAGATGCCGGAGCGCAGCTCGCCACCCAAGATCAGGTCCGCGAGCGCGGTGTCCTCGGCGTCGAAGCCGGCCTGCAGGTCACCGTCCTTGGCGGCGGCGATGATGTCCAGCGCGCGGTACGCGGCCGGGGCGGCGCCGTGCACCTTGGAGTCGGCGACGAAGCGGCCGCGCGCCACGGCGTCGTCCCAGGCCTGACCGCGGTCGACCTCGGGCCGCGCCACAACGATCTCGCCCTTGAGTACGGACGCCGTCCAGATCAGCGACTGCTCGAGGAAGTCGGCGCCCTCGAAGATCGCGTCGGCGATACCGAGTTCGAAGACCTGCTTGCCCTTGAGCTGCTTGTTCTGGTTGAGCGAGTTCTCGATGATGACCGAGACGGCCTTGTCCGCGCCGATCAGGTTCGGCAGCAGTGCGCAGCCGCCCCAGCCCGGGACGAGACCGAGGAAGACCTCGGGCAGCGAGAAGGCGGGGATCGCCTGGGAGACGGTGCGGTACGAGCAGTGCAGACCGACCTCGACACCGCCGCCCATCGCCGCGCCGTTGTAGTACGCGAAGGTGGGGACGGCCAGCGCCGAGAGGCGCTTGAAGACGTCGTGGCCGCCCTTGCCGATGGCGAGTGCGTCGGAGTGCTGCTTGAGCAGCTCCACGCCCTTGAGGTCGGCGCCGACCGCGAAGATGAACGGCTTGCCAGTGATACCGACGCCGACGATCGCGCCCTCGGCCGCCTCCTTCTCGACCTGGTCGATGGCGGCGTTCAGGTTCGCCAGCGACTGGGGGCCGAAGGTGGTCGGCTTGGTGTGGTCCAGGCCGTTGTCCAGCGTGATGAGGGCGAACTTGCCCGCGCCGGCCGGGAGGTCGAGGTGGCGTACGTGCGCCTGCGTGACGACCTCGTCGGGGAAGAGCTCGGCGGCGCCCTTCAGGAGTTCGGTGGTGCTCACTTGGTGCCTCCGTCGAAGTGCGGGTTCTCCCAGATGACCGTCGCGCCCATGCCGAAGCCGACGCACATGGTGGTCAGGCCGTAGCGGACGTGCGGCTGCTCCTCGAACTGGCGGGCCAGCTGCGTCATCAGGCGGACACCGGAGGAGGCCAGCGGGTGGCCGTACGCGATGGCGCCGCCGTACTGGTTGACGCGCGCGTCGTCGTCCGCGATGCCGTAGTGCTCGAGGAAGGCCAGCACCTGGACGGCGAAGGCCTCGTTGATCTCGAACAGGCCGATGTCGTCGATCGACAGACCCGCCTTGGCGAGGGCCTTCTCGGTCGACGGGATCGGACCGTAGCCCATGACCTCGGGCTCGACGCCGGCGTACGCGAACGACACGAGCCGCATCTTGACCGGCAGGCCCAGCTCGCGCGCGACGTCCTCGGAGGCGAGGAGGGAGGCGGTGGCGCCGTCGTTGAGACCGGCGGCGTTACCGGCGGTGACCCGGCCGTGCGCGCGGAAGGGGGTCTTCAGGCCCGCGAGCGACTCCAGGGTCGTGCCCGGACGCATCGGCTCGTCCGCCGTGGCCAGGCCCCAACCGGTCTCGCCCGCTTCGGCGTTGGTGCGACGTACGGAGACCGGCACCAGGTCCTGCTGGATCTTGCCGTTGGCGTACGCCTTCGCGGCCTTCTCCTGCGAGCGCACGGCGTACTCGTCGGTGCGCTGCTTGGTGATGGTCGGGTAGCGGTCGTGCAGGTTCTCGGCGGTCATACCCATGAAGAGGGCGGACTCGTCGACGAGCTTCTCGCTCACGAACCGCGGGTTCGGGTCGACGCCCTCGCCCATGGGGTGACGGCCCATGTGCTCGACACCGCCGGCGATCACGACGTCGTACGCGCCGAAGGCGATGGAGCCGGCGGTCGTCGTCACGGCGGTCATCGCGCCCGCACACATGCGGTCGATGGAGTAGCCGGGGACGGACTGCGGCAGACCCGCGAGGATGCCGGCGGTGCGGCCGAGGGTGAGGCCCTGGTCACCGATCTGCGTGGTCGCGGCGATCGCGACTTCGTCGATCTTGGCGGGGTCGAGGTCCGGGTTGCGGCGCAGCAGCTCCCGGATCGCCTTCACGACGAGATCATCGGCCCGGGTCTCGTGGTAAATGCCCTTCGGGCCCGCCTTGCCGAACGGGGTGCGGACGCCGTCGACGAAGACGACGTCCCTGACGGTACGAGGCACGATGGCTCTCCTCCAGGGTGCGGGATGGCACTGCTGCGACGCGCCTAAGCGCGCTTCCTCCGCTCATGCTACTTGCGGGTAACCACCCTGCCCACCCCCTGCGCCGGGAGCGGCGAACGTCACACGGAGGGGTGGGCGCGGGCTCTGCCCCCGGACCCCCGCGCCTCACGGCCGGCGGGGCTGGAGTTTCCCGCCCAGTGGGGCTGATTTTTCCGTCGGTCGGCCCGAAGATTCAGGCCGACCGACGGAAATCAAGCCCGTCCGGCGATTGAGGACACGCCCGAAGGGCGTACCGGGGGCCGGGGCAGCCCCCTTCGCGGCGGAGCCGCAAAAGAACACAGTCGGGAAGGAAGGGGCGGGCAGGGGAAGGCCCGCCGCAGGCGTCAGGCCGTCGCCGTCAGCGCACGCGCAAGGAGCGGGGCCACCAACTCGATCTGCCAGGCGCGCGCACCATGGCCCGCCAACGCCTCCGTCACCGCGGCCACCGTCGCCTCCGCCGGCGGCTCCCAGCAGACCCGGCGCACCGTGTCCGGCGTGATCAGGTTCTCCTGCGGCAGATTGAGCTCCTCCGCGAGTGCGGAGACCGCAGCGCGTGCCGCGGAGAGCCGGGCCGCGGCCGCCGGGTCCTTGTCCGCCCAGGAACGGGGCGGCGGCGGACCGTTCAGCGGCTGGCCGGGCTGCGGCAGCTCCGCGTCGGGCAGCGCCTTGGCCCGGTCCACGGCCGCCTGCCACTGCTCCAGCTGACGCCGTCCCATCCGGTGGCCGAAGCCGGGCAGTGCGGTCAGCGCCTGAAGGTTCGCCGGCACCGCGAGCGCCGCCTCGACGATCGCGGAGTCGCTCAGCACCTTGCCCGGCGACACATCGCGTCGCTGGGCGACCTTGTCGCGGGCCGTCCACAGCTCCCGTACGACCGCCATCTGACGGCGGCGGCGCACCTTGTGCATCCCGGACGTACGACGCCAGGGGTCCTTGCGCGGCGGGGCCGGCGGTGCCGCGGCGATCGCGTCGAACTCCTGGCGGGCCCACTCCAGCTTGCCCTGCCGGTCCAGCTCCTTCTCCAGCGCGTCGCGCAGATCCACCAGCAGCTCCACATCGAGCGCGGCGTAGCGCAGCCAGGGCTCGGGCAGCGGGCGGGTTGACCAGTCGACGGCCGAGTGGCCCTTCTCCAGGGCGTAGCCGAGTACGGACTCGACCATCGCGCCGAGCCCGACCCGCGGGAAGCCCGCAAGCCGCCCGGCCAGCTCGGTGTCGAAGAGCCGGGTCGGGATCATGCCTATTTCGCGCAGGCACGGGAGGTCCTGGGTTGCCGCGTGCAGGATCCACTCCGCACCGGCGAGCACCTCGCCGAGCCCCGAAAGGTCGGGGCAGCCCACGGGGTCGATCAGCGCGCTGCCCGCGCCCTCGCGCCGCAGCTGTACGAGATAGGCCCGCTGGCCGTACCGGTAGCCGGACGCGCGCTCGGCGTCGACGGCGACGGGGCCGGTGCCCCTGGCGAAGGCGTCGATCACTTCGGCGAGGGCATCGTCGGTGGCCACCACCGGTGGAATGCCTTCACGGGGCTCCAGCAAGGGAATCGGCGCCGGTTCGACGTCGTCCGGGGGAGCGCCCCCGGTGGTTCGCAGTGCTGTCTCTGCTGCGGTCTCTTGGGCGTCGGTCACGTGTCAAGGGTATCCGTCAACGGACGGCGCCCGTCGACGGAACGTTCCGTCGACGGGCGTGAAGAAATGTAGAGCGGTCAGTGGATGATCCCTGTGCGCAGAGCAACGGCCACCATTCCGGCTCGGTCGCCGGTGCCGAGCTTGCGTGCGATGCGGGCCAGGTGGCTTTTGACGGTCAGTGCGGACAGGCCCATCGAGACGCCGATCGCCTTGTTGGACTGGCCCTCGGCGACCAGGCGGAGCACCTCGACCTCGCGGCCGGAGAGCTCGCGGTAGCCGCCCGGGTGGCTCGGGGCACCCGGGGGGCGGCGGTGCATCCGGTTGGCCGCGGCGCCGATGGGGGCGGCCCCGGGGCGGGTCGGGTGCCCGATGTTCGTACGCGTACCGGTGACGACATAGCCCTTGACGCCGCCCGCGAGGGCGTTTCGCACGGCGCCGATGTCGTCGGCGGCGGAGAGGGCCAGGCCGTTGGGCCAGCCCGCGGCTCGGGTCTCGGACAGCAGGGTCAGCCCGGAACCGTCGGGCAGGTGGACGTCGGCCACGCAGATGTCGCGCGGGTTGCCGACGCGGGGGCGGGCCTCCGCGATGGACGACGCCTCGATCACGTCACGCACTCCGAGGGCCCACAGGTGGCGGGTGACGGTGGAGCGGACGCGCGGGTCGGCCACGACGACCATGGCCGTCGGTTTGTTCGGGCGGTAGGCGACCAGGCTTGCGGGCTGCTCGAGAAGAACGGACACCAGGCCTCCTGGGAAGGTGCGGGACGGAGCCGGCTCGGGGAGGAAGCCGGGGCGAACCGTGCTTGAAGGGTCACGAACCTCTTCGGCACCAAACCCGCCCGCCTTTAGAGAATGATCACGATTTGGTGAGTAACAATTGGGGCAATTCGGACGCGTGATCGATCATCCTACGAGCGAGCCCGTCCCGGATCACGAAGCACGCACGCATCACGAGCATCCCGAGCATCGAGCTGCGACTGCCGAACTGCGACTGCCGAACTGTGACTGCCGAGCTGTGACCACCCGGGCTCAGTCTCCCGGGCCGCGCCCCGGGTACGGACTACGGCTGCTGCGGACCGCGCCGCTGCGGCAACGACACCACGCCCGTCGCCGAGTCCGCCGTACCGGCCGACGACGGCGGCAGCCCGGCGACCTGACAGAGCAGATCGCACCAGGCCGCGAAGTGTGCCGCCGAGTCCGGGACTCCGCCGACCCCCTCCCGCGGCGTCCACGAGGCCCGGATCTCGATCTGCGTCACCGGCTGTCGCTCGGAGAGTCCACCGAAATAGTGAGACCCCGCGCGGGTGACGGTCCCGCTCGGCTCCCCGTACGACAGACCGCGCGCCTCCAGGGCGCCCGTCAGCCACGACCAGCAGACCTCGGGCAGCAGCGGATCGGCCGCCATCTCCGGCTCCAGTTCCGCGCGTACGAGTGTCACCAGCCGGAAGGTGCCCTGCCAGGCGTCATGGCCGGCCGGATCGTGCAGCAGGACGAGCCGGCCGTCCGCCAGATCGTCGTCGCCGTCGACGACCGCGGCCTCCAGGGCGTACGCATGCGGGGCGAGGCGCTGCGGCGGGCGCGTCGGGTCCACCTCGATCTCGGGTCGCAGTCGCGCGGCCCGCAGTGCATCGACCGCCTGCCGGAACGCGCGCGGGACGGCATTCCCCTCCGCGCTGTCCGCATCGTCAGCGCCGTTGGAATGATCGGAAAAATGTCCCTGAGCCGCAGCCATGCGGGGAAGAGTAGGCGGAACGGGGGCTTCGCGCAGGGAGGGACACCCGGCCCGGGGCGGCCACTTCAGGTGTACGTGCGAAGATTCTGGGCGTGAGTGCCAATGACAGCCCCTCGGGCATGCCGACCAAGACGTACGACTCCGCTTTCCTGAAGGCGTGCCGGCGTGAGCCGGTGCCGCACACACCGGTCTGGTTCATGCGGCAGGCGGGGCGCTCACTGCCCGAGTACCTCAAGGTGCGCGAGGGCACTCAGATGCTCGAGTCGTGCATGCAGCCCGAGCTGGTCACCGAGATCACGCTCCAGCCGGTGCGCCGGCACAAGGTTGACGCCGCGATCTACTTCAGCGACATCGTCGTACCGCTCAAGGCCATCGGCATCGACCTCGACATCAAGCCGGGCGTCGGCCCGGTCGTCGCCGAACCGATCCGCACCCGCGCGGACCTGGCGCGGCTGCGCGACCTCACGCCGGAGGACGTCTGGTACGTCACCGAGGCGATCGGGATGCTCACCGGCGAGCTCGGCCCGACTCCGCTCATCGGTTTCGCCGGTGCGCCCTTCACCCTCGCCAGCTACCTCGTCGAGGGCGGTCCCTCGCGCAACCACGAGCACACCAAGGCGCTGATGTACGGCGACCCGCAGCTGTGGGCCGATCTGCTGGACCGCCTCGCCGAGATCACCTCCGCCTTCCTCAAGGTGCAGATCGAGGCGGGCGCGAGCGCCGTGCAGCTCTTCGACTCGTGGGTGGGCGCGCTGGCCCCCGCCGACTACCGGCGCTCGGTGATGCCGGCCTCGGCCAAGGTCTTCGACGCGGTGGCCTCGTACGGCGTCCCGCGCATCCACTTCGGCGTCGGCACCGGCGAACTCCTCGGCCTGATGGGCGAGGCGGGCGCGGATGTCGTCGGCGTCGACTGGCGGGTCCCGCTGGACGAGGCGGCCCGTCGGGTCGGCCCGGGCAAGGCGCTCCAGGGCAACCTCGACCCGGCGGTCCTCTTCTCCACGCAGGAGGCGGTGGAGACAAAGACCCGCGAGGTCCTGGACGCGGCGGCGAGCCTGGAGGGGCATGTCTTCAACCTGGGCCACGGTGTGCTGCCGACGACGGACCCGGACGCGCTGACGCGTCTGGTGGAGTACGTGCACACGCAGACCGAGCGCTAGACGCGCAGACCACGCGCTAGACCCGGGGGATCAGGACCACGCGACACAGGACGCCCCGACGTTTGCCCTGCCCCGCCTGGGGCAGCGAGCGGCGCCGACGCACATATCCATGCCCGCGCCCAGGCGCGGGCGAATAGCCGCACTGGACGGCCTGCGACTGCTCGCCGCGCTGATGGTGGTGGCCTACCACTACCTGGCGCGCGGCGAGGGCTGGTCGGCATCCGGGCAAGCCAAGTTCCCCACCACCGCCTTCCCCTTCGCCGCCTACGGCTGGCTGGGCGTGGAGCTCTTCTTCCTCATCAGCGGCTTCGTGATCTGTATGAGCTGCTGGGGCCGGTCGGTGGGAGACTTCTTCGTCTCCCGCGTGACCCGCCTCTACCCGGCCTATTGGTTCGCCGTTCTCGCCACCACGGCGGTGCTGCTGCGCATACCCGGCGGCCAGAAGCCGCTGCCGTGGCCGGACGTCCTGACGAACCTGGCCATGCTTCAGGAGCCGCTCGGGGTCCGCATGGTCGACGGCGTGTACTGGACCCTCTTCGCCGAACTCCGCTTCTGTCTGCTGTTCGCGGTCGTGGCCTGGTGGGGTCTGACCTACCGGCGAGTCCTTGTCTTCTGCTGTGTGTGGGCGGTGGCGGGGATGGCCTTCAGCAAGTTCGGCGACGACGCCTTCCGGTTGATGGTCATGCCGAACCACTGCTGGTACTTCATCGCCGGAATGGCGTTCTACCTCATGTACCGGTTCCGGCCGACGCTGCTGCTCACAGGCATCGTCCTGGTGTGCTTCGGGGCGGCAGTGCCCGCCGCGCGCACCACCTGGAGCCGCACGCTCGGCTATTTCGACCACCCCATTCCCTTCTGGCCGGTCATGGCGGTCATGGCGACGTGCTTCGGGGTAATGGGCCTGGTCGCGGCCGGAAAGCTGTCGTGGATGACGTGGCGATGGCTGCCCTACGCGGGCGCTGCCACGTACCCGCTCTATCTGCTGCACCAGAACATCGGCTGGGAACTCATCAGGGTGCTCGAGCCTCGCGTACCGGCGTATGCGCTCGTCGGCCTGCTGGTTGGCGGAATGCTGCTGGCAGCCTGGGCTGGTGCACCGGCTGATAGAGCGACCGCTGGTCCGGCCGCTGCGGCGCCGGCTCGACAGGGCGCTCGCCGACGCGAGGGACCACGGCGAAAGCCACCGGGCCGGCCTCCCGCTGAGCTTGCCCCGCCCGACTCCTGTCCGCACGGGCGGGCCGCTGCCTCAGGTCCCGGCCTTGCGGATGCCTCAGATCCCCGCCTTGCGGACCGCGGACACCGCCTTGCGCGCCGCCACCAGGACCGGGTCCCAGACCGGGGAGAACGGCGGGGCATAGCCAAGGTCCAGGGACACCATCTGTTCCACCGTCATTCCGGCGGTCAGCGCCACCGCCGCGATGTCCACGCGCTTTGCCGCGCCCTCGCCGCCGACGATCTGGACGCCGAGCAGACGGCCCGTACGGCGTTCCGCGAGCATCTTCACCGTCATCAGGGTGGCGCCGGGGTAGTAGCCGGCGCTGTTCGTCGACTCGATCGTGGTGGTGACGTACTGCAGGCCCACGGCGCGGGCGTCCTTCTCGCGCAGGCCGGTGCGCGCGATCTCCAGGTGGCAGACCTTGCTGACGGCTGTTCCGACGACACCCGGGAACATTCCGTAATCCCCGCCCACGTTGGAGCCGATGATCTGGCCGTGCTTGTTCGCGTGCGTGCCCAGTGCGATATGGCGTTCGCGGCCCGAGATCAGGTCGAGGACCTCCACACAGTCGCCGCCCGCCCAGATGTTCTGGTGGCCGCGCACCCGCATCGCCGGATCGGTGAGCAGACCGCCGTACACACCGAGCGGCAGGCCGGCGGCGCGGGCGAGCGTCGTCTCCGGCTCGACTCCGATGCCGAGAACCACAACATCCGCCGGGTACGAGGCGGACTCCGTGGCGACCGCCGACACCCGGCCGTCCTGGCCCGTGAGGACCTTGGTGACCGCCGCGTCTGTCACCGTCGTGATGCCCAGACCGTCCATCGCCTGGTGGACCAGGCGGCCCATGTCCGGGTCGAGCGTGGCCATCGGCTGCTCGCCGCGGTTGAGGACGGTCACCTCGTAACCGCGTTTCAGCAGCGCCTCCGCCATCTCGACGCCGATGTAGCCGGCACCGACGACGACCGCGCGCCGGCCGCTCGTAGCGGCGAGAGTGTCCAGCAGGGCCTGGCCGTCGTCGAGGGTCTGCACCCCGTGGACGCCCGGTGCGTCGATGCCCGGCAGCGCGGGGCGGGTGGGACGCGCGCCGGTCGCGACGACCAGCTTGTCGAAGCCCGTCCAGGAATCGGTGCCCGCTTCGAGGTCGCGGGTGCGCACGCGCTGCCCGGCGACGTCGATCTCCGTCACCTCCGTACGCATCCGCAGATCGATCCCGCGCTCGCGGTGCTCGGCGGGCGTACGGGCGATCAGATCGTCGCGCTCCGGCACATCACCGCCGACCCAGTACGGGATCCCGCACGCCGAGTACGAGCTGAAGTGCCCGCGCTCGAACGCGACGATCTCCAGCTCCTCCGGGCCCTTGAGCCTGCGTGCCTGCGATGCGGCGGACATGCCTGCCGCATCGCCCCCGATGACCACCAGCCGCTCCGTTGCCATGGAGAACACGCTACGGGGGAGCGGCGGTTCAGTCCTGGCCGGGCCCGTGCACGGGCAGGGGGGCCGGCTGCGCGGTCTCCGGCGCGGGGCGCTTCGGCAGACGGGGCCGTATCGCCCAACGCCACAGGGCGTACAGCAGCGCGAACGCCGCGGCCCACGGAGCGACCGCCGCGATCGCGATCCCGATCCACAGCGCTGCCGTCACCAGCGCGTGCCAGCCGCCGCCGAGCGCGTCAAGGAAACCGGGGCCGTCGTCCTCCGCCTGCTGCCCCTTGTCCTCGTTCTCGGAGAGCGACAGGGTGATGGTGGCCAGCGTCGTACGGTCCTTGAGCGCGGCCTGCTGGGCGAGCAGCGACTCCAACTGCGCCTGGCGGCTGCTCAGTTGCCCCTCCAGCGTGACCACGTCGCTGAGCTTGGTGGCCCGGTCCATCAGCGCCCGTACGCGGTTCACGCTGGCCCGCTGCGTCGCTATACGGCTCTCCACGTCCACGACCTGGTCGGTCACGTCCTTGGCGTCGGCCTTGCGGGAGAGCAGCTTTCCGGCACCGGCCAGCTCGGCGAGGACCGCGTCGTACTTCTCCTGCGGGACGCGCAGGACGACGCGCGAGGTCACATGGGTGTCGTCGATCCGTTCGGTGCTCTCGTTGGCGATATGGCCGCCGGCTTTCAGGGTCGTCCCGCGGGCGGCGGCGAGCGCCTTCGGGGCGTCCTTGACCTCCACGTCGAGCTCGGCCGTGCGGATGATGTGGGACGGAGCCAGGGAGACCGGCTGCTTCGGTGGCGTCCGCCGGGCGCCGGAAGCCGACTCGTCGGCCTGGTAGCCGCCGCCCTTCGCGCCCTCCGCCGCGGGCTTCGCGGCCTTGTTGTCCTGGGTGGATCCGGCATCGGCCCCACTGCACCCCGCGAGGGCGAGTGAAGCGGTGAGAAACAGTGCCGCGACCGTACGACGTGCACGCATACAAGCCCCCCGGGACAGATGCTGAGTGTTGCCGGTTCGACGTTCGAGGCCGTGCCGGAGGTTGCCCCTTTCCGGTCCCGAAGCGGTCACGGTCAGGACTCGTTACGGGTCTGAGAGAGTTGATCCATGAACGCGGACACACGTACGGGTCATGTCGTCGTCATCGGAGGCGGCATCGCCGGTCTTGCGGCCGCGCACCGGCTGATCGCCTCCGGTGTGCGCGTCACCCTCCTCGAGGCCACCGACCGGCTGGGCGGCAAGCTGCAGGCCGGCGAGATCGAGGGCGTCCCGGTCGACCTCGGTGCCGAGTCGATGCTCGCCCGCCGCCCCGAAGCGGTCGAACTGGCCCGCGCCGTCGGTCTCGCCGACCGGCTCCAGCCGCCGGCCACCGCCTCCGCCTTCGTGTGGACACGGGACGCGCTGTGCCCGATGCCCAAGGGCCATGTGATGGGCGTGCCGAGCGACCCGGCGGCACTCGCGGGACTGCTCTCCGCCGAGGGCATCGCCCGTATCGGGCACGAACGCGACCTCGCACCCGTCGAGCTCGGTGACGATGTCGCCGTCGGCGCGTACGTCGCCGAACGCCTCGGCCGGGAGGTCGTCGACCGGCTGGTGGAACCGCTGCTCGGCGGGGTGTACGCGGGAGACGCGTACCGCATCTCGATGCGCGCCGCCGTCCCTCAGCTCTTCGAAGCGGCGAAGACCCACGACTCGCTGCTCGCCGCCGTACAGGACATCCAGGCGAAGGCCGCGCGGCAGCAGTCGGCCGGCCCGGTGTTCATGGGCATCGAAGGCGGCGTGGGGCAGCTGCCGACCGCCGTTGCCGACGCCGTACGCGCGCAGGGCGGCGAGATCCTCATGGAGACGCCCGTCCTCGGTATGACCCGCAGTGCCGAAGGCTGGCAGATCCGCACCGACCAGCGCGTCATCGCCGCCGACGGCGTGGTGCTCGCGGCCCCCGCCTGGTCCTCGGCCGCACTGCTCGCCGCCGAGTCACCGGCGGCCGCCGCGGAGCTCGGCCGGATCGAGTACGCCTCCATGGCCCTGGTCACCATGGCCTTCCGCCGCGCGGACCTGGCCGGGATGCCGCAGGGAAGCGGTTTCCTGGTGCCGCCCGTCGACGGCCGCACCATCAAGGCGTCCACCTTCTCCACCCGCAAGTGGGGCTGGGTCGACGAGAGCTCCGCCGACCTGTTCGTGCTGCGCACCTCCATCGGCCGGTACGGCGAGGAGGAGCATCTGCACCGCGAGGACGCCGAGCTCGTCGGCGTATCGCTGCGCGACCTCGGTGAGGCGACCGGACTCGCGGCCAGGCCCGTGGCCACCGAGGTGACCCGGTGGATCGGCGGACTGCCGCAGTACCCGGTCGGGCATCTCGCGCGCGTCGCCCGGATCCGCGACGAGGTCGCCAAGCTGCCGGGCCTCAGGGTCTGCGGCGCGGCGTACGACGGCGTCGGCATCCCCGCCTGCATCGCCGGCGCACAGCGCGCGGCCGACGAGATCATCGCCACGTCCACCCTGGTGCGGGGCACTGGGGACGACGCGGGAGAATAGCCTCATGACTGCACCGGAAAAGATTCCCAACGCGGGGAAGAAGGCGAAGGACCTCAACGAGGTCGTCCGCTACACCCTGTGGTCCGTCTTCAAGCTGCGCGATCTCCTCCCCGAGAATCGCGCCGGCTACGCCGACGAGGTCCAGGAGCTGTTCGACCAGCTCGCCGCGAAGGACATCACCGTGCGTGGCACGTACGACGTGTCCGGTCTGCGTGCCGACGCGGACGTCATGATCTGGTGGCACGCGGAGACCGCGGACGAGCTCCAGGAGGCGTACAACCTCTTCCGGCGCACCAAGCTGGGCCGCGCGCTCGAGCCGGTCTGGTCGAACATGGCGCTTCACCGCCCCGCCGAGTTCAACAAGTCGCACATCCCGGCCTTCCTGGCGGACGAGACGCCGCGCGACTACGTCAGCGTCTACCCCTTCGTGCGCTCCTACGACTGGTACCTGCTGCCGGACGAGGACCGTCGCAGGATGCTCGCCGACCACGGCAAGATGGCCCGCGGCTACCCCGACGTGCGCGCCAACACGGTCGCGTCGTTCTCGCTGGGTGACTACGAGTGGATCCTGGCCTTCGAGGCCGACGAGCTGTACCGCATCGTCGACCTGATGCGTCATCTGCGCGCCTCCGAGGCCCGGATGCACGTCCGCGAAGAGGTGCCGTTCTACACCGGCCGCCGCAAGTCCGTCGCCGAGCTGGTGGCCGGACTCGCCTGAAAGACATGGTGGCCGGGCCCGCAGGGAGCGGGCCCGGCCATCCCCGACCCGGAAGATCAGACGGCGTGCGGCAGCCTGGGGCTCGCCGCCCTGCGGTCCAGCGACACCGGGTCCGGCTCCGGGTGCGGCGCGCACGAAGCGCGCCGCACCGGCGTCTTCCCGTGCAGCAGGTAGTCCTCCAGATAGCCGTTGACGCACTTGTTGTCGCCGCCGCCGATGCCGTGCGTACCGGCCTTCTCCTCCGTGATCAGCACGGAACCCTTCAGCCGCCGCGTCAGCTCAAGCGCCCCCTTGTACGGCGTCGCCGCGTCCCGCTGCGCCGCCAGGATCAGCACCGGAGGCAGCGCACCGCGCTGCGTACGCACCTCCAGCGGCTGCTGCCGCGGAGCCGGCCAGAAGGCGCACGGCAGATTCATCCAGGCGTTGTCCCAGGTCTCGAAGGGCGCCTTGCGCGCCAGCGCGCTGTTGTCGCGGTCCCACACCTTCCAGTCCGTCGGCCACGGAGCGTCGTTGCACTCGACGGCGGTGTAGACGGCTTGGCCGTTCTCCGCCTCCCGCGCCTCGGCCGCCTCCGGCGCCGCCTGGTCGATCAGGGGCTTCGCATTGCCCTTCAGATACTCGGACAGCGCGTCGGCGCGCCGCGTCCAGTAGCCGTCGTAGTAGCCGACCGCCAGGAACGCCGCGTGCAGTTCGCCGGGGCCGACCTTGCCGCCCGCCGGCTTTTCGGCCAGCCGGGCGCGCACCCGCTCGTAACTGCGCGCCACCGCCTCGGGTGTGGCACCCAGGTGGTACGTCTTGTCGTGCTTGGCGACCCAGGCGCGGAAGTCCGCCCAGCGGCTCTCGAAAGCGAACGACTGGTCGAGGTTGTTGCGGTACCAGATCTGCTCCGTGGCCGGGTTGACCACCGAGTCGAAGACCATGCGGCGCACATGGGACGGGAAGAGGGTCGCGTACAGCGCGCCGAAGTAGGTGCCGTACGAGGCGCCCATGAAGTTCAGCTTCTGCTCCCCGAGCGCCGCCCGCAGCACCTCCAGGTCACGAGCGTTGTTGAGCGAGGTGTAGTGGCGCAGCGACTGTCCCGCGTTGCGCGCGCAGCCCTGCGCGTACGCCTTCGCCTGCGCGATCCGCTCCTGCTTGTACGAGGGGGAGGGCTGGACCGGCGCCGGGGTCGGCGCCTTGAGGAAGTCGGCCGGGGCGATGCAGGAGAGTGGCGCGGAGCGGCCGACACCGCGCGGGGAGTAGCCGACGATGTCGTAGGCGCGGGCGATGCCCTTCCACTCGGGGAGCGCGGCGGCCATCGGGAAGTACATGCTGGAGGCGCCGGGACCGCCGGGGTTGTAGATGAAAGCGCCCTGGTACTCGGCCGGCTTGCCGGTCGCCTTCCCGCGGCTGACGGTCAGCTCGATCTGCCGGCCGGCGGGCTCGGCGTAGTCGAGCGGGACCTTCACCGTGCCGCACTGGATCGAATCGGGCAGCATCTCGGCTTCGGCGCAGCGTCCGAAGGCGATGCCTGCCGCGGCGGCGCGCGCGGCCGCGACGGCCGTGCCGTGCGACGCGGCGGAGGCGGTGGTGGCACCGCCGGCCGGAGCGACGACGAGAGCGGACAGAACCAAGGAACCGAGGCTTGTCACGGCCCCGTACTTCGCAACTGCTCTCATCGCGTTCCTTTCGTGCGCACGGCGGCCGGCGGCCACGGGACGAAAGGGATCCTTGGCGGGACGATTAACGATGTAAAGCACCGATGTCCGGTGTCGGGGTCAATGACTCCGATGCGCCGTACGGCCACCGGTGAGCGCCGCACGCAGGACCGGATCGTCGACGGCGCCGACACCGCGGACGGCGACCGCGGTCAGGAACGCGCGCTCGTCGCCGCCACTGTTGGGGGAGAGCGAGCCGAGCAGTCGCTGACCGGCGGGCGAGGCCCAGCGGGTGTAGGGATGCACCTCGACCCGCGCAATGACGAGACAGCCGAGAGTGAGCAGCAGGGGCAGCGCGAACCAGGTGAAGGCCGGGGCATCGGTGCCCTGCTCCTGAGGAAGCAGCAGCAGCGTGGCGGCCGCCAGCGCCACGGTGAGGACGGTGGCGCCCTGCACACCGCGCACGGCGGAGGCGACGTGCGACCTGGCGTTGTCGGGAACCGCGAGGCCGGCGCTGACGAGGCGGTCGGCCAGCGCCCGTACCGCGTCCGCGGCGGACGCAGCGGCTCGTACCGTTGTTGTCCGGGCCTGCCCCGCCGGCCCTATCGCGCCGATGACCGAGCGCTCCAGATCGTCCTCCCCCTCCGGGTCGACGACCGTGGCCCAGCCGGTGTGCGCGAGCAGCAGCCTGCGGCGGCGGTGCATGGAGACGAGGGTGAGATCGGTGACCCGGTGCGGGCCGCCGGCCAGGAACGCGGCCTCGTACAGAGTCAGCGCCTGCTCCCGGCCGGGGCTCTCGGCGGCGGGGCGGGCGGCTTCGACGGCGGCGAGACAGAGCCGGGCGCAGCTGATGCCCGCCGCGGCCCATGCGACCAGGACGAAGAGGACCGAGAACATGGCCGAGTTCTACGCGAGTTGTCCTCCGGTCCGCCATGGGCTGTTCACCATGTGGACCGGGTGTTATTCGTTCGTGACGCCGGTGCGTGGGCGGGAGACCGGGGGCGGCAGCGGGAAGAACGGGGTCGGTGTCGGCGTAACGGGGCGGGCCGGCGGCGGTGTCGTGCCGCGGGCGGGCGGTGGCGGCCCGGTGGGGCTCGCGGTCGTCGTGGCGGCGTCGTCGGCGGCGATGGCGTCGTAGTCGACGAGGCCGGTTGCCTCAAGGACGTTGATGTGGTCGAGGACGGTGGTGTTGGCGTCGTCGGCCAGTTCGCGCACGAGTGTGTTGCGGGTGCTGTTGCGGATGTCGGCGACGAGGGAGAAGACCTTGCCGTGGGCCCGGCGCAGGATGTTCGCGAACTTGGTCTCGTACTCCTGGCCGCGCGCTTCGCTGAACTCCTGCAGCCAGCCCCGCTGCTGGGCCGTCGGCTGGCTGGGCAGCTCCAGAGTGAGCCGCGCCGCGACCTCGCGGACGCGGGCGTCGAGATAGGTGTGGCCCTCGACGAGATGCTCGCCGGCCACTCTGACCGCAACGGATGGGGCGCGGCCGACGGCCTGCTGGCCTGCGGGGAGCTCCCACAGACCGGCAAGTCTGACGCGGACGATGAAGTCCCGGTCGGCGGCGGAGAGCGGGCCCCAGCGGGTGGGGACGGAACCTGCCCGGAGATTGGCGAGGCCGGTTCCGGAGCGGTCGTCGTACGACCAGATCGGGAAGAGAAGCGCGGCGATGGTCGCCGTCAGAGCGACGACGATCAGGCCGGTGCCGGTGAGGGAACGCATGCTGCCTCCTGCGTGCGGTCCAGCACGCTAGTCGGCTCGGGCGTGATCCCGTGGGCTGTTGGGTGAAGTAGGAGACGTGAAGTACGAGAGGTGAAGTACGAGCCAGGGGCCGGTGCGGGTCAGGAACTGCTGCTGCCACCGCAGCTCGAGCCCCCGGACGAACCGCCGCAGCTGGAACCGCCCGAGGAACCGCCGCAGCTGGAACCCCCGGACGAACCGCCGCAGCTGGAGCTGGATCCGCCACCGCAGCTCGAACCGCCACCGGAGGAGCCTCCGCAACTGGAGCTGCCACAGCCGGAACCCGGGCTCGATCCGGCGCACCACACGGCCACCGCGTCCGGGTACGACGTATACGAGTGGCCCGACGCCGAGCGGCCGCCTCGGACGCCCGCGGGTACCCGCGCCGCCGCGGTCAACTGCGCCTGGAGCGCGGGATCCGGCACGGCACGCAGGCCGTGGATCGCGACCAGATGAGCCGCTGAGTACGCCTGGGCGTACTGAACCCGGTACGAGCGGAGCGCGTCCCGCCCGGCCGTACTGATCCGTCGCCGGGCGCGGCCCGCCATGATGAAGCCGATCACGATGCCCGCGATCAAGGCCGGCAGGACCAACGCGATGAACGGTGGCCCGGAGTCGACCGATTCGTCCGCGAGGAAGCTGACAACGGTGAGGGCGAAGGAGAGCGGCAGGGCGATCACACACAGGATGCCCTGGGCGAGACCCCACACGGCCGGACCCCGGTTCTGCCCGGGCGGCACCATCAGCCCGCGTGCGGCGAGGCCGTCGCCGATCGCCTGCACGCCGGGGCTGCGCATCGCGGCGATCCGGAGGGTGTGCAGCGCGCCGGTCGGGGCGACGGCGAGTTCATCGAGTACCGCGCGCTCGACCGGGTCATGGGCGACCGGATTCCGTACGGCGACGATGCCCGGGCCGCCGATGGCGAGCCGGCCGTCCGCGTGCAGGGCGGCGAGCGCGGCGTCCACCACCCGGGCGGGGCCGCCGCTGAGGAAGGCGGCCTCGTAGACGTCGTGGATACCGCCGCCGGCCGGGTGGCGGCGCTGGGCGGCGGACACCCGGATGATCAGCGCGACGGAGGAGGCGCCGACGGCGAGATAGACCAACACAGCGAGCAGGGTCATTCCGCTCACCTCCTGACAAGAGCGGCACGGGCCGCGCGTACGAGACGGGTCGAGCGGCGCGGCGGATGGGGCGCGACGCGCTCCTCCCACCAGCGGGTCAGCAGGCGCCGGGCGTTGTCGTCCTCGGGCCGCCCGGCGACGAGGAGCTGCTCGGCGAAGTCGAGCGCGTCGCGGCGGTACCCGGCGCGCATGGGGCGGGACTTGGCGTACGCAAGGAACGCGGCGCGATAGTCCGCGCCGAGTATCTCCGGCAGCTCGGGCGCGACCTTGGCGACGACATCGGCCCGCTTGGCGGCGAGGGCACGGCTCTGCACGCGCAGACGCCGGGAGTCGAAGCCTTCGGGGGCGGGGGTGCCGGCGACGAGTGCGGAGAGAAGGGCGGCCTGGCCGAGGGCGACGCGCTCTCGTGGGGCAGGAGAACTCCCCCGACCCGTCTCGATCTTGGCGCAGGCTTCCGGCCCCTCGTGGGCGCGGGCTTCCCCGCGCGGGCCGGAAGCCGTCGAGCGCCCCCCGCGCGGGCCCATGGACGCGGCTGCCGCCAACGTTGCGCGGATCGTCGTCAGCTCCGCCGAGAGCTCGGCCGCGGGCGGGAAGTCGTCGTCCCGCTCCAGCAGTACCCCCGGCGGGGACACCCGGGAGCGGAGCTCCGTCAGGACGTCCAGGACCGGCTGGGTCACCGGATGGGCGTGGGTGTCGTGCCAGACGCCGTCGCGTTCGATGCCGCCCGCGACATGGACATACGCGATCGCCTCGACCGGGAGTTCGTCCAGCGCCGCCGACGGGTCCTCGCCGCGGTTGACGTGGTTCGTGTGGAGGTTGGCCACGTCGATCAGCAGGCGTACGCCCGTGCGCTCGACCAGTTCCGCGAGGAACTGGCCCTCGGTGAGCTCCTCGTCCGGCCAGGAGATCAGTGCCGCGATGTTCTCCAGAGCCAGCGGCACCGGCAGCGCGTCCTGCGCGATACGGACGTTCTCGCAGAGCACCTTCAGCGCGTCCCAGGTGCGCGGCACCGGCAGCAGATGGCCCGCTTCCAGCTGCGGCGAGGCAGTGAGCACGCCACCGGCCCGTACGAAGGCGATGTGCTCCGTGACCAGGGGCGCGCCGAGCGCCGTCGCCCGCTCCGCCAGGTCGGCGAGCCGCTGCTCGGACGGGCGGTCCGCGCCCCCGAGGCCCAGCGAGACGCCGTGCGGGATGACCTTGACGCCGCGCGAGCGCAGGCGGGTCAGGGCGGCGGGCAGATGGCCCGGGCAGATGTTCTCCGCGACAACCTCGACCCAGTCGACGCCTGGCAGTTCCTCCACCGCGTCCGCGATCTCCGGGCGCCAGCCGATGCCTATACCGAGTTCCATGAGTCCCCTCCCCCGTGCCGTGTGACGGTGCGTGCAGGGCCTATGGCCCCGCCGGACGGCGGTGAATCCAGAGGAGGGGACGTTCAGAGGTTGATTTGAGGTTCCGGCGGACCGGAGTTACCGACGGGTCACGGACGGTTGGTGTTGATCGCTGTCGGTGCTCCCGGCTGGGTGGACGGACGCGAGGTGAAGGACTGGTCCCCGCTCGGCGACACGGGTGCCGGCTGCGGCGGCAGGTTGCCGTTCGGCGGCGGCGGACCTGTCGGGCTGGCCGTCGCCTTGCCGGCCGCCTCGTTGGCGATGGCGTCGAAGTCGACGAATCCGGTCGCCTCCAGCATGGTGATGTGGTCCAGGACCGTCTGGTTCGTGTCGGTCGCCAGCTGCCGGATCAACGTGTTCCGGGTGGTGTGCCGGACCTGGGCGACCAGTGAGAAGACCTTGCCGTGCGCGTTGCGCAGCAGGTTCGCGAACTTCCGCTCGTACTCCTCGCCGCTCGCCGCCGACAGCTCCTGCAGCCAGCCCTGCTGCTGCTCGTTCGGCTGGTTCGGCAGTTCGACGCCGAGCTTCGCAGCCACGTCGCGCGCCCGCTTGTCGAGGTCGGAGTGGCCGACGATGAGGTGGTCGCCCGCGTCCTTGATCGCCTTGGTCGGGGCGCGTTCGATCGCCTGCTGTCCTGCGGGCAGCTCCCAGAGTCCGGCCAGCCGGACCTTCACCAGGAAGTCCCGGTCCGTGGCCGAGAGCGGTCCCCACTGGGTCGAGACGGCCGCGGCGTTGAGATTGTCCTGGCCGGTGCCGGAACGGTCCGCGTACGACCACACGGGGAACGCCAGCGCGCCTACCGTGGCGACCAGGGCCGCGATGATGAGTGCTGTCCCGTTGATGCGCCGCAACAAAGTGCCTCCAGAGCCGATACGTTCCACGGCAGATCAACCGCCGGCTGAAACAGCGTTCAACCTACTTGGCGGTACTCAGAGGTACGTAACGCGGGGCCTCAGTGTTCAGCCGCGCAGCGACGGATGATCCGCGACCACCGTGCAGGAGCCCGGAGCGATCTCGGTGAAGCCCGCGTCGCGCACTACCGGCAGGCCGCTGACCGTGAGTTTTCGCCAGTGCGCGGGCTCCGCGGTGCGCACCGAGAGCGCGAAGCCGGCCTCGCGCCACGCCTTGCGGTCCGCCTCCGACAGCTCCCACCAGGCGAGTTGGGCACCGTGGCCGGCCTGCGCCATCGCCTTGCCCGCCGACATGTCCAGATCCGGGCTCAGCCACAGCACCGGAGCGGTGAGATCGGGCGCGGCGGGCGGCTCGGGGTCGTCGAGATCCGTGCCCGACACCTGGAGCTTGGCCAGCTCCTTCGGCCAGCCGTCCAGCGGGACGGGCGGGAAGACCCGTACCTCGGCGGCCCCGCTCGTCACGGTGATGCCCGGCAGCCCCGTGGCCTTGCGCCACTCGGCGCCGCGCGCCCGCCGCACCACCTTGCGGATCCGGGCGTCCTGCCAGTCCCGCATCGCCTGCGCCCACTCGCCGTCGCCCAGCGAACGCTCGTCGCTCAGGATGTCGAGCACGGCGCGGGCAGCGGACTCCAGCGCGTCGGTACGGGCCGGGGGTTCGGCCTTCTCGATGTGTACCACCAGCGGAAGGACGAACTGCGGGGCTTCGTCACGGGAGGTGATTTCGTGCCGGAAGGGACTGTCGGGGAGGGTTTCGTTGCTGCTCACACCGCCCAGTCTGCCAGCCGTTCCGGTCGGGATTATTGGCGGAACGGAGGCCTCCGGGCGACGATGCACGCCATGAAGAGCGATCTCTTTGCCTCGGAGAACATGGCGCAGCAGGCTTCCGTGCCCGGAATGAGTCTGCAGAACGCCAAATCGGTCAAGTACACCGTCAACGGCGAGATGCACGCGCGGCAGGGATCAATGGTCGCCTTCCGCGGAAACCTCCAGTTCGAGCGCAAGGGCCAGGGCATCGGCGGCATGCTCAAGCGCGCCATGACCGGCGAGGGCCTGCCGCTGATGGCGGTGCGTGGGGAGGGAGAGGCCTGGTTCGCGCACGAGGCCCAGAACTGCTTCATCGTCGATATCGAGCAGGGCGATGCGCTCACCGTCAACGGTCGCAACGTCCTCTGCTTCGACGCCTCCCTCTCATACGAGATCAAGACCGTGAAGGGCGCCGGCATGACCGGCGGCGGCATCTTCAACAGCGTCTTCACCGGTTACGGAAAACTCGCCGTCGTCTGCGAGGGCAACCCCATCGTGATACCCGTCACGGCGCAGCAGCCGGTGTACGTCGACACGGACGCGGTCGTCGGCTGGAGTGCTCAGCTGCACACCTCACTGCACCGCTCGCAGTCGGTCGGCTCGATGATCCGCGGCGGCTCCGGCGAGGCCGTCCAGCTGATGCTCCAGGGCGAGGGATTCGTGATCGTACGGCCCAGCGAGCTCACGCCGCAGAAGGCGGCAGCGAACTGAAACTCCAAGGAGTCGGCCGCCGTTACGGCCTCGGCGGACCATGGGTGCTGCGCGGAGTCGATCTCGAGCTGCCCGCGCGCGCCCTGGTCCGCGTCGAGGGGACCAACGGCAGCGGAAAGTCCACCCTGCTGCGGCTGCTGGCCGGGATCGACGCCCCGACCGAGGGGCGGATCAGCGGCCGGCCACGTACGGCGTACGTCCCCGAACGCTTCCCGGCCGCGCTGCCGTTCACCGCGACCGGCTATCTGACCCGCCTCGGGCGGATCCACGGTCTCGGGCGCCGGGCCGCCGAGGCGCGGGCCGGCGAGTGGCTGGAGCGCTTCGGGGCCGCGGGCCACGCCCGTACCCCGCTCGCCGAGCTCTCCAAGGGCACCAGCCAGAAGGTGGCGGTGGCCCAGGCGCTGCTCGCGGAGCCGGAGTTGCTGGTGCTCGACGAGGCGTGGACGGGCCTGGACGCGGTGGCGCGCGAGGAGTTCGACCGGGCGGTCGTGGAACGGGTCGCGGCCGGGACCACAGTCGTCTTCGTCGATCACGACCCGCGCCGACTCGCGGGGGCCGTGGACGCTGTCCACGTATTGAGCGGGGGCGCTCTGGTACGTCGCCGGAGCGGGACCGGCGCGGCCGAACAGGGGCCGCTGGTACGGATCGAGGTGGCGGGACCGCCCGGTGCGCCGGTGCCCGAGGGGCTGCCCGGGGCGCCGACGCACGAACCCGGCCCGGACGGCAGCACGGTGCTGACGGTGGCGGCGGTGCACTCCGACGCGCTGCTCAGGGCTCTGCTCACGGCACGGCCGCCGTGGCACATCCGACAGTTGAGCCGGACCGGAGCCGCCGCTACGACGACGGGGCAGGTGGCGTCATGACCGCGCTGTTCGGCTATCAAACCGCCCTGCTGCTGCGTTCACAGCGCTGGCTGCCGCCCGTCCTGCTGTACGTGATCTTTCTTGCCGTCGGCGTGCAGTCGGGGCAGCCCGTGCTGGACTCGTTCGGCTACGCGGCCGGCGCGCTGCTGCCGGTCACCGCCTGGCTGGTCCGGGTCTGCGCAACCCAGGAGCCACCGGCCGCCCGCAGCATCGCGGCCGCCGCGACGAGCCCGCCGCGCGTGCATCTGGCGTCCCTGCTCGCCGCCGTGGCGTGCGCGGGGGCACTGGGCGCTGTGGGAACGACCGTGGTCGCCTTGATCAGCAAGGCGACGAGCGCCGACAACCGGGTGGCGATCCCGCTGCTTCCCGCCACGGCCGCGGGGCTGCTCGCCGCGGCGGTATGTGTACTGACGGGGGCGGCGGTCGGCGCGCTGTGCACGCGGCCGCTGCTGCACGCGCGGGGCTGGTCGCTCACGGCCACCGCGCTCGTCGCGCTGCTGGCGCTGGTTACCAGCGGCTCGCCCGCCAAGTACGCCCTGACCGGGCTGGTGACCGGCTCGCGGACGGGGACGGTGCAGCTGTCCGTACTGCCGCTGATCTCCGCGTTGCTGGTCGCGGTCGTGGCGGGCGCGCTGGCCTGTGCGCTGAGCTCGCTCCGCGGTGCGGACGGCGAGAGTTAACCTCGTACGCATGGACGAGCCGCACCAGCAGGACGAGCCGCAGGAGCCGTACTGCGAGCCACCGGCCGCCGCGCCCCTGGCGGCCGGCGGGCCGCCGTTCGCCGAATGCGTGCTGTGCCGGAAGCCGACCGAATACCCGGAGTCGGTGAAGGGCGCGACGCTCTGCCCCGTCTGCGAGTGGCAGGAGGCCCAGCGGACGGCCTGCTCGGGCTGAGATCAGGCCCGTGCGGCGATGATCAGGCCCGTGCGGCGATGATCAGGCCCCTGCGGAGATGATCAGGCCCGTGCGGCGATCGAGGACGGACAGGCTGCCGGACGGCGCCGGTCAACCATGCGCGTTCACGCACCCCGCATCAGGTCGGAGACCTTAACAAAGCGGTAGCCGCGCTTGCGCAGCTCCGGGACGATCTTGCGGACCGCCTGCTCCGTGACCGGCGCGGCGCTGCGCGTGCAGTGCATCACCACCAGCGACCCCGGCTGCACTCCCTTGAGTACCTGCTCGGCGACGGCGTCCCCGTCCGTGGCGAAGGCGTCGCCGCTCACGACGTCCCACTGGACTGCGGTCACCTTCGCCGGAGCCAGGGCTCGCAGGGCCGCGTCGTTGTAGCAGCCGCCCGGGAAGCGGAAGTACGGCACCACATTCCGGGCCCCGGCCTTCTTGAACGCGGCGAAGGCCCGGTCCACCTCGGCCGGCATGGCGTTCTTCGCGACCAGTGGCAGGCCGTAGCAGGGCGACTTGAAGGCGTAGTGGCTGTAGGAGTGGTTGGCGATTTCGAACAGCGGGTCGTTGCCGATCTCCTTCGCCTGATCCGGGTACTCCTCGGCCCAGCGGCCGGTCATGAAGACCGTCGAAGGGACGTTGAGCCTCCGCAGCGAGGCGATCAGGGCGGGGTTGTCGAAACGCTCGCCACGCGCGGCCCGGGGCCCCTGGTCGGCGGTCATGTCGGCGTCGAAGGTGAGCGCGACGGTTTTCTCGGCCTTCGCGGCCGACTTGGGTGCGCGCTCGAGAACGGGCGTCAGGCCGCCGGGCCCGGGCGCGAGGGTCGGAGCCTTCCGCACCTTGTCCGTGAGCGGATTCCCGGGATTCCCGGGATTCCCGGGCTCTGCGGGCTTTGCGGCCTTTGCGGAAGCGGCTGCGTCCGTTCTGCGGGGTGACGGCTGGGCGGAACTGCCACCGTTGCCGCTGGAGCAGCCGACGAGCACGGCGCCCATCACGGCAGCGGTCATCATTCTTCGTACAAAAGTGATCACCGACGGAAACTATCCGATCAGTCGGATAGTAGGAGCGCACGGCGCACGCGCGTCAGGGTTACGTTCCGTCAGAAGGCTGGCTCAGCCTCCCGTCCAGCCCAGCGGGTGGAGTTCGACCGGCCGCGAAGGGGCATCAGGTTCCCCGCCCGCCTCGCTGAACGCGGTGAGTGCCGCGATCAGCGCCGCGCGTTGCTCGGGGGCCAGGCGCTCGACGATCGACGCGATCTCCCGGCGGCGCCTGGCCATCACGACCTCGACGATGCGCACGCCCTCCGGCGTCAGCTGAAGCACCGTCTCGCGCCGGTTGTCCTGATTGGTCTGCCGGTCCACCAGGCCGATGGCGATGAGCCGGTCCACCATGCGCATCGCGGTCGACGGGCTGACCGCGAGCCGCTCCGCGAGCAGCACGAGCTTCGCGGCGCCAGGGCTGGACAGCACGACCAGTAGCCGGAACTGCGGGAGCGTCACCCGGTCCTCGACGGAGGCCAGGGATCGCGCGGACACGGCGACCAGCAGCCGGGACGCGGTCAGCACGGCTCGGGTCACCGCCTCCACGTCGTCCATCCCGCCGTTCTTTTGCACTGTGCAATGATGCCCGAGCGGAGGGCCCGTTGGATGCCGGGCCTCTGCTCGGGGGCGGCACTGGCACCGTGACGCAGCTCAACACCGCACGCCTGCCTGTCGGCCGGGTCCTCCGTGGCGAAGGCGTGGGTGCCGCTCTCCGAGGACCTTGTGCTCAGGAGGAACGACATGGCTGTGCCCCCCGCCGGCGTGCTCGCCGACATCGCCGACCTGCTTCATGACCTGCCCGCCGACCGGGGCGGTGCTCTGTGGCGCCTCTCCGAGGAAGGGCGGCAGCTGGACGCCAACATCATCCGCATGCTGCCCGCCGCCCGGGTCGCCGGCCATGTCGAACCGGATCTCGACGTGTTGCTGTGTGTGCTGAGCGGCAGCGGCCGACTGGAGACGGACACCGGTGGGCGGCAGGAGCTGGCGGCCGGGTGCGTCGCCTGGCTGCCGCGCGGCGTCCGTCGTGCGCTCTTCGCCGACGAGGACGGACTGGTCTATGTGACAGTGCACTGCCGCCGTCCGGGACTCGCTATCCGCAGCGCCGCCGTGGCGCAAGGCGGCGAAGCGGCATGTCTGCTCAACCGGATCTGTCCCGGCTGCGATCTTCCGGCCGAGGAGATCGGCGCACGTTACTGCAGCCGGTGCGGCAGCCGACTGCCGTCATGAAGGCCCCGAGGAGACCTGATTGACGGTTCGTCAGGAAACTTCTTTTGCAACGGCGATGAGTACAACTCCCGCCCCATCCGTATCAAGGGTTGGACGCGTCCCCCGGTTTCCGTCGGCAACCGGACTCCGCACCCCCCTACAGGAGGCGACGAGTTGAGTCACAGGCGAATACCCAAGCGCAAAGCCGTTCTTGCGGGAGCCGGAGCGGCGGGCATCGCCGCAGCGGCCATCCTGCTGCCCCACGCCAACGCCTCGCAGTCCGGTTCCGGTTCTGCGGCACGGTCGAACCCGAAGACGATGAGCGCCGCATCGGCGGCAGATCTCGTCTCAAGGCTGGCCCCGAAGCTCGGCGAAGCCTTCGGCGGGGCCTACTACGACGCCGCCAAGCAGCAGATCATCATCAACGTTGTCGGCGACGACAGCAACGTCGTGAATCAGATCAACAAGGCCGGCGCGGTGGCGAGGAGTGTCGAGAACAGCGCGGGCGAACTGAAGTCCGCCGCGAGCACACTGGCCGAGAAGGCCACCATCCCGGGAACGGCTTGGTCCGTAGACCCGAAGACCAACCAGATCCTTGTCACGGCGGACCGCACGGTCGCCGGTGAGAAGTGGAACAGACTCGAGTCGACTGTGAAGTCTCTGGGCGGCGGCATGGCCCGGATCCAGAAGTCGGCAGGAGAGTTCAAGCCCTTCGTCTCGGGCGGCGACGCCATCTTCGGCGGCGGCGCGCGCTGTTCGCTCGGCTTCAATGTGACCACCCAGGACGGTCAGCCCGGCTTCCTCACCGCGGGGCACTGCGGTGTCGCCGCCAAGCAGTGGTCCGCGGAACAGAACGGCGCGCCCATCGGCACCGTCCAGGCGGCCACGTTCCCGGGCGACGGCGACTTCTCCCTCGTCACGTACGACGACCCGGCGACCCAAGCCCCGAGCGAGGTCAACGTCGGTGGCGGGCAGACCGTGCAGATCACGCAGGCCGCCGACGCGGCTGTCGGCCAGCAGGTGCTCCGTATGGGCAGCACCACCGGGCTGAAGGACGGCCAGGTCACCGGTCTGAACGCCACGGTGAACTACCCGGAGGGCACCGTCACGGGTCTCATCCAGACCAATGTCTGTGCGGAACCGGGCGACAGCGGAGGATCGCTCTTCACTCAGGACGGAAACGCGATCGGCCTCACCTCGGGCGGCAGCGGAGACTGCACCTCGGGCGGCGAGACGTTCTTCCAGCCTGTGACCACGGCGCTGGCCGCGGTGGGCGCCGAGATCGGCGCGGGCGGTGACGCGGGTGCCGGTAACGCGGGCGCGGGCGCGGGTAACGGTGACGCCGGCAACGGTGACGCGGGCGCCGGCAACGGTGACGCGGGCGCGGGTAACGGTGACGCCGGTAACGGTGACGCGGGCGCCGGCAACGGTGACGCGGGTAACGGTGACGCGGGCAACGCGGGCGCCGGCAACGCGGGTGGCGCCGACGCCGGTGACGCGGGCAACGGCGGCGAGGCAGACAACGCCGGCGAGGCAGGCAACGGCGACGCGGCGGTCAACGGCGGGGCGCACAACGCCGGCTGACACGAACACCCGCAGGACAGCACGCGGCCCCGGGCATCGACCGATGCCCGGGGCCGGGCGTCATTCGGCCTCTTCGTCGGCAGTCGCGCAGTCGGTGGCCGTGCCGTCGAGTTCGGCCGTGTCCAGCGTGGCGGTCAGCGTGTCGAGGCCCGCGCGCAGCTCGCGGATCTGGTCCAGAGACATACCCGTCGCCGCCGCGATCCTGCGCGGCACGTCCAGTGCCTTCTCGCGCAGCGCGGCGCCCGCGGCGGTGGGGCGGGCGGTGACGGAGCGCTCGTCCTCGATGCTGCGCCTGCGCTCCACGTAACCCGCCGACTCCAGCCGCTTGAGCAGGGGCGACAGGGTGCCCGAGTCCAGGCGCAGATGCTCGCCGATCCGCTTCACCGGCAGCTCGCCGTGCTCCCAGAGCACCAGCATCACCAGATACTGCGGGTAAGTGAGGCCGAGGTCCTTGAGCGCGACCCGGTAGACGCCGTTGAAGGCCCGGGACGCGGCGTGCAGCGAGAAGCAGATCTGGTGGTCGAGGCGGAGGAAGTCCTCGTCCGGCACGGTTGTCAGCGTCGTCTTCTCCATGGAGCCAGGGTATACCTCACATCATTTAGTTGTGCACAACTGAATTGTGTGTCACTATCGTATCAACGGTTCTCCACGGACGAAGAGGGATGCAACTCATGGACGCGCTCTACACCGCTGTCGCCACCGCCAACGGTCGCGAAGGCCGCGCTGTCAGCTCCGACGGCCACATCGACCTGCCGCTCGCCCACCCCCAGGCGCTGGGTGGCAACGGCCAGGGCACCAACCCCGAGCAGCTCTTCGCCGCCGGGTACGCCGCCTGCTTCGCCAGCGCCATGGGTGCCATCGGCCGTCAGGAGAAGATCGACGTCAAGGACGCCTCGGTGACCGCCGAGGTCAGCATCGGCAAGGACACCGACGGCGGCTTCGCCCTCTCCGTGATCATGCGGGTCGAGCTGCCCGACCACCTGCAGGGCGAGGCGGGCCGCGATCTGCTCGAGAAGACCCACGCCTACTGCCCGTACTCCAAGGCCACCCGCGGCAACCTGCCGGTCGAGCTCGTCATCGAGTAACGCCGGTCAGGCCGCCTCGAGCAGCCGCTTGCGGCACTCCTCCACATCGAAGCCGGCTTTGGGGTACTGCGGATCCAGTGCCTCGAGGTGCTCGAGCAGCAGCTTGCTGATCGCCCAGTTGCGGTACCACTTGCGGTCGGACGGTACGAGGTACCAGGGCGCCGCCTCCGTCGAGCAGCGCTTCAGGGCGATCCCGTACGCCTTCTGGTATTCCGGCCACAGCGCGCGGTCCTCGATGTCGCTGGGGCTGAACTTCCAGTGCTTCTCCGGATTGTCGAGGCGCGCCAGAAGGCGGCGGCGCTGCTCCTCGTAGCTGATGTGCAGGAACACCTTCACGACCGTGGTGCCCTTCTCGGCGAGTTCCTCCTCGAAGTCGTTGATCTGGCGGTAGCGGCTGCCGAGATGGCGGCGCGGGACCAGTTCGTGGACGCGGGCGATCAGTACGTCCTCGTAGTGCGAGCGGTCGAAGATCCCGATCTCGCCGGGCACCGGCAGGGCCCTGACGATGCGCCAGAGAAACGGGTGGTTCCGCTCCTCGGGCGTCGGGGTCTTGAACGCCTTGATCCGGCAGCCGGCCGGGTTGAAGAGGCCGACCACATGCTTGAGTGTGCCGCCCTTGCCGCTGGTGTCCATGCCCTGGAGCACGAGGAGGAGCCGGCGGCGGTCGCCCGCCGTGCTCGCCGCGTAGAGACGCTCCTGGAGGGCGGAGAGCCGTTCACCCATCCGGGCGGTCGCCGCCAGCCCGGCGGCCTTGTTCGCAGGGCCGGCCGGGGTGGCTCCGGGGTCGTACGAGGAGAGGTCGACGGGTTCGCCCCCAGGGATGCGCAGCAGTTCACGGAGTTGGGCCGGCCGCTTCTGCTTCTTCCCCCTGTCCTCCGCCGTGCGCTCCTTCGCGTCCTTCCCTGCGTGCTTCTTCGCGGTCTTCTTCTCGTCCTTCTTGCCGTCCTTCTTGGCCACCGCGTGCCCCTTCCGGCTCCGGTCCGTTCCCTCGATCGTGCGACGGAACCCCGGCTCCCGCGAGCGTGGTGTGGTGGAAGAGCAGGTTCAGCGCGAATGCCGTGACAGCCGCGCTCGTGATACCGCTGCCGGTGATGATCTGCGCCCAGGACGGGAATCCGTCGTAGATCCCCTCGGCCATCTCCGGCAGCAGGCCCACACCCAGCGATACCGAAGCGATGGTCAGGTTGTGGCTCTGCCCCAGGTCGACCCGGCGCAGCGTATTGATGCCGACCATCGTGACCGTGGCGAAGAGCACGAGGCCCGCCGCGCCGACGACCGGTCCCGGCAGTGCCGCCACCACCTCGCCCAGTTTGGGGACCAGGCCGAGCACGACCAGAATGCCGCCCGCCACCGCCGTGACGTACCGGCTGACGACCTTCGTCATGCCGAGCAGCCCGACGTTCTGGCCGAAGACGGTGTCCATGAAGGAGTTCATCGTCCCGCCGAGGACACCGGAGAGCCCGTCAGCCGCGAGGCCCCGCGCCAGATCCCTTTCGCTGACCGGCCGGCCCGTCGCCTCGCCGACCGCCAGCATCGACGCCGTCGACTCGGTGAAAATCACCAGCATCACCACGCACATCGCGATGACCGCGGTCGGTGGGAACTGCGGTGCACCGAAGTGGAACGGCGCCGCGAGCCCCAGCCAGTTCGCTCCCGACACCCCGGAGAAGTCGGTCAGA
This sequence comes from Streptomyces sp. NPDC002730, assembly GCF_042888805.1. Lineage (NCBI taxonomy): Bacteria > Bacillati > Actinomycetota > Actinomycetes > Kitasatosporales > Streptomycetaceae > Streptomyces > Streptomyces sp. NPDC002730. The sequence continues at coordinate 132,886 of NZ_JBIAQG010000018.1, forward strand.
TCCATCGGTATGGCGACCAGCGTGCCGACGACCAGCGCCAGCAGGATGCCGATCTGGCCCAGATAGCCGCGGGCGAACCGGGCGAAGAGCACGATGAACGCCAGCACCCCGCCGGCCAGGGCGAGCCGCGAGCCCGAGGCGTAGTCCGCGGCCTTCGGGTCGTTGCCGGTGATCAGACCGCCCGCGACACCGATGAGCGAGAGGCCGATGACCGTGATCACCGTGCCGCTCACCAGCGGCGGGAAGAAACGGACCAGCCGTGCGAACGGCACGGCGACGAGCAGCCCGAAGAACCCGGCGGCGAGCATCGAGCCGTACACGGCCTGCATGCCGTACTCCTGCTCGATCAGGATCATCGGCGTCACACCGGCGAAGGTGGCGCCGGTGACGATGGGAAGGCGGATGCCGAGGATCCTGCCGATGCCCAGGCTCTGGATCAGCGTCACCAGACCCGCGACGAGCAGATCCGCGTTGATGAGCAGGGCGATCGCCGAGGAGTCGAGTCCCGCCGCGGCGCCGAAGACCAGCGGCACGGTGATGCAGCCGGTGTACATGATCAGCACATGCTGGATGCCGAGCGCGGCCAGCCCGGCGAGCGGCGGCCGTCGGTCGACGGGGTGGCGGAAGTCGGCATCCGGAGCATCCATGGCAGGCCTTTCGGGAGACTGACCAGCATTGATGCAGGCGATCTTTGAGACCGTGGGGCGGATGCGTTACGCACGTGTTGCGCCGCACCCGCCCCCGTCCGGGTGGCTCAGAGGATCAGCACCACGGCCCGGTGACCGCGAACGTCGTGCCGGGCGTATAGCAGTTGACGTACATGGTCTCCCCGTCCGGCGAGAAGGTGACGCCCGCGAACTCGCCCCATTCCGGCTCCTCGGACGTGCCACCCGCCGCGGCAGCGGCTGAGGTAATTGCCTGAGCGTTGCGCGCCATCGGGTAGACCTCGCCGCGCTTCGTCAGCCCGTACACATGCTGCTTGCCCCCGCCGTCCTCGCACACCATCAGCCCGCCGCTGGGCGCGAGACAGATGTTGTCGGGAGATTCGCCGGGCAGCTGGATGTCCGTGCTCGGACCGAAGACGATCACCAGCGTGAGCCGGCGCCGGTGCGGCTCGTACTTCCACACCTGCCCGAAATGGTCTGCGGCCGAGCCCGCCTTGCTGACGGCGAAACTGGAGACGAAGTAGACCGAGCTCCCGCCCCAGTAGCAGCCCTCCAGCTTCTGGGCGTGTGTGATGCCCTTCGGGCCGAAGTCCTGCAGGCGGACCGGGGTCTGCTTCGCCTGGCTGTCCGGTACGGGCACCCACTCGATCCGGTCGAAGCTCGCGCCGGTCTCCTGGATCGCGGACAGGTCGGGCACCCCGGGCACCCGCATCGCCTCCAGCGTCCCGCCCGCGCGCAGCGAGCCCGTCCCGCCGAGCGGTTTGTTCGGCAGGAAGCGGTAGAAGAGCCCGAACGGCCGGTCGAAAGCGTCCTCCGTCTCGTACACGATCCCGCTCTTCGGATCGACGGCGATCGCCTCGTGCTGGAACCGGCCCATCGCGGTGAGCGGTACGGCTCCGGTACGGCGCGGATCGGCGCCGTCGACCTCGAAAATGAAGCCGTGGTCCTTGGTGTAGCCATTGGTGCCGGCTCTGTCCTCGGTCTCCTCGCAGGTGAGCCAGGTGCCCCACGGGGTGGGCCCGCCCGCGCAGTTGACGGCCGTGCCGGCGATGGCGACGCGCTCGGACAGCACATTGTTGCGGCTGTCCAGCTCAAGGGCCGTACAGCCGCCCTTGCCCATCGGGTCGTAGGTGAGGCCCTCGACGGCCGGGACAGCGATGTTGGCGGTGACGCGGTTCTCGTGGTTGCGCACCAGGTGGACGCGGCCCCGGCGGCCGGCGAAGGCCGACATGCCGTCGTGGTTGCTGGGAACCTTGCCCTCGCCCGAGCGCAGTGGATCTCCCTCGCGGGAGAGAACCTGGTAGCGGAAACCTTTTGGCAGATCGAGCAGCCCGGCCGGGTCGGGGACGAGCGGGCCGTACCCGCTGTGCCCGCGGGCGGCCGCGGTGCCCGCGAAGAGTTCGGAGAAAGCACCGGTGAAGGCGATACCGGCGCTCAACGCACCGGTACGAGCCAGGACTTGTCGTCGTGTTGCGGACATGGGGCAACTCCCTGCTGGCGGACAGGAGATGTGACCCGCACGTGTGTATCACGCAGTTCGGTGACACGAGAACCGTGCGGGCCACTATGCCTTTGTGTGTGGCTGTGCTTGTCGCCGCGCCCCGGCCGGGTCAGGCGAGGGAAGCGCTGAGCGTGATCGTCGTACCTGTCAGAGCCTGGCTCACCGGGCAGTTCTTCTTGGCGTCCTCGGCGGCCGCGGCGAAGGCGTCCGCGTCGAGACCGGGGACCTCGCCCTGCACCGTGAGGTGGATGCCGGTGATGCCCTCACCGGGCTGGAAGGTCACATCGGCCTTGGTCTCCAGCCGGGTGGGCGGGGTACCGGCGCCGGTCAGACCGTGCGAGAGGGCCATGGAGAAGCAGCTCGAGTGGGCGGCCGCGATGAGCTCCTCGGGACTGGTTTTGCCGTTGGCCTGCTCGGCGCGGGACGGCCAGTTGACCGGGTAGCTGCCGATGCCCGACGAGTCGAGGGTGACGGTGCCCGAGCCCTTGAGCAGCTCGCCTTCCCAGACCGTGTGCGCCGTACGCGTGGTGGCCATGATGGTTCCCCTTCTGATGGCTAAGAGGGCTTTCGGCCCCCAAAGCCCCAAACCTACTGCCCCACAAGCCCCTTCGCGTCCCGGGCCAGCGCGGTGAGCCGCGAGATTGCCCGGAAGTACTTCTTCCGATAGCCGCCGTTCAGCATCTCTTCGCTGAAGAGCCGGTCGAAGGGCATTCCCGAGGCGAGCACCGGCACCTCCCGGTCGTACAGCCGGTCGGCGAGTACGACCAGTCGCAGCGCCGTCGACTGGTCGGGGATGGGCCGGACATCGGTGAGGCAGACCGCGCGCAGACCGTCGGTGAGTGCCCCGTACCGGCTCGGGTGGACCTTCGCGAGGTGCTCGAGGAGATGCGGGAAGTCGTCCAGGGACGCGCCTTCGGTGGCGTACGCGGTCTTGGCGACCTGCTCGTCGGAGTACGGGGGAGGGGCCTCGGGCAGCCCGCGGTGACGGTAGTCCTCGCCGTCGATCCGCAGTGGCCGGAAGTGCGCGGAGAGCCCCTGGATCTCGCGGAGGAAGTCGGCGGCGGCGAACCGGCCCTCGCCGAGCTTGCCGGGCAGCGTGTTGGAGGTGGCCGCCAGCGCGACGCCCGCGTCGACGAGCTTTCCGAGCAGCGTCGATACGAGGACGGTGTCGCCCGGGTCGTCCAGTTCGAATTCGTCGATGCAGAGCAGCCGGTGCCCGCTCAGTGTCTGCACGGTCTGCTGGAAGCCGAGCGCGCCCACCAGGTTCGTCAGCTCCACAAAGGTGCCGAAGGCCTTGAGTGACGCGTCCGCCGGGGTGGCGTGCCAGAGGGAGGCCAGCAGATGGGTCTTGCCCACGCCGTAGCCGCCGTCGAGATAGACGCCGCGCGGCCCGGTGGGGGCCGCGGGCTTCTTGCTGAACCACTTGCGCTTGGCGGCGCCGCTCGCGTGTGCCCCGCCGAGGCCCGCCGCGAAGGAGCTCAGGACCGTGACCGCCTCGGTCTGGCTGGGCTGGTTCGGGTCGGGGACGTAGGTGTCGAAGCGCACCGAGTCGAAGCGCGGCGGCGGCACCATCTCGGCGACCAGACGGTCGGCGGGTACGCGCGGCTCGCGGGCGCACAGGGACAGTGGGGCCGCTTCGGTTATGGGGCTTGTCGACACAGTTCCCAACTGTAAGGGCCGTGCCAGACTGCACAGCATGCGACGCCTGTTCCCTGTGACCGATCAGACAGCCGCCGTGGACCGCGAGTGGTCCCTGGACGAGCTGGCCGACGCCTATGGGTATCCGGACGGGGGCGGGCCCTGGCTGCGGGCGAACATGGTCTCCACGCTGGACGGGGCGGCCCAGCACGAGGGCCGCTCCCAGCCGATCTCCTCCGGCACGGACATGCGGATCTTCGGCACCCTGCGGAGTCTCGCCGACGCGGTCGTGGTCGGCGCGGAAACGGTACGCCTCGAGGGCTACCGCCCCGCCCGTGCCCGCGAGGCCTTCGCCGAGCGGCGGGCCGCGGCCGGCCAGGGCCCCGCCCCCGCCATCGCCGTGGTCAGTGCCTCGCTCGACCTGGACTTCTCGCTTCCGCTGTTCGCCGAGCCGCTCGTTCCGACGCTGCTGCTGACGGGGGCCGCGGCGCCCCCGGACCGTATCCGGGCGGCGGAGAAGGCGGGCGCGGAGGTGGTGATCGCCGGGGACGGCCCCGGGGTGGAGCCGCCCAGGGCGGTACGGGCGCTCGCCGAACGGGGACTCGTCCGGCTGCTCACCGAGGGCGGGCCACGGCTGCTGGGCCAGTTCGTGGCGGCCGGGGCGCTGGACGAGCTGTGTCTGAGCCTGTCGCCGACACTGACGGCGGGGGACGCGCAGCGGATCGCGGGCGGACCGGCGCTGGCTGTTCCGGAGAGGTTCGCCCTGGCATCGGTACTGGAGGAGGCAGGGTTCCTTTTCACCCGCTACCGTCGCATCTGACAATCGGCGGAATTTGCCGTTCCGGTTAGTCTCCGCGAGGCACACTTACTCTCGCAGACCCCGTGCGGGCACGGGGCAGGATGGTTTCCGCAGAAGGGCTCCTGACGTGTTCACAAGCGTATTGATGATCGAGAAGCCCCTGACCTCCGAGGACGTTGAATTCGTCACCACTCTGCACGGGGAGGAGAACATCTCCTTCATCGTGCTGATGCAGCCCCGAGGCGATCAGGCCGATCTCCTGCTGCGTGCCATCGATGACGTGGCACTCGGCGAGCTGAAGGAGGCGGTCCGCGAGGGCGACGAGCCCGAGGGAAAGGATGCCAAGGGCCCCGCCGAGCTCGCCCTGGAGCACTCGCTCGGGGCGCTCCGGGCGGCGGGCTGCGAGGCCGTCGGCCAGGTCGTCGAGGACCATCCGCTGGACAAGCTGAAGTCCGTGGTGGACGAATCGGGCGCCGACGAGGTGATCGTGCTGACCGCGCCGCACTATGTGGAGGAGTTCTTCCACCGGGACTGGGCCTCCCGGGCCCGCCACAAGGTCGGCGTCCCCGTGCTCAAGCTCTTCGCGCACAGCGAATAGGCTGGAGCCCCGCACGTACTCGCACGCACTCGCACAGCGTTACGTGTACATCTCTACTCGTACATCTTGGGGAGACACACGCATGGCACCCGCCGTCCCTAGCGCCATGGAACGCCCGCACTTCATCGGCATCGGCGGCGCCGGAATGTCGGGCATCGCGAAGATCCTCGCCCAGCGCGGCGCGAAGGTGGCGGGCAGCGACGCGAAGGAGTCGGCCACGGCGGAGGCCCTGCGCGCGCTCGGCGCCACCGTCCACATCGGGCACGCGGCCGAGTACCTGGCGACCGACGCCAGCTGCGTCGTCGTCTCCAGCGCGATCCGCGCCGACAACCCGGAGCTGGCGCGCGCGACCGAGCTCTCCGTGCCGGTCGTCCACCGCTCCGACGCGCTGGCCTCGCTGATGACCGGGCTGCGCTCGATCGCCGTCGCCGGCACCCACGGCAAGACCACCACGACGTCCATGCTGGCCGTGGCCCTCACCGAGCTGGGGCTCGACCCCTCGTACGCGATCGGCGGCGACCTCGAAGGGCCGGGGACGAACGCCCGCCACGGCGCGGGCGATATCTTCGTCGCCGAGGCCGACGAGAGCGACCGCAGCTTCCAGAAGTACGCCCCCGAGGTCGCGATCGTCCTCAATGTGGAGCTCGACCACCACGCCAACTACGCCTCGATGGACGAGATCTACGACTCCTTCGAGACGTTCGTCGGCAAGGTCGTCCCGGGCGGCACGCTGGTGATCTCCGCGGACCAGCCCGGCGCGGTCGAGCTCACCGCGCGCGTCCGCGACCTGTCCACGCTGAAGGTCGTCACCTACGGTGAGTCCGAGTCCGCCGACGTCCGCGTCCACAAGGTCACCCCGCGAGGCCTCACCAGCGAGGTCACGGTTCTGCTCGGTGGCCGGTTCCTCACCTTCACCGTCTCGGTCCCCGGCAGCCACTACGCGCACAATGCCGTGGCCGCCCTCGCAGCGGGCGTCGCGCTCGGCATCCCGGCGCACAACCTCGCCTCGGCGATCGGCAAGTACACCGGCGTCAAGCGCCGCCTCCAGCTCAAGGGCGAGTCCGCCGGCGTCCAGGTCATCGACTCGTACGCGCACCACCCGACCGAGATGACCGCCGACCTCGAGGCCATGCGCGGCGCGGCGGCGGACGCCCGGCTGCTGGTCGTCTTCCAGCCGCACCTCTTCTCCCGTACGCAGGAACTGGGCACGGAGATGGGCCAGGCGCTCGCGCTGGCGGACGCCTCGGTGGTCCTCGACATCTACCCGGCCCGCGAGGACCCGATCCCGGGCATCACCAGCACCCTGATCATCGACGCTGCCCGCACGGCAGGCGCCGATGTCACGGCCGTCCACGACAAGGCGACCGTCCCCGACGTCATCGCGGGAATGGCGAAGCCGGGCGATCTGGTTCTCACTATGGGCGCGGGTGACGTGACGGACCTCGGTCCGGTCATCCTGGCCCGTCTGGCCGGTAGGTAGAACCTGAGGGAGCCGATTTTCATGTCCTACGACGTCGACAAGCCGGACGAGCAGTGGCGTGCCGAGCTGTCCCCCGCGGAGTACCAGGTCCTGCGCCAGGCCGGCACCGAGCCCGCCTTCGTCGGTGAGTACACCGACACCAAGACGGCGGGTGTCTACTCCTGCCGGGCGTGCGGCGCCGAGCTGTTCCGCTCCGACACGAAATTCGAGTCGCACTGCGGCTGGCCGTCCTTCTACGACCCGAAGGACACGGACGCGGTCGAGCTGATCGAGGACCGCTCGCACGGGATGGCGCGCACGGAGGTGCGGTGCGCGCGGTGCGGGTCGCATCTTGGGCATGTGTTCGAGGGTGAGGGGTATGCCACCCCGACGGACCAGCGGTACTGCATCAACTCGATCTCGCTGACGCTGGCGCCGGACGAGGACTGAGCGAGGCGTCCCGCTGCCGTACACCCATGGTCCTCCCGGGCACGGGCGGGGTGGCAGCTGAAGCTGCAGCCATCCCCGCCCTGCCTGTCAGGCGTTGGGGTCGAACGAGATGTTGGCGGGCTTGGCCTTCTCGAGGTGGTAGTTGAAGTTGCCGTCCTTGAGGCCGAAGACGGCACTGCCGAAATTGGCCTGGCTCAGCTTGTCGCGGAGGCCCGCGGGGTAGCCGTTCCAGCCGACCAGCCTGGGGAACTGCCACCCGTGGTAGTGGTTCTCCGGCGGCTCGTCGTTGGAGTTCGCGGGGCGGAAAGCGTGCGTGCTTATGCCGTCCTTGTGGTAGACGGTCTTGGGATGCGTCCCGTCCCACCGGATCTGGTCACGGCCGTAGGTGTTGAAATTGCCGTGGGCGGAGGTGGAGACGTACTGGGCCTGGTTGTTCTGCACCCACACCACGACGTGCTCCCAGTCGTGGCGGTGTCCGCCGAGTCCGCTGCCCGCCACGGCCTGGTCCTTCTCGAAATAGAGGCCGTACATGATCGCGCACCAGCCGTTGTTGCACTTGGACCGTGCGTATCCGTTGGTGTTGTCGAGGTCCCATGAGTCGCGGCAACTGCCGTTGACGGCCCCGGTTGTGTTGAGGCCGGGGTTGATGGTCCCGTCGGGGCCGATGGCGGGAGTGGGGTAGCAGCCGTCCACGTCGTAGTCGTAGGCCGGCTGGAACGTCTGCTCCAGTCCGTCCGCATTGGCGGGCAGGGCGCTGGGAGGATCGGCGAGGGCGCTGCCCGGAAAGGCGACTACCAGCGCGATGGCGCTGCCGAGGATGAGCGAGACCTTGCGGATGCGCGAGCTCTTCTTCACTGCGTCCTCCTGATCGGCCGGGGCGTGGGGCCACCCGGCCCGGTTGACATGCACGGCTCAGCCTCGCCCAATCTCGTTGACGCGTTGAGCGTTGAGACGTGTCAGAGCGATGAAAGGTAGGCCAATACGGAGGAGTGGGGGCTGGTTCCTGACGGAGCCCCAGGAGGAGTAGGCGGCGTCGGCGCAGCGGTCAAGGTCTGGGCGGGAACCGCGAGTTGACGTACCGCCGGGCGGCGTCGGCTGGCTACGCCTCGGGCACCAGCGGTCCGCGCCGGTTCGGGCGTCGACGGAGCAGCCCGCTGGTCGCGCCGCTGGTGCCCGGGTAGCAACAGGTTCCCTGGAGCAGGTTCAAGGACCCTTAGCAGCCAAGGAACCAACTGTCTGCCGGCGGCAGGCTGGTGGGGGGATTCGATCTCGCTGCGGCTGGAGCCGGACGCGGGCTGAGGCGGGGCGGGAGGTCATGACGGCGAAGGCTCCGGCGTCACGTTCTCCTCGCCTATTTGCCTGCCCGACTCGTAGATCGTGACCACCCCGCTGTGGATCACGTAACGGTACGGACCGTTGCGCGCCTCGTAGCCGTCGGCCGTCTCCTCAGCGCCCATGACGATGCCCTTCTCGCGCCGGTCGCTGAACTCGCCGAAGTAGTACAGCTTTCCCGCGGTGGTCCGGCACAGAGTGATCTGCTTGTTGCTGGTACGGAACGCCTCGGCCAGCTCAGCCCCGTCGCCCTGGGGGATTTCCGCAGCGATCCGCCCCGGGCAGGGATCGGAGGTGGCCGCCGGGGTGGAGCCGTCACCGTCTCCGTCGGCGGAATCGAGTGCATTCCTGCATCCGTCCGAGAACAGGGTGAGCAGGACCGCCAGAACGACCAGTCCCAGGCATCCCTTGGCACAGCCGTTGGACTCCTTCGCCGGAGCGGGAGTGTAGGGGGTGTACGGGGAAGGCGGAGGCGTGTGGACGGGAGCCGGGGAGGGCGCGGGGGTCGGTGCGGCTGTGGGCGGTGTGTAGCCGGCAGTGGGCGTCGACGGGAAGAAGACGCCCTCGGCGGGAGTGCCGGGCGACGGCCGGGCCGTGCCGCGGGAACTTGTGCCGCTGGTCCGCCGCGTGCCGGATGAGCTTGTACGAGGAGTTGTCCCGGCGGTGGACGGCCGCGGTCGGGCGGTGCCCGGCGGGGTGGTGGTGCGCTTGGGCGTCGGCTTCCTGGGCGCCGCCTTCTTGGGAGCTGCCGTACCCGCCGCGGGCTTCTTGGCCGTCGGCTTCTTCGCTGTCGCTGCTTTCCAGCCCGTGCCGCACACGATGCAGCTGAGGTCGGTGCGTGCATTATTGGTGTCGCACTGGGAACAGCGCCAGTCGGCCGCGGGCTTGGCGGACGGCCGCTTCGGTCCGGACTTCGGGGGAGGCTTCGGCGCGGCGCTCGGCGCGGTCTTCCGGGGGGACTTCGGGGTGGCCCCCGGCGCTGCGGAGTCGCGCGCGGGCGCGGTGGTGCGCCGGGTGCTCCCGCAAATCGTGCACGCCCGGTCCACGGGATCGTTGAACGTGTCGCAGTCCGCGCAGCGCCAGTTTGGCGACGTGGCCACCCCGTTACTCCCTCTGCTTGTCTCAGTCCGTGTCCATGGCGATGCATGTCAGCACATGGTGGAACAGCTCGTCGGACGCCGGACCGGCCGGGGCGGCGATCCAAGCAGCGGAATTCAGCGGTACCTGCTCCAGCACGGTGTCCTCGGCTGCTTCCTGCGCGTGTTCGGGCACACCGTGCCGATGCCGAAGCCACTCCGTGAAGATATGCGCCCCATCCGTATACCGGGCCGGGACGTCCACCCGGATCACCAGAAGGCCCGGCACCGGACGGTCCGAGTCATGGAACTGGAACACCAGCTGGGCGCCGCCGTCCGGCCCCCGCTGCCTCAACGTGGCGGAGACACAGCGGTCCAACTCGGCCTCGAGCACCGAGAACCCGGGCCACACGAGCTCCAGCCGGTGATCCTGGTACGTCAGGCGGAAGTCGTCCCAACTGAGATTCACAGGCTGTTTGCGATCGTCTCGATGATCTCGTCCATCTCGAACTCCTCCAGCCCTTCGCCGGCTTTGGAGGCGAAGTGCAGCGTGAGATCCCACTCCTCGGCGATAGCATCCGACCACGGTGCCTCCTCGGGAGCGAACAGAACCAGCCGCTTGGCGGACTGCTCCATGACCGCGGTCTGGCTGCGCGCGTAACCCCACTGCTCGAACAGCTCGTCGATGGTGCGCGGGATGCCCGCCGGGTATCCCTGGGCCGATGCGCCGACGGTGCCGAGCGGGTGGGCCGGGGCGTCGGTGAACATCACGATCACATGGCGCCTGCGGTCCAGCCCGGTCTCCCAGGGCGCGTTGATGGCCAGGGCGAGGGCCTCCAGGCCGGACTCGGGGATGTCACCGCCGCCGTCGGCGTCGATGCCTTCCAGGAACCGCTCGAAGTCGCTTGACTGACTGGGAAGTTGAAGAAATCCGGTCTGCTCGATGGCGCTTCCCGGGTCATCACCGAAGTCCCGGAAGGCGATGACCTTGACGCGCAGCTGGCTGATCGACTTGCCCTTTTTGCCCATGACGTCGTTGAGCCGGTCGTGGAACTGCAGAGCGCTCGACTTCACGCTGTCGAGGACCGGGTACATGCTGGCCGTCGCGTCGATGCACAGCACGATGTCGACGGCGTACTGCAGATTGCCCTGGTACTGCTCGATGTTGGCGTTCACGTGGTTCTCCTCGCGGTGTAGCGGGGCGGTGGCAGGGAGCCGCCGCGGTCCGGCGGAGTCAGCGGCGGCGGCCGCGGTCCCCGAGATTGATCCGTACGCGGGACGGCTTCGGCGGCGCGGACTCGGCGGCGGCCGCCGGTTCACGGGCAGGCCCGGAAGCGGGCTCGTCGGTGGACCTCGGCGCGGGCTCGGGAGTGCGCGGCGGGGGCGGGCCTGCCTTCGTGGCCGGTGAGCTCTCGCCGCCCGGGCGCCCCGTGGAGGCCGGATTGGTCTTGATGCGGCTGGTACGCGGCTTGCCGCCGGGACCCGGGCGCTCTCCCGTGCCCGCCTTCTCCTCCGGGAGCGATGTGCCCGGACGGCGATGCTGCAGTGCGCACACCTCCGGGTCGGCCAGCGCCTTCAGGAAGGTCGCCATCCTGGGGCGACTGCCCGGAGCCCGTGCGGTCATCGCGCGGAGCAGGCCAAGCATCGCGTCCGACAGGCGGGTGTTCAGCTGCAGGTGCTCACCCGCGTTCACGGCGTCGGCCGGTGAACCGAAGCGTGCGTCGAACCCCGGGAGCGCGCCCGTCAGATAGACATGAGTCATCAGGCCGAGCGCGAACACGTCCACCGCACACGTCAGATGCTCGGCCGTGACCGATTCGTCGCCCTGCATGTAGCGGCGCCACTCGGGTGCCCCGTATGCCGTGTCGCCCACAACGTCGGTGCGGCCCGGCGGACTTCCGGCGACGTACGAGTCGTCGAAGTCGATCAGCTTGGCCGTGTGGAAGGCAGCGCCGTCGCGCTTCTGAACGAGCACGTTGAGCGGCTTGAGGTCGCCGTGCACGATGTTGATGTCGTGCAGCTGCTTCAGACTCATACCGAGCGTCTTGAGCAGGACCGTCTTCGGGCGTGGTTCGAGCGACTGAGGCTTCTCCAGGCTGGAGGTGTCGATCCGCTCCGTGACCTTGTAGTAGGTGCTGCCCTCGTGGAAGAAGTCGGTGGCGAGGACGAGATTGCCGCCGCCGCGGGCGTCCGGGCGCAGCCGCTCCATGATCGTGCGATGGCGGTCCTCGAACTCCCGTGCCAGCTCACGCCGGATGCGCAGGCTCGGGGTGTCCCTCGTGTCGTCGTCCCGCGGGCGCTTGGGCTCCAGGAACTGCTTGACGAAGTACTGTGCCCCGTCCCGCTCGGCGAACGCCCATATGCATTTGCCGCCGTTGGCGTTCGTGGGCTCACTGACGATGTGGTAGCCACCGATGACGGCCCCGTTCTTCATGCGCGCTCCTCGGGTGCGGGCGGCAGGCAGCTTTCGTAACCGGCGCGGTAGGCGTGCCAGATGTCCTCGTGCCAGGCGCGTGCGCGGGCCGCCGACTCCGGGGAACCGCTCTCGCCCGAGCGCCGCCCGCGGTCGTACCGATCCCGCAGCTCGGCCAGGCGGGCGGCGAACCGGCCCCTCAGTTCGCCGAAGCCCGAGTGGCCGATGGCCACGATGGCGAGGGAGGCGTCGTCCGCCGTGTAGCCCTGCACCCTCCGGCGCAGCAGATCCGCCCAGTCCCGCTCGTCGTGTGCTTCCTCGAGCGTCTGCAGCAGGATGTCCTCGAAGTCCGAAGGGGTCTGGACATAGCCGAACCAACCGTCGGTCGCCGCCACGAGGACGCACGGTAGCGGGAAGGACGCCAGCAGCTGGCTGTCGATGATGAAGTCACGGTCCGCGCAGACCAGGTTCGTCATCGGCGGGTCCGAGCGCAGCAATGCCAGTGCGTCGCTCTCCCGGGTGTGGTCGCGCGTGAGGACCTGCAGCCCGGACGCAGGGCTCAGAACGTACGCCCGCGAGTCGCCCGCCCACAGTGGCTGGAGTTCGAGCGAGTCACGGACGATCCGGTAGTGGACGGCCGCGAGGGTCGTGGGCAGCAGTCGGCGCATGGTGCCGCTGATCTTGCTGCGTCGCTGCGGTGACTTGGAGAGGAAGTACTCCACGTACGTGTGCAGGGACTCCGGTCCTGAGGGTTCACTGCCGGTCGCGACCTCGCGGAACCAGCAGTCGGTGGCAAGTCGCGCGACGCGGGCGCCCACCCAGGCTCCGGTCATCGTCTCTCCGTTCGGAGCTTGCCACACGGGGGCGGCGCCGGATCCGCCGGAGCCGTCGAACACGGCGAGCAGCCCCTGCGCGGTATCCATATGGTGGGCGACGAAGGGTTCCGCGTCCTCGCCGCGTCCGGGCACCCGCTCGGTCCACACCGACAATCCCTGGTAGCCCGGTTTGTCCTTGGTCCAGATCATCCGGGGAGGCGCGGCTCGGTTCGTGCCGGGGTCCCGTCGGTGCCGCCCTTCGGCCTGCTCTGCGACCGGCGGGTGCTGCGGCCGTGCCCCATCTGTTGGCAGCTCCCCCGTGGGGGCCGGCGCCGGCGGCACGGGGCCGCGCCCGCGCGGACCCTGCGCCTGGGGAGGGGGACCCGGAGCCGGTACCGGTGCTCCGGAAGCGGGCGAGCCCATGTGCGCACCGGGCGGGTACGCGGGGGAGTGGGGCGCACCCGGCGGCACGCCCGGAGTCCGGTGGTGCCGCATGTCGTCATGGGTCATCGACCCTCCTCGTCGCGACCGGTGCCGGACGTTCCTCCGCGCGGACGCTTGGCGGTTCCGCGGATCCGGCTGACCCGTGCCCCCGGCCCGTCCGCGCCTCTCGACCCGGACGGGCCGGGGGCACGGGACGGACCGGACTCGCCGTGCTCCGGCGGCAGCGGTTCGTCCGCCGGCGGGCCGCTGGTACCTGCTGGGCCGCGCCCGCGCGGGGAGTCCGAACCGTCGCGACCACCACTCGCGGGCTCGCGCGACGCGGCCCGCCCGTCCGGGCGCCTGTCACCGTCTCTGCGTATGCGGGATGTGCGGTCGCCGCCCCCAAGACTTCCGCCGTCGTCGTACCGGTCGCGGACCACCTCGCCCAGGACCGGCTCGGACACGTCCGAGCCCGCGGCGGGTTCGTCGTCTCCTCGGTCGGACTCCAGCGCGCGGGGCATCGTGCCGCGAAGCCTGCCGCGGCGCGTCGCCGTGTCGAACAGGCCGTCCCCGTCACGGAGGACTTCATCGAGGACGGCGCGTTCCAGCTCCGCCTGCTCGAAGGTCTCGCGGTCGGCGTCGCCGCGTTCCAGGATCATGCGCATGACCTCGCGGCGGACCTCGCGCTTGTCCGCCTCGCCCTTCTCGATCCAGGCGAGCGCCGCGCGCGCCCCCTCCTTCTCCATGATCTCGGCGATGAGTCCGTCGACGCCCTCTGCGCGGATCATGTCCAGGTGCCGCTTCCGGCGCATCCCGGCGAGCCTGGTCTCGCGCACGACGTCGCGGAACTCCCGCCCGCTGGCGGCGATTTCGTCCTCGTCGACGAGCAGTTCGATCTGTATGCCGCGCAGCCGCACGGCGTCGTCGCCGGTGAAGCCGGCCAGCGCCGAGTTCAGGGCCTGCTCGGCCTCGTGGAACTCCGCGATGTCGTAGTCGCGCGCGACACCGCGCAGGGTCTTGCGCAGAAATCCGTAGAGCGCCCCGCTCATGTCGCGGATGCCGCGCGAGACCACTCGTGCCGGGTCGGCCACCCGGCACACCAGGTCGACGCGGCTGCGGAAGGAGAACGTGGGATCACGGCTGAGCAGCGGGATGTCGAGGATCAGCCGATGCTCGGTCATGTCGACGGTGAACACCTTGAGGTACGCGCCGAACCGGGACGAGGGGATCTCCTCGCCGCTGTGGATGGTCAGCGAGGGCCCACTGTCCCGGACCAGGACCAGCGCGCGGCCGGGGGCCGGCGGGCGCAACGGGTTCATCAGCCGCCACCGGGCGAGTTCCTCGCTGCCGAGCACGGGGTCGTAGCTCTGTTCCTCCACGGTTCCCCTCTCCTTTCTGCGCTGAAGGACATGTCCCGCAGCTGTCCGGGGACAGCAGCAGGGGGACTCCCCGCCCTCCGCTGAGGGCCGGGTCAGGTGCGGTCCGGGCTCAGGTCCTGCGCTCCAGGAGACGGAGCAGTTCCTGTGCCCTGGCGGACGGGTTCTCACGGTCGCCGGCCCACTTCGCCAGCCACCACAGCAGCCGTTCGCGGTGCCGGCCGGGCCGGCGGGCGATGCCCACGAGCAGCGCTCCGATGGAATCGAGAGCGCCGGGGCACTTGTCCGCGTAGTCCTCGATCCATGCGCGCAGCGCTTCCAGCGCCGTGTCCTGGACCGGCCGCCGGGCCAGGGCCCGCGCCCACAGTTCCGCGAGTGGCTCTGCATGTCGCGGCAGCCCGCTCAGCAGCACCGGTGCTCCGGGTACGCCGTCGGGACCACCGCCGTTCGGGCCGCCTGCCCGCTCCTCGTACGGCTGGGACACGGCGAACACGAACGCGGACAGCGACTTGACCACCATGGGGGACAGATCCTGTGGTTCGGACCAGTCCAGGTAGGCGTTCAGCAGCACACCCGCCTGCCCCTGGTGGACGAGGTGCACCCCGCCCCAGGCGACGGACGGCAGTGTGCCCCAGTCGTCCTCGCGGTCCAGCGCGTCGCGCAGCACCGCAACGGCCCGCTCGGGGGCGTCCCGGCCGAGGAGCCCGCCGACGGCGTTCGCCGCCGTGCCCGCGAGTCGCCGCTGGCCGGCCGAGGTGCCGCCGCGCGCCCATTCGTGCAGCAACTGCCAGACCTCCTCCGATGATTCGGGGCGGCTGCCCGCCACTCCGAGTGCGGTGGCCGCGCTTTGCCTGAGCGGCCAGGACGTGCTGCTCGCCCACGAAGTGAGGAAGCGGTGCACCGCGTAGTGGTGGTCGGCCCAGGCGATCACTCCGGCGGATACGGCGGCCCGGGCACGCACCTCGACATCGGCGTGGGTGAGCAGGCGGCGCAGCCAGGCGAGGACGGAACGGCGGTGGCTGTCGAGTGTGCCCCAGGCGTAGGCCAGGATCACCTGGCCGAGGAGCGGGCTGCGGAAGCGGACGCGCGGGGGCCCCGTTGCAGTCGGCCCGTCGCCGAAGTCCAGCCGGATCCACTGCTGTTCATGACCGAGCCGGTCCCGGAAGCGCAGGTCGTACGGGGGATCGTCGGGCGGGGTGAGAGCCGGCCACAGATCCACCGCCGCGTCGGCGACGGTCAGATAGCTGCACTCCTCCAGCACGGCCGACGCCAGGGCGAACGCGAGTGCTTCCGGTTCGCGGAACCGGTCGAACCAGCCGCGCACCTGCTCGCTCGGATCGCGCAACGCGGCGACGGCGGCGGCGACATCGCCGCCCGCGCGGATCACCTTGGCCAGGTCGGCTGCGTGCCGGGCCGCGGGCTGTTCGCGCAGTGCCCCCACGGCTTCGGTGGATTCCAGCAGCGCCAACAGTTCTGCCCGGGCGCCGGGGTCACCGCCGTGGCCGAGGACCCGGCGTTCGACGATCGTCTGCGGATCGACCGGTGCGAGTTCGTGCCGGCCGACCGTGTCCCCGCCGGGTCCGGCCGCGGCCCTCGCGAGGTCGCGCCCCCCGACCAGGACGAGATGGCTGTCCGATGCCCGCAGGGCGGCGGCCACGGCGGCGAGCTGTCCCACCCGCCCGCCGTCGGCTGCAGCCGTGCTGCGCAGCCGGGTTCCCGCCGCCGACCGGACGCCGAATGTCGCGGTGAACTCCCGTACACCCGCGGGCCCGTCCTCCAGAACGGCGAGATAGCCGCCGTTCTTCACAGGAGGCGTCCAGCCGGACTCCAGGATCACTGCGGGGGCGAGCAGCCGATGGCAGCCGCCATCACCGGTCCCGCCGAGCGCCATGGCCTCGGCGAGCAGATTCACTCCGGTGGCCTCGCGTCCGCTGCCCGGCGCCCCGGTCAGTACCAGGATCCGGTGTTCGCGGAGGGCGTCCAGCGCTTCGTCGTACCCCTCGGGCTGGACGAACAGGTCGGTGTGCTCGGTGAGTTCGTTGGCGTCCACGGCCAGGACGGAGGCGCCGCCGCACGCCCGCGTGCCGGTCGTTCGCCTGCCGTCCGTGTGGAACCCGCCGCCGAAACTGACCGAGTCGTTGAACAGAGCGAGTGTGCCGATCCGGGTGCCCGATGCGTCGGTGTTCAGACGCTGGGCGATGAGGTCGGCAATGGCGCCCGCGCGCAGTGATTCGGACCGTTCGTCCTCGTCCCGGCCGGCGCCCTGGGCGAGCGAACGCAGTGCATCCGACTCGCTGACCGGGCCGTCGTGCTCCTCGCCCGCGGGGCGCTGCTCGACCGGTGTTTCTCCGGTCTCCTTCGAGTCCTTGGGGTCTTTGGGAGCAGTCGAGTCCTCGACGGGCACGCCACCGGCGCGCTTGGGCGCGGCCTTGTCGGCGGGGGCCTTGCTTACTGGGGTTTCCTCGCTCATGACTTTCGGGTTTCCGGAGCGGAGGCGCCGTCGGCACTAGACCTTCACGGCGCGAGGACAGCGGGGCGGAGTGTCCTCACGACACGTTCCAGTCCCCCTGCACCTCGACCTTCTCGTTGAAGACCTGAGCGTTCTTGATCAACGCGGCGCTGACCTGGGCTCCGCCGCGGCTGCCCTGGGCCGCGACCGCCTCGTCGATCAGCCGCCGCATCTCTGTTTCGAAATCACGGTCACGCAGCATGTGGGCGGCGAGCAGCCGCTCGAGGTCCTGGTGGGCGGTCTCGTCGTCCGGGGACTGCGCCACCCGGTCCATGGCATCCTCCGCCTCCGCGTCCCCGCGGAACCGGGCACGGATCCGATCGACGAGGCGCCCGGCGCTGCCCCAGCCCGATCGCCCTGCCTCCTGACCGACCGACTCCAAGGCCCCCTTGGCGACCAGCGCGACACCTGCAGCCGCAATGGCTGTCACCGGATCCATGATGTTCTCCCCCGAACTTCCCGCGCGTTCCGTGGCTTCCTGCGCAGGCAGATGAGCAAATGTAGGTGACCTGCGCCCTCGCTGAGGCACCTGCGGAAACGTTGGCCGAAAGCCGCTGGGCCGCAGAATGCTTACATCAGCAGCTACTGCATGTACCGCTGCGTGACCGGGATTTCGGCGACCCATTGCTTCCGGCCAATGACGCGCCGGTACACGCTCCCGGCCGATGATGCTCCGGTTCGCGCTCGCGACTGTGCATCCGCAGGGTGAAAAATCGGCTGCGGCAGAGGATCGGGCCCGCCCACACTGGGCGGGCCCGATCCTCTTGTCCGAGTTCGCCGAAGGAACACCACCGCGTGCAGGCTGCCGTCACCGTCACTCCCGCCCAGATACCCGAACTGCTGCTGGGGCTCGCCACCGTGCGGCCCGTGTTCCTGTGGGGGGCGCCCGGGATCGGGAAGTCCTCGCTCGTGCGGAGGTTCGCCGAATCGCTGGGCCTGGAGTGCGTCAGTCTGCTCGGGACGCAGCTCGCGCCCGAGGACCTGATCGGGGTACCGCAGATCCGGGACGGACGGTCCGTGTTCTGCCCGCCCGAGGCCATCGCGCGGGACGAGCCGTACTGCCTTTTCCTCGACGAGCTGAATGCCGCCGCTCCGGACGTCCAGAAGGCGTTCTACTCGCTGATCCTGGACCGTCGGATCGGCTCCTACGAGCTGCCCGCCGGTTCGATCGTCATCGGTGCCGGGAACCGTGCTACGGACAACGCCCTGGCGCGGCCGATCGCGTCCGCGCTCGTCAACAGGCTCACGCACGTCCATCTGCAGGCATCGGCGGCGGACTGGCTGGTCTGGGCGGGCGAGCACGGCATCCACCCCTGGGTGACGGACTATCTCACCGATCGGCCCGACCACCTGTGGTCCCAGCCGCCCAAGACCGAGGAGCCGTTCTCCACACCCCGGTCCTGGCACATGCTGTCCGACGCCCTGCACTCCTTCGGGCCGGGCATCGACGAGACCACCCTGCGGGTGATCGTGCACGGCACCCTCACGCCCGCGCACGCCGTGTCCTTCTGTGGCTACGCGAAGATCGTGCGCCACACCTTCGGCATCGAGGCGATCCTCAAGGGCGATGCCTCCTGGCCCACCCGGCTGGAGGACCGCGACCTGCTCTACTACCTCGCGGAGGCGTTCCGCGGGCGGCTGGTGAAGGAGCTCCCGCGCCAGAAGGAGCATGTCTCGCCGTCCATGCGGCAGACCGCCTACCGGGCCAAGGCGCTGCTCGTCCAGCTGGCCGAGATCTCCGTCGAGGTCGCGCAGACCGTCATCGCGGATGACGGCGACGGTCTGCCGGTGCTGCCCGCCTGGTTCCTCGTCGAGGCCGCACGCGACATGCCCCGGCTGGTCGAGGCCCGGCGATGAACACCGCGCCGCCGTACACCGCTTCTCGGGAGCTGACCTGGTGAGCTCCTCATCCAGGAAGAAGAACAGGCCCGACCCCGCCACCGAGGCGTTCGCCGCCGGGCTCGCGCTGGTCAAGCGGAACCCGGCCTTCGCGGCCGTCGACGCGGGCTTCTGCCGCCAGGCCAAGTGCGCCGGAACGCCCGCCGGAGGACTGGCCGCCGTCGACTCCAACGGAAGCGTCCACGTCCACCCCACCAAGCGTGCGGACCCGGCCGAGTGGGCCTGGACGATCGCCCACTGCCTGCTGCACCTCGGCTTCGGACACGTTCCGGCCGCCAAGGACGACCCGCGCGAGCAGCCCGACCGATTCGACCGCGCGGCCCGCTGCACCGTGGTCAACCGCTTCCTGCTCACCTTCCCGGCCGGCCGGGCACCCGACCACCTCCCCGAGACGTATCCCGGAGGGGACGAGGCCGAGCTCGCAGCCCGCTGGCGCCGGGACGGCATCCCCGCCGCCTACGAGCACTGCGGCACGGCGGGCGAACACCCCGACCAGGTGCTGCAGCCCTGGCGGGCGTGGAACACCACCGTGCCCGACTGGGAGACGGCCTTCGCGCACGCGCTCACCCGCAGCGTGTCCGCCGCCATGGACGTCGCGGGCGGCCGTCGCGACCGGACCACCGGAGAGCGCGTCGCGCAGCGGCCCTGGGACCGCGCCCTGAACTGGTTCGTCTCCTCGTACCCGCTGCTCGGCGGACTCGCAGCGGGTCTCACTGTCGTCGCCGACGCCGAACTCGCCCGCGCCCAGGACATCTCCGTCGCCGCCGTGAGCTCCGCCGCCGGGGAGATCTACATCAACCCGCTGCGCACCCTCACCGACGAGGAATGGCGGTTCATCCTCGCGCACGAGATGCTGCACGCCGCCCTGCGCCACGGTGAACGCTGCGGCGCCCGCGACCCGTTGTTGTTCAACGTCGCCGCCGACTACGTCGTGAACGGCTGGCTCGTCGAGATGCGTGTCGGCGAGATGCCCGAAGGGCTGCTGTACGACCCGGACCTCAAGGACCTGTCGGTGGAGGAGGTCTACGACCGCATCGCCACCGACCTGCGCCGCCGTCGCCGGCTCGCGACCCTGCGCGGCAAGGGCGCCGGTGACATCCTCGGCGAGCCGCTGCCGCACGCGGCCGCCCGCCCGTACGCCGACCTGGACGACTTCTACCGCCGCGGCCTGGTCCAGGGTTTCGACCTTCACCGGTACGGGGCACGCGGTCTGCTGCCCGCGGGGCTGATCCAGGAGATCAGGGCCCTGGCCCATCCGCCCGTGCCGTGGGACGCGCGACTGGCCCGCTGGTTCGACGAGTTCGTGCCCTGGCCCGAGCCCGTGCGGTCCTATGCCCGACCGGCCAGGCGACAGGCGTCCACCCCGGACATTCCCCGCGCCGGTCGGTACTTCCCCACCGAGGAGACACCGCGCTGCACCTTCGGAGTCGTCCTCGACACCTCCGGCTCGATGAACAGCGCGCTGCTCGGCAAGGCGCTCGGGGCCATCGCCTCGTACGCCGATGCCCGCGACGTACCGGCGGCACGCGTCGTGTTCTGCGACGCCGCGGCGTACGACGCCGGGTATCTGCCACCGGCCGAGATCGCCGGACGGGTACGGGTCCGCGGGCGCGGCGGGACCGTACTGCAGCCCGGGATCGACCTGTTGCAGCGGGCCGGTGACTTCCCGCCCGCCGCCCCGGTGCTCGTGATCACCGACGGCTGGTGCGACGTGCTGCGCGTACGGCGGGAGCACGCCTTCCTGATCCCGCAGGGCGGCTCCCTTCCGTTCACGCCCCGCGGCCCGGTCTTCCGGCTGACCTGAACACGGACGTCAGAGCACGCCGCCCGCCTCGTCGTGGAACACCTCCGGCCAGTAGCGGTAGTCGTCGGCGTCCTTCGCCGACAGGCAGGCGACCGGGTCGACCGGGTCGAGCACGGCGACCATGGTGTCGGCGAGCTCGTGGTAGAAGTCCCGTGTGAACGGTCGCCACCGCCCTGAGCGGGTGGATCTCCCTCGCGTACACGGCCGTTCGGTTGCCACGGTGGCCCACCGCGGCAACCGCCACCCAAACGGGAACGGCCAAGTGGGTGAGGGGCTGTTTCACCGCCGTGTCGGCGAGCGTCTTCCCCCCGTCTGATCACTCATGGTGTGCGAGTACGAGCACCGGGACTGCCGCGGGGACGGCAGGGCGGAACTCACCCACGTACACGGAGGATTCCCAATGACGAACGCGCACTCCACACGACATCGTGTCCCCCAAGGGCGCGTCCTGGCCGGTCTGCTTGCGCTGCTGGTAGCACTGACCACATGGGCGCTGACGACGCCGACAGCCATCGCCGCCGGCCCCAACGGCGTTCACCGCACCCTGCGGACGAGCATCCGGGACGTGGCGGCCGGTTTCGGGCACAGTCTGGCCCTGCTGTCCAACGGCACCGTCAAAGCCTGGGGAACCAACAGTGCCGGCGAACTCGGCGACGGCACGTACAACGACAGCAGCACACCCGTCACCGTCACCGGACTGACCCACGCCCGCGCCATCTCCGCCGGCGTCGGAGGCCACAATCTCGCTCTCCTGTCCAACGGCACCGTCAAAGCCTGGGGATACAACGGCACCGGGCAGCTCGGCAACGGCACCACCACCAGCAGCAACACACCTGTCACGGTCACCGGGCTGAGGCACGTCCGCGCCGTCGCCGTCGGCGGAGGCCACAGTCTGGCCCTGCTGTCCAACGGCACCGTCAAAGCCTGGGGATACAACGGGGACGGCCAACTCGGCAACGGAACCACCACCGACAGCAACACGCCGGTCACCGTCCCCGGGCTGAGGCACGTCCGCGCCATCGCCGCCGGCAGAAGCCACAATCTCGCTCTCCTGTCCAACGGCACCGTCAAAGCCTGGGGAACCAACGGCACCGGGCAGCTCGGCGATGGCACCAACACCGACAGGAACACACCCGTCACCGTCACCGGACTGACCCACGTCCGCGCCATCGCCGCCAGGCTGGACCACAGTCTCGCCATCTCGTCCAACCGCACTGTCAAAGCCTGGGGATACAACGGGTACGGCCAGCTCGGCGACGGCACCAACACCGACAGGAACACGCCCGTCACCGTCACCGGACTGACCCACGTCCGCGCCATCGGCGGCGGCTTTTACCACAGTCTGGCTATCCTGTCTAACCGCACTGTCAAAGCCTGGGGATACAACGGGTACGGCCAGCTCGGCGACGGCACCAACACCGACAGGAACACGCCCGTCACCGTCACCGGACTGA
>NZ_JBIAQG010000018.1:155193-155447 GCF_042888805.1 Streptomyces sp. NPDC002730
TGACCCACGCCCGCGCCATCGCGGGCGGCAATCACCATAGTCTCGCCATTTCCTCCAACCGCACCGTCAAAGCCTGGGGATGGAACCAGTACGGCCAACTCGGCGACGGCACGTACAGCGACACCAACACGCCCGTCGACGTGGAGGATCTGCCCTAGGTGTATTGCCCTGTGAGGTTAGGGACGCGGCTGGCGGGTGGTTGGCCTTTCAGCGCGGTGTGTCCGCGGTGGTGATTGTAGGTGTGAAGCCAGTGC
>NZ_JBIAQG010000019.1:0-108219 GCF_042888805.1 Streptomyces sp. NPDC002730
TCAAGCGTCGGATCCTGCGCCTGCAACATCGTGCCCATCGCACCATCAGCCACCACCACACGCGTGGCAAGCGCCTCACGGAGGGCGTCGATTCGGGTCCGGCTGTCGGCGGAGGGGGTCGGCAACGAGGCCATGGATGTGCTCCCAGGGATGCGACGGCTGTCGGCTTTGCGTCTTCCGGTGGAAGGCGCACGGAGCCAGAGTAGCCGGGCGGACCGTTGTGGGCGCGGGCGTCCCACGGGGCGGACTCCTTCCTCTTCTCGGGCTCTGCGATGCCTTTTGGTCGTTGAGTACTCCCTCTGCGGTGACCAAGGTCGACATCGAGCGATAGTGTTCGGCATTGTCGAACTGCAGTGGAGAAGGGCCGACCAATGGCGAAGAACATCCAGTCGCTCGAGCGAGCGGCGGCGATGCTGCGACTGCTCGCCGGCGGAGAACGCCGACTGGGCTTGTCCGACATCGCCTCGTCGCTGGATCTGGCCAAGGGCACCGCCCACGGCATTCTGCGCACGCTCCAGGCCGAGGGCTTCGTCGAGCAGGACCCGGCGTCCGGCCGTTACCAGCTGGGGGCGGAGCTCCTGCGGCTCGGCAACAGCTACCTGGACGTACACGAGCTGCGCGCCCGCGCCCTGGTCTGGACGGACGACCTGGCGCGCTCCAGCGGTGAGAGCGTCCACCTCGGAGTGCTGCACCAGCACGGCGTTCTGATCATCCACCACGTCTTCCGGCCGGACGACAGCCGCCAGGTCCTGGAGGTGGGGGCCATGCAGCCGTTGCACTCCACCGCACTCGGGAAGGTGCTCTCGGCGTACGACCCGGTGGCGCACAGCGAAGCGATGGAGGTCGAGCGCAAGGCCTTCACGCCGCGGACCGTCACGGGCCCGGACGACTTCGAGTCGGTGCTCGAGCATGCGCGGGCGCGCGGCTGGGCGGCCGACATGGAAGAGACCTGGGAGGGCGTCGCCTCGGTGGCCGCGCCCATCCACGACCGGCGCCGCATGCCGGTGGGCGCGGTGGCCATCACGGGCGCGGTCGAGCGCGTCTGCAACTCCGACGAGGTGCGGTCCGAGCTGGTCGCGGCGGTACGGGACTGTGCCCGCGCGGTCTCCAGGGATCTGGGCGCCCAGCGCTTCTGAGCGGCATTTCGGCACGGTTTGGCTCTTCGTCGATAACGATCGAGTTTTCGGCCACGGAACCCTTGACGTCGTGTTAACACCAGGGCAAAACTGCCGTGCATCGGTCGGCATTGTCGAACACCTACCGGCAATACGCGCTAGGGTGTGACAACGCCAGGGCCGGCAAACGCCCTCACCTGAGGGCGCGGACCACCGGAGGGACCCGGGGTTCGCTTTCCCTGGACGAAGGACAAAGGAGTCGCGGGTGTCCAACTCCGACATCTTCATCGGCGAGATCATTGGTACCGCCGTACTCATCCTGCTCGGTGGTGGCGTGGTCGCCGCCGTCGTACTCAAGCGCTCGAAGGCGCAGAACGCCGGCTGGCTGGCGATCACCTTCGGGTGGGGATTCGCGGTCATGACCGCGGTCTACATGACGGGCACTCTTTCCGGCGCCCACCTCAACCCTGCGGTCACGGTCGGCATCGCGATCAAGGACGGGGACTGGGGCAATGTCCCGGTCTACCTCGCCGGGCAGCTGCTCGGCGCCATGATCGGTGCCACTCTGGTCTGGATCGCGTACTACGGGCAGTTCCAGGCCCACCTCACGGACCCGGAGATCATCTCCGCGGCGCCGCATGAGGAAGGCCTGGTGAGCGAGGAGGCCGCACCGAAGGCCGGACCGGTACTCGGCGTCTTCTCCACCGGCCCCGAGGTCCGGGTCGTGTGGCAGAACCTGGCCACCGAGATCATCGGCACCACGGTGCTCGTGCTTGCGGTCCTGACCCAGGGCCTCAACGCCAGTGGCAAGGGTCTCGGCGTCATCGGCGCACTGATCACCGCGTTCGTCGTCGTCGGCATCGGCCTCTCGCTCGGCGGACCGACGGGCTACGCCATCAACCCGGCCCGCGACCTGGGCCCGCGCATAGTGCACGCGCTGCTGCCGCTGCCCAACAAGGGCGGCTCGGACTGGGGCTACGCCTGGATCCCGGTCGTCGGCCCGCTGATCGGCGGCGCCCTCGCAGCAGGTATCTACAACCTCGCGTTCGCCTAAGCCGACCCTCTGACCTCGCAGGAGCACTCCGTGACCGATACACACACCACCGGCCCGTTCATCGCGGCCATCGACCAGGGCACCACCTCCAGCCGCTGCATCGTCTTCGACACGGATGGCCGGATCGTCTCGGTCGACCAGAAGGAGCACGAGCAGATCTTCCCGAAGCCGGGCTGGGTGGAGCACAACGCCGCCGAGATCTGGACCAATGTCCAGGAGGTCGTCGACAGCGCGGTCGCGAAGGCGGGCATCACCGCCGCCGACGTCAAGGCCATCGGCATCACCAACCAGCGCGAGACCACCGTCCTCTGGGACAAGAACACCGGTGAGCCGGTGCACAACGCCCTGGTCTGGCAGGACACCCGTACCGACGCTCTCTGCAAGGAGCTCGGCCGCAACGTCGGCCAGGACCGCTTCCGCCGCGAGACGGGCCTGCCCCTGGCCTCGTACTTCGCCGGCCCGAAGATCCGCTGGCTGCTGGACAACGTCGAGGGCCTGCGCGAGCGCGCCGAGCGCGGCGAGATCCTCTTCGGCACCATGGACTCCTGGGTCATCTGGAACCTGACCGGCGGCGTCAACGGCGGCGTGCACGTCACCGACGTCACCAACGCCTCGCGCACCATGCTGATGAACCTGCACACCCTCGACTGGGACGAGAAGATCCTCCAGTCGATGGAGGTCCCGGCCGCGGTGCTGCCGGAGATCCGTTCCTCCGCCGAGGTGTACGGGACCGCCAAGAGCGGCGCCCTCGCCGGTGTGCCGGTCGCCTCGGCGCTCGGTGACCAGCAGGCGGCCCTGTTCGGCCAGACCTGTTTCGCCGAGGGCGAGGCCAAGTCGACGTACGGCACCGGCACCTTCATGCTGATGAACACCGGTCACGAGCCCGTCAACTCGTACAACGGCCTGCTGACGACCGTCGGCTACCGGATCGGCGACCAGGCACCGGTGTACGCCCTTGAGGGTTCCATCGCCGTCACCGGTTCGCTGGTGCAGTGGATGCGCGACCAGATGGGCCTGATCAACTCCGCGGCCGAGATCGAGACGCTGGCCTCCTCCGTCGAGGACAACGGTGGCGCGTACTTCGTACCGGCCTTCTCCGGCCTGTTCGCCCCGTACTGGCGTCCCGACGCCCGCGGTGTGATCGCCGGCCTGACCCGTTATGTCACCAAGGCGCACATCGCCCGCGCCGTTCTCGAGGCCACCGCCTGGCAGACCCGCGAGATCAGTGACGCCATGACCAAGGACTCCGGCGTCGAGCTGACCGCGCTCAAGGTCGACGGCGGCATGACCTCCAACAACCTGCTGATGCAGACCCTCTCGGACTTCCTGGACGCACCGGTGGTGCGTCCGATGGTCGCCGAGACGACCTGCCTCGGCGCTGCCTACGCCGCCGGTCTTGCCGTCGGCTACTGGCCGGACACCGACGCGCTGCGCGCCAACTGGCGCAGGGCCGCCGAGTGGACCCCCCACATGGAAGCGGACCAACGGGACCGCGAGTACAAGAGCTGGCTCAAGGCCGTCGAGCGGACCATGGGCTGGCTCGAAGACGACGCTGACGAGGAGTAAATCAAGATGACCACCCTGCAGAGCGTCCCTGCCCTGGGGACGCACCCGGCCTCCGGCTCCCTTCCGAGCCGCGCCGAGACTCGGGAGCAGCTTTCCAAGGCGACGTACGACCTCCTGGTGATCGGCGGCGGCATCCTGGGCATCTCCACCGCCTGGCATGCGGCGCAGTCCGGGCTGCGGGTGGCTCTGGTGGACGCCGGCGACTTCGCCGGCGCCACCTCCTCCGCCTCCTCCAAGCTTCTCCACGGCGGTCTGCGCTATCTGCAGACCGGCGCGGTGAAGCTGGTCGCGGAGAACCACTTCGAGCGGCGCGCGGTCTCCCGTCAGGTGGCCCCGCACCTGGCCAACCCGCTCACCTTCTATCTGCCGGTCTACAAGGGCGGACCGCACGGCGCGGCGAAGCTCGGGGCGGGCGTCTTCGCCTACTCCGCGCTCTCGGCGTTCGGTGACGGCGTCGGCCATGTCATCAGCGCGAACAAGGCGCAGCGTGATGTTCCCGAGCTGCGCACGGAGGGCCTGAAGGCCGTTGCCGTGTACGGCGACGACCAGATGAACGACTCCCGGATGGCGCTGATGACGGTGCGTGCGGCCGTCGAGTCGGGCGCCACCGTTCTCAACCACGCCGAGGTCACCGGGCTGCGCTTCACCAAGGGCCGGGTCACGGGCGCGGAGCTCAAGGACCGTCTGGACGGTACCGAGTTCGGTGTCACGGCCCGTCTGGTACTCAACGCCACCGGTCCGTGGGTCGACCACCTGCGCCGGATGGAGAACCCGGACGCGGCTCCGTCCATTCGTCTCTCCAAGGGCGCGCACCTGGTGCTCAAGCGGACCTCGCCGTGGAAGGCCGCGCTGGCGACCCCGATCGACAAGTACCGCATCACCTTCGCCCTCCCCTGGGAGGACATGCTGCTGCTCGGTACGACGGACGAGGTGTACGAGGGCGACCCGGCGGATGTCGCGGTCAACGAGAAGGACACCGCGCAGATCCTGGACGAGGCCGCGTTCTCCATCCGGGACCAGCAGCTGTCGCGTGATCTGATCACGTACTCCTTCGCGGGCCTGCGGGTGCTGCCGGGCGGTCCCGGCGACACCTCGAAGGCCAAGCGCGAGACGGTCGTCACCGAGGGCCGCGGCGGCATGCTGTCGGTGGCCGGCGGCAAGTGGACTACCTTCCGCCACATCGGCCGTACGGTGATGAACAAGCTGGCCGCCCTGCCCGGCCAGCCGCTGGCCGAGGACATGGAGCCGATCGCGCATCTGCCGAAGAAGCTCCCGCTGCCCGGGATAGCCAACCCGAACGCGGTCGCCCACCGGCTGCTCGTCGACGGCGGCACGCCGGGCCCGCGGATGGCGGCCGACACGGCCCGTCACCTCGCCACCCACTACGGTTCGCTGTCCTTCGACATCGCGCGCCTGGCCAACGAGAACCCGGCGCTCGCCGAGCGCATCCACCCGGACGCGCCGGAGATCTGGGCGCAGGTCGTGTACGCGCGTGACCACGAGTGGGCCGAGACGGCGGACGATGTGCTGCGTCGCCGTACGACGCTGACGATCCGCGGTCTGGCGACGGACGAGGTCCGCGACAAGGTCGACAAGCTGCTGACCGACAAGGCGTAACAGCACGGCACTTGTGTGGCATGGGTAAGGGGCGGCCTCCCTGGAGGCCGCCCCTTACCCATGCCATACGGACGCCCATGCCATACGGACGCCCATCCCATACGGCCACCCGTGCCATACGTCCGCCACAGTGCCGCAACATCCCGCAGGGACAGTTGAAGCATGAAGTTTCAAGTGCTCTCTCTCATCAATCACGCTCCGCATCCGCTGACACATGAGCAGCTCTCCCCCGCGGACCGGTTCGAGGAGGTCCTCGCGGTCGGCGAGGCGGCCGAGCGGCTCGGCTTCGACGCGTACTCGATCGGTGAGCGTCACGCGGGCGCGTTCCTCTCGTCGAGTCCCACGGCGGTGCTGGGCGCGCTGGCCGCCCGGACCAGCCGGATCAAGCTGCTGACGGGCGTCACCGTGGTCGCGATCCTCGATCCGGTGCGGGTCGCCGAGGACTTCGCGACCCTCGACCAGATCTCACGAGGCCGGATCGAGCTGGTCGTCGGCAAGGGCGCGGAGGCCGGGCACTTCGATCTCTTCGGTCTCGACGAGGCGCGCCAGTGGGACCTCCAGAAGGAGAAGTACGAGCTGCTGCGCAGACTCTGGACCGAGGAAGGCGTGGACTGGGAGGGGGAGTTCCGGCCGCCTCTGCATCAGGTGACCACGGTGCCGCGTCCGTACGCCGGGCCGCCGCGCATCTGGCACGGCTCCGCCACCAGCCTCAACTCCCCGGAGCTGGCCGCCAAGCACGGCGATCCGCTCTTCACCGCCAACGCCATTCAGCCGCGTGAGGCGTACGCGAAGCTGATCGACCACTACCGCGAGCGCTTCGTCGCGTACGGCCATGACCCGGCCCGTGCCCATGTGGCGGCCGGCTCGGGCGGTCTGCTCATCGCGGACACGGCCGAGCAGGCGGTGACGCGCTACAAGGAGGTGTACGAGGCGCGGGTGCGGCAGAACTTCAAGCCGCATCTGGAGGGCAGAGCGGGCTACAACACCCCGTTCCGCACCATCGAGGACGCGATCGCGGACGGGCCGCAGCTGATCGGCAGCCCGCAGCAGATCATCGACAAGATCCTCGGCTACCACCAGGTGTACCGGCACGATCTGCAGTCGATCACGGTGGACGGTTTCGGGCTCGATCGGGCGGAACAGATGGAAACCCTGCATCGATTTTCCGAGGAGATCGCCCCGATCGTGCGGAAGGAGGCTCCGACCACCCTCTGGGACGCATAATGGGTGCCGATACATCGGATGTCTGGAGGTCGCCCATGGCTGTCACCGACGAGGCCATCGAGAAGATCAAGGGAATGATCGTCTCGGGCGCGCTGCGCCCCGGCGACCGCCTCCCCAAGGAGAGCGAACTCGCCGCCGAGCTGGGGCTGTCCCGCAACTCACTGCGGGAGGCGGTACGCGCGCTGTCGCTGATCCGCATCCTGGATGTACGGCAGGGGGACGGCACCTATGTGACCAGCCTGGACCCGCAGTTGCTGCTGGAGGCGCTGAGCTTCGTCGTGGACTTCCACCGGGACGACACGGTGCTGGAGTTCCTGGCCGTACGCCGCATCCTGGAACCGGCCGCCACGGCGATGGCCGCCACCCGGATCAGCGAGAGCGAACTGGACGTACTGAGCGCCCAGCTGGACGCGCTCGGCCCGCAGCCCTCGGTGGAGGAACTGGTCGCCGCCGACCTGGAATTCCACCGCGGCATCGTCCAGACCTCGGGCAATTCGGTGCTCTGCTCACTGCTGGACGGGCTGTCCGGACCGACCACCCGGGCGAGGATCTGGCGCGGGCTGACGCAGGAGGACGCGGTCAGCCGTACGCTCCACGAGCACCGGGCGATCCTGTCGGCGCTCCGCGACCGCGACGCGGAGGCGGCGAAGTCGTGGGCGACGGTGCATATCGCGAGCGTGGAGCAGTGGCTGAGGTCAACGCTGTAGCGGGGGCTCCGCCCCGAACCCTCGCGCCTCAATCGCCGGCGGGGCTTGATCTGCCCGGGGACAAGCCCCGCGCAGCGGCCCCGCCCCCGCCCCGTCAGTCCTGCTTCTCCCCGCTCGCGAAGCGGGAGATCACCAGCGCGACAATGATGATCGCTCCGTTCAGGAACTGGTTCCACAGCGCCGGCACTCCGCCCAGCGTCATCACATTGACGACCAGCTGGAGCGTCAGCACACCGGTCAGCGCGCCGAAGAGCGTGCCGCGGCCGCCCTTGAGGCTGATCCCGCCGATCACGGCCGCGGCGAACACCTGGAAGATCCAGCCGTTGCCCTGGGTGGCCGCGACCGAGCCGTAGTGGCCGGTGTAGAGGATGCCGGCGAAGGCGGCGAGCAGGCCGCCGACGGCCAGCACGATCCAGGTGATCCGGTCGACGCGGATACCGGCCGCCCGCGCCGCCTCCGGGTTGCCGCCGATCGCATACAGCGCGCGCCCGTGGCGCAGATACGCCAGTGCCGCGCCACCGATCGCGAAGAGTGCCAGACAGATCCACACGGCGGCCGGCGCGCCGAGCCAGTCGGTCTTGCCCAAGTACCTGAAGGACTCCGGGACATCGGTGATCGACTTGCCCTCGGTGATACCGATGTGAAGGCCACGCAGCATGGTGAGCATGCCGAGCGTGGCGATGAAGCCGTTGACGCGCAGCTTCAGCATCAGAAAGCCGTTGATCGCGCCGATCGCCGTACCGACCAGCAGACAGAGCGGGATCGCCGTCCAGACCGGCAACAGCTCCAGGCCCGCGAAGCGCCCGCCCTCCGTCGGCAGGACCAGCCACATGGCGATGACCGGCGCGATGCCGATCGTCGACTCCAGCGACAGATCCATCCGGCCGCAGATCAGGATCAGCGCCTGGCCGAGGACCAGCAGGCTGAGCTCGGAAGACTGCTGGACCACGCTGATCAGGTTGTTCGAGGTGAGGAAGACCGGCGAGACAATGAAACCGATCACCATCAGCACCAGAATCACCGGCACCAGCGAGAAGTCGCTCCACCGGATCAGCCGCAGGCTGCTGCGCGGGCTCGCGGTCTTGAGCTCGTCGGCCGTGAGCGGCCGTATCGTCCCGGTCATTCCTGCTCCCCCACACCTTCCATGGCGGCGACCAGTTCGCGGTCGGTCCACCCACTGCCGAACGTCGCGACCACCCGCCCGTGGAAGAGGGCGAGCACCCGGTCACACACCCGCAGATCGTCCAGCTCGTCCGAGACGATCACGGCCGCGCTGCCCTCGTCCGCCACCCGTCGTACGACTGAGAGCAGCGAGTCCTTGGACTTCACATCGACGCCCGCGGTGGGCCGGACCGCCACCAGCGCGCTGGGTCTACGGGCCAGGGCGCGGGCGACCACGACTTTCTGCTGATTGCCGCCCGAGAGGCCGGAGACGGGCTGCTCCGGTCCCTGCGTCTTGATGTCGAGCGAAGAGATCATGGACTGGGCGAACTCCCTTGTACGAGACGGCAGTACGGTCCCCCAGGGGCCGAGCTGGTCGGTGACGGTGAGCGTGGCGTTCTCGGCGACGCTGCGGCCGATGACCAGCCCTTGGAGGTGGCGGTCCTCGGGGATGTAGCCGATACCGGCGTTGAGCGCGTGCGGGACGCTGCCCGGCTTCACGGCCCGGCCGCGTACGGTGATCCGTCCCGCGCTCGCCCTGCGCATACCGACCAGGGTTTCGCCGAGGGCGGTGTTGCCGCTGGCCGCGGCCCCGGCAAGACCCAGCACCTCGCCGGGCCGCACCTCCAGGTCGAGCGGCTCGAACTCGCCCTCCACGGTGAGGCCTTCGGTACGCAGTACCGGCTCCTCGTCCCGGACCGCGCCGACGGGAGCGTGCCACGTCGACGGGACGCCGGTGGACTCGCCCGTCATGGCTGTGACCAGGTCGTCCTTGGAGAGTTCCGCGACCGGGGCGGTGATGACATGGCGGGCGTCGCGGTAGACGGTGACGGCGGTGCACAGTTCGTACACCTCCTGCAGATGGTGGGAGATGAAGAGGAACGCCACTCCCCGGCTCTGCAGTTCACACAGTTTGGTGAAGAGCCGCTGGATTCCGCGGGCGTCGAGCTGCGCGGTCGGTTCGTCGAGGACGATCAGCCGCGCGCCGAAGGACAGGGCGCGGGCGATTTCCACGAACTGGCGCTGCTCGACGGCGAGATCCTTCGCCCTGGTTCTGGGGTCGACGCTCACTCCGTATCCGGCGAGGAGCTCCTCGGCGCGCCGCCGCAGCTGCCGCCAGCTGATGAAGCGGCTACCGGCGTCGAAGCGATTCAGGAAGAGGTTCTCGGCGACGGTCAGATCAGGGACGACCATCGACTTCTGGTAGACGCAGGCGACCTTGGACTGCCAGGCCGCCATGTCCCCGAAGGCCGGCGCCGGCTCGCCGTTGAAGCTCACCTCGCCCGCGTCCGGCCTGTGCAACCCGGTGAGGACGCTGACCAGCGTGGACTTGCCCGCGCCGTTGCGCCCGACGAGCGCGTGCGACTCGCCGGGCGCGACGGTGAGGCGTACACCGTCGAGCGCCACGGTCGGACCGAAGCGCTTGACGATGCCTGC
Organism: Streptomyces sp. NPDC002730; assembly: GCF_042888805.1. Taxonomy (NCBI): domain Bacteria; kingdom Bacillati; phylum Actinomycetota; class Actinomycetes; order Kitasatosporales; family Streptomycetaceae; genus Streptomyces; species Streptomyces sp. NPDC002730. The sequence goes on from NZ_JBIAQG010000019.1 coordinate 9,882, forward strand.
CGCGTGTACGGCGGCTGGTGCCTGGTGCTCCATGACTAGCTCTTCTTCTCCAGCTGGTTGGCCCACAGCTTCGGGTCGTCGACGTTCTCCTTGGTCACCAGTGGCGCGGGCAGCTGGTCCTCGAACCCGTTCGGGATCTTGATGATCATGGACTCATGGTCGGTCGGACCCTCCTTGGGGGTCTTTCCGTCCAGCGCCTGCTTGGCCCAGTACAGCGCGTACTTGGCGTACAGATCGGCGGGCTGGGAGACCGTGGCGTCGATCTTCCCGGCCTTGATGGCGTCGAGCTCCTCCGGGATGCCGTCGTTGGAGATGATCGTGATGTGGCCCGGGGTGCCGGGGGCCTTCAGCAGCTTCTTCTGCTCGAGCAGCGCGAGTGTGGGCTGCAGGAACACACCGCCGGCCTGCATATAGATGCCGTTGATGTCGGGGTGCGCGGCGAGCGTGGACTGGAGCTTGGCGGAGGCGACATCGCCCTTCCAGTCGGTGGCGAGCTCGAAGACCTTGATGCCGGGGAAGTCCTTGGTCATACAGGACTTGAAGGCCTCGGAGCGGTCCCGGCCGTTGATGGAGGACAGGTCGCCCTGGAACTCCACGACCTTGCCCTTGCCTTTCAGCTGCTCGCCGAGATACTTGCAGGCCTTCTCGCCGTACGCGCGATTGTCGGCCCGGACGACCATGTAGACCTTGCCCTTGTCGGGCCTGGTGTCGACGCTGACGACCGGGATCTTCTTCTCCTGAAGGCTCTGCAGCGACTCGGCTATCGCGCCGGTGTCCTGCGGGGCCATGACGACGGCCTTGGCGCCCTGGTCGGTGAAGGTCTGGACGTTGGCGACCAGCTTTCCGATGTCGTTCTGGGAGTTGGTCAGGGACAGCGCGTCGACCTCGCCGTCCTTGACGCCCTTCTCCATGTACTGCTGATAGGAGTTCCAGAAGTCGCTGTCGCTGCGCGGCAGATCGATGCCCACCTTGCCCCCGCCGGACCCGGTGCCCGAGTCACGGTTGCAGCCCGCGAGGGCCGTCACGGCCAGAAGTACTGTGCAGGCCGCGGCACTTGTCGTACGCACTCTCATTGTCCCGTCCTTCGGTGGTGTCGGCTCAGGGCGCTTGGTTCGGGGGACGCAGGCGCAGCCCCTGCATTCCACCGTCGACGGCGAGTGCCGTGCCCGTGACGGCGGCCGCGGCGGGGCCGGCGAGATAAACGATGGCGGCGGCAACTTCGTCCGCCGCGACCAGCCGTCCGGTGGGCTGGCGGGCCTCGAGGGCGGCACGTTCGGCCGCGGGGTCGTCGGCCCGGTCGAGCAGGCGGCCGATCCACGGGGTGTCGGCGGTGCCGGGGTTGACGCAGTTGACGCGGATGCCTTCGCGGACATGGTCGGCGGCCATGGCGAGGGTGAGTGAGAGGACCGCGCCCTTGCTGGCGCTGTACAGGGCGCGCTGGGGCAGTCCTGCGGTGGCTGCGATGGAGCAGGTCTGGGTGATGGAGACATGGCCGGGGCGGTCCGCGGCGGCGCGGCGCAGATGCGGTAGGGCGTGGCGGGCTACCCGCACCATGCCGAGCACATTGATGTCGAGGACGCGCTGCCACTCCTCGTCGGCGTTGTCGGCGACGGTGCCGATGGCGCCGATACCGGCGTTGGAGACGACGGTGTGCAGGGCGCCGAACTCCGCCGCGGCCCTGTCGACGGCCGTGCGGACCGCGGCGTCGTCGGTGACATCGGCCTTGAGGGCGAGGACGCCGTCGGGCGCTCCCGCCGTCTCGCGGTCGAGTACGGCGACCTGGGCGCCGCGGCTGAGCAGCAGTGTCGCTACGGCGGCGCCGATGCCCGAGGCGCCGCCGGTCACCAGCGCGGACAGTCCCTCGAAGTCCCTTGCTCCGCTCATGAGTTGACCTCCTCGATGGTGCGGCGGGCCTGCCAGACGGGCCCCTCGGGATAGCGGTGGGCGGCGATCGACTCGGGGAGCATGCGGGCGGAGAAACCCGGTGCACGTGGTGCGACATAGCGTCCGGAGGCGATCACGGCGGGATCGGTGAAGTGCTCGTGGAGGTGGTCGACGTACTCGATGACCCGGTCCTCCCAGCTGCCGGAGACGGCGACGTAGTCGAACATGGCCAGATGCTGGACGAGCTCGCACAGTCCTACCCCGCCGGCGTGCGGGCAGACGGGGACGCCGTATTTGGCCGCGAGCAGCAGGATCGCGATGTTCTCGTTGACACCGGCGACACGCGCGGCGTCGATCTGGACGAAGTCGACGGCCCCGGCCTGGAGCAGCTGTTTGAAGACGACGCGGTTGGCGGCATGCTCGCCGGTGGCGACCTTGACCGGCTGGCCGGCGCGGACGGCGGCGTGGCCGAGGATGTCGTCGGGGCTGGTCGGCTCCTCGATCCAGTGCGGTTCGTACGGGGCGAGTGCCGTCATCCAGCGCAGGGCATCGGCAACGTCCCAGCGCTGGTTGGCGTCCACGGCGATGCGTACGGACGGGCCGACAGCGGCGCGGGCCAGCTTCATCCGCCGTATGTCGTCGTCGAGGTCCGCGCCGACCTTCAGCTTGATCTGGCCGAAGCCGTCGGCAACCGCTTCCTTGGCCAGCGCCACCAGCTTCTCGTCCGAGTAGCCGAGCCAGCCGGGCGAGGTGGTGTACGCGGGATAGCCGCTCTCCCGCAGGTTCGCGGCCCGCTCGGCCCGGCCGGGTTCCGCGGCCCGCAGGATGGCCAGCGCATCGTCCCGTGTCAGGACATCGGTCAGATAGCGGAAGTCGACGAGCGAGACCAGCTCCTCGGACGACATCGAGGCAAGGAACTCCCACACCGGCCGGCCTGCGCGCTTCGCCGCCAGGTCCCAGGCCGCGTTGACGACCGCGCCGGCCGCCATATGCATCACGCCCTTCTCCGGGCCGAGCCAGCGCAGCTGTGAGTCATGGGTCAGGTCGTGGTGGAGCGCGGCCAGGTCTGCTGCGGTACGGGGCGCCGGGCGCCCGACCACATAGGGACGCAGCGCTTCGATGGCCGCGGCGGTGACATCGTTGCCGCGCCCGATGGTGAAGCAGAAGCCGTGTCCCTCGGCCCCGTCGGTCGCGCGCATCACCACATAGGCGGCGGAGTAGTCGGGATCCGGGTTCATGGCGTCCGAGCCGTCGAGCTGTTCCGAGGTGGGAAAGCGGATGTCGTGGACCTCGAACTCCGTGACGGTCTGACTCATGCACGCACCCCCGTGAGACGAACATCGGAGAACATCGGACCTCTTGGTCATCCGATGTATAGCGCCGTCCACGCGGCAACGTCCAGGGCAGGGACGAAATTTCTCGACACAGCTCGGATGAATCCACTGCCGGACGTCTGGCTCTCCGACGCATGCCCTATCGAGCGGAAGTTCACCCGGCCGTGCAAGGGGGCTGCGGCGAGGTGCCCCGTAAGCCGTAAGGTTGGGGCGTAGACAAGGAACTTCGGAAGGAGGCACTGGGTGATCGAGCTCGAGGGGGTACCCGAGCTGATCGACCCGGTCATGGTGGCCGCGTTCGAGGGCTGGAACGACGCCGGCGACGCCGCCTCCACCGCGGTCGCACACCTGGACCGGGAATGGAAGGGCGAGGTCTTCGCGGCGCTCGACGCCGAGGACTACTACGACTTCCAGGTCAACCGGCCCACGGTGTGGCTGGACGGCGGGGTACGGAAGATCACCTGGCCCACAACCCGGCTCTCCGTGGTCCGCATCGGCGGCGAGAAACCGCGAGACCTGGTGCTGGTCCGCGGCATCGAGCCATCCATGCGCTGGCGCTCGTTCTGCAACGAGATCCTGGGCTTCGCCCATGAGCTGGGCGTCGAGATGGTGGTGATTCTGGGCGCGCTGCTCGGCGACACCCCGCACACCCGGCCGGTGCCGGTCAGCGGGATCACCTCGGACCCGGATCTGGCCAGAACCATGGATCTGGAGGAGACCAGGTACGAGGGGCCGACCGGTATCGTCGGCATTCTCCAGGAGGCGTGCACACATGCGGGGGTACCGGCGGTGAGTCTGTGGGCCGCGGTGCCGCACTATGTGTCGCAGCCACCCAACCCCAAGGCGACGCTGGCGCTGCTGAACCGTCTTGAGGACCTCATCGGCCTCCGTATCCCGCTCGGCGAACTGCCCGAGGACGCACGGGCCTGGCAGCTGGGCGTGGATCAACTGGCCGCCGAGGACAGCGAAGTGGCGGAGTACGTCCAGACGCTGGAGGAGGCACGGGACACCGCGGAGCTTCCCGAGGCTACGGGCGAGGCCATCGCCCGCGAGTTCGAGCGGTATCTGCGGCGGCGCGACGGGGGTCCCGGGCATGCGACCGACGGGGGCGAGGCCAGTTCGTATCTGCGCGACACCTCCAGCGGGCGCACCCGGCCGCCGATGCCACCGCGTGCGGAGGCGGAGACCGAAGCCGGGACCGGGACCGAACCTGGAATCGGATCGGGCACCGAAGCCGAAGCGGAAACCGAGTCGGAATCCGGTGGCGAGGAAGATTCCTCGGAGGACTGAGACATCTGAATGAAGAGCGGGGCGGCGCCGGTGGGCGCCGCCCCGCTCTTTACGTTTACGTCGTGGCTTTACGTCGTGCTCATAGGTCTTGAGGACTCAGACCTGGTCCACCGCGACCGCGTCGTACGTCGTGTCGGGTGTCGGCTCCACATCGAAGCGGGCGTTGGGCAGATAGATCCGGTCGCCCCAGGCCGCCGCCGTCGTGGGAATTCTGAAGCGCTCCGGATCGGTGATGCGCGCGACAGCCGTGCCGCGGGTGCCCGAGTCATTGAGTCGCAGCACATCGATGGCGTTCTGCGCCTGCTGTACGACATAGAGGGTGCGGCCGAGCAGCAACAGGCCGTCGCCATTGGGGAGTCGGGTGTCTCCGATGTCGACTCGCCGCGCGATGCCGGTACGCGGATCGACCCGCATCAGGCCGCCGCCGCCGACCACGGTGTTGACCAACAGCAGGGCACGCCCGTCCGGTGTGCGCTCGATGCCATTGGCCGTGAAAGAGGGCCCCTGCTCCCAGTCGCCGCCCAGCGGGACGGTCGCCACGCTGTCGCCCGGCTCGTCGTGCCGGCCGAGCGGGAGGCGGTAAATCTGCGGTTTGAACGAGTCCGTGAACCAGGCGGCGCCCGGCGTGAGGATCACATCGTTGACCATGGTGCCGTCGGAGCCGACGGTGAAGGTCTTCAGCAGCTTCCCCGAGCGGACCTCGATGACCCGGATCTCCCGGCTCACACCGCCGCAGACGAACAGCAGCCGTTCGCTCCGGTCAATTTTGAGTCCGACCGCGGGGTGGTCCACTCCGAGACCGTGGCTGATGACGCTTCCCCGGCCGGTGGCCAGGCTCGCTCGGTAGATATCGCCGGTGGCTATCGACCCGAAGTAGGCATACGGACTCTGTCCGATGGCGATCCCTTCGGGCTGGAAGCCGTTCGGCAACGGGAAACGGGTGGGGAGGCGTGTACCGGTTAATTCAGCCGCCCGGGCCACGCCTTCCCCTGGGGCAAGGAGTGCCGCGCCGGCCATGGCCGCGGCCGCTCCGAGCACTCCTCGGCGTGCGAAGGAACGGTGCATCGAGTCGTCCTTCCGACAAGTGTTCTACAGACCCATTCACCTCAGCACACGGCAGGCTTCTCCGCAGTCTTTGGCCGAATTGTGGCGTGACATCTTCTTCCAGCCGAATTGCACGGGGTTCCCATTCAGCTTGATTTAAAACGCATTTCGCGTAAGGAGGGTGGACGGGCTGCGGCGGAGGTAGCAGGGTGGCCACCACGCAGACCGAGCACAGACCGAGCACGGACAACGCACAGTCCACGAACGACAAGGAGCACGGCACCCGAAGGGAGCGGTCATAGCGATGACCGATCAGGCACTCCCAGGTCAGGACCCCGGAACTGCGGGCCCTGGACCCGACGGAGCTGGATTCACCTATCAAGGAGCCGAGCCGGAGCTGATCGTCGTCGCACGGGCCGAGGCCCGGCTGCGCGCCGACACCCAAGGCGTACGGTCGGCCTCCGGGGCGGACATCTCCGCACTGAACATGTTCCTGAGCGACGAACAGCTCGCGCTGGAACCGGTGTTCGGCAGTGAGGAGCGGACCCGGTCCGCTCTGCCTCCGCAGCCGGAGGGACCGGCCGGCGGCGGCCGGGGCACGCTGCCGGACCTCTCGCTCTTCTACCGGGTACGGGGCGGCGGGGACCGGACCGAGGAGCTCACCGCCCGGCTGGCCGCCCTCCCCGAGATCGAGACGGCGTACCTCAAGCCCGGCGCCGTACCCGCTCGGACGGCACCCCACGGCGCCACGGCAAAAGCCCGGCCCGAAGAGGCCAAGCGGCTCAAGGAAGGCGCACCCGCGACACCCGACTTCACCGGCCGCCAGGGCTACTTGGCGCCCGCGCCCGAGGGCGTGGACGCGTACTGGGCCTGGCAGCGGCCGGGCGGCTCCGGACAGAACGTCACCGTCGTCGATGTCGAAGGGGCCTGGCAGCTGGGCCATGAGGACCTGGCGGAGAAGCTCGCCGGGATCGTCGTCGGCAATCCGGTCCAGGACATCGCATGGCGCAACCACGGCACGGCGGTCCTCGGCGTCATCGGCGGCGACCGCGACGAGAAGGGGATCACCGGTATCGCTCCCGAGGCGCTGACCGCTGCGGCGTCGTTCCAGGGCATCGGCTCCGCCGCGGCCATCCATGCCGCGGCCGAGCGTCTCACCCCCGGCGACCTCCTCCTGATCGAACTCCACCGGCCGGGACCGCGGTTCGACCACGAGGTCCGCGACGACCAGCGCGGCTACATCGCGCTGGAGTGGTGGCCGGACGACTTCGCCGCGATCCGCTGGGCGACGTCGAAGGGCGTCCTGGTCGTGGAGGCGGCCGGCAACGGCGGCGAGAGCCTGGACGACGCGGTGTACGAGCGCAGGCCGGACGCGTTCCCCGAGTGGTGGCGCAACCCCTTCAACCCGTCGAACCAGCCCTCCGGTGCGGTCCTCGTCGGCGCGGGCGCTCCCCCGCCCGGGACGCACGGCCGCGACCACGGTCCCGACCGCTCGCGGCTGGCGTTCTCCAACTACGGCGCGCGGCTGGACGCCCAGGGCTGGGGCCGCGAGGTCACCACGACCGGCGGCTTCTGGGACCGGGCGGGTGACCTGCAGGGCGGCGCGGAGGAGATCGCCTGGTACACGGACACCTTCTCCGGCACCTCCTCGGCCTCGCCGGTGGTGGTCGGCGCCCTGGCAGCCCTGCAGGGCATCCTCAAGGCCGCGCACCTCGCGCCGATGGGCCCCGTGCAGGCCCGCGAGGTGCTGCGCAGGACCGGTTCGCCGCAGCAGGACGCTCCGGGGCGCCCGGCCTCGCAGCGGATCGGCAACCGCCCCGACATCAAGGCGGCGGTCACCGAGCTGGTGCCGTCGTCGGTCGGCTCGGGACAGGCGGAGCGGTACTGGGACGAACTGATGCCGTACCCGCGTGAACTTCCGCCGCGCCTGAGGCTGTTCGTGGCCGGCGCGTGGCGCAACCTCAACCACCCCGCCCCTGAAGTCCGCCAGGCGGTACATGCCGCCTTCGCGGGGGGCCGGCCGGACGTACGCGTCTGGTACTCGGACGACGAGGTCGTGGGCCTGGTCGTCGCCGGATGAATCGAAAGGGAAGGTGAACATCGCATGAGCACCACCCCGCAGATGAACCCCAGCTCCATGAGTCAGCAGTACGGCCAGCAACAGTACGGGCAGCAGCAGCACGGGCAGCAGCAGCCGTTCGGCCGGCTGCAGGGCGCAAGCACCTCTCCGCCCCCGCAGGGTCAGCAGATGAGCCAGCAGCCGCTCCAGCAGTTGCAGCAGCTCGGCCAGCAGCAGCCCTACCAGCAGCTGCTCCAGCAGCTCGGCCAGCAGAGCCAGCAACAGGGCCAGCAACAGCAGGGCCAGGGCCAGCCGCTGATCCTGCCGAGCGCGATCGACAGCCAGGCCATCACCAGTGGTGTGGCCGAGCACTTCTGGGACGTCGTGACGCCCCTGCCCGGCCAGCCGGTCATCCTGTACCTGTTCATCCAGGGCGCCTGGCGTCAGCTGGTGAACCCGAACCAGATCACGCATGACGAGGTCCAGGAGGCGTTCGCCTTCGGGCAGCAGGTCATCGGGTTCTGGGACACCAACAACGCCAGTGTGCTCGTGGCGATCGTGGTGAACAAGTAGCACGTCCACTCAGAGGGCGCCGGGTGGGCAGCGGCCCGCCCGGCGCCCTTACCTGTGCCTCCGGCTTCAGGCTTCAGGCTTCAGGCGCAGTTGAAACGCGCGGCGCCCCAGTCCCCGTGATCGCCTGTCTTCGACCCGTTGGTGTCGGTGACCTTCAGCCGCACTTGGCGTGCGCCGTCCAGAGCGACATCGACGGGCACGGTCGCCGAGGCCCCGGTCACCTTGGGCGAGGTCCACAGCACCTTTCCGTCCGCCTCGACCGAGAAGGCCACCTCCCCATAGCCGTTGATCTCGTCGTCGATTCCGACATCCGCGGTCAGCGCCGTGCAACGGCCGCCGAGATAGACCTCGATATCGGAGTCGGCGTGGGTGCCGATCCCCTTCTCGTACGTCTTGCCCGCCAGCGTGAGCGGGTGTCCGTCGGCCGCTCCCGACTCGCCGTTGCTGCGGTCACGTTCCGCGGGCCCGTAGCCGTTCGCCGACTTCAGCCACACCAGGTCACTGGCCCAGGCGTCGCCGGCCGGCGGTGGCGGCATCACCCCGACCGCGAACCGCTGTCCGGCGGTACGGTCCACGCCCGCCGACCGGTGGCGTGCCGTCGCGGTCAGCGTCACCTCGCCCGGCTTGGCGTCCGCGGCCGGCACGACGGCCACCTCGACGCGCTTCGTCGTCCCCGCCGGGATCCGGTCCACGACCTGCGCCGGGGTGATCTGCCAGCCCGCCGGCGCGTCCAGCGAGACCTCGACGCCGGTCGCGTCCCGGCCGCCCGCCGTGACATCGACGGCGACCGTGCCCGGCGAACCGGCGCCGAGCTCCTGAGCTGCCGGGACGGAGACAGTCGCGGCCGCGCCCGGAGTCGTACCGCCGACCGCGCTGGTGTCCTCGAGCTTCAGCTCGAAGCCACGGTCGGTGCGCAGCGACGGCGTCTTGACGTGCACCACACCGCCGCGGTCGTCCTGGTCGTACCACCAGCCCTGCGCGGCCTTCGCGTACGCCGCCTTCGAGGTCTGCCGCGGCAGCCTGCGCCCGTTGAGCCCGACCGTGCTCGGCGCGTCCCCGGTGTGCACGCTGAAGGTGTACGGACGGGTGGACTGCCTGCCCGTGAACTCGCCCTTGCTCGCGCCGATCCGGACCGTCACATCGCCCGCTCCGCGCCGTGGCGCCTGGACGTCGGCGCGCTGGGTGGCGTACTTGCCGCTGCGGTGCTGCCGCGTGACGCCGTCGTCCTCGTACAGCGTGAAGGAGGACGTCCCCTGCGGATAGATGTCCCAGGCGAGCGGGGAGGCTGCGGTGCGGTCGGCATACGAGCGGATGCCCGGCCACATCGGGACGGTGGCCCCCGCCTTCACGAACAGCGGCAGCGTGTCGAGCGGCGCGCTGTAGTCGTCGACGGTGACCGGTCCTTGGTAGGTCCGCCCGCTCCAGTAGTCGATCCAGGTCCCCTTCGGCAGGTAGATCCCGTCGCGCTCGACGGCGTCCTGGTAGACGGGCGCGACAAGGAAGTCCGCACCGCTGAGGAACTCGTACTTGGCCGCGTCCGTCGCCGCTTCGGGGTCGTTCGGATACTCCAGCACGAGCGGCCTGGCGAGCCCGACGCCCGTCTTCGTCGCCTCATGTGCGTGGGAGTAGATGTACGGCAGCAGCGACTCATGCAGCTTGAGGTAGCTGCGGTTGACCGAGGTGTACGGCTCTCCGTACCGGAAGGGCTGCTTGTCGTTCGCCGCCCAGCCATCCATGGTCATCGTCACCGGCAGGAACATCTTCCACTGCAGATCACGGGCGTACGTCTTGGGGCTGCCGCCGAAGATTCCGTCCACGTCGCCAGTGGTGTAGGCGAGTCCGGACATGCTCGCGCCCGCGTAGGTCGGGATCTGCCAGCGGATGTACTCCCAGCTCCCGGACTGGTCGCCGGACCACTGAACTCCGCAGCGCTGCGCGCCCGACCAGCTCTCCGGCGCCCAGGTGAAGCCGCGGGCGTCGCTGTTCTCCTCGATGCCCCGGTGGGCGTCCTTGCAGCCGTCCAGCGCGAACTTGTATCCGTCGCCGACCCAGGCGACGTCCAGTTTCGCGACGCGCTGGCCGGCCTTGACCTGGTCGCCGAGCTTGCCGATGCCGTCCTCGGTCCACAGGCCCATCTGCATCTTGCGGTCCTGCAGCCCCTTGGCGGTCTCGGCGAGGTTCTCGTATCCGCACCCGTAGCCGTCGTTGATGAGCATCCACCCGTTGGGCATGTCGTTCTGGACATACCCGTCGGCGACCTTGAGGGAGTCGAGGGTGTGCCGCTCGCCGCGGTTGGCGTTGTGCAGATAGCAGTCGGCGTCGCCGATTTCGAGGCCGTAGACGGGTGGCAGGAAGGGTTTGCCGGTCAGCCGGGTGTACTGGCCGATGACGTCCTTGGTGCTCGGGCCCGCGAAGTAGTAGGCGTCGAAGCGCTGTTCCTTGGCGGTGGTGGTGACCGGCTCGCCGAAGACGTACGTGTTGGGGGCATACGTGTTGCGATAGACGCCGTATCCCGCGGAAGAGAGGTAGAACGGGACGGAGTTGGGGTGTCCGCCGTCGTTCCAGTTGTAGTCGACGCCGACCTCGACGGTCTTGCCACGGTGCGAGGTGTTGCCGCGGCCGTTCTGCATTCCGGCGCCGTAGTACTGCTCCTCGGCGCCGCGGGCGAGGGTCTGTGTGGTCCTGTCCCAATTCCAGGTCAGGCCCTTGGTCTCGGCCCAGAGCGGGGTGCCGTCGGCGCGGTGGAGGGCGAAGCGCAGGGGCGTCTTGTAGGCGCGCAGGGTGACCTTGGAGGTGCTCAGCTCGTAACGGTCGCCCTTGTCGCGCCAGTGGGTGGCGGGCGGCGCGCTCTGCGGCAGGACGATGTCCGTGCCTGTTGGGTCGGTGAAGGCGCCGTCCGGGGCGAGTTCGATACGGAAGGTCTCTGCGGAGACGAAACTGACGCGGGCGGCGGCGTCGCCGGCGGTGAACCGGTATACCGCTCCGTCGTGAGCGAAGCCGGTGATGTCACCGACCGTCGTGTCGGCCGGTTCGGCGTGCGCGCCCGTGACCGATGGCACGAAGGCGGCGAACAGACCGAGCAGAGCGGCAACGACCGCTGATCTGAACCGTGTTGGAGATCTCATGGCGTGTGTGTAGCGCGTTGGCACATACACGACCATGGACTTGTGTCCGGCCGCTCCTGGACTTATCGCACGCCCAGGAGCGGCCGGAGGGGCTTACAGGGCTACGCCGAGGAGGGCGTCGACAGCGCGGGAGACGAGACCGGGCGCGCCCTCGTCCGTACCGCCTTCGGACTGCTGGAGCGCGGCCCAGCGGTCGACGGCGACGAGCGCGGCGGGGGCGTCGAGGTCGTTCGCGAGGGCGTCGCGGATCTCCTCGACGAGGGCGTCGGCGGACGGCCCGTCGGGACGCGAGACGGCCGCGCGCCAGCGCCCGAGCCGCTCCACCGCCTCGTCGAGTACGGCGTCGGTCCACTCCCAGTCGGTCCGGTAGTGGTGCGAGAGGAGCGCCAGCCGGATCGCCGCCGGGTCCACGCCGTCGCGCCTCAGCTTGGAGACGAAGACGAGGTTGCCCTTGGACTTGGACATCTTCTCGCCGTCGAGTGCGACCATGCCCGCGTGAACGTACGCCTTCGCGAAGGGGTACTCACCGGTGAGCGACTGCGCGTGCGAAGCGCCCATCTCGTGGTGCGGGAAGGCGAGATCGGAGCCGCCGCCCTGCACATCGAAGCCCATGCCGAGGTGGTCCAGGGCGATGGCCACGCACTCGATGTGCCAGCCGGGCCGGCCACGGCCGAGGGTGGCACCGTCCCAGCTCGGCTCGCCCTCACGGGCGGCCATCCAGAGCATCGGGTCGAGCGGGTTCTTCTTGCCGGGCCGATCGGGGTCGCCGCCGCGTTCGGCGGAGAGCAGCCGCATCGTTTCGGCGTCGAGGTGGGACACCTCCCCGAAGTGCGGGTCGGCCTCCACGGAGAAGTACACGTCGCCTTCGAGCTCGTAGGCGGCACCGGCGTCCCGGAGCCGCTCGACGAGCGGCACGATGCCCGGTATCGCCTCGACGGCACCGATGTAGTGCTGCGGCGGAAGCATCCGGAGAGCGGTCATGTCCTCGCGGAAGAGCGCGGTCTCCCGCTCGGCGAGCTCGGTCCAGTCGTGCCCGTCGCGGATCGCCCGCTCGAGGAGGGGGTCGTCGACGTCGGTCACGTTCTGGACGTAGTGAACCTGCCGCTTGGTGTCGAGCCACACGCGCTGAACGAGGTCGAACGCGTTGTAGGTCGCCGCATGACCCATGTGGGTCGCGTCGTACGGTGTGATGCCGCAGACGTAGATACGGGCGACGGGACCGGGGTCGAGGGTCACTGGACCATTGGTCGCGGTGGAGTGGATCCGTAGGTCGCGGCCCTTGCCAGGCAGGGCGGGGACCTCAGAAGCGGGCCAGGCATGCATGTCATGAGCCTAACCGGACGGGTGTTCCGCATACGAGTGCGGGTGGCCGCGCTGGGGATCGGCGCCCGGGGTGCCCGGTCTTGTCCTGTGGTCCGCCGCCCCGCGGCGCCACGCTCCGGGGGTGTGGGGGCGTCAGCCCCACGTCTTTCTCCCCCCGGGGGTCCGGGGGCTGCCCCCGGTTTCAAGGAAGAGGCGGGTCAGGGGAACACCCCCCACCTCACACCGGTGGCCACGGAATCGCCGGCCACTCCCCCGACGGCTCCGGATGCCGCCCCGACTCCTTCAGCTCCGTCACCCTCCCCCGCAGCGCCTCCACCTCCGCCGCCGTCAGCAGTTCCGCCAGACGGGTGGCGAGCGGTTCACCCTCGGCCAGGGCCGCCGCCAGCCCCGCCAGTGCCTGCGTCGCCTCCGACGGCAGCCGGTCCCCCGCCCACCCCCACAGCAGCGTCCGCAGCTTGTCCTCCACGTTGAACGTGACCCCGTGGTCGATCGCGTACAGCCCGCCGTCAGCGGTCGGCAGCAGATGCCCGCCCTTGCGGTCACCGTTGTTGATCACCGCGTCCAGCACCGCCAGCCGCCGCAGCCGAACATCGTCCGCGTGGACCAGCAGGGCCGTGCGGCCCTCGCCCACCTCCGCGAAGCCCACCGCCTTCCAGCCCTCGCCCGGCTCCTCGTCCTCGACCAGGGCCAGCAGGGACGCCGAAGGATCCGCCTCGATCCAGAGCTGGACCATGCCCTCGCCGTACGGGCCCTCCCGCAGGACTGTCGTCGGCACCAGGCCCCACCCGGTCGCCTCGGAGAGCTCGTACGCCGCCACCTCGCGCTGTGCCAGCGTCCCGTCCGGGAAGTCCCACAGCGGCCGCTCCCCGGCGACCGGCTTGTAGACGCAGTGGGCCTCTTCGCCCTCGTACGAGACGGAGCAGTACAGCACCGCGTTGGACGCCTCACGGATCCGTCCGCGCACGGTGAGCTCGCCCTTGGTCAGCAGGGTGCGCAGGTCCCCCGAGGTCACGCGCCCCGGCGGTATCCGTTCTGGCGCGGGCATACGTGTCCTTCCGGATCGAGCGGCAGGCTGCACAGCGGGCACGGCGGCCGGCCGGCGTTCACCACGTCCAGCGCGCGTTTGGCGAAGGCCCTGGCCTGCGCTCCGGTCAGCCGGACACGGAGCATCGGCGGACCGTTCTCCTCGTCCTGCAGCAGCCGCTCCTCGGCCTCCGCGAGGTCCTCCTCGGAGTCGGCGTCCAGCTCCACCAGCGCCTGTGCCTCGACGATCATGCGCTGTTCCTCGCCGTCCCAGGCCAGCGCCATCGTGCCGACCCGGAACTCCTCCTCCACAGGCGCGTCGAGCGGCGCGGTGTCCGCGACGTCGGCGGGCGCGACGGCCGGCACCGGCGCATTGCCCCCGGTCCGGCGCACGACCTCGTCCAGCAGCTCGTCGATCCGCTCGGCGAGTGCGGCCACCTGGGTCTTCTCCAGGGCGACGCTGGTGGTGCGCCCCGCTGAGGAAGCCTGCAGGAAGAACGTACGGCGTCCAGGCAGCCCGACCGTACCGGCCACGAAGCGGTCCGGCGGGTCGTAGAGGAACACCTGACGGGACACGTTCTGTCTCCCTTGGGATCGGTCGGTATCGACGACTGTCGTACGACTTCGGACGGCTATCGAGCGGGCATACGGGTTTTCGGCCCGTCCACCCTACTGCGCGCGGCGATCACGGTGCGCCCGCGCCGCCTCCGACGACCGCGGCCCCGCCACCGCCGTTCTCGCGCGGCGCCAGCGAGCCGAAGTCCCCGGTGTCACCGAGGCGCAGAAGAAACGGGCGAGTGCGGGTGTAACGGATCGCCGTCACGGAACACGGCTCCACATGGATCCGCTGGAAAAGATCGAGATGCATACCAAGGGCATCGGCCACCAGGGACTTGATGATGTCTCCGTGCGAGCACATCACATAGGCCGCGTCCTCGCCGTGCGCGGCGTCGATACGCGCGTTCCAGTCGCGTACGGCGTCGACGGCGCGCGCCTGCATGTCCCGCATCGACTCGCCGCCCGGGAATGCCGCCGCGGACGGATGCTGCTGCACGACCTCCATCAGTGGCTCGTCGGCGAGCTCCGCGAGCTTGCGCCCGGACCAGTCGCCGTAGTGGCACTCGCCGATCCGTTCGTCGGTGTGCTGCTCAAGACCTGGCCGGGCGTCCAGCAGCGGTCGCAGGGTCTGCAGGCAGCGCTCCAGCGGGCTGGAGACGGCCGCGGCGAGCGGCACGGCGGCGAGTCGCTCCGGCAGCGCGGATGCCTGCGTCGCACCGCGCTCGTCTAGGGAGACGCCCGGCGTCCAGCCCGCGAGCACCCCCGCGGTGTTGGCGGTGGAGCGTCCGTGGCGTACGAGGATCAGCGTTGCCATGCCCGTCAGCCTAGGCGGCCCGGCGCCCGGGGGTGCGTCGGGGCCGCAGGCAGGGAAGAATGCACGCCGTGATCGTGGACTGTGCCATCTACCGCGACGGGCGCCGAACACAGGGCCCGCCCGACCTTTCCGATGCTCTGGACGAGGCACGGGCCACCGGCGACGCCTTTCTCTGGATCGGTCTTTACGAACCGACCGAGAAGGAGTTCGACCACGTCTCGGCGGAGTTCGGGCTGCATCCGCTGGCGGTGGAGGACGCGCTCAACGCTCATCAGCGCCCCAAACTCGAGGTGTACGACGACTCGCTGTTCATGGTTCTCAAGCCGGTGGTGTACGAGCCGAAGAGCGACGCCGTCTCCACCGACGAGCTGATGGTCTTCATCGGCGACTCGTTCGTGGTGACGGTGCGGCACGGTGAGAGCTCGCCGTTGCACGCCGTACGGCAGCGCCTGGAGGCCGAACCGAAGGTTCTCAAGCACGGCCCGACGGCGGTGCTGTACGCGATCGGTGACGCGGTCGTCGACCATTACATCGAAGTGGTCGGCGAGCTCCAGGTGGACCTGGAGGAGTTGGAGACCGAGGTCTTCGCACCCGTCGGCAGCACGCGCAACAGCGCGGTGCGGATCTACACCTTCAAACGGCAGGTGCTGGAGTTCCGCCGCGCCGCCGCGCCGCTGGCGGCCCCGATGGCGCGTCTCGCGAGCGCGGGCGTGCCGTTCGTCCATCAGCACTCACAGCCCTTCTTCCGGGACGTCAGCGACCATCTGACCCGAGTGAACGAGCAGGTGGAGGGGTTGGACCGGCTGCTGTCGGACGTCCTGTCCGCCCATCTCGCGCAGATGGGCGTGCGGCAGAACGACGATATGCGCAAGATCTCGGCGTGGGCGGCCATGGTCGCAGTTCCCACGATGGTCGCGGGCATCTACGGCATGAATTTCGAGCACATGCCGGAGCTGCGGTTGGTGTGGGCGTATCCGGCGGTGCTGCTGTTCATGGCCGGGGCGGTGTACGGGCTGTTCAAGCTGTTCAAGCGCCGCGGCTGGCTGTAATGCTCTGCGGCCGGGGCGCTAGAAGGCGGGCGCGGCGGTGGGCGGTCCGTCGAGTGCGCCGCGACGCTGCGGCATCTTCAGGCTGACCATCCGGTGCCAGCCACCGAGCCTCTCGTACGCGTACATGGCGTGGATGCCCGCGGCCAGCGCGGCCGACTTGGCATGGGGCCAGTGCAGCAGACGTCCCATATGGCCCATCACGGCAAGGCTGACATCGCGGTAGACCTTGATCTCGGCGAGGGCGCTCTCGCGCAGCACCCCCTGGATCGTACGGCCGTGTCCCTCGGCGGCGAGGCGGAGCAGCTCCTCGTGGCAGTACGCCAGATGGTTGTCCTCGTCGTCGCAGATCATTCTGATCGCCCTGCCGAGTTCGGGGTGGTCGCCGAAGTACCTCACCAGCATGACCATCTGGTCGGCGGCCCGCTGTTCGGTGACCCTGCTGTGCGAGAGATAGACGACGATGTCCCGTTCGCTCAGCGGCTCTTCGCGGCGCAGCTTCGCGTGGGTGAGGCCGACGCCCCGCTTCTCGAGCAGCATCGTGTAGTCGGTCTCGGGCGGGACGTCGACCGGAGCGAGCTCCCGCTTCCTGAGCAGGGCATTGAACAGCCTGCCGTGCTTGTCCTCGTCGGCGCCGTGCCGGGTGATCTTCGGCGCGAGGCCCCGCATGCTCTCGGGCACCAGGGCGGCGATACGGCCGTTCTCCCAGCCGCCCTGTGCCTCACCGCTGGCGGCGATCGAGCAGAAGAGCTGGAAGGCATCATCGTCGTCGATGATTTCCTGGAAGAGACTTCGCGCCGAGAGCATCACTTCCACCTCCGTGAGAGCGTCCGCAAAGAGCAAGTCAAATGCGGCGCGGGAGGCGAGGCAACAGCTGAGCGGCACAACTGCGCCGAACGGTGGACGACAGGGAACCTCGCGTGAGTAACCAGGACCGGCTTTCGGGCGTTGTGCTGCGTGACGGCCGTGGCGGGGAGACCCCCCGAGCCCCCACCACGGCCGCAGACCTCTCCAGTGACGTACGGGCGTCGCTCACCCGAGTTGCCTGCGCACATTCCTTACGCGAGGCCGGCGCGCTCCAGGGCCTCGGTGCCCGCCCGCAGTGCCGTGATCCGCTCGTCGAGCGTGAAGCCGGCCGGAGCGAGGGTCAGCGTGGTGACACCGGCATCTGCGTACGCCTGCATCCGCTCGGCGATCCGGTCCACGGAGCCCAGCAGCGTCGTCTGGTCGATCAGCTGGTGGGGGACGGCCGCGGCCGCGCCCTCCTTGTCGCCGGCCAGGTACTTGTCCTGGATCTCGGCGGCTTCCTTCTCGTAACCCATGCGCTGCGCAAGCTGGTTGTAGAAGTTCTGCTTGCGGCTGCCCATGCCGCCGACATACAGCGCGGTGTACGGACGGAACATGTCGGCCAGTCCGGCGACGTCGTCGCCGATCGCGAGCGGCAGCGTCGGACAGACGTCAAAGCCTTCCATGGTCTTTCCGGCCTTCTCACGGCCCGCGCGCAGGTACTTGAGCGCGGTGTCCTCGAGGTGGTCGGCGGACGGGAAGATCAGCAGGGCGCCGTCGGCGATCTCGCCGGTCTGCTCAAGGTTCTTGGGGCCGATCGCGGCGATGTAGAGCGGGATGTGCTCGCGCTCCGGGTGGACGGTGAGCTTGATCGGCTTGCCCGGACCGCCCGGCAGCGGGAGCGTCCAGTGCTCTCCCTCGTACGAGAGGCGCTCGCGGGACATCGCCCTGCGGACGATCTCGACGTACTCGCGGGTGCGGGAGAGCGGCTTGTCGAACTTGATGCCGTACCAGCCCTCGGAGACCTGCGGGCCGGAGACGCCGAGGCCGAGCCGGAAGCGGCCGCCGGAGAGCGAGTCGAGCGTGGCGGCCGTCATCGCGGTCATGGCGGGCTGGCGGGCCGGGATCTGCATGATCGCGGAGCCGACGTCGATGCGCTCGGTCTGGGCGGCGACCCAGGCGAGCACGGTAGGAGCGTCGGAGCCGTACGCCTCGGCCGCCCAGCAGACGTCGTAGCCGAGCTGGTCGGCCTCCTTGGCGACGGCGAGATTGTCTCCGTCCATCCCCGCGCCCCAGTAGCCGAGGTTGATGCCGAGCCGCATAACCGCTCCCTCTTACTGATCAGTAACGTCCCTGTTCCGGGGGACTCTAGCGCGGGTTCACAGGATCCGTCAGGGGGAGGTTGTCCACAGGCTCTCTCCGGGTGGGCGCCTGGCCAGTAATCTCAGCGCCCATGGAGCAGAGGCATCTCGGCCGTACCGGCCTGCGCGTGTCCCGGATCGGGCTCGGCACCCTTACCTGGGGTCGCGACACCGATGAGCACGACGCTGCCGACCAGCTGAAAGTGTTCTGGGAGGCGGGCGGGACCCTGGTCGACACCGCGGATGTGTACGGCGGTGGAGATTCGGAGTATCTGCTCGGGCAGCTCGTCGAGCGGCTCGTACCTCGGCGGGAACTGGTCATCGCGACGAAGGCGGGCAGCGTGCCCGATCCGGACCGGCGCTTCGACGGCTCGCGGGGGCATCTGCTGTCGGCGCTGGACGCCTCACTGGAGCGGCTCGGTACGGACTACGTCGACGTCTGGCAGGTCCACGCCTTCGACCCGGAGACCCCGCTGGAGGAGACACTCCAGGCGCTGGACATCGCGGTCGGCAGCGGGCGCGCGCGGTACGCGGGAGTGTCGAACTTCTGCGGCTGGCAACTGGCGAAGGCGGCGACCTGGCAGCTGGCCTCGCCGGGAGTGCGGACACGGCTGGCCAGTACGCAGATGGAGTACTCGCTGCTGCAGCGCGGGGTGGAGCGGGAGGTGCTGCCGGCCGCTCTCGACCTGGGGGTCGGGCTGCTGCCGTCGTCGCCGCTGGGGCGCGGGGTGCTGACGGGTAAGTACCGGCATGCCACTCCGGTGGATTCGCGGGGTGCTTCGGAGCAGATGGCTCCGTTCGTGGAGCCGTATCTCGACGAGGCGGCGAGCCGGATCGTGGACGCGGTGGCGACAGCGGCTGACGGGCTCGCCGCGACGGCGCTGCAGGTGGCGCTGGCATGGGTGCGGGACCGGCCGGGTGTGGTGGCCCCGATCGTCGGCGCACGCAACGCACAGCAGCTCACGGCGGCATTGTCAGTGGAGGCCCTTAGTCTTCCTGACGAGATCTGCCAGGCGCTCGACGATGTGTCGGCGCCCGTGCACCGCTATCCCGACCAGGACTGGAGCACGCTGTGACTGTGCCTTCCCGGGGGACGCCCCCCGGACCCCCGGACGAGGCCCGCGACGCCGCGGACGAGACCGCGGACGAGGCCGTCGACCCGGCATCGGGCACCGCCGAGGCGGACGCACCCGAGGCGGACGCACCCGAGGCGGACGCGCCCGAAGGGGACGCGCCCGAAGGGGACGCGCCCGAGGGGGACAAGCCGGAAGCCGGCACATCGGAGGCCGAGAAGACAGCTGCCGAGAAGGCGGCCGAGCTGTCCGAGGCCGAGGCGGAGCTGGTCGCGCAGCGGGAGTTGCGGGCCCGGATCGAGCAGCGGAAGGCCGAGAAGGCGGGGCCCATCGAGAGCGGCACGAAGCTGAGCGGCACGGCCGCCGATCTGCTCGCGGCGGTGCGGGCCGTGGAGAGCGGCGAGAAGGCCGACACCGCGTTCTTCGACTCCCCCGCGCCCGCCCCCAGACGTACCGCACCGACCGCGGAGCCCGTACGGCACCGGGTTCCGCAGCCCGTGCAGGCACCGCGGGCCACGGCGCCGGAGACCGTGACGACGGTACAGACCGTGCTCGCCGAGGGCGGCGCACCTGAGGCGCTGGCGGCGCAGGTCGCGCGCGTGCTCGGCGAGCAGGCCGCGGATGTGCTGCGCGAGGATCCGTGGCGCCTGCTGTCCGTGCCCGGCGTCCGGCCGGAGCAGGCCGACGGCTTCGCCCGGGCGCTTCTCGGCGCTGAGTGCGGCCCTGGTGACGAGCGCCGGGCGGCGGCATTCGTCGCCTGGGAGCTGGAGCGCGCGGCGCTGCAGGGCCACACCGCGTTGGAGTCCTCGGCCGTACGCGCGGCGCTGGCAGAACGGTCGGTGCCCGATCCTGACGAAGCGCTGCAGCAGGCAATCGCCGAAGGTGCCGTGCTGGTGTTCCAGGACGGTGTCGAGGAGACCGAGCAGGCCGCGGACGGGGAGGAGTCCGAGCAGCCGGCTGTGCCGGTGCTGCTGGGGCTCGACCGGTACGCACTCGCCGAGGAGAGTCTCGCGGACGGCCTGGCGCGGCTTGCCAAGGCCGGTGCGGACGCCAGGTGGGATGCCGCGGAGCCCACCGAGCTGATCCGTGCGGTCGCCGCGAGCGGTCTGGTCCTGCACACGGGCGGGGAGGCGGCGCGGGCCGAGCCGGTCGCGGTGGCCGAGGCCGCCAGTGCGCTCGGACTGCGTGCGGTCGTCGCGGTCCACAGCGAAAACGGCAGCCGGCGGCTCGGCCCTGCGGCGGTCACCGTCTCCGGGCTGCTGTCCGGTGCGGAGGGTCCCGGCAGGGACGAGGACGGGGCGTTCGCACTCGATCTCCTGATCGTGCTGGACGCAGCGCAGTTGGACGTGGAGACCGCGGCGATGCTGGTGGAGTCGATGCCGGACGGCAGCCGACTGATGCTGAGCGGCGATCCCGGTGTGCTGTGCTCGGCGGGCGCGGGCCGGGTGTTCGCGGATGTGCTGGCGGCCAGGGTGTGCCCGCAGATCGCCTCGCGGACGCCGGACCCCGGTCCGATCGGAGAGCTTGTCTCGGGCATCGGCATCGGTGAGCTGAACCAGGTGGCGGCGCCCGGCAAAGAGGTCGTCATCGTCCCGGTGCGTGACGCGGGCGAGGCGGTCCACCGTACGGTGCAGCTCGTCGCGGACTCGGTGCCGCGGGCCATCGGCGTGCCGACCGAGCAGACCCAGGTGATCACGGTGGGACATGGCGGCTCAGCCGGGACCCGCGCGCTCAACGCCGCGCTCAAGGAGCGGCTGAACGCTGGTCCGGGCCGGTTCGGCGGCTTCGACCCGGGCGACCGGGTCGCCTACGCACCCGCTCTCGGCCGGACACTTACCGGCACGGTCGTCTCGGCGGACGCTGCGGGCCTGCATCTCGACTGCGACGGCACGCCTGTCGTCGTACCGAAGGAGCGGGTCGAATCGGCGGTGCGCCACGGCTGGGCGCTGACGGCGCACCAGGCCGCGGGGATGCGCTGGCCCGCGGTGGTCGTGGTACTGCCGGGCGACGCGGCGCAAGGGCTGAGCCGACCGTGGGTGTATACCGCGTTCAGCCGCGCCGAGCGCCATCTGTCCGTGGTGCACGGCGTGGATCAGGCGCTGCCGCGCGCGGTGGCGGAGGTGGCGTCCCAGCACCGCACGACGCGGCTGCGGACGCTGCTCGAGGAGCTGCTCGCGACGCCGACACCGACGCCGACGTCGTAGCTCGCGCGACGGCCCGGGCCCGCCTCCTGGACGGGGCGGGACCCGGGCTGCGGGTCGCACGAGGCAGTGTGGTCAGGACTCCACTTCGTCGAGGTCGTCCAGCTCCTCGGCCAGCTCGTCCTCGTCGAAGACCGAGCTGACGTCGAAGCGGCAGACGACCCGCTGCGGATCCGCCTGGTCGAAGGGTGTGCTCAGCCATTCGCCCGGTTCGGGAGCGTCGTCCGAGGCCGACACCCACAGCGTGGAGTCGCCCTCCTCCAGACCGAACTCCTTGTGCCGGGAAGCGATTTCATCCGGTTCGTACTCACCGAAGAGCACGCCGAGTGCCGCATGCACGCTCGTGCCGACCACCGGGGCGTTCTCCGGCCCCCGGTCGTCATCGGGGTCCAGGTCGGCGAGGCGCTGCGCCTGTGAAAGCAGTCGCTGTGGCTCCACCACCGCATAGTCGCGGCGGATCAGCACGCTCAGCGCGCTCGGCTCCTCGGGACCCGCGTACGGCGGAAGTGAATCGTCCGCGCCCGGGATCTCGAACGGCGTCACCTCGTCATAGCGGTCGTAGAGCCGCTCGTCGTACGCCTCCGCCGCCGCGGCAAGGACATTGAACGCGTCATAGACGGCCGGGTCGTCCTCGCCCGTGCGGTTTTCGACCGCCTCGAGGTGACGGTCCAGTGCGGCTTTGACCGCCTCGGCGGCGGCACGTACCTCGGCAGCGGTGGGCTGCGCAGCATCAGACATAGTGCAGACGCTATCCGTACCTGGGCTCTGCCCGCACAATAGATGCGATGCCGGAATACGAATTTGTCGACGTGTATGTACCGCGCGGGGTGTCCCGCAAGGAAGCGACCCGTCTGCTGACCGACCATGCCGAGTACGGACACTGGGAGTTGGACCGACTGAGTCTGCACCGGGACGGCAGCCGTAGGGTGCGGCTGCGCCGGCGCATCATTCGTCAGGTGCGCGCCACCTGGTGAGCAATAAGGCGGAGCGGGCCCCGCCTACGCGGGGCCCGCTCCGTTTTCATGCCATTTATGCCGATGCGACCGCTTGACTACGCCGAGGCGCGGGCCCGGCGGTACAGCACCGCTCCCGCCAGCAGCATGCCCGCGCCGGCCGGGGCCAGCGTGTCGAGCGAGTCGGCACCGGTGTGCGCGAGCTGGTCGACGCCCTTGGGCGGGGTGACTGTCTGCGTGCCGGGGGTGTTCGGCTTGCTCGGGGTGACGGGCACTACCGGCGTGGTGGACTTGCCCGGCTGACTCGGGGTGCTCGGCTTGCTCGGGGTGGTCGGGGTGTTCGGGAGACCCGGGGTGGTCGGGGTGTTCGGGAGACCCGGGGTGGTCGGGGTGTTCGGCAGACCCGGGGTGGTCGGGGTGTTCGGCAGACCCGGGGTGGTCGGGGTGTTCGGCAGACCCGGGGTGGTCGGGGTGTTCGGCAGACCCGGAATGCTCGGGGTGTTCGGCAGACCCGGAATGCTCGGAGTGTTCGGCAGACCCGGAATGCTCGGAGTGTTCGGCAGACCCGGGGTGGTCGGGGTGTTCGGCTTGCTCGGGGTGCTCGGCTTGCTCGGAGTGCTCGGCTTGCTCGGAGTGCTCGGCTTGCTCGGAGTACTCGGGCTCTCCGGCTTACTCGGCTTGCTCGGGCTCTCCGGCTTGCTCGGCTGAGTGTGGTCACACGGCTGACTGGGCTTGCTGGGCTTGCTCGGGGTGCTCGGCTTGCTCGGCTTGCTCGGAGTAGTCGGCTTGCTCGGAGTACTCGGCTTCGCGGGCGGGGTGGAGACGCTCGAGCCGTTGTCGCACTCGTTGCCCGTGGCGGTGTTGCCGAGGCCACCGATGGTGACGGCGTTCCCGCAGGCGTTCACGGGGACGTCGATCGGCACCTGGACGTGGTTGCCCGAGATGACGCCGGGATTGTCCTTGGGGTCCTCGCCTGCGTGGGACCCGCCGGACTTATTGCTGCACTCATTGCCGCTGGCGGGGTTGAGCAGTGCGAGTACATTCACGGTGTTCCCGCACACGTTGACGGGAACATGCACCGGAACCTGAACCGTGTTTCCGGACAGTACGCCCGGCGAATTCGCCGTGCCTCCGTTCGCACCGGCGTCCGCGTTCGCATAGCCACCGCCGAGCGCGAGTACGCCGCCCGCCGCTGCCATGGTGATCAGGCCCTTGCGCGTGATCTGTCGCATAGGTTGAATCCCTGCCTTCTTGCTTCAGGAATACCCGCGGGCGTCGGTACCCGGGGGTGGAATGCTCGGACGGCCCCGGAGTGCGTGGCGCGCACTCCGGGGCCGCTCGAGTTCAAACCCAGACCCATACGGGTCGAGTCACAACGTCACTCGTTGACGCAGGTGTTGCCGAAGGTAGGGTTCAACAGCCCGACCACGGAGACCGTGTTGCCGCATGCGTTCACCGGCACGTGGATGGGCGCCTGGATGACGTTGCCGGAGACCACCCCGGGGGAGTTGACAGCAGCACCCTGGGCACCCGAAGAGGCCATGGCGACACCCGCACCAGCGAGCACCAGACCACCGGTGGCAGCCGCAGCAGCGACGACCTTCTTGATCATTGTTCCTCCTTGTTGGCAATGCGGTCCCAGCCGCGGACCGCATCACCTGTAACGAGGAGGAGGGAACAGGGCTACGAGCCGACGGCCCCATTCACTCTTTTTGGTCAAGTACGCACGCACTGGCGATTATTAGAGTTCCGTTTCAGCAGATCTGACCCCGATACGGTTCAGCACTGGTCCAGGAATCGGTCAAGAACCCGTACGCCGAACTTCAGGCCGTCCACCGGAACCCGCTCGTCCACCCCGTGGAACATCCCCGCGAAGTCCAGCTCCGGCGGCAGCTTGAGCGGCGCGAAGCCGAAGCAGCGGATGCCGAGGTCGTCGAAGGACTTGGCGTCGGTTCCGCCGGAGAGCATGTACGGCACGGCCCGGGCGATCGGGTCCTCGGCCTTGAGCGCGATCTGCATGGCGTCGACGAGATCCCCGTCGAAGCTGGTCTCGAGCGCCTTGTCCCCGTGCACGTCCTCCCGCTTGACCCGAGGGCCCAGCAGCCGGTCGAGGTCGGCCAGGAACTCCTCCTCGTACCCCGGCAGAAAGCGCCCGTCGACATGTGCGGTCGCCTGCCCGGGGATCACGTTCACCTTGTAGCCGGCGCCGAGCATGGTGGGGGCGGCGGAGTTGCGCAGCGTGGCGCCGATCATCTTGGCGATGCCGCCGAGCTTGGTGAGTGTCGCCTCCATGTCCTCCGGGTCGAGCGGTGTGCCGAGCGCGTCGGAGAGCTCGTCGAGGAAGGACCGTACGGTCTTGGTCATCCTTACCGGCCACTTGTGCCGACCGAGCCGGCCGACCGCCTCGCAGAGCTCGGTGATGGCGTTGTCGTTGTTGGTCATCGACCCGTGCCCGGCGGTGCCTTCCACAGTGAGCCGCATCCAGTGCATGCCCTTCTGCGCCGTCTCGACGAGATAGAGCCGCAGATTCTCGTTGACGGTGAAGGAGAAGCCGCCGACCTCGCCGATCGCCTCCGTCACGCCCTCGAAGAGATCCGGGTGCTTGTCGACCAGATGCCGCGCCCCGTACGTGCCGCCGGCCTCCTCGTCGGCGAGGAAGGCCAGCACGATGTCGCGCGGGGGCTTGCGGCCGCTGCGCAGCCGGTCCCGTACGACCGCCAGGGTCATGGCGTCCATGTCCTTCATGTCGACCGCGCCCCGGCCCCACACACAGCCGTCCGCGATCTCGCCGGAGAAGGGGTGGTGGGTCCAGTCGTCGGCGTTGGCCGGTACGACGTCGGTGTGGCCGTGGATGAGCAGCGCGGGCCTCGACGGGTCCTCACCCTCGATACGGGCCACTGTGGAGGCGCGGCCCTTGTGGGACTCGAAGATCTGCGGCTCGAGCCCGACCTCGGCGAGCTTCTCCGCGACGTACTCCGCGGCGGCCCGCTCCCCCGGACCCGAGTGGTCGCCGTAGTTGCTCGTGTCGATCCGGATCAGCTCACGGCAGAGGTCGACGACCTCGTCCTCACCCGAAAGGGGCTTGGTCTTGTCGGCCCTGTTCGACTCGCTCACGCTGATTCCTCCCACTGTCGCTGCTGGTGGTTCCCCCTCATCCTCCCGCGCCCCGCCCCGTACCCCAAGGGCGACTGTCCGCCGCCATAGGGCCGTCACACCGGATCCGGGCGTGATCGAGCACAGTCGAATGTTTGCTATGGTTTTCCACGTCGGAACGGCCCAGCGCCGCGAGACAGACACCTGGTCCGGGTGGCGGAATGGCAGACGCGCTAGCTTGAGGTGCTAGTGCCCTTTATCGGGCGTGGGGGTTCAAGTCCCCCCTCGGACACAATCAAGATCCCCACGGATTCCCGTGGGGATCTTTTTGTGCACCCTCGGCTCCGGCCCCCGTTCCACCGGTATCCGATACCGGCATCCGATGTAGTGGGCATACAGTCACGTCGGTGAGACGCAGACACAGAGCCCCGGCCGCGCCGCTCCCCCAGCGCGACGGGATCGACCCGGTGCGGCTGCGGCTGCCCGCCGATCCGGACGGCGCCTGGGCGACGGTGCGCGACCATCTCGCCGGGCGGTACGCCGACGCCATCGGCGCCGAAACCGTCGACGCGATGTTCCGCGAGGGCCGCATCGTCGGTACGGACGGTCCTGTCGCCGCCGACGAGCCCTACACCGCCGGCCGGTATCTCTGGTTCCACCGGGACTTCGCCCCCGAGGAGCCCGTCCCCTTCGACATCGGGATCGTCCATCGCGACGAGCGTCTCGTGATCGCCGACAAGCCCCACTTCCTCGCCACCACGCCGCGCGGCCGGCACATCACCGAGACGGCGCTCGCCCGGCTGCGCCGCGATCTGGAACTGCCCGAGCTGCAGCCCGCGCACCGTCTCGACCGGCTGACCGCGGGGCTCGCGCTCTTCGTCGTACGGCCCGGGGACCGGGGCGCGTACCAGACGCTGTTCCGGGACCGGGAGGTGCGCAAGGAGTACCAGGCGGTGGCACCGTACAACCCGGCGGTGGCGCTGCCCCGCACCGTACGCAGCAGGATCGTGAAGGAGCGCGGGGTGATCGCCGCACGCGAGGAGCCGGGCGAGCCGAACAGCGAGAGCCGGATCGAGCTGCTCGAGCACCGCGCCGGGCTCGGCCGGTACCGGCTGCTCCCGGCCACCGGCCGCACGCATCAGCTGCGGGTCCATATGAACAGCCTGGGGCTGCCGCTCCTGAACGACCCGGTCTATCCGGTCGTCCAGGAGGCGGGGCCCCACGACTACTCCCGTCCCCTTCAACTCCTGGCGAAGGTGCTGGAGTTCACCGACCCGGTGACGGGAGAGCCGTACCGCTTCGAGAGCAGGCTACGGCTGACTCAGTGGCCCCTCTGAATCCACTCCACGAGCTGAGGTGACTCGTCTCCGATGGTGGTCGCGTCGCCGTGGCCGGTGCGCACCACGGTCTGCGGCGGCAGTGTGAACAGCCGGTCCCGGATCGAGTCGATGATCGTCGGGAAGTGCGAGAAGGACCGGCCGGTGGCGCCGGGGCCGCCCTGGAAGAGCGTGTCGCCGGTGAAGACCGTGGACAGCTCGGGCGCGTAGAGGCATACGGCACCGGGGGCATGGCCGGGTGTGTGCAATACGCGCAGCCGCGTCCCGGCCACTTCCAGCACCTGGCCGTCGACGAGTTCGCCGTCGGGGGCGCGGTCCGGGTGCGTCTGCTTCCACAGCGGCAGGTCGTCGGCGTGGAGCAGGATCGGCGCGCCGGTGGCGGCGGCGAGGGCGGGAGCGGCGTCGATGTGGTCATTGTGCGCGTGGGTGCAGACGATGGCGCGCAGCGTACGGCCGCCGAGCGTATCGAGGATGGCCGCGGCGTCATGGGCGGCGTCGACGACGATCGCCTCCTGGTCGTCGCCGACAATCCAGACGTTGTTGTCGACGTCCCAGGTGCCGCCGTCGAGCGAGAAGGTGCCGGAGGTGACCAGATGGTCGATCCTGCAGTTCCGGGGGTTCATCAGAACTGCACCACCGAACGCAGTACGTCACCCTCGTGCATCCGGGCGAAGGCCTTCTCGATGTCGCCGAGTCCGATGGTCTCGGTCACGAACGCGCCGAGGTCGATACGGCCCTGCTGATGGAGGTCGATGAGCATCGGGAAGTCACGGGACGGCAGACAGTCGCCGTACCAGGAGGACTTGAGCGCGCCGCCGCGGCCGAAGACATCGAGGAGCGGCAGCTCCAGCTTCATCTCGGGCGTCGGCACACCGACGAGAACGACCGTGCCGGCCAGGTCGCGGGCGTAGAAGGCCTGTTCGTATGTCTCCGGTCGGCCGACCGCCTCGATGACGACGTCGGCGCCGAAGCCTCCGGTGAGCTCGCGGATCGCCTCGACGGGGTCGCCGGAACGGGAGTTGACGGTGTGGGTGGCGCCCATCCTCTTCGCCGTCTCGAGCTTGCGGTCGTCGATGTCGACGGCGATGATGCGGGCCGCGCCCGCCAGGCGTGCGCCGACGACGGCCGCGTCGCCCACGCCGCCGCAGCCGATGACCGCGACGGAGTCACCGCGGCCGACCTGGCCGGTGTTGATGGCGGCACCGATGCCGGCCATCACCCCGCAGCCCAGCAGACCCGCGACAGCCGGCGAGACCGCCGGGTCGACCTTGGTGCACTGGCCGGCGGCGACCAGGGTCTTCTCGGCGAAGGCGCCGATGCCGAGCGCCGGGGAGAGCTCGGTGCCATCGGTCAGCGTCATCTTCTGCTCGGCGTTGTGCGTGGCGAAGCAGTACCAGGGGCGGCCGCGCAGACAGGCGCGACAATGTCCGCACACGGCACGCCAGTTGAGGACGACGAAGTCGCCGGGAGCGACGTCCGTGACGCCCGCGCCGACCGACTCCACCACCCCCGCGGCCTCATGCCCGAGCAGGAAGGGGAAGTCGTCGTTGATCGCGCCCTGCTTGTAGTGCAGATCGGTGTGGCAGACGCCGCACGCCTGCACCTTCACCACGGCCTCTCCGGGTCCGGGATCGGGGACGATGATCGTCTCGACCCGTACCGGCTCGTTCTTCCCTGGCGCGACCACGCCCTGCACCTGCTGCGACATAGAGAACCTGCCCTTCTTCGCATGTGAAGTCGACCACCACTATGGACTGTCACGGCGCGGGCCACGGTCCGCACCACGGCCGACCGGTACGGGAACGGCCCCCGCGATCTCGCGGGGGCCGTTCTCCTGGAAATGATTCGGTCAGGCGTCCTGGCGCTCCTGCGCGATGGCGCTCACCCGGCCGCGGACCAGGTACCAGCCACCGACCAGCGCCGCCGCGATCAGCGGCAGGAACATCACGGTCGTACGGCCCACACCGCCGCCCCACCACATCAGGAAGGCCACGGTGGCGAGGAAGAACAGCGTGACGATCTGGGTGTACGGGGCCCAGGGCAGCCGGTAGGCGGGGCGGGTGACCCGGCCGTCCTGCGCACGGTGCCAGAACAGCAGCGAACAGAGCATGATCATGCCCCAGGTGCCGAGGATGCCGATCGACGCCAGGTTCAGGACGATCTCGAAGGCCTGGCCGGGCACGACATAGTTGAGCGCAACGCCCAGCACACCGAAGCCTGCGGTCAGCAGGATGCCGCCGTAGGGCACCTGGCCCTTGTTCATCCGGCCGGTGAACTTGGGTGCGGAGCCCGACAGCGCCATGGAGCGCAGGATGCGGCCGGTGGAGTACAGGCCGGAGTTCAGGCTGGAGAGCGCCGCGGTCAGCACCACGAGGTTCATCACGCCGGCCGCGCCCGGGACGCCGAGCTTGTCCATGACGGTGACGAAGGGGCTCTGGTCGCCGGAGTACGCCGTGTACGGGAGGAGCAGCGCGAGCAGCACCACCGAGCCGACGTAGAACAGACCGACACGCCACATGATCGAGTTGATCGCCTTGGGCATGATCTTCTCGGGGCTCTCGGTCTCACCCGCGGCGACGCCGCACAGCTCGACGGAGGCGTACGCGAAGACGACGCCCTGAATCACCAGCAGCATCGGCAGCATGCCCGTCGGGAAGATGCCGCCGTTGTCGGTGATGGTGGAGAAGCCGGGGGTGTGGCCGTCGACCGGGTGCTGGGTGACCACCAGGAAGATGCCGACGATCATGAAGGCGACCAGCGCGGCGACCTTGATGATCGCGAACCAGAACTCCATCTCACCGAAGTACTTCACCGAGATGAGGTTCGCGGTGAGGACGACGGCGAGTGCGATCAGCGCGAGGACCCACTGCGGGATATCGCTGAACATGGCCCAGAAGTGGGCGTAGGTGGCGGCCGCGGTGATGTCGGCGATCGCGGTGGTCGACCAGTTGAGGAAGTAGAGCCAGCCGGCCGCGAAGGCGCCCTTCTCGCCCATGAACTCACGGGCGTACGAGACGAAGGCACCGGATGAGGGGCGGTAGAGGACCAGCTCGCCGAGCGCGCGGACGACGAAGAAGGCGAAGACACCACAGACCGCGTAGGCGATGGCCAGCGAAGGACCCGCGCCGGCCATCCGTCCGCCCGCGCCGAGGAACAGGCCGGTGCCTATCGCTCCGCCGATGGCGATCATGTTGATGTGGCGGGACTTGAGGTCCTTGCTGTAGCCGGCGTCGCCTGCGTCGACGTGGGGGGAGCTCTTCGCCGGTGCCCCGGCGGCGAGCGTTTCGGCCGCAGTGGTGCGGTCACTCATGGAGAAGTTCGCCTTCGTGAGGGGAGGGGTGGGCGTCCCGGCCGTAACCGGTGGGGGGGTGGTCACCCTGTTATGGCCCGACGGCACATAACCCGGAACATAATCAGGGCAACCCTGCGATTTTGGCAGTGGCCTAGGTCACGCAGGAATAGATCTGAGGTGTTTCAGAGGTTACGGCCCAGTAAACCAAGGTCGCGCACGCACTCGCCACGTCAGGGGTGCGGCGGCGCCGGACGCCTCAGGGCGCCAGCACATCCAGTTCCGCGAGCGCCCCGACCGAGATCTGGCGGGTGATCTCCTCGGCCCGGACCGCGTCGCCCTCGCGGACCGCCTCGGCGACCTGGACATGCAGGGTCACGGCCGCCGGATCGGGGTCGTCGAACATCACCTGGTGGTGCGTACGGCCGGCGAGGACCTCGGCGACCACATCTCCGAGCCGCGCGAACATCTCGTTGCCGGAGGCGTTGAGCACAACACGGTGGAAGGCGATGTCGTGCTTCAGATATCCCTCGAGCTGGTGTCCGCGCGAGGTGGCGACCATGCCCAGGGCGCACTCGGTGAGTTCGGCGCACTGCTCGGGGGTGGCGTTGCGGGCGGCGAGCCCGGCCGCGACCGGCTCGACGGCCGAGCGCAGCACGGTCAGTGAGCGCAGCTGGCGCGGGCGGTCGGTGCCGGCCAGCCGCCAGCGGATGACCCGCGGGTCGTAGACGTTCCACTCCTCGGTCGGGCGGACGGTCACACCGACCCGGCGCCGGGACTCCACGAGGTGCATCGACTCCAGGACCCGGACCACTTCGCGGACGACGGTGCGCGAGACATCGAAGCGCTGCGCCACCTCGTCCGTGCGCAACACGCTGCCCTGTGGATACTCGCCCGCGGTGATCGCGAGGCCCAGGTTGTCCAGCACATGGGCATGGAGGCCCCGGCCCTCAGTGGTCATGGGGCAAGAGTACGGGGGCACGATTCGAGAACGAAAAGTATGACGTTTAGATCTCGACCTCTTGAATACGTCATACCTAATGAGTTTCAGTAGCGCGACGGACCGATGTCGACGAAGACAGCGAGGCACGTAATGAGCACCCCCCATGTCGTCGTGGTGATGGGCGTGACAGGCACCGGCAAGACCACGATCGGTCCCCTGCTCGCCGCCGCACTGGGCGTCCCGTATGCCGAGGGCGACGATTTCCATCCCCCGGCGAACATCGCCAAGATGTCGGCCGGCACCCCGCTGGACGACGCGGACCGCCGGCCCTGGCTCGATGCCATCGGGCAGTGGGCGCACGGCAGGGCGGGCCTCGGCGGAGTGGTGTCCAGCTCCGCGCTCAAGCGGGTCTACCGCGACCGGCTGCGGGCCGCCGCGCCCGGTGCTGTCTTCCTCCATCTCACCGGCGACCGGGCGCTCGTCGAACAGCGGATGTCCGAGCGCAAGGGCCACTTCATGCCCGCCGCGCTGCTGGACTCGCAGTTCGCCACGCTCCAGCCGCTCGGGGACGAGGCGGGCGTCGCCGTCGATGTGTCCGGCACTCCGGAAGAAATAACCGAACGGGCCGTCGCCGCACTGCGTCGGCTCGAGAGCTGAGGAATCGCCACCGTGACCAGTCTCAGCGTCGAGACGCTGGCGGCGGACGCCACCGAAACGATCACTTCGGCCGGCAACGCGCAGTTGGGCATCGCCGTCCTCGCGGGCATCGCCGTCATCGTCGTTCTCGTCACCAAGTTCAAGCTCCATGCCTTTCTGGCGCTGACCATCGGCTCACTGGCTCTCGGCGCGTTCGCCGGCGCCCCGCTGGACAAGGCCATCGTCAGCTTCACCACCGGCCTCGGCACCACCGTCGCCGGTGTGGGCGTGCTCATCGCGCTCGGTGCGATCCTCGGCAAGCTGCTCGCGGACTCCGGCGGCGCGGACCAGATCGTCGACACAATCCTCGCCAAGGCGGGCGGGCGCGCCATGCCGTGGGCGATGGTGCTCATCGCCTCGGTGATCGGGCTGCCGCTCTTCTTCGAGGTCGGCATCGTGCTGCTGATCCCGGTGGTACTGCTCGTCGCCAAGCGCGGCAACTACTCGCTCATGCGGATCGGCATCCCGGCCCTGGCAGGCCTCTCCGTGATGCACGGGCTGATCCCGCCGCACCCCGGACCGCTGGTCGCGATCGACGCCATCGGCGCCAACCTCGGCGTCACGCTGGCGCTGGGTCTGGTGGTCGCCATCCCGACCGTGATCATCGCGGGCCCTGTCTTCTCCCGATTCGCCGCGCGCTGGGTGGACATCCCGGCACCGGAGCGCATGATTCCGCAGCGTCCCTCCGAAGACCTGGACCGGCGTCCCGGCTTCGGCGCCACCGTGGCCACCGTGCTGCTTCCGGTCGTCCTCATGCTGGTCAAGGCGCTGGTGGACATCGTCGTCGACAACAAGGAAAGCGGCGTCCAGCGCGTCACCGACGTCATCGGCTCGCCGCTCATCGCCCTGCTCGCCGCGGTCATCGTCGGAATGTTCACGCTGGGACGCGCGGCCGGGTTCACCAAGGAACGGCTCTCCTCCACCGTCGAGAAGTCGTTCGCCCCGATCGCGGGCATCCTGCTGATCGTGGGCGCGGGCGGCGGCTTCAAGCAGACGCTGATCGACGTCGGCGTGGGCCAGATGATCCTGGACTTGTCCAAGGACTGGGCGATTCCGGCGCTGCTGCTGGCCTGGCTGATCGCGGTGGCCATCCGTCTGGCGACCGGCTCGGCGACGGTGGCGACCATCTCCGCCGCCGGTCTGGTCGCGCCGCTCGCGGCCGATATGTCGACCACGCACGCGGCCCTGCTGGTGCTGGCGATCGGCACGGGCTCGCTCTTCTTCAGCCATGTCAACGACGCCGGATTCTGGCTGGTGAAGGAGTACTTCGGAATGACCGTCGGCCAGACGATCAAGACCTGGTCGGTGATGGAGACGATCATCTCCGTGGTCGGCCTCGGCTTCGTACTGCTGCTGTCACTCGTCCTCTAGTCGGTCGTCCAGCCACAGCGGGTGTTCCTGCTTGGCCCACGGGCGCTCGACCGACCCGGTACGCATACCCCTCCGTGCCTCCGGGTCGGCGAGCGCCATTCCGATATGTCCGGCCAGCACGATGCCGACGGTCAGCGAAAGCCAGTCATGGACGAAAGTCGCGCTGGTCCGCCACACCAGTGGTGTCAGGTGGGTGAACCACATCAGCAGCCCGGTCGCCAGCATCACCAGCACCGCGCCCGCGATCCACGCCGAGTACACCTTCTGCCCGGCGTTGAACTTGCCCGCGGGACGGGACTCGGGACGGCGGTCGCGCCGGCGGGCCGCACGCAGCCACGTACGGTCGTGCGGCCCGAAGCGGTTCAGCCTGCGCAGATCGGCTCGGAAGGCGGGCGAGGCGAGACCGAGCAGGAACGGCACGGGCAGCAGCAGCCCGGCCCACTCATGGACGGTGACCACCAGATAGCGGCGGCCGACGAGTTCGGCGATCTGGGGTATGTACAGAGCCGCGGCGGTCGCCACACACAGCAGCATCAGCGCGGCGGTCGTGCGGTGCACCCAGCGCTCGGCGCGGCTGAACCGCCGTACCCGCGCGGGCCGTTCAGACAGTGGGGGTGTCGGTGCGGCCGTTGGACCGGCCGACCCAGGCGTCGACGTCATAGCCCCGCTCCTCCCAGTAGCCGGGCCGGACGCCGTCGGTGACGGTGATCCCGGAGAGCCATTTCGCCGACTTGTAGAAGTACATCGGCGCGACATAGAGCCGGACCGGGCCGCCGTGGGAGTGGCTGACCGGCCTGTCCTGCATCTGCAGGGCCACCAGCACATCGTCGCGGCGGGCCTGCGGCAGGGTCAGGCTCTCGCTGTACGTGCCGTCGAAGCAGCTGAAGCGGATCGCTTTGGCCTCGGGGCGTACGCCCGCGGCGTCCAGCAGCAGCGACAGCTTGACGCCCGCGAACGGGGTGTCGGGGACCCGCCAGCCGGTAACGCACTGCACGTCGCGTACGACCCGGGTCTGCGGCAGTTTGCGCAGCGCGTCCAGGGTGTAGGTCGCCGGGCGGTGGACCAGACCGTCGACGGTCAGCCGGTAGCTCTGCTGGTCCTTGCGCGGTACGGAGGTGGCGACCGAGTAGTAGCGGAAGCCGCCGCCGTTGGGCAGCAGCCCGCTCAGACCGGTCGGGTCCTTGTCCGAGGCCGCGCCGAGGAAGGACTCGAGCCCGCGCTGCAGATACGGCGCCGCCACGACTCCGGTAGCGCCGAGGCCGAGCATGCCGAGCACCAAGCGGCGCCCGACGGGCGCGCCCTCTTCGTCGGAGTGGTGTGTGGTCACCCTTCGATTCGAACACCACGGAAGCGTGGGCGCCAGGAAAATCGGCCGCACGTCAGACTTTCGTCACACTCGCGCTCTTCGGCGGCTCCGCCCCCGGGCCCCCGCTCCTCAATCGCCGGAGAGGCTTGATTTGCCCGGGCGAGCACTAGCCCACCGCCTTCGCCGCCGCCCGCCCGGCCGCCCGCCCCGAGAAGATGCAGCCGCCGAGGAATGTGCCCTCCAGCGAGCGGTAGCCGTGCACCCCGCCGCCGCCGAAGCCGGCCGCCTCGCCCGCCGCGTACAGACCCGCCAGCGGCCGGCCGTCCTCTCCGAGTACCCGCGAGGACAGATTGGTCTCCAGGCCGCCGAGGGATTTGCGGGTGACGATGTTCAGCCGTACGGCGATCAGCGGTCCGGCCTTGGGGTCGAGGATGCGGTGCGGTGCGGCCGTGCGGATGAGCTTGTCGCCGAGATAGTTGCGAGCCCCGCGGATGGCCGTGACCTGGAGGTCCTTGGTGAACCGGTTCTTGATCTCCCGGTCCCGCGCGGTGATCTCGCGCCGCAGCTCCGCCTCGTCGATCAGCGGCTCCTTGGTGAGTGCGTTCATCCCTCGTACGAGTGCGGAGAGATCGCGCTCGACGACGAAGTCGACGCCGTTGTCCATGAAGGCCTTCACCGGGCCCGGGACATCGGCCCGGGCGCGGCCGATCACATCGCGGATCGACTTCCCTGTCAGATCCGGGTTCTGCTCGGAGCCCGACAGTGCGAACTCCTTGCCGATGATCTTCTGGTCGAGCACGAACCAGGTGTAGTCGTAACCCGACTTCATGATGTGTTCCAGCGTGCCGAGGGTGTCGAAGCCGGGGAAGAGCGGGACGGGCAGCCGCTTGCCGCGCGCGTCCAGCCAGAGCGAGGAGGGGCCGGGCAGGATGCGGATGCCGTGTCTGGCCCAGATCGGGTTCCAGTTCTCGATGCCCTCGGTGTAGTGCCACATCCGGTCGCGGTTGATGTGGCTCGCGCCCGCGCCCTCCGCGATGCCGAGCATCAGCCCGTCGACGTGTGCGGGGACGCCGGAGAGCATCTTCTCGGGCGGGGTGCCGAGCCGCTCGGGCCACTGGGCGCGTACGAGATCGTGGTTGCCGCCGATGCCGCCCGAGGTGACGATCACCGCCTGCGCGCGGAACTCGAAGGCGCCGGCCACCTCACGGCTGCTCGCGGTGCCGCGCTCGGCGGCGGACGGCTCGAGAACCTCGCCGCTGACAGTGTCCAGCACTCCGGCGCTGCTGCTCAGCCCGGTGACGCGGTGCCGGAACTTCAGCTGGACCAGGCCACGCGCGACGCCTTCCCTGACCCGCCGTTCGAAGGGCGCGACGACGCCGGGTCCGGTGCCCCAGGTGACGTGGAAGCGCGGTACGGAGTTGCCGTGGCCGGTGGCGTCGTAGCCGCCGCGCTCGGCCCAGCCCACCACCGGGAAGAACCGCATTCCCTGCGCGTGCAGCCAGGCCCGCTTCTCACCGGAGGCGAAGTCGACGTATGCCTCGGCCCACTCGCGCGGCCACCGGTCCTCGTCGCGGTCGAAGCCCGCGGTGCCGAGCCAGTCCTGCAGCGCCAGCGCCCGGCTGTCCTTGATCCGCATCCGCCGCTGCTCGGGCGAGTCGACGAAGAACAGGCCGCCGAAGGACCAGTGCGCCTGCCCGCCGATGGACTGCTCGGGCTCCTGATCGAGCAGGATGACCTTGCGCCCCGCGTCGACGAGCTCCGCGGTGGCCACCAGGCCCGCCAGCCCTGCCCCGATCACAATCACATCAGCGTCGTACGCCATGGGTTCCATCCTCGTCGGGCTCGGGCCGTGTCATGGGCACGTGCGGTGGTCCGATCTTCGGTACGGGCCAGTAACTAGTCAACAGCCCGGCCGACCGGTGATTGGATGGAGTCATGACTCCCGCTGACGAAATCCTGGACATCGTCGATGAGAACGACGAGGTGATCGGCCAGGCCCCGCGCGGCGAGGCGTACACCCGCGGGATGCGCCACCGTTGCGCGTTCATCCTCGTCAGGGACGCGGAGGGCCGGATCTTCGTCCACCGCCGCACGCCGACGAAGCTGGTCTTCCCATCGCTGTACGACATGTTCGTGGGCGGGGTCGTCGGCGCGGGCGAGAGCTACGACGAGGCGGCGCTGCGCGAGGCCGAGGAGGAGCTCGGGGTCTCCGGACTCCCCAGGCCCGTACCGCTGTTCAAGTTCCTGTACGAGAACGGCGAGCGGACCTGGTGGTCGGCCGTGTACGAGGTCCGCTGCGAGCTGCCGGTGCACCCACAGGCCGAGGAGATCGCCTGGCACGACTTCCTGCCGGAGGAGGAGCTGGAACGGCGGCTCACGGAGTGGGAGTGGACGCCGGACGGTCTCGCGGCGTACGAACGGCTGCGGGAGTCAGGTACGCAGCCCTCCTGACAGGGCGTCGGCGAGATCCCCGGCCTGGTCAGAGGTGATGCCCAGCGCCAGGGGAAGCGCCCGGGGGCTGTGGTCGCTGCCGCAGACCGGGATCGGACTGCCGTCCCGTACGACCCAACTCGGCAGCTGCCAGAAGGAGTTGTCGAGGATCTTGCCCGCGACGTCCTGCGCGTGCTCCTGAGGTATGCCGCAGTCCGTCAGCGCCTGGGCGACGACCGCCGCGGCGTCGTGCGGCATGTCGATGTCGCGCAGCATGGGCAACAGCATCAGAAACCGCTCGGCGGGATCGGCGAGGCCTTCCACGCCATCCGGCACAGCGGCGGCGATGGCGGTCAGTTCGTGCCAGGACAGCCCGGGTCCGCTGTCATGACCGTCCATCTGACCCAGGTGTCCGAGCCGCCCCCACTCGGGGTGGCGGACGAAGTAATCGATACCGCTGTCCTGGGGGAAGTTGCGGTGCGCGACGACGGCGGTGTGCCCGCCGCCGAGGGGGACGCGGAAGACCGGCCAGTGTTCTTCGTCGGCGAGCTGCTCGTACAGCGCGTCCACATCGGCAGTGTCGGCGCCGAAGCGTTCTCGTACGGCTTCCCGCTCCTCGTGCCACGAGCACAGATGGAGGAACCAGAAGGCCGGACCGGTCACCAGCTCCTCGGCCGCCACCAGCTCGAATTCCTGCTCGTACTCGGGGATGTGCACCTGGTCGCCCATGCCGCCGCACGGTAGCCGGGGCCACTGACAACCCCGCAGGTAGGGTGCGGCATGTGAGCGAAATCGGACGGAGCCTGCGGCTGTGGTTCGCGCCCCAGCGGGTGCGGGAGGAGGGCGAGACTCCCGACTACCGGTTCTCGCTCGCCAATGAGCGGACCTTTCTCGCCTGGCTGCGTACGGCGCTCGCACTGATCGGCGGCGGGTTCGCGGTCGATCAGTTTCTGCCGGACCTGGCCTGGGGAATGCGCGCGGGGATGGCGCTCGGGCTGCTGGGCGCCGGGGTGCTGTGTGCGCTGCGCGCCGTGAATCACTGGGTGCGGTGCGAGCGGGCGATGCGGCGGGGCGAGGATCTGCCCGTTTCGCGGTTCCCGACCGTCCTGAGCATGGTGATCGCCGTCGTCGCGGTGGCGATGGTGGTGGTTGTGCTCTTCGGCTGGGAGGGCGGGCGTTGACCGCCGAGCCCGAGCGGGGTCCGGGGCTGCAGCCCGAGCGGGATCCGGGGCTGCAGCCCGAGCGAACCCGGCTGGCGTGGCGCAGGACCACCCTGGCGTTCACCGTGGCGGCCGTGCTCGCTGCCCGGCAGGTGGCCGGCGGCGATCTGAGCACGGCCGGGTTCGTGGCGGTGGCCTGCAGTGCGCTGGTGTGGCTGGGTTTTCTGCGGGTGGCCCACCGGCGGGTGCACGCGCTGGGCGCCGGGCCCAGACCGCAGGTGCTGTCGGACCGGGCCGCGCTGGCCGCTGTGGCCTGCACGATCGCCCTGGCCGGTTTCGCGGTCGCGATGATCGTCTGAGTTCAGGCGTCCCAGTCGACGGTGACGACGACCTTTCCGCGGGTGCGGCCCTCCGCGTTCAGCGCATGGGCCTCGGCCGTCTGCTCCAGCGGGAAGGTCCGGTCCACATGGACGGTGATCACACCCTGCTCGGCGAGCTCCGCCAACGCCGTCAGGTCCGCGGCGTCCGGCCGGACCCACCAGTAGTGGCCGCCGAGGCTGAGGACCTCGCGGTCCGCGATCGAGGCGACGCGGCCCTGGGGGGCGAGCACCTCGGCCGAGACCCTGAGCGCGTCCCCGCCGACCGTGTCGAAGGCCGCGTCGACGCCGTCGGGGGCCAGGTCGCGCACCCGGTCGGCGAGCCCTTCCCCGTACTCCACCGGCTCCGCGCCCAACTCGCGCAGATGGTCGTGGTTGCGCTCGCTCGCCGTGCCGATGACGCGCGCGCCGGCGTGCTTGGCGAGCTGTACGGCGAGCGAGCCGACGCCGCCCGCGGCCGCGTGCACCAGGACCGTGTCCCCACTGCCCACCTCGAGCGCGCGGTTGAGCACCTGGTAGGCGGTGAGGCCGGCCAGCGGCAGCCCGGCGGCCTGTTCGAAGCTCAGGTTCAGCGGCTTGCGGGCGAGGGTGCGGACTGGAGCGGCGACGTACTCGGCGAAGGTGCCGCGGCACAGGAAGTCCTCGCGTACGTATCCCATCACCTCGTCGCCGACGGCGAACTCCGTTGCAGCGATGCCCGGTTGGACGACCACACCCGAGACGTCCCAGCCCGGCACGACCGGGAAGACCGCTTGGAACATCGCCTCGAGATAGCCCTCGCGGGCCTTCCAGTCGACCGGGTTGACCGCTGCCGCGCGCACCTTGACCAGGATGGAGTCGGGACCGACCGTGGGGTCGGGGCGCTCCCCGTACTCCAGGACCTCCGGGCCGCCGTAGTGGCTGTAGCTGATCGCCTTCATGATCCGACCCTCAGGTGTGGTCAGCGCTCGCGCAAGCCGGGTCCTCCAGTACGAGCACCCCGGGCAGCACGCGCACCCCGGGCAGTGCGAGCACCCCGGGCCGGACGGCGCGTGCGCCTGCGCGGTGTGCGGTGTGCGCGGTCATCCTGTATTCCCGGGCGCGGCACGGGGCCGGGAATACAGGATGACCAGAGTCTCCACGGCTAGCCTGGTGATCGACAGAACGCCACGAATCACATCAAAGGTGAGCGTCATGCCCGTTCTCCACCACGAACATCCCCCGCACGAGCACACACACGGTCCGGCCTGCGGACATACCGAGGTTCCGCACGGCGATCACGTCGACTACGCGCACGACGGCCACCTCCACAGGGCGCACTCCGGGCACTGGGACGAGTGCGAGCCGGGCGAGCATGTCTCGCACAGCGGTCATGCGCACGATCACGGCCCGGGCTGCGGGCACCCAGCCGTGGAGCACGGTGACCATGTGGACTACGTCCACGACGGACACCGGCACGCCCAGCACGACGGACACTGGGACGACCACTGAGCACCGCCGGCTCCCGCCTTCCCCCGCGCCATGCCCAACTGGCAGTCTGTTACCGACCAGTTCGGCCTTGACTCGGGGGAGTTCAGTTGTCCGCAACGGATCCGTACACCGTCCAGCTCGCGCCGGGAGTGCACGCCTATGTCCAGCCGGACGGCGGCTGGTGCCTGAACAACGCGGGGTTCGTCAGCGACGGGGAGTCGACCCTCCTCATCGACACCGCCGCCACCGAACGGCGGGCGCGAGCACTGCGTGACGCGGTCCTGGCGAGCGGCGTCCCGCTGCCCCGCACCATCGTCAACACGCACCACCACGGCGATCACACCTACGGCAACACGGTCTTCACTCCGAGGGCCGTGGTGATCGGGCACGACCTGTGCCGCAGCGAGCAGCTCGCGGCAGGCCATCAGCTCCATCTGCTGTGGCCGCGGACCGACTTCGGCGACATCACGATCACCGCCCCCACCGTGACGTACAACGACCGGCTCACCGTCCATGTCGGTGACATCGAGGTGCGGCTGATCCACCCCGGCGGCGTCGCGCACACCCTCGGCGACACGGTCGTGCATCTGCCGCGGCAAGGGGTGGTCTTCACCGGGGACCTGATCTTCCAGGGCGGCACGCCCTTCATCCCGGTGGGCTCGCTGAGCGGGTCCCTGCGGGCACTGGACCTGCTGCGCTCGCTCGATGCGACGACGGTGGTCCCCGGCCACGGTCCGGTCACCGACCCGTCGGCCTACGACGCGACGGAGCGCTATCTGCGGTATGTCGCCGAGCTGGCCCAGGAGGGGCACGCCAAGGGGCGCACTCCGCTGGAGACGGCGCGCGGGGCGGATCTCGGGGTCTTCGCGGAGCTGCGCGAGAGCGAGCGGCTGGTGGCGAATCTGCACCGGGCGTACGCGGAGCTGGACGGGGAGCCGGAGGGCTCGCCGCTGGATCCAGTTCTCGTGTTCGGCGATATGGCGGCGATGAACGGCGGCGTACCGGTGGCCTGCCACGCCTGAGCGGTACCCGTACCGCTGTCTGCCCGAGAGCGACCTTGTTCCCCTATGTGACCGATATGCATCAATGTGACGGTCGGGCATGTGATCCAGCCCCAGGTTCTGCTGCGCACTGGACTACATACCGACTGGTCGGTCATCATGAACGCGATCCGTTCTTATGCGCCCCCGGAGGTGCCAACCATGAGCTCAGTCCCCCCGCCAGGCCTCGATCCCGAGCAGCTGCGCGGTTACCTCGACCGCGAGCGGCCGGGTCTGGTGAGCGGACCGCTCAGCGCCCGGCTGATTCAGGGCGGCCGCTCCAATCTCACGTACTCCGTCACCGACGGCACCGGTCGCTGGGTCGTCCGCCGGCCCCCGCTCGGGCACGTACTGGCCACCGCGCACGACATGAAGCGCGAGCACCGGGTGATCAGCGCGCTGTACCCGACCGCCGTACCGGTGCCCGAGCCGGTGCTGCTGTGCGAGGACGATTCGGTGATCGGATCGCCGTTCTACGTCATGGAGTTCGTGGACGGCACTCCGTACCGCACGGCCGAGGAGCTGGCCCTGCTCGGCCCCGAGCGCACCAGGGACGCGGTCCTCGGCCTGGTCGACACCCTCGTGGAACTGCACGCCGTGGATCCCGAGTCGGTGGGTCTCGGCGACTTCGGGCGACCCGAGGGCTTCCTCGACCGGCAGCTGCGCCGCTGGGGCAAGCAGCTGGACGCCTCCCGCAACCGCGAGCTGGCCGGCATCGACGAGCTGCACGCCGCGCTCGGCCGCGCCCTGCCCGATTCACCCGCGGCCACCGTCATCCACGGCGACTACCGGCTGGACAACGTCCTGGTCGGCCCGGACGACCGGATCAAGGCGATCCTCGACTGGGAGATGTCGACCCTCGGCGATCCGCTGACCGACCTCGGGCTGCTGGTGATGTACAGCGTCGAGCTGGAGCTGCCCGACTCCCCCGTCAGCACCACCGCGGGCGCGGCGGGCCACCCGGACGCGGCCGAGCTGATCGAGCGGTACGCCGCCCGCTCCGGCCGCGACACCTCCGCCATCTCCTGGTACACGGCCTTCGCCTGGTTCAAGCTCGCCGTGATCCTCGAGGGCATCCACTACCGCTACACCCTCGGCCAGACCGTCGGCGCCGGCTTCGACCGGATCGGCGATCTCGTGCCCCTCTTCATCCAGCACGGCCTCACCACCCTGCAGGAAGGCTGAGTACCCCATGGACTTCGCATTCGACGCGCGCACCGAGGAACTGCGGGCCAAGCTGCTCGCCTTCATGGACGAGCACGTCTACCCGGCCGAGGCGATCGAGCACGAGCAGCGCGCCCAGCTGGCTTCGCCGTGGGACACCCCGGCGATCTTTGATGAGCTCAAGGCCGAGGCGCGCAAGCAGGGTCTGTGGAATCTCTTCCTGCCCGACGCGGAGCACGGTGCGGGACTGACCAATCTGCAGTACGCGCCGCTCGCCGAAATCACCGGCCGCAGCCCGCACTTGGCCCCGACCGCGCTGAACTGTGCCGCCCCCGACACCGGGAACATGGAGGTGCTCGCGCAGTTCGGCAACGAGCAGCAGAAGAAGCAGTGGCTGGAGCCGCTGCTGACCGCGGAGATCCGGTCCGCGTTCGCCATGACCGAGCCCGAGGTGGCCTCGTCCGACGCGACGAACATCCAGACGCGGATCGACCGCGACGGCGACGACTACGTCATCAACGGCCGCAAGTGGTACATCTCCGGGGCGATGAACCCCGACTGCAAGATCTTCATCGTGATGGGCAAGACCGACCCGGACAGCGCCGACATCCGCCGCCAGCAGTCGATGATCCTCGTGCCGCGCGACACCCCGGGCCTGGAGGTCCGGCGCGCCATGCAGGTGTACGGCTACGAGGACCACGCGCACGGCGGCCATGCCGAGGTCGTCTTCGACAACGTACGGGTGCCCGCCTCGAATCTGATCGGCGAGGAGGGTGGCGGCTTCGCCATCGCCCAGGCGCGCCTCGGTCCGGGCCGTATCCACCACTGCATGCGGCTGATCGGCATGGCCGAGCGGGCCATCGAGCTGATGTGCAAGCGGGCCGTGTCCCGTACGGCCTTCGGCAAGCCGATCGCCCAGCAGGGTGTCGTACAGAACTGGATCGCGGACGCCCGGGTCTCCGTCGAGCAGCTGCGGCTGCTGGTCCTGAAGACCGCCTGGCTGATGGACACGGTCGGCAACCGCGGGGCGCACGCCGAGATCCAGGCGATCAAGATCGCGACCCCGCGGGCGGTCGTCGACATCCTCGACAAGGCGGTGCAGGTGCACGGCGCGGG
This sequence comes from Streptomyces sp. NPDC002730, assembly GCF_042888805.1. Classification (NCBI taxonomy): domain Bacteria; kingdom Bacillati; phylum Actinomycetota; class Actinomycetes; order Kitasatosporales; family Streptomycetaceae; genus Streptomyces; species Streptomyces sp. NPDC002730. Next base: position 53,100 of record NZ_JBIAQG010000019.1, read on the forward strand.
CGGGGTGAGCCAGGACTTCCCGCTCGCGGAACTGTGGGCGGCGGCGCGGACGTTGAAGCTGGCGGACGGGCCGGACGAGGTGCACCAGCGCTCGCTGGCGCGGCGGGAGCTGAAGCAGTACCTCTAGCTTGGCCGGGGGCTTTTCCCACCCGGCCCCCTCCCGAACCAATCGCCGGCGGGGCTCCAAAGGAGCGCCGCCGGCGATTGAGGTGCGGGGTCCGGGGCGGAGCCCCGGGTTTCGGCTACGGGCGCAGCGCGCGCAGCAGCATGTCCGCGAGGTGGTCGGCGACCTGCTGCGGAGTGAGCGGACCGTCCGGGCTGTACCAGGTGGACAGATGGTGGACCGAGCCGAAGTGGTAGTCCACCACCAGGTCGGCGGGTGTGGCCGAGGAGAACACCCCGCTCTGCTGGCCCTCCTCGACCAGCGCGCGGAACCGCTCGTGGTAGCGGCGGCGCTCGGCGCGCACCTGCTTGTGCTTCTCCGGGCTCAGATGGTGCATGGACCGGAAGAAGATCGCCGCGTCGTCGAGGTTGTCGATCGTCGTCACGACCACATCGGCCGCGGCACCGCGCAGCCGCTGCTCCACCGGCTCGTCGGCGTCCGCGAAGGCGTCGAGCCGCTCCTGCTGGATCCGGAGCACCCGCGCATAGACCTCCTGGAGCAGGTCTTCCTTGGAGCCGAAGTAGTGGTAGAGCGCGCCCTTGGTGACGCCGGCCGCCTCGACGATCTCCTGCACGGAGGTGCGGTCGTAGCCGCGTTCGGCGAAGAGCCGGGTGGCGGCAGCCAGCAGCCTCTGCGGGACAGGGGTGCCGTCCCTGTCCGTCGTCCTGGCCATTGCCGCCACCCGCCTCTCACTCGGTACCACTGAGTAACTTACCTGGGGAAACGCAGTTCCCGCCGGAGGATCTTCCCACTCGTCGTTTTCGGCAGTTCCGGCAGGATCTCAACCACGCGCGGGTACTTGTACGCGGCCAGCCGCTCCGCGCAGTAGGCGGAGAGCTCCGCCGTTTCCGCACTGGCCCCCGGGCGCAGGCTGATGTAAGCCTTGACCGTTTCCCCACGGTAGTCGTCGGGGACGCCGACCACGGCCGCCTCGCGCACCGCCGGGTGGGTGTAGAGGACGTCCTCGACCTCACGCGGCCAGACCTTGAAGCCGGAGGCGTTGATCATGTCCTTCTTGCGGTCGACGACATAGAGCCAGCCGTCCGCGTCCATGAAGCCGATGTCTCCGGTGCGCAGCTCGCCGTCCGGGAACGTCTCGGCGGTGGCCTCCGGCAGCCTCCAGTAGCCGGGCACGACCTGGGGGCCGCTGACCGCGATCTCGCCCTGCTCGCCGAAGGGCACCTCCTCGCCCTTCTCGTCGATGATCCGCACGATTGTGTCCGGTCCCGGCAGGCCGACGGAGAGGGTGCCGGAGGCCGGGTCGACCGGGGCCTCCTTCTCCGGCGGCACGGAGGCGCAGGGCGCGGTGCACTCGGTGAGGCCGTAGCCGTTGCGGATGTACGGGCCGAAGCCGGCGCGGAACTTCTCGATCAGCGCGGGCGGTACCGGGGCCCCGCCCGAGGAGATCACCCGGAAGGAGTCGAAGTGCTCGCGGGTGGCGGTGGGTTGCGCGGCGAGCGCCATGAAGGCCGTGGAGGGGCCGACGGTGTAGGCGGGGCGGTGCTCGGCGAAGGCGTCGAGGACGACGCCTGCCTCGAAGCGGTAGGCGAGAGCCAGGGTTCCGGCGTTGGCGATACAGGTGGCGAGCTCGCAGACCATGCCGGTGATGTGGAACAGGGGCGCGAGCGCGAAGTAACAGGCGCCCTCGGGCACGGGGTGACCGGTGCGCTGGCGCTCGGCGTTGTGGGTGATGCCCCCGTGGAGGTTCATGGCGCCCTTGGGGGTGCCACTGGTGCCCGAGGTATAGCTGATCAACGCCACGTCGGCGGCGGCGAGTTCACGGTCCACCGGGGCAGCGTGCCCGGCGCGGGCCACGCTCACCAGGTCGTCGGCGTCGTCCGCGTGCGGCAGCCGCTCGAAGCCGAGGACGCGGGCGTCGTTCCTGGTCTGCAGATCGAGTTCGCAGGCGGTGAGCGCGATACGTACGGACGAGGCGGCGGCGCTCTCGCGCAGATATGTCTCCCAGGCGCGGTCCGAGCAGATCAGCGCGGTGACCTCGGCGTCGCTCAGTACGTGCGACACCTCGGCCGACTTGTACATCGGGTTGAGCGGGACGACGGTGGCGCCGGCCTTCCATGCGCCCAGCAGCGCGATCACGAAGTGCGGAGTGTTCTGCAGCATGATCGCGACGCGGTCGCCGCGCTGGATGCCGCGCTCGGCGAGATGGCCCGCGACGGAGTCGGAGAGCGCGTCGGTCTCGCGGTAGCTGAGGCGCCCGTCGAAGTAGGCGAGGGCGGTGTGCTCGGGGGCCCGGTCGACGGCGGCGCGGAAGGAGTGCACGACGGTCGCCGGCGGGGTGATGTCGGCGCGCTGGGCGTCAGTGAGCTGGGAGAGCCACGGCTTGGCGGCGTAGATCGAGGTCACTTCGCCGACCCTTCCCACTTCTGCTGGATGTGGTTCATACCGTTGAGCCAGCGTTCGGGCGTGGCGGCGCGGGCCTGGTAGTACTCGGCGACCTCGGGGTGCGGCAGGATCAGGAAGCGGTCGGCCTCCATGCCCTCGAAGAGCGCGTCGGCGACGTCCTCGGGCTCGATCGCGGTCGGCGCGAGGACGAGCTCGCCCGCCGACCCGGCCGCCGTCAGCATGTCCGTACGCACGCCCTGGGGGCAGATCGCATGGACCTTGATGCCGCGGTGGCGGTAGGTGAGCGAGAGCCACTCGGCGAAGGCGTACGCGCCGTGCTTCGTGACGCTGTACGGGGCCGCGCCGACCATGGTGAGCAGCCCGGCGGCGGAGACGGTGGAGACGAAGCGGCCGCTGCCGCGCTCAAGCCAGTCGGGCAGCAGGATGCGGGCCGCGCGGACATGCGCCATGAGATTGACGTCCCAGGCAGCCGCCCAGACCTCTTCGTCGGCGAAGGCGTCGCCGGGCGAGGCGAGGCCGGCGTTGGCGCAGTACACGTCCACGGTGCCGTCCAGCGCGTCGCGGGCCGCTTCCACGATCTCGGAGGCGTCTCCGGGTACCGCGGTCGCGCCGATCTCGTCGGCGATCGCCTTGGTCCTTGTGGCATCGAGGTCGTTGACCACGACGCGGGCGCCCTCCGCCGCGAACCGGCGGGCGAGTGCGGCGCCAATGCCGCCGCCCGCTCCTGTGACCACAACCCCAGCGCCCTGCACCGTACCCATCAAGCTCCGCCTCTCTGCGTGCCGACTACGACAGCAGACTAACCAGTCGGTATGTAGCGAGGGAAGGGGCTGGGCACAACGGTGCAGCCGGAGGACGGGAAAGGCCGGATGCGCGAACCTGGAGCCGGGGTCGTTCCCCGCGGCCGGTGCGCGCGCTAGCGTGCGTGGCCATGACAGACGGCGGTCACGGAGGTAGCCCGATGAGCCTGTCCAGACGAGGCTTGCTGGCCGCGGGCGGCGCGGTGGGCGCGCTGGCGGCGACATCCGGTTGTGCCGAGGCGCGGTCCGGAGCAACCGTCGAGCAGTCCGGTGCGTCGGTCGCGCGGTCCGGCCACGGCAGCCGGGTCCGTACCGGTTTCGACCGGCTGGCCGCCGACGGTTACGCGCAGCTGTCCGGACAGCGGGTCGGGGTGGTCACCAACCCCACCGGGATCACCGAGGACGTACGCCACATCGTGGATGTCATGCACGCCGACGAACGGGTGAACATTGTCGCCGTCTTCGGTCCCGAACACGGCTTCCGCGGTACGGCGCAGGCGGGCGGTTCCGAGGGCCGCTACGACGACCCGGCGACCGGGCTGCCCGTCTACGACACATTCGGCAAGAGCGGGCAGCCGCTCGCCGACATCTTCACCGCTTCGGGCGCGGAGACGCTCGTCTTCGACATCCAGGACGCCGGCGCCCGTTTCTACACGTACATCTGGACGCTCTACGACTGCATGCAGGCGGCGGCGCTGGCGGGCAAGCGCTTCGTGGTGCTCGACCGGCCGAACCCGGTGACGGGCCGGGCCGCCCTCGGTCCCGTGCTCGACAAGGCCTTCGCGACCTTCGTGGGCCGCGAGCCGATCTCGCAGGCGCACGGCATGACCGTGACCGAGCTGGCGGGGCTGTTCAACGGTGAGTTCCTGACAGAGCCGGTGGAGCTGGAGACGGTACGGATGTCGGGCTGGCGGCGCTCGGACTTCTTCGACGGGACGGGCCTGCCGTGGGTGCCGCCGAGCCCCAATATGCCGACGCCGGACACCGCGCTCGTCTACTCGGGGACCTGCCTCTTCGAGGGCACGAATTTGTCGGAGGGGCGCGGGACGACACGGCCGTTCGAGCTGCTGGGCGCCGAGGGCATCGACCGCAAGTGGGCGGAGGCCGCGAACGCGCTGGGGCTGCCCGGCGTCCGCTTCCGCGAGGCGTACTTCGCTCCGACGTTCTCCAAGTTCCAGGGCAAGACGATCGGCGGGGTCCAACTCCACGTCCACGACCGGAAGTCGTACGACCCGGTCCGCACAGGGATCGCGCTGCTGGTGACGGCCAAGCGGACCTGGAGCGGTTTCGCCTGGCGCCCGGACAACTGGATCGACAAGCTGACGGGCTCGGCGAAGGTACGCACGATGATCGACGCGGGCGCCGGGACGGACGAGGTGGTCGGGGCGTGGCGGGGCGAGCTGGCCGCGTTCCGGGCGGTACGGAAGAGGTATCTGCGGTACTGACGGGGCCGGCCCCGCCGTACGACCGGCTCCGACCGACCCTGACCGTCTTCGACCGACCGCGGCCGACATATGTAGCGGGTATGGCCGTCCCTCCCTTCCCGCAGGATGCTGTGTCATCAGGTGACAAAAACGGGGAGGGCCGGTCATGCCGGATATGAGTGTGGAGCCGTATCGGGAAATCACCTTCGACAAGGACGGCGATGTCGATGCCCGGCAACGCGACCGGCTGGCGGAGCTGGATGTCACCGATCTGGTGATGTTCGCGCACGGCTGGAACAACTCGCCATCCATTGCCGCCCAGTTGTACTCGGCCTTCTTCGCGCCGTTTCCGGGGCTGCTGGCGGCCTCTCCCGGTGTACGGCTCGGCTACGCGGGTGTCGTGTGGCCGTCGATGAAGTTCACGGACGAGCCGGTCCCCGACTTCAGTCCGTCCGTCTTCGGCCCGCCGACGGAACCCGGGCTGGACAAGGCGACGCAGGACGCCCTGGTCGAGCTGTTCCCCGGACACCGGGCGACGGTGGAACGGCTGGCCCGGCTCCTCGACGAGCGGCCCGAGTCGGAGGCCGCGTTCGCGGAGTTCGGCGTGCTGGCACGGCAGTTGGCCGAAGTGCCGGCCGGCGGTCTCGAGTCCGGCTTCACGGACGATCTGCCGCAGGCGGAGCAGGGCCCGCCGGCTGTGCTGTACGAGGACGCGCTCACGATGTGCCGGAAGTTCACCCTGGCGCTTGAGGAGACCGGCGCCGTGACGGAGAAGCCCGCCGTTCAGTCCTTCTCGCTCGGCGGCGGACTGAAGAAGGCATGGAAGGGCGCGAAGGAGCTGCTGCGGCAGACGACGTACTACGCGATGAAGCGGCGCGCCGGGACGGTCGGCGAGCTGGGCCTCGGCCCGCTGCTCGGGCAGCTGGCCCGGTCCTCCCCCGAGGTGCGCATCCACCTGGTCGGACACAGCCAGGGGGCACGGCTGGTCTCCTTCGCGCTGCGCGGACTGCCCGACGGCGTACAGAACGTGAAATCGCTGACGCTCCTTCAGGGAGCCTTCTCGCACTATGCGTTCGCGCCGAGCCTGCCGCACTCGACGCACAGCGGCGGGGCTCTGCGCAGTATGGAGCACCGGGTCGACGGTCCTGTGGTCGCCTGCTATTCACGGCACGACATCGCGCTCGGGGTGATCTATCCGCTGGCGTCGAGCCTGGCCGGGGACGACGCCAGCGCGGTCGGGCTGGACAAGCGGTGGTGGGCGATGGGACACGACGGCATACAGGCCGTCGGGCAGACCTCGCGGCTGACGCTGGAGCAGGCGCTGCGCGACGGGATTCCGGGCTCGGGCTGCGTCAGTGTGGACACGGCGTCGGTGGTGCGGCGCGGCGGGCCGCCGGCGGGTGCGCACAGCGACATCTGTCATGAGGAGCTGGCGCGGGTGGTGGTTGCCGCCGGCCGCATCGGGCGCTGAGTCTCCTCAACGCCCGTGCGACACACGGAAGTTTCCTCGCCCGGTCGGCACCGACCGACCGCCATCGGTGAGCGTCACGACGAGTGGTCACCGGTGAATCGTCACCGATGCGTGGTCGCCGATGCGTGGTCACCGGTGTGACGGGAACTCCACGACCTGCTGATACGTCGGCCGGTTCTGCCAGTTGACCGCCGGGTGGGTGATGCCGCCCAGCGCACGGTGGATGATCGAGTCCGTGCACCACTGGTTGCCCGCACCGCAGCTGCCGTCGCCGGGGTAGACCTCGGTCGCGGGCTTGGCCGTGGCCTGCTTCAGCGTGGCGAGGAGTGCGTCACGGCAGGCGGCGAGGTCACCGTTGCCGCAGTACGTCTTCGCCAGCGGGCCCTGGACCGGCTCGCCCAGTACCTGACGCAGATCCTTGTCGGCGAAGGCCCACCAGCCGTACTGAAAGGCGGAGCCGCTGTGCGCGCCGGTCGCGCCGTGGCTGGCCGCCGGGGACTCGTCGATCGCGAGGTTCCCGGCCAGAGCCTGGTAGAGACCGTCGCCGAGCCCCGGTTTGAACTCGGCCTCGATCAGCAGCGGCCACCAGGCGTCCATGATGCGCACCGCGTCGGCATGGGTGTAGCTGTGCGAGCCGGGCGCGGACTCCCTGCGCTGCGAGCCTGCCGCCCGCCAGGTCTCCAACTTCTGGACAGCCGCATCCAGTTGGGGGTCGGTCACGGGCTGGGAGCGCAGCACCTTCAACAGCTCGGGCAGCAGCTGCTCGCCGCGCAGATCGGCGACGGCCGCGTCCGCCATCGCCCGGGTGAGCGAGGCGCGGGTCACTCCGCCGTCCGCGACGAGTGTCGCCACCCGGTCGTCGAGCAGATCGCCACGGTGCACGGCGCCGAAGCCGAAGGCCGCGGTGGCGTATCCCTTGGCCTGCCGGTTGTTCCAGGAGATGTAGTAGTCCTGGCCGATGGACTGGGGGTGCTGGGCGAAGGGCGTGTACGAGGCGGTGTTGACCGCCGGGTCGAAGCCCTGCCACTCGTACGACTGCTCCGCCTTGACCGGCAGCGCCGGGTCGACGTCGGCCGCCCGCACCGGGTTCATACCGCTGTTGAAATAGGCGGCGGTGCGCGAGTCGGCGTAGAACCAGTTGAAGGCGTAGTCGATGTTGTGGGCAGCCTGCTGGAAGGACTTGGCGTCCGTCACGTACGACGGGTCGTTGAGCATCTGGAAGCCGATGATCGAGTCGGCCTCGTGGCGGTAGGTGGTGCGCAGCGAGGTGTACGCGACGGGCTTGCCGCCCACCGTGGCGCGATGGGTGACCATGCCGTACTTGGTGCGCCAGACCTGCATCCGGTAGGAGCCGGCGGCGGTGGGGTCGGCCACCGTCGGCTTCCACGCGTTGCGACGCTCCAGTTTCTCCATGGGGGTGCAGACGCCTCGGTAGAGGTAGTGGTCGGCATCCTTGCCCGGGGTGCCGCCGCCCGGTACGCACAGCTCGATCGCATAGGTGTCGGTGATGTCCTGGGCGGCGGAGGTGGCGGACCAGGCGTAGTCCTGGCCGCGGCCCATCTGGACGTACATGCCGACGCCGGCGAAAGAGACCCCGCGAGCGGAGATGCCGGGGCCCTGGAGCTCCTGGAGCATCATCAGCTGTGGCGCGAAATAGCCGGTTTGCGGGCCGAAGACGGCGATCGGGTTGCCGCTCGCGGTGTTCCTGCCGGAGACGACGAGCGCATTGGACATCCCGCGCCCACCGCCGATCGAGCCGGGCGCGATGACTCCGTCGTCGTACATGCCCTGTGCGGGCCTGAGTCTCTTCGGGACCCGCAGCGGGGACTTGGCATCGGTGCCCGCGGCGCCGGTTCTGTCATGGACGAGCTGCTCGGGGACGACGGATCCGGTGTCGGGCAGTGCGGTGCCGCGCGGGTTCGCGGGCTTGTTGGCGTACGGGAAACTGGTGCCGTCGTGGACGGTGAGCACGGCCTCGGGGTCCTCGCGCTGCCGGAAGGACTCCCAGACCCTGGTGCCTTCCACCAGGCCGTACTTCTGCTGGGCGGCGAGCAGGGAGAGAGCGGCCTGCACCTCGCCGCCGCCTCCGCCGCCGAACTGGCCGCCGACCACCGAGGCGATGGAGATCAGGTCGGTGAGCTTGAAGGGCTGGATCTCACCGACGTTGGTGATCGAGTCGATATGGCCGGTCAGGACGTACTCGCCGGGGAAGTACCGTCCGTTCTTGGACTGCACCCGGTAGGCGTTGATGCCGTCGACATACGCCTGGGCGTCAGCCATGGCCTGCTCGCCACGGGCGCCCTCGGTGGTGCGGATCCGTTCGATCTGCGCCTCGTAGTCGGCCTCGGTGTACGGGGCGGAGGGCCAGAACTGCTGCTCCAGGCCCTGGTTGGCGAGTGCACCGCCGGCGAACGGGGTGAGTTCGCCGCGGCCGATGTGCCGGAAGAGGTCCATCATCCACAGCCGGTCCTGGCCGGCGGCGAATCCGGCGCCGAACTCGGTGCCGTAGCGGGTGGTGCCCTTGATGTGCGGGACGCCGGTCTTCTTGTCGCGGGTGATCGTGACGTCGGGGCGGGGGGCGCTGACGGACTCGGCCTGGCCTGCGGGGACACCGAAGGAGGAGTCGTTGAAGAAGTCGGTGAGCTTGGCGTCGGTGAGTCCGCCGTAACCGCCCACCAGGGAGTCGTAGCGGCCGAGTTGGTCGGAGCTGTGGGCGGGGCGGGTACCGAAGACGCGGTGGGCGAGGATATCGGCGAGGGTGGCGTTGCCGTTCTCGCCGGGCGGCAGGATGTCGGCGCACTGGCTCTGGCAGCGGTCGCCGTCGGCGGATGCGGTGGGGGCCGCGGCTTCGGCCGCGGCCTGCGGCAGCGGGGCCGACAGCCCCGCGGCGAGCGCGAACACGGCGGCAGTGGTGGCAGTTCTGAGTCTTCCGGTGCGTCGTCGCATGGATGCTCCTCAGGGAGGCCGATGCGCCGGAGGTTACCGACGGTATGACTCACGAGTAAGGTGAACATGCGTCACCTTTTCCGAATCGCCGCAAGGCGAGGCGCTGTCCCGCTGATGGCCGCCATCGAATTTTCGATGGAGCCGGATCGGGTACTCGTACGTCCACTCTTTGACGCCGATGTACCAGCGACGGAGGTGGCAGTGCGATGGCCGGTTTCCGGAGTCTCGCGAGACAGGTGCGCGACCCACGGTGTGATCTGGCGCTTCGGCGCTATTCACTGCGCAAGTGCCTGGAGCGGTTTGCCCCTTATGGGCACCGGGCGACCTGGGATCATCTGTGCGGGAAGCACAGAATCGAGCCCGAGGACAGGGCTCCCGATCCGGCGCGGCTGGTGGCCGCGCTCGAGGAGTTGGAGGAGGCGCGGGCCGTCTGGCTCGCGTACGAGGAGAGTTTCGCCGACCGTCGGAAGCGCGAGAAGCACGACGGGCTGCGGCGGCCCGGATTCATCGACGACTGGCACCGCCGGACCTGGGGCGGGAACGGGGTCGCGCGCTGCGACATCCCGGCCGCCCATCCGGCGGCGCCGCTCGGTGAGGTACTGCGCCGGCTGATATCCGCGCTGGAGACCGATCCCGGTGCGGCCTGTCCGGTGTGCGAGGGAACGAACATCATTTGGCGGCAGGACCTTGCCCATGAACCGTGGTTCGGGCCGGTCTGCACGGGCTGCGGCATCGTCGTGCCGCAGCCCGTTCTGACGTCCGAGGCCGTGGCGGCGGCCAAGAGGGCCGGGCGCAGGGAACTGGCGTCGGTGGCATGAGGAAGGCGGGGGCGCCACGGCGGCGTTGCGCCCCCGCGTTGCCGGCCCGGGGACGGTGGCGTTGTCAGTGGCGACTGGCACCATCGAGGGCATGATCCAGGTCTGTCTGAACGGGCCCGTTCGGCCGGTGACGGCGTCGCCGTGCCGCTGCCCCCGGGCGAGGGCCGCAGCCGCGGCTGTCGCGGCCGGCGCCGCCGCTGTGCGTGTGCAACCCGAGGCGCCGTGCCGGGGACGAGGCTGGACCATCCGCCCTTCCCGCCGGACGGCCGACGTGCCGCGTCCCGTGCCCAACTGGTCTGCGCCGCCCCGGGTATCGCCGATATTCGGTGGCCCCCACCGACGACAGCCCTCAGAGTGGTGACCGCAATCCGTAACCGAGGAGGCGCCGATGTCGACGCTGCGAGTCACCGCAGAACTGCTCACCGTCCATGAGCACCCGAACGCCGATGCGCTCGAGCTGGCCCAGGTGGGTCTTTACCGCGCGGTCGTCGCCAAGGGCGCGTACCGCAGTGGCGACGCCGCCGTGTACATCCCGGAACAGGCCGTGCTGCCCGCGGAGTTGATCGAGGAGCTGGGACTGACCGGGCGTCTTGCCGGCAGGGCGTCCGACCGGGTCAAGGCGGTGCGGCTGCGCGGCGAGCTGTCGCAGGGCATCGTGTGCCGGCCGCGGGCGCTCGCGGACCTCGATCTGGCGCAGGCGGCCGCCGACGGCACGGACTTCGCGGAACTGCTCTCGATCACCAAGTGGTCGCCGCCCATCCCGCCCACGATGGACGGGGAGGTGGAGCGGGCGCCGGAGCTGCTGCCGTGGGTCGACATCGAGAACATCCAGCGCTACCCGGAGATATTCGAGCCGGGCGAGCCTGTGGTGCTGACCGAGAAGCTGCACGGCTCGGCCTGCCTCCTGACGTACAGCGTGGCGGACGGCGAGCGAAGTGGGACGGGAGTCCCGCCGGCCGAAGGCGGGAGGGTCCAGGTGTCGTCGAAGGGCTTCGGCTCCAAGGGCCTGGCGCTCAAAGAGGATCCGCGGAATCTGTACTGGCGCGCGGTGCTCGGCCATGACGCCCCCGCGGTCGCGGCGCGCCTCGCCGAGAAGCTGGGGGCGAGCCGGATCGGCCTCTTCGGCGAGGTGTACGGCGCCGGGGTGCAGGACCTCGCCTACGGTGCCAACGCACGCTCCGAGGCGCTGGGTTACGCCGTCTTCGACGTATCGGCGGAGATCGACGGCCAGGTCCGCTGGCTGGACCCGGCCGAGCTGCTCGAGGGTGAACTGCCGCTCGTGCCACGGCTGTACGAGGGCCCGTACGACATCGAGAAGGTGCTGGAGCTGGCGAGCGGGCGGGAGACCGTGTCCGGGCGCGAGCTGCATCTGCGCGAGGGGGTCGTGATCCGTCCGGCCACCGAGCGCTACAGCCCGGTGGTGGGCGGCCGGGCGATCGCCAAGGCGGTCAGCCCCGCGTATCTGACGCGCAAGGGCGGCACGGAGTACGAGTAGGGCGGCCCTGCACGGCCGAGGGGAAGAGGCGGGCCCGTCACGGGGGTGCGGGCCCACCGTCCCTCGGCCGTGTCCTCAAATCGCCGGACGGGCTTGATTTTCAAGCCCGTCCGGCGATCGTCAGCAGCAGTCCTCCGCGGGTCGGCGGCGCTCCGGCAGCAGCCGCGAGCCGGTCATCCGCTCGCCGGAGATGTCGTCCGGGTTGGACAGCACACAGGTCTCCAGCGAGAGACAGCCGCAGCCGATGCAGTCGGTGAGATGGTCACGGAGCCGGCCGAGCTGCTTGATGCGCTCGTCGAGTTCGGTCCGCCAGGCCGCGGACAGCCGCGCCCAGTCCTCACGGTCGGGCGTGCGCTCCTCGGGCAGCTCGGCGAGCGCGTCCCGGATGGTGGCAAGCGGAATACCGACGCGCTGCGCGGCGCGCACGAATGCGACGCGGCGCAGGGCGTCCCTGCTGTAGCGGCGCTGGTTGCCGGTGGTCCTGCGGCTGCTGATCAGGCCCTTGGACTCGTAGAAGTGCAGGGCGGACACGGCCGCGCCACTGCGCGCGGACAGCTGGCCGACCGTGAGCTCGTGGATCTTCTCGGGAATCTGTGGCACTCCTCGAACCCTACTGGTCGTGTGTTCACGGTCGCCCGTTGACAGGAGCGCGCCTGCGCAACCATGCTGAGCAAGCGCTTAGACAGAAGCTTGTGAACGCTTGAGAGGCAGGGACCAGGGACATGGCCGAGCCGAGGATCTTCACCTCCGCCGATGAGCTGCGCGCCGGAGTCGGCGAGCAGCTGGGGCACAGCGAATGGCTGGAAATCGAGCAGAAGCGGATCGATCTCTTCGCCGACGCCACCGGGGACCACCAGTGGATCCATGTGGACCCGGAGCGGGCCGCGAGCGGCCCCTTCGGCACGACGATCGCGCACGGCTATCTCACACTGTCGCTGCTGCCGACCTTCGTACCGCAGATCCTGCGGGTCGAGGGCATGAAGATGGGCATCAACTACGGGGCCAACAAGGTCCGCTTCCCCTCCCCCGTGCCGGTGGGCTCGCGGCTGCGCGCGTCGGCGGTCCTGCAGAACGTCGAGGAGGCGGGCGGCGGTGTGCAGGTGACCGCCCTCGTCACGGTGGAGCGCGAGGGCGGCGACAAGCCGGTGTGCGTGGCCGAGTCGGTGTCCCGCTACTACTTCTGAGCATCGGCCGAGGCCGCTGCTGAACTACCGAGGCCGCTGCTGAACTACTTCTGAGCAGCGACCATACGCAGGACGAGGTCGGCGTAGAGCGCGCCGACCTCGTCGGGCGTCCTGCTCCCCCGCACGTTGAACCAGCGCGCCACATCGATGCAGAGCGACAGCACGGCGACCGTGGTGCCGGGCACGTCGGGGACGTCGAACTCCCCCGTCTCCACGCCGTCGCGCAGAATGCCCCGCACGACGGCGTCGCTGCGGCGCCGCAGCTCCACGATCTCGGTGCGGTGGCCGTCGGAGAGCGCGTCGATTTCGTACTGCACCACGTGCGCGGTGTCGTGCCGCCCGGCGTGCCAGCGTACGAAGGAGCGCACCGCGTCGGCGAGCCGCTCGGACGGTGTGCCGTCGCCGGCGGCCGCCGCCGAAAGGATCTCCAGTGCCTTGTCGTGCCCGATCCGGCTGATCCGGTGGAGCAGCTCTTCCTTGGTCTTGTAGTGGATGTAGAGCGCGGCCGGGCTCATCCCGGCGCGGCCGGCGATGTCCCGGGTCGTCGTCGCGTGGTAGCCGCGTTCGGCGAAGGCCTCGACGGCGGCGACGAGCAGCTTTCTGGCCGCCTCGGGCGTAACCTCGCCCCACGGCATGTCCTCGTCGGCCGTGTCCTGCGCCGTACTCATCCACTCGCCCCTTCCGTTCACCAGAACGAACACCATACCCCGCCGGTGAGCAAGCGCTTAGGACTTCTGGTCAGAGCTTCTGGAAGGGGTCGTGCTCGGCGAGCATCTTCTCCAGCCGTGCCTGGTCGACGCGGCTGACGATCTGCCCGGCCTCCTGACGGTCCCTGATCACCTTGGCCAGGGTGAACGCCGAGGTCGTGAGGTAGAGGACGGCGATGGCGAGGAAGCCACGCACCCAGGCGTCCGCGTCGAGATAGAGGATGCCGAGGCCGACGGCCGCCAGGGCGACGGCGAAGGAGGCGACGGCCTGTCCGTAGAAGGCCGCTGTGTTCTGCTGCTTGACCGGTGTTTCACTCATGCCGGTCAGCATCGGCCGCTGTGGCCGGTGCGACATCCGCTCCCGTACTCACCCGCGTACTCAGAAGCCCGGAAACCACCAGCCCACAACGCAGAAACCCGGAAACCGCCGGCTCAGAACGCGGAGACTCCGGTGAGCGCGCGACCGATGATCAGCTTCTGGATCTGACTGGTGCCTTCGTAGAGGGTCATCACCCGGGCGTCGCGCAGCAGTTTGCCGACCGGGTACTCGTCGATGTAGCCGTAGCCGCCGAAGACCTGCAGAGCGTTGTTGGCGCATCGCACGGCGGCCTCGGAGGCGAAGAGCTTGGCCTGGGACGCGGCGGTGGCGAACTCCTCGCCGCGGTCGACGAGATCGGCGACCCGCCAGGTCAGCAACCGGGCCGCGTCCACGTCCACCGAGATGTCGCTGATCAGCTCCTGGACCAGCTGGTACGAGGCGATGGACTTGCCGAACTGCTCGCGCTCGCCCGCATAGCCGACGGCCGCATCGAGGGCGGCCTGCGCGATGCCCACGCAGCCCGCGGCGACCGACATCCGCCCCTTGGCGAGCGCGGACATGGCGATGGAGAAGCCCTTGCCCTCGGGGCCGAGCAGGGTGGCGGCGGGGACACGGACGTCCTCGAGAACGAGCTCGGCGGTGGCCTGGCCGCGCAGGCCGAGCTTTCCGTGGATGGTGCGACGGCTCAGCCCGGGGGTGTCGGCCGGCACCAGAAAGGCGGAGACGCCCTTGTGGCCGGGCGTGTCGTTGGTACGGGCGAAGAGGAGCACCACATCGGCCCAGGTGCCGTTGGTGATGAACATCTTGGAGCCGTTGATGACGTAGTCATCGCCGTCGCGCACGGCCCTGGTGGTCAGATTTCCCGCGTCGGAGCCGGTGCCCGGCTCGGTGAGCCCGAAGCAGCCGACCGACTCGCCGGCGGTGAGCCGGGGCAGCCACTCGCGCTTCTGCGACTCGTCACCCCAGGCGGCGATCGTCTTGGTGACCAGGCCGAGGGATACGGAGACGATGCCGCGCACCGAGGAATCGCCTCGCCCGAGCTCCTCCGTGACCAGGCAGTACGCCAGGTGGTCACCGCCGGAGCCGCCGTACTGCTCGTCGATGGTGAGCCCGAGGAAGCCCAGCGCACCCAGCTTCTTCACGATCGACTTGTCGATGTTCTCGGCGCGGTCCCATACGACGACATGCGGGGTGATCTCACGGTCGACGAAGTCCTTGGCCAGCTGCCGGACGGCTGCCTGTTCCTCGCTGAGCTCCAGGTCCATATGCGACCACCCCACTTTTAACTAACACTGCTAGTTTCTTGTCGGCAGGCCCTACTATGTGCCGCATGGCCCGACCGCGCAAGCCCCTCCTCAGCAGAGAACGCATCGTCGAAACGGCGAGCGCACTCGTGGACGCGGAGGGTCTGGACGCCGTCTCCACTCGACGGCTCGCCGCCGAGCTGGGCGTCAGCGGGCCCTCCCTGTACAACCACTTCCGCAATAAGGACGAGATCCTCGAAGCGGTCGCCGACGCGGTCAGCGCCCAGGTCGATCTATCGATGTTCGAGGAGGACGACGGCCGCGACTGGCGCACCGCGCTCCACGACTGGGCCGTCTCCTACCGCGCCGCCCTGACCGCCCACCCCAACACGGTCCCTGTCCTCGCCCGCGGCCCCGGCCGCCGCCCGGCCGGTCTGCGGGTGGCCGACGCCGTCTTCGGCGCGATGGTCCGCGCCGGCTGGCCCCCGGCCCAGGCGACCCATATCGGCGCCCTGATGCGGTACTTCATCACCGGCTCGGCGCTCGGCTCCTTCGCCCGCGGATTCGTCGACGACGAGACGGCGTACGACCCGGCCGACTATCCGCATCTCGGCCAGGCCCATCTGCTCGCCGACCGGCAGCAGAAGGTGGACGAAGGCGCATTCGAGACAGGACTGCGGGCGCTCATCGACGGCCTCGCCGTCCAGTACGCAGCCCTGGTGCGCGCATAGCGGGCGGCACGCCCGCCCCCATCCAGGCGCCCCCCATACCGGATGCACCGGGACAGTTCGGCCGCTGCCGAAGGAGGAATGGCCGATCCTGGAGTCATGCAATCCAGAGACCTGGCCGCACTCGCCGCGCTGCTCGCCGATGAGACCCGCGCCTCCTTCTGTCTTGTACTGCTCGACGGGCGGGCCTGGACCGCCGGCGAGCTCGCACGGCATGCGGGAGTCGCGGCGTCGACGGCCAGTGAGCATCTCGGCAAGCTCGTCACGGGCGGGCTGCTGGCCGAGGAGCGGCAGGGCCGGCACCGGTATGTGCGCCTCGCCGACGAACACGTCGCGCATATCGTCGAGGAGCTCGCCTCGTATGCCGCGCCGGCAGCCGATCCGGCGCCGCGGTCACTGCGGGTGGCAAGTGCGCGTAGCGCCATGGCGCGCGGGCGGACCTGCTACGACCATCTCGCCGGGCGGCTCGGAATCGCGATCACCCAGGCCATGACCGTACGCGGGCTGCTCCGCCAGGACACCGGGTTCGCGCTGACCGATCAAGGAACGGCCTGGTTCGGGAAGTTGGGTATCGAGCTGCAGCTGAAGGGACGACGCCCTCTCGTACGAGGATGCCTGGACTGGACCGAGCGCAAACCCCATCTCGCGGGGATCGCCGGGGCGGAGCTGTGCCGGCATGCGCTGGATACGGGCTGGTGTGTACGGATCGGGTCCGAGCGTGCGGTGAAGGTGACCGCGGACGGCGAGCGGGCGCTGGGCGAACTGCTCGGCATCGAGCCGGAGATATTGCGGTGAGCGCCGAAGGGTCGGGGACGTACGGTCGCCCCATGACGAACCCCGCGCACCCCGCCCCCCGCCCGCAGTGGCCCGCGCTGGCCGCGGCCGGCGTCACCGTCCTGCTGTGGGCCTCGGCCTTTGTGTCGATCCGCAGCGCAGGCGCGGCGTACTCTCCCGGCGCACTCGCCCTCGGACGGCTGCTCGCCGGGTCCCTCGTACTCGGCATCTTTCTGCTGATACGGCGCGAGGGGCTGCCGCCGCGCGCCGCCTGGCCCGGGATCGCCGTCTCGGGGCTGCTCTGGTTCGGCGTCTACATGGTGGTACTCAACTGGGGTGAGCAGGAGGTCGACGCGGGCACGGCCGCGATGGTGGTGAACATCGGGCCGATCCTCATCGCGCTGCTCGGCGCGCGGCTGCTGGGCGAGGCGCTGCCGCCGCGGCTGCTGGCCGGGATGGCGGTGTCGTTCGCGGGAGCGGTGACCGTGGGGCTCTCGATGTCGGGCGAGGGCAGCGCCTCGACGCTGGGAGTGCTGCTGTGTCTGCTGGCGGCGGTGGGGTACGCGGCCGGGGTGGTCGGGCAGAAGCCGGCGCTGGCCCGGGCGAGCGCACTGCAGGTGACGACGTTCGGCTGTCTGGTCGGGGCGGTGGCCTGTCTGCCGTTCGTCGGGCAGCTGGTCGACGAGGCGAGCCGGGCGCCCCTGTCGGCGACGCTCAACATGGTCTACCTCGGCGTGTTCCCGACCGCGCTGGCCTTCACGACGTGGGCCTACGCCCTGGCACGTACGACAGCGGGACGGATGGGCGCGACGACGTACGCCGTCCCCGCACTGGTCGTCCTGATGTCCTGGCTGGCGCTGGACGAGGTGCCGGCCGGGCTGACGCTGGCAGGAGGCGCGCTGTGCCTGGCCGGTGTGGCGGTCTCCCGCTCCCGCGGCCGGGCGCAGAAGCCGACGGCGGGAGCGGGAGCGGACGGGAAGGAGGGTCGGCTCAGTCCCGGGCGGCGGCCCGTGAAGCCAGGATCTTGATCGAGACGAGGGCGATCACCGCGAGGCCGATGATGTAGCCGGCGACGGCCATCGAGGTGCCGGTCGCCTCCAGCAGCAGGACCATCATGAACGGGGCCAGGCCGCCGCCGAAGACCGCGGCGATCTGGTAGCCGAGCGAGGCTCCGGTGTAGCGCATCTCGGCGGTGAAGAGTTCGGCGAACAGCGCCGCCTGCGGCCCGTACATGATGCTGAGGAAACAGCTGGTGACAAAGGTGCCGACGCCCAGCCAGAGCAGCGACTTGGTGTCGATCAGCAGGAACATCGGGATCGCCCAGACCAGCAGGCCGACCGCGCCCGCGGCGTAGATGCGCAGCCGTCCGATGCGGTCCGAGAGGGCTGCGGCCGCGGGGATCAGCGCCAGCTGGGTGAGGCTGACGCAGAGCGAGACGGTGAGCACGGCGCTGCGCTTCATCTCGAGTTCGCGGGTCGCGTAGTCGAGCACGCCGGTGATGATGATGTAGAAGGTCGCGGTGTTGACCGCGAAGGAACCGCCGGCCAGGAAGACCGTGCCGAGGTGCTTGCGCAGGATCGTACGGAGCGGTGAGCGGGACTCCTTCTTCTCCTGTGCGGCCAGTGCCTGTTCGGCCTCGCGGAATGCGGGCGTCTCCTCGACCCGGGTGTGGATGAACCAGGCGAGGGCGAGGACGAGGAAGCCGACGAAGAACGGGACCCGCCATCCCCAGGCGGCGAAGGTCGAGTCGCTGGTGACGGCACCGGCGACCAGGAAGACCGTGTTGGCGGTCACCACTCCGATGGGGACGCCGAGTTGGACCAGGCTGCCGTACAGCCCGCGCTTGCCCTCGGGGGCGTACTCGGTGGCCATCAGCATCGCGCCGCCCCACTGGGCGCCTACCGCGATGCCCTGGACCACGCGGAGCAGCACGAGCAGCACAGGCGCTGCGATGCCGATCGTCTCGTACGTCGGGAGGAGGCCGATTCCGGTGGTGGCGACGCCCATCAGGGTCAGAGCGAGGACGAGCATCGGCTTCCGGCCGTGCTTGTCGCCGAGCTGGCCCGCGATGATCCCGCCGATGGGCCGGGCGAGGAAGCCGACCGCGAAGGTGGCGAAGGCGGCGAGCACGCCGGCCGAGGAGCTGCCGGAGGGGAAGTAGAGGTCGCCGAGGACGAGAGCCGCGGCGATACCGAAGACGAAGTAGTCGTACCACTCGACGGCGGAGGCGAGGGCGGCGGCGGTGGCCACCCTGCGTCGGTTCGGGTCGGCGGGGGCGGGCGGGGTGGCGCCGGTGAGCTGTGCGGCCGTGTCCATGCTGTGCACACTCCGATGGGTGCGGGGACGAGGAGTGCGGGGAACGTACCGACCGGGTGGTATGTAGGTCAACGGTTCGCACACCAGGAGTTTTTACTTGATCATGACCCGTGAGCGAGGGGCGAAAGGGCAGCACTGACACCCCGGCCGCGCACGGGCGGCCGGGGTGCTGCGGGAGCGGGATCTAGAAGACGACCAGGGCTCGACCCCCCTTGCCCGCGAGCATGTTGTCGAAGGCGGCGGGGATGCCGTCGAGCGCGATCCGCTCGGTGACCATGGAGCTCAGGTCGAGGCGTCCGGCGCGGATGTGTGCGGCGAGGACGGGCAGGTCACGGGCCGGGTCGCTGTTGCCGTAGACGCAGCCGGAGAGCGTACGGCCCCAGTGGAAGATCTCCAGTGCGTTAAAGCTGACCTGCTGGTCCTTGCCTCCGATGCCGACCACCGTGGTGCGGCCGCCGCGGCGGGTGGAGTCCCAGGCGGTGCGGATGGTGGCGGCCCGGCCGACGCACTCGATGGCGACGTCAGCGCCCTGGCCGCCGGTGAGCTTACGGATCTCCTTGGCGGTGGTGTCGGAGGCGATGACGTAGTCGGTGGCGCCCGCCCGGCGGGCGAGTGACTCCTTCTCCGGGGAGACATCGACGGCGATGATCGTCGCCGCGCCTGCGATACGGGCGGACTGGAGGGTGGCGAGGCCGACGCCGCCGACGCCGAAGACCGCCACCGACTCTCCCTGACGGACGCGGGCGGAGTGATGGACGGCGCCGTAGCCGGTGAGGACCGCGCAGCCGAGCAGGGCGGCATCGGCGAGCGGAACGCCGTCCGGGACCGGCAGAACACAGTTCGCGGCGACGACGGTCTCCTCGGCGAAGGCCGCGACGTTCAGGCCGGGGTGGAGTTCGGTGCCGTCGGCGGTACGGGCGTAGACGCTTGCGGCGCCGGTGAGCGCGTTGGCGCACAGCCACACCTCGCCGATCCCGCAGTGGTGGCAACTCCCGCACGACGGCGCCCAGTTGAGGACGACACCGTCGCCGGGAGCGACATGGGTGACGCCTTCTCCGACGGAGACGACCGTGCCGGCACCCTCATGCCCGAGGACGGCCGGGACGGGGACGCGCATGGTGCCGTTGGACAGGGACAGATCGGAGTGGCAGACCCCGGCGGCGGCGAGGCGGACCCTCACCCTGCCGGGGCCCGGCACGGGCAGTTCGATGTCGGTGATCTCCAGCGGAGAGCCGACGGCGGGCAGTACGGCGGCGCGGACCATGATGCGTGAGGCTCCCGGCTCAGAACTGGAGGGACTTGGTCTGGAGGTACTCGGACAGACCGTGCGGGCCGAGCTCGCGGCCGACGCCGGACTGCTTGTAGCCGCCGAACGGTGCAAGGGGGTTGAAGCGGCCGCCGTTGATGTCGACCTGTCCTGTGTCCATCCGGCGCGCGAAGGCGACGGCCTCCGCCTCGTCGCCGGCCCAGACCGCGCCCGCGAGACCGTAGACGGTGCCGTTGGCGATACGGAGCGCGTCCTCCTCGTCCTCGTACTTGAGTACGGAGACCACCGGGCCGAAGATCTCCTCCTGCGCGATGGTCATGTCCTCGGTGACATCGGCGAAGACGGTCGGGCTGACGTAGTAGCCCGTCTCGTGGGGGGCGTCGGGGCCGCCCGCGACCAGGCGGGCGCCCTCGGCGACGCCCTTCTCGATATAGCCGCGTACGCGCTGCTGCTGCTTGGCGTTGACCAGCGGGCCGACCCGCTCGCCCGGCACATACTTGGCGACCGCGGCGGCCGCGAGTGAGACCGCCTCGTCGTACTGGTCCTTGTGCACCAGCATCCGGGTCCAGGCGCTGCATGTCTGGCCGGAGTTGGACATGACGTTGGCGATGCCGACACTGACGGCCTTGGCCAGGTCGGCGCTCGGCAGGATGACATTGGCCGACTTGCCGCCGAGTTCCAGGGCGACCCGCTTGACGGCGGCCCCGGCCGTCGCGCCGATCTGCTTGCCGACCGCGGTGGAGCCGGTGAAGGAGACCAGGTCGACACCCTCGTGCGCGGCGAGTGCCTGGCCGGCGACCGGGCCGAGGCCGGTCACCAGGTTGAACACTCCGGCGGGCAGGCGGGCCTCGTGCGCGGCCTCGGCGAAGAGCTGCGCGGTCAGCGGGGTGTCCTCGGCCGGCTTGAGTACGACCGTGCAGCCCGCAGCCAGGGCCGGGGCCACCTTGGCGACGACCTGGTGCAGCGGGTAGTTCCAGGGCGTGATGGCGCCGACCACACCGACCGGCTCCAGCAGCACGGTGGAGTTGCCGATCTTCTCCTCGAATGAGTAGGAGGCGGCCAGTTCCGCGTACGAGCCGGCGACCAGGACCGGCACTCCCGCGTGGACCATCTGCGAGAGGGCGAGAGGTGCGCCGAGCTCGGCGGTGACCGTCTCCGCGATCTCGTCCTTGCGGGCCACGAGTACGTCGCGCAGCGCTGCGATCCGCGCCGCGCGTTCGGCGGGCGGGGTGGCGGCCCAGGCCGGGAAGGCCTCGCGGGCGGCGCGTACGGCGGCGTCGACATCCTCCGCCGTACCGGCCGGGACATGGGCGATGACCTGCTCGTCCGCCGGATTCACCACCGCGATCGTGTCGGGTCCGGCGGCCGGCCGCCACTGGCCGCCGATATACATGCCGTCGTGAGCCTTCATCGCACTCCTCCAGAACCTGCGGTAGTCGTCCGGACCCCAAACTAGCGGTGTTAGTTTTTGGGCGCCAGGGGCACCCGGGGTGAGGAGACCGCCGCAGGCGTCAGGCGTCCAGCCCGAGGAGGTCGGGGGGAGCGGGACAGATCCGTCGTCCTTGGTGGTCGAAGACGTAGAGATGCGCAAGGTCGACCAGGAGCGGCACCTGTGCGCCGGTACGCAGCCGGACGTCGGGGCCGGTCCTGACGACCAGGTCGCTCACGGAACCGGCTTGAGGCTCGTACGCGGGAGCGGCGGGCTCCGGTGCCGGTTCCGGGTCGTCGAGCACCACGACAGGACCCGAGACATGCGCGGCCGCACGCTCCTTCAGCCAGGTCAGCACGCTCGGGCCGCCGCCGCTTCTGCCCCGGCGCCGGCGCGCGGTGGGCTGCGGCTTGGGTGACTCCAGATCGGCGACCACCGCGGGCTGCGATCCGGTGTTGAAGTACACCAGCGCTTCGTGCCCCTGGTACTCCATGTGCTCGACGATCCCGGTCAGCGCGACCTCGCCGGGGCGCGTCTGGCTCGGCGGAGCGATCCGGGTCGCCTCGGAACGCAGGCCGACGATGATCTGCCGGCCCTGCTGGATACGGAGCAGCTGGTGGTCGATGCTGAGGGGCTCGGGCAGCGGCAGCCGCTGCTTGCCCAGGTCGATCGACATACGGCCGTCCAGCGGCGCGTACACGACGGCTTGCAGCAGGTTGATGCGCGGGGTGCCGATGAACGCGGCGACGAAGACATTCTCCGGCAGGGCGTAGGTCTCGCGCGGAGTGCTCACCTGCTGCAGCACGCCACCGCGCATCACCGCGACCCGGTCGCCGAGCGACATCGCCTCGGCCTGGTCGTGCGTGACATAGACGGTCGTCACGCCCAACTCGGCGGTGAGTCGCGAGATTTCGGCGCGCAGATGGTTGCGCAGCTTGGCGTCGAGGTTGGACAGCGGCTCGTCCATCAGGAAGACGGACGGCCGCCGGGAGATGGCCCGGCCCATCGCGACCCGCTGGCGTTCGCCGCCGGACAGCTGGCTGGGATAGCGGTCGAGGACGTCCTCGATACCGAGCATCCGGGCGGTGGCCTCGACCTGCGGGCCGTTGTCCAGGCGGGGGTTCTCCAGCCGCAGCGGGAAGCCGATGTTCTCGCGGTTCGTCATGCTCGGATACAGCGCGAAGTTCTGGAACACCATGGCCATCGCACGGTCGCGGGGCGGGATGTGGTTGGCGTACTCGCCGTCGAGCAGCAACTCCCCCTCGGTGATGTCCTCGAGGCCGGCGATCATGCGCAGCACGGTCGACTTGCCGCAGCCCGAGGGGCCCAGCAGCACCACGAACTCT
This sequence comes from Streptomyces sp. NPDC002730, assembly GCF_042888805.1. Classification (NCBI taxonomy): domain Bacteria; kingdom Bacillati; phylum Actinomycetota; class Actinomycetes; order Kitasatosporales; family Streptomycetaceae; genus Streptomyces; species Streptomyces sp. NPDC002730. The sequence continues at coordinate 75,895 of NZ_JBIAQG010000019.1, forward strand.
CCCGGCTCGATGTCGAGGGAGAAGCGTTCGACGGCACGGGTGGCGCGTCCGTACCTCTTGCTGACGCTGTGCAGTGAAATGGCGCGACTCATATGGTTCCGCCAGGAGAAGAGGAGGAGCGACTGAGACGCCTGAAACTAGCCGACTACTCCCCGTCGGGGAATGTTTCGCGCGAAGGTTGGGGGTGGGCTCTTTGTACGGAGCCGTCCGTCACCAGGAGACGACCTCGGCCGTGGTCTCGTCCGTCGCGAACCCCGGACTCCGCCGGGCGGGTTGACTGCCGGGCGCCCAATCCGGCCGCGACCAGCAGAAGCGTGCCCAGCATGACGAACGGCGCGGCCGTGCCCGCGATACCCGCGACCAGTCCGGCGGAAGCGGGAGCGGCGACCTGGCCGAGGCGGTTTCCGGTCAGCCTCAGGGCGAGTGCGGTTGAGCGCGCCTCCTCCGGGGCAGCCTGGACGACCGTCGTCATCGACAGCGGCTGACCGACGCCCAGGCAGAAGCCGAGGACAGCGAGCATCACGGCGAGCGCCCAGACCGGGACGGGCAGCGCGATGCCCGCGCACAGGAGACCGCCGAGCAGACAGGTCACGGTCATCAGCACCGTACGGCCCAGCAGCCGGATCATCGGCGTCATCACAAGGCGGCAGGCGACGGTCGCGGCCGCGCGCAGGCTCAGCAGCAGACCGATGGTGGCGGGGGCGATACCGCGGTGCTCGCCGATCACCGGCAGATAGGCCGTGAGGATGTCGGTGGCCGAGAGCACCGCGAGGCTGATGAAGATCCCGGCAGGTACGCCGCGGGTGCGCAGTATGCGGTGTACGGGGACCTTGGACCGCGGTTCGCGGGCCGGGCGGCCGGTCCTGCGGTGCTCGATGCGCCAGAGCGAGGTGAAGGAGACGGCCGCCACGGCCGCCGAGACGACCAGGGCGAGTGCGCTCGTACGGCCCATGGCGCCGTCCTGCTCGGAGACCAGGAACCCGGCGGCGATCGGTCCGACGAGCTGGCCGAGCGAGGCGCCGATGGTGAAGTGGCCGAAGTTGCGGTCCTGTTCGTCCGGGGCCGACTGGCGGGCGACGATCGACTGGGCGCCGATGACGAAGCAGAGATGGCCGAGGCCCATCACTCCGCTCCAGGCCGCCATGGCGGCAAGTGAGACCGCCGTACCGCTGAGGGCACACCCGCCGGAGATCAGGACGACACCGATGGGCAGCAGGGGTGCACACCGCCCGTGGTCCGTCCTGCGTCCCAGCGGTACGGCGGCGAACAGGGGAAGCAGCGCGTACACGCCCGCGATCACACCGATCGCGCGCTCGTCGGCGCCCAGGGCAAGAGCCCGGTAGGAGACGGCCGGCCGTGCCATCGACACCGCGCCCTGCGCGAAAGCGAAGGCGATGACGAGGCGCAGCAGCCAGCTCCTGCCGGGCTCTTGAGAAGCAGGCACCATCAGATGATGCCGAAGAGGACTCCGGCACCGAGCACCACCAGTGAGGTGAGCGCGGCCCATTTGACCGTGAACCTGGTGTGGTCGCCGAACTCGACCTTGGCCATGCCGACGAGGACGTACACGGCGGGGACCAGCGGGCTCGACATGTGCAGGGCCTGGCCGACCAGCGATGCGCGGGCGATCTCCAGCGAGGAGACGCCGTGGGCGGAGCCCGCTTCGGCGAGGACCGGCAGGACACCGAAGTAGAAGCCGTCGTTCGACATGAAGTACGTGAGCGGGAGGCTCAGCAGGCCGGTGACGATGCCCATGTGCGGGCCCATGCCCTCGGGGATGGCGCCGACCAGCCAGTCGGCCATGTGCTTGACCATGCCGGTGCCGGTGAGGACGCCGGTGAAGACGGCGGCGGCGAAGACCATGCCGGCGACGTTGAGGACGTTCTCGGCGTGGGCGGCGACGCGGGCCTTCTGATCGGCCATATTCGGGAAGTTGACCGTGAGGGCGAGAGCCGCGCCGAGGAGGAAGAGCACCGGGATGGGGAGGTACTCCATGATCATGGCGGCCAGGAGGGCGACGGTGAGCCCGGCGTTGAACCAGTAGAGCTTGGGGCGGAGGGTGACGCGGTTCGGGTCGAGTCCCCGGAAGCCCTCGTCGTCCCCGTCGTTGCCGTCGGTCCCGTCCTTGCGGTCGTCTCCGTCAGCCTTCGCGGGTTCGGCGTCGGCGCCCGTACCGGTGCCACCGGTGAGGCTCTTCTTCGTACCGTTGCCGGCGCCGCCGCCCGACTTGACCAGCACGGTCTCGGTCTCGGTGGCGGTCTCGGTCCCCAGCACGTCGTCGAGGGTGAGCACACCGAGGCGCTTGCGCTCGCGCCGGCCCAGCACATAGGCGAGGACGAAGACGAAGAGCAGTCCGACGCCGAGCGCCGGGATCATCGGGACGAAGATGTCGGCCGCGTCCACCTTCAGCGCGGTCGCCGCACGGGCGGTGGGGCCGCCCCAGGGCAGGGTGTTCATCACGCCGTTCGCCGTGGCGGCGACACCGGTCATCACGACCAGGCTCATCTTGAGGCGCTTGTAGAGCGGATACATCGCCGAGACGGTGATCATGAAGGTGGTGGAGCCGTCGCCGTCCAGCGAGACGATGGCGGCGAGCACCGCCGTACCGACCACGATGCGCAGCGGGTCCGCCTTGCAGAAGCGCAGGATGCCGCGGACGATCGGGTCGAAGAGGCCGACGTCGATCATGACGCCGAAATAGACGATCGCGAACATCAGCATCGCCGCGGTGGGGGCGAGATTGCCGACGCCTTCGATGACGTAGTCCCCGAGGTGCGCGCCCTTCCCGACGAGTACGCAGAAGAGTGCGGGGATGAGGACCAACGACGCGATCGGCGACATCTTCTTCATCATGATCAGGACCAGGAAGGTCGCAATCATGGCAAAGCCGAGGATTGTCAGCATTGGGGACACCTAACGTTCATCCTTGAACTCCCACCGGAGCGGCGGTTCGGATGACGTTAGGTGGCGCCAATTGCCGTTAACAAGATGTTGACGCGTGAGCAATACGAGCAAAACCCCAGGTCATCGCAGAGGTGATAGCTCGACCGGGAAGCCGTTGAGCACAGCGGTGCCGGACAGCGGGTCGAGCCGCGAGCCGTCGAGCAGCTGATTGACATTGACTCCGGGACGCGCGGCAGCCACCGACATCCGGGTGCCGGGCCGGTCGTGTCCCCAGCCGTGCGGCAGGCTCACGACTCCGGTCCGTACCGTGTCGGTGATCTCCACCGGCGCCTCGAGTTCTCCTCCGTCCGCACCGATACGGACCGGGGCGCCGTCCTCGAGACCCAGCCGCGCCGCGTCGGTGGGATGGATCTGGAGGGTGCACCGGTTGGAGCCGCCGTTGAGCGTGGCGACGTTGTGCATCCAGCTGTTGTTGGAGCGCAGATGGCGGCGGCCGACGAGGACGAGTGTGCCGGGCCGCTCGTCCAGGGCACACCGCAGCCTCGGCAGATCGCCTGCGATGGGTTCCGGCAGCAGCTCGACGCGCCCGCTGCGGGTCTTGAGGATCTGCGGGAGGCGGGGCTGCAGCGGGCCGAGGTCGACGCCGTGCGGGTTCTGGAGGAGATCCTCGAGGATGAGGTCGTACGGGCCCATGCGCAGCATCAGGTCGAGGCGTCGCTCGGGTCCGGTGCTGCCGATGAGCAGACGGGCCAGGTTCTCGGGGTCTCCGCCGTGGAGCGGGGAGTGCGGATCGGCGACGGCCTTGGCGAGCGAGCTCTCGATGACCATGTCGTCGACGGCCGACGGGTCGGCGCCGTGCATGCCGGCCACGGCGAGCACCAGCCGGGCCTGGATCTCGCACTCGCCGAGCCTGCCCTCCTCCAGAGGAACGACCGCCGGGCTGTAGCGCGCCTGGTTGCGTACGGCGAAGTTGTTGAAGGAGAAGTCGAAGTGCGCGCTCTGGGAGGGCGGCGGCGGGGGCAGCACCACATCCGCGTGCCGGGACGTCTCATTGAGATACGGGTCGACGCTGACCATGAAGTCGAGTTCGGCCAGCGCGCGGTCGAGGCGGTCGCCGTCGGGGGCGGAGAGCACCGGGTTGGCGGCGATGGAGATGACCGCGCGGATCCGTCCGTCGCCGGGGGTGTCGATCTCCTCGGCGAGCGCTGCCATCGGCAGTTCACCCTTGGCCTCGGGGTGGCCGCTGACCCTGCTGGCCCAGCGGCCGAGCGCGAAGCCCTTGCCGGGGGCGGCGGGGCGGGGGGCGCGGTCGGTGGCGGCGAGCGGGAAGAGCGCGCCGCCGGGGCGGTCGAGGTTGCCGGTCAGCACATTGAGTACGTCGACGAGCCAGTTGGCGAGGGTGCCGAACTCGACGGTGCTGCTGCCGACGCGGCCGTATACGGCGGCGGTGGGTGCGGCGGCGAGCTCGCGGGCGATCGTACGGATCTCCTCCGCGTCCATGTCGCAAGCGGCGGCGACCGCTTCCGGTGTGAACTCCGCTATGGCTTCCCGGAGTTCATCGAGGCCCTCGACCTGCGACTCCAGCGTCCCGAGGTCGGTGAGCTTCTCCTCGAAGAGGACTTGGGCGAGAGCGGCGAGCAGCAGGGCGTCAGCTCCGGGCCGGATCGGGACGTGCCGGTCGGCGAGCTGAGCGGTGCGGGTGCGGCGCGGGTCGACGACGGTGAGCGTGCCGCCGCGCTTGCGGAGTGCCTTGAGCTTGCCGGGGAAGTCGGCCGCGGTGCAGAGGCTGCCGTTGGAGTCGAAGGGGTTGGCGCCGAGGAGCAGCAGATGGTCGGTGCGGTCCAGGTCCGGGACGGGGATGGCGATGGCGTTGCCGAAGAGCAGTCCGCTGGAGACATGCTTGGGCATCTGGTCCAGGGTGCTGGCGGTGAAGAGATTGCGGGTGCGCAGCAAGGAGAGCAGTACGGGGGGATAGAGGGCGCCGGCCATGGTGTGGACGTTCGGGTTGCCGAGGACGACGCCCACGGCGTTCGGCCCGTACTCCTCGATCAGCGGCCTGATCCGGGCCGCGACCTCGTCGAACGCCTCCTCCCAACTCGCCTCCCTCAGCTCGCCGTCCTTGCGCACGAGAGGGGTGCGCAGCCGGTCGGGGTCGCCGTCGAGCTCCCCGAAGGACGCGCCCTTGGGGCAGATGAAGCCATGGCTGAAAATGTCGTCGCGGTCTCCGCGGGCACCGGTGACACGGGTGCCCTCGATGGTGAGGGTCAGCCCGCAGGTGGCTTCGCAGAGGGGACAGATGCGCAATGCGGTTCGGGCCGCCTCGGGCGGTGCGGCAGGGGTGCTGTCCGTCGGTGCGGTCTGGGCGGCATTGGTGCGGGACATGGGCCCTCCCCGGGGCGACGGCGGTGGCGCGCGGTTCAGGACCGAGCATACCGACCGGTATGCATGAGCGGGAGGGGTCGAGCTCTGTACGCCCTCCGGGCGTGTCCTCAATCGCCGGACGGGCTGGATTTTCCCCAGCCCCTCCGAAGATTGAGGAGCGGGTCCGGGGCGGAGCCCCTGGACAGCAGCCGTCAGTCCAGCAGCCTCGCCAGATACGCGCGCAACAGCTCCCGCGTCTCCCCCACGATCTCCTCGTCCCCCGCCGGGTCCACCCGGAAGGCGAGTTGCAGAAGCGCGTCCGCAGCCTCGACGGAGACCAGGACCGTCCGGCGCAGCTCGTCGTCGGCACCGCGGCCCAGATGGCCGGCGAGCAGCTCGGCGAGACGGTCGGCGACCTGGTGGTTCGCCCCGGCCGCGGGCGTGCCGACCGGGATCTGGGAGCCGAAGTCGATCAGCGCGAACCCGGGGACGGTCCGCTTCATCTCCAGGTACTCGTCAAGTACGACATCAAGGACACCGCGCCAGTCGGCCGCCGGGAGCGAGGTGAGACGGCCGCCGATGCGCTCGGCGTAGCTGTCCAGATTGCGGTGCGCGAGGGCATCGGCGAGGGCGCGTTTATTGCCGAAGAAACGGTAGACGGAACCGATGGGGACACCGGCTCTGGCAGCCACCGCGCGGGTGGAGAGGTCCTCGTAGCCGGTCTCGTCGAGGAGTTCGGCGCAGGCGTCCAGTATCCGGGCGAGCCGATCGGCGCTGCGCTGCTGCACGGGCGTACGGCGGAGATGCGGGGCGGGGCCGGCGTGGGACACGCGGTCCATCATGCCGCCCTGTTCCCGTTGACGGGGGCGGTCCTGCAATCCTACGGTGATGCATAGGAATCCTTCAGCACCGGGGAGCGGACGATGAGCGGCATCGAGCAGGCGCGGAAGACGGCCGAGAGTCTTGGCCATTCCCCCGGCTTCGGCAATGAACACACTTCCGAGGCTGTGCCGGGCGCACTGCCGCACGGACGCAATTCGCCGCAGCGCGCGCCCCTCGGGCTGTACGCGGAGCAGCTGAGCGGCTCGGCGTTCACCGAGCCGCGCGCCCACAACCGCCGCTCATGGCTGTACCGGATCCGCCCCTCCGCGGCGCATCCGCCGTTCGTACGCATCGACAACGGCGGGCTGCGCAGCGCACCCTTCACCGAGTCCGTGCCCGACCCGAACCGGCTGCGCTGGAATCCGCTGCCGGAACCCGCGCCGGGAACGGACTGGCTGGCCGGTCTGTGGACGCTCGGCGGCAACGGCGACGCGACTCAGCGCGCCGGCATGGCCGTGCACCTCTACCACGCCAACTCCTCCATGACGGACCGGGTGTTCAGCGACGCGGACGGCGAGCTGCTGATCGTGCCCGAGCGGGGTGGACTGCTGCTCCGTACGGAGCTCGGGCTCATCGCCGCCCGGCCCGGCGAGGTCGCGCTGATTCCGCGCGGGGTCCGCTTCCGGGTGGAGCTCCTGGACGAGAGCGCGCGCGGATATGTCTGCGAGAACTACGGGCAGCCGTTCCAGCTGCCGGATCTGGGGCCGATCGGTGCGAACGGACTCGCCAACGCCCGGGACTTCCTCGCGCCGGTGGCGGCGTACGAGGACGAGGAGCGGCCGGTGGAGGTCGTCAACAAGTTCTGCGGGAACCTCTGGGCCGCGACGTACGACCACTCGCCGCTCGATGTCGTCGCCTGGCACGGCAACCACGTTCCGTACGTCTACGATCTGCGGCGCTTCAATGTGCTCGGCACCATCAGCTACGACCACCCGGATCCGTCGATCTTCACCGTGCTGACGTCGCCTTCGGACACGCCTGGGCTCGCGGGTGTCGACTTCGTGGTCTTCGCGCCGCGCTGGCTGGTCGGCGAGGACACCTTCCGGCCGCCGTACTTCCACCGCAATGTGATGAGCGAGTACATGGGGCTCATCGAGGGCGCGTACGACGCCAAGGCGGAGGGCTTTGTTCCGGGAGGCGGGTCGCTGCACAACATGATGTCCGCCCACGGGCCGGATCGTGAGACCTTCGACCGGGCCAGTGCTGCCGAGCTGAAGCCGCAGAAGATCGACGACGGGCTTGCGTTCATGTTCGAGACACGGTGGCCGGTGACGGCGACCGGGCAGGCGATGAGCGCGGGGCATCTGCAGAAGGGGTACGACGACGTGTGGCAGGGTCTCCAGCGCCATTGGGGATCTGAGGGATACTCCCCCAGAAATGACAGCCGGTCCTGATACGGAGTCCCTGTGACCTCCTCCTTCGCCCCTGACTCGCTGGTCCTGAACCGCAAGCTGCCGCTGTGGTACCAGGTCTCGCAGTCGCTCCGTGCCTCGATACTCGGCCGAGCGCCCGAGGCGTCGCTGCGGCTGCCCACCGAGGAGCAGCTCGCCGCGCACTACGGCGTCAGCGTGCTGACCATGCGCCAGGCCCTCAAGGAGCTGGAGGAGGAGGGCCTGATCAGCAGGCACCGGCGGCGTGGCACATTCATCGAACCGGGGGCGTGGCGGGGTGCGCCGAGGCGGCTGCTGGGCTCGATCGACGCGATCGTGGCCCAGCAGTCGGGCGAGCGGACGACGATCCTGGGGCACGGGCCGGAGCCGGTGCCGGGCGAGCTCGCGGAGTACTTCCCACAGGCGGCGGAGGTCGTGATGTACAAGCGGCTGCGCTACGACGGGGAGAGCGGTGAGCCGACGAACTGGGCGGAGAACGCCGTCCGCTCGGATGTGGCGGCGGGGCTCGACCCCGCCGACCTGGAGCGCTGGCCGATGACGAAGGTGCTGCGGGACGTACGGGGCGTGCGGATCAGCAGGATCACGGACACGGTGGAGGCACGGCTGGCGGATCCGCCGACGGCGGAGCTGCTGAGGGTGCCGTTGCTGAGCCCGATCCTGCATTACACGGGGGTGACGTACGACGAGGGCGGGCGGGTGGTGGATGTGGCGCGGATCCGGTACCGGGGGGACAGGTTCTCGTTCTCGGTGACGGTGGACGCGGATTGATCCTCACGGGGGTCGGTCGGTGCGGGGCGCCCGGGGTGCGGGATGCGGGGTCTCGGGGTGCGGGGTCTCGGGGTGCGGGGTCTCGGGGTGCGGGTCTTTGGTCCCTGGGGGCAGCCCGGTCGCCGGTCACGGGTGCGGGCCGCTCCGAGGCTCGTGTCCTGGACTGCTTTCCTCACGCGCTTCGCGCGAGTTGCGACGCTTTACGTCCAGAACACGACCCCTGCGCGTCCCCTGTGGGCGCGACTACCATTCCCCGCGGTACGGGCCCATGGTGAGGGGGAGGATGTCCGCATGCCGATGCTCGATGAGCTGATGCCCTGGAGCGCGCCCCCGTTGCGGCTGGGGCGCGAGTGGGTGATGGCCCCGGATGCTTCCTCCCTCAGGGCGCGGTGGGATGTTCTTGTGGGGGCCGAGGCCGGCGAGCGTGACGCGTTGTTCGGGTGCACTCGGGCGCGTACGCCACGGAGTGCCGTCAGTCAGTTGCCCGGCCAGTCCACCGGCACCGGCAGGTTGGTCCGGGAGGACGGGCGGTGTCCCGCGCCGGTTCGGGTGTTGCACGGGGCCTTCGACGAGCAGTGGCTCATACCCGACCACCGGCTGATCGACGTGGCTCGCCCCGAGTTGTGGCGCGTCGCGGACCAGCAGCAGGTGTTCGTCGTCGAGCAGGGGTACGTGACAGGTGCGCCGGGGGCCGCGGTGGTGGTGTCCGCCTTGCTGCCGGACGGGCGCTCGCCTGCCGGGAGGCCCGGGCGGATCCGGCCGCTCTACCGGCGGCCGGGTGGGCTCGAGCCCAATCTCGCGCCGGGGCTGCTGCCCGCGCTGAGGTCCGCGTACGGGCGCGGGGTCGACGCCGACGAGGTGGTCGCCTGGGTTCTCGCCGTCGCCGAATCGTCGCCCGCCGGATGTGTGGTGCCCCTGCCTGCCGACCCCCAGGTGTGGCTGACCGGCGTGGAGCTGGGGCGGCGGATCATGGAGATCCAGCTGCGCGGGGCCCGTGGTGGAGCGCGGCCGCGGCTGCCCGGGGGACGTAGGCCGTATGTCCGCGCCGCGGTGCCCGCCCGGCCCGGTGCGATCGGCTACGACGCGGAGGAGGAGGTGCTCAGTCTCGGCGACGGGCGCATCTCACCCGTGCCACGTGAAGCCTGGGATTTCGAGGTCTCCGGCGTACGCGTGCTGGAGCTCTGGTTCGAGCGCCGGACCGGCGAGGCCGAGGCCGGCACGCTGGACGCGATACGGCCCTCCTCGTGGCCGCAGGAGTGGACCTCCGAGCTGCTGGAGCTGATCACCGTGCTGGCACTGCTGGGCGAACTGCGGGAACAGCAACGGGAGTTGAAGGTGGGGGCGGAGATCACCCGTGAGGAGCTCGGGAGTGTGCTGCCGCCGTCCGCCGCGGCCCGGCGGCCCGCCTCCGTGCTCGATCATCACGAAGAAGGGCCGGAGGGTCAGTTCGCCTTGCTGTGAGGGTCGAATGAGTCCAGGACCCGGGTCAGCACGCGGTCGAAGATCTCGTCCGGGTCGATCGGGCCGACGCCCTCGCCGAGTACGGCCGCCAGCCGCGGATACGCGCCGCTCGCGACCTCACGGGACAGATACGCGCCGCGCACCGCCTGCTCCTGTTCCTCTGACCACGGGAGCCCGCGACTGCGCTCGGCGATGGCCAGTTCGTTGGCCACCGACGTCATGACCGAGCCGTTGACCGTCGCGATCAGCTCCATCTTGGTGCCGTACGGCGCGTCCAGACCGTCCAGGCAGCGGAGGCAGGACTCGAGATAGCGCAGGGCGTTGGGGCTGAAGCCGTAGACCGTCGACATGAGCCGGGGCAGCCAGGGGTGGCGCTGCATGATCGCCCGGGTCTGGCGGGCGAGGGCCAGCATGTCCGCGCGCCAGTCGCCGCTGGGCTCGTCGGGCAGTTCGTACTCACCGCTGACCGCGTCGACCATCAGCTCGTACAGGTCTTCCTTGCGCGGCACATAGTTGTAGAGCGACATGGTGCCGCAGCCCAGCTCGCCCGCCACCTTCCGCATGGAGACCGCGTCGATGCCGTCCGCATCGGCGATGCGCACGGCCGCCGTCGCGATGTCGGCGCGGCTGTACGCCGGTTTCGGACCGCGGCCCGTGCGCTCGGGGCGCGCCCAGATCACTTGCGGTTCGGCCGCTCGGCCTGCCATGGATCATCACCTCGCCCACCATCCTAGTTACGTACAGCGTACGTAGTGGGGTATGGTCGCACCATGACGACTACGTACGCTGTACTTAGTGAAGGTCTGGAGAAGCGGTTCGGTGAGGTCCACGCGCTGCGCGGGCTGGATCTCGCTGTGCCGGAGGGCACGGTCTGCGGGGTGCTGGGGCCCAATGGCGCCGGAAAGACCACTGCCGTACGGGTGCTGACGACCCTGCTCACGCCTGATTCGGGCACCGCGCGGGTCGCCGGGCACGATCTGCGGCACGATCCGGCGGCCGTGCGTCGCCGGATCGGCGTCACCGGGCAGAACACCTCGGTCGACGGCGATCTCACCGGCGCGGAGAATCTGCGGCTGTTCGCGCGGCTGCTGCGCGCGCCCAGCTCTCGTGCGGCCGAATTGCTGGAGCAGTTCGAGCTGGCGGATGCCGCGGACCGTCCCGCCCGCACGTACTCGGGTGGCATGCGGCGCCGGCTGGATCTCGCGGCAAGCCTGATTGTCCGGCCGCAGGTGCTGTTCCTGGACGAGCCGACCACCGGTCTCGACCCGCACAGCAGAGGCGGAATCTGGGACGCCGTAAGGGAGTTGGCGCACGAGGGCACCACCGTGCTGCTCACCACGCAGTACCTCGAGGAGGCCGACCGGCTGGCCGACGACATCGTGCTGATCGACGAGGGCCGGGCCGCCCACCACGGCACGCCCGCCGAGCTCAAGGCCAGGATCGGCAGTTACGCGGAGGTTGTCGTCGGACATGCCTCGGGGCTGCCCGCCGCCGCGGCCGTGCTCGACCAGCTGACCGGCTCGGAGCCGGTCCTCGACGCGGAGAAGCACACCGTGGGGGCGGTCACGACCGAACCGACGCTGACCCTGCCGCGCATCGTCCGCGAGCTGGACGCGGCCGGTGTCCTGGTCATCGACGCCAGTCTGCGCCCGCCCACGCTGGATGAGGTCTTCCTCCGCCTCACCGACCGCAAGGAGCTCGTCGCATGAGCGCGATCGTCTACGACAGCACTGCCGTACTCGGCCGCCATCTCCGGCGGATCCGGCACGCGCCCGCCATCATGGTGATGACGCAGACGATGCCGATCGTGTTCCTGCTGTTCTTCGGCTATGTCTTCGGCAGCGCGATGGCGATGCCGGGCGCGGAGTACCGCGCGTTCCTGGTGCCCGGACTGCTGGTGGCGACCGCGGCGAACGGCATCATGACGGGGATGTTCACCGCCGCCCAGGACTCCCACCGCGGAGTCATGGACCGCTTCCGCACCCTGCCGATGAGCCGGACCGCGATCCCCCTCGGGCAGGCCCTCGCCGATCTGCCGGCCACCGCCGTCGGGATGGTTCCGCTGCTGCTCGTCGGCCTCGCGATGGGCTGGCGGATCGAGGGGAGCCCGCTCGAAGCGTTGGGCGCCTTCGGGCTGCTGCTGCTGTTCCGCTTCGCGACCACCTGGATCGGGATCCTTCTCGGCCTGGCCTCGCGGAGCGAGGAGGCGGCCGGCCAGCTGGGCGGCGCGACGTTCATGCTGCCGCTGCTGTCGAACGCGTACCTCCCGACGGACAATCTGCCGGCCTGGCTGCGTACGGTCGCCGAGTGGAACCCGATCTCCGCGGTGACGGCGGCGGTACGGGACCTGTTCGGCAACGCCCAGCCGCCGGCGGACGCGGCCTGGCCGGTGGCCCATCCGGTCGCCGGGGCGCTGTGCTGGTCGCTGGCGCTGCTGGCGCTGTTCCTGCCGCTCGCCGTACGCCGTTTCGCGCAGAACGACCGGTGAAGGGTCCGGGGGTGACAAAGGTGGCCCGTACACGATAGGTACGGCTGTCATGAACCATCAGCCCCTTCCGCTCGACGGGATCACGGTCGTCGCCGTCGAACAGGCCGTCTCGGCGCCCTTCGCCACCCGCCAGCTCGCGGATCTCGGCGCCCGCGTCATCAAGATCGAGCGTCCGGACGGCGGTGACTTTGCGCGCGGCTACGACACCGCCGCCCGCGGGCTCGCTTCGCACTTCGTCTGGTGCAACCGCGGCAAGGAGTCCCTTGCCGTCGATCTCAAGGACCCGCGCGGCATCGACATCGTGCGGCAACTCGTCGCGGACGCCGATGTGTTTGTGCAGAACCTCGCCCAGGGGGCGGCCGCGCGGCTCGGCCTGGACGCTGCCACGCTGTGCGCGGCGCACCCGCGGCTGATCGCCGTGGACATCTCCGGCTACGGCGCGGAGGGGCCCTACGCGCACAAGCGGGCGTACGACATGCTCGTGCAGTGCGAAGCGGGCCTGGTGTCGGTGACCGGGACCGCGCATCAGCCGGTCAAGGCGGGCATTCCCGCGGCCGATATCGCGGCGGCGATGTACGCGTTCTCCGGTGTGCTCGCGGCACTGCTGCGGCGGGCCACCACGGGCCGCGGCGGTCCGGTAGAGATCTCCATGCTGGAGTCACTGGCCGAGTGGATGGGGCATCCGCTGAACTACGGGATGCACGGAGGTGAGGCCCCGGCGCGCACCGGGGTCGCGCACGCCGTCATTTCGCCGTACGACGCCTATGCGACAGCCGACGGCGGACAGGTGCTGCTGTCGGTGCAGAACGACCGGGAGTGGCGGCGGCTGGCCGAACAGGTCCTCGGACGGCCCGAGTTGGGCGAGGATCCGGTCTTCGCGACCAACACCGCCCGTACGGCGAACCGCGCGAAGACGGATGCGGTGGTGGCCGAGGCGCTGGCGGGGCTGAGCACTCAGGAGGCGATCGGCCGGCTGGAGGCGGCGGGCATCGCATGTGCCCGGCTCAACAGCGTGGCGGATGTGGCCGGACATCCACAGCTCGCGGCGCGGGACCGGTGGCGGGTAGTGGACTCACCTGTCGGACCGCTGCGGGCTCTGCTGCCACCGATCACCCTGCCGGGTGGAGCGGAGGCACGGATGGGCGCGGTTCCCGCACTCGGCGAGCACACCGACGCGCTGCTGAAGGCCCTGGGGATGACGGATGAGGCTACAGCGGCGCTGCGCCGGGACGGTGTGATCGCCTGAGCGCGTTCGCGTACGAGCTGACGTCCTGGTGGTCGGGTCAGCCGCGGCTGCCGAAGAGCGAGCGACGCAGCCGCCGGAGCGGTGCGAAGAGCGACACCCGCGCGCTCTTGCTCTTGCGGGTGTGCGCGACATCACGCGAGGTGAGCTCGCGCATCAGCGACGTCGCCTCGGCTGCCTCGTGCTGCGGGACGGCAGGGCCGCCGAGCACAGCGAGATGGCGGTCGAGACGCGTGCTGGTCGCACTGCTCCCACACGTGATCGCAGGCACTCGTGGCCTGCTGCGCACCGTTATCTGTTCCATGTCACTCCCCACCCGTACGAGGGCACCCGGCCCGGGCAGGTTAACCCTATCGCTCCATCGTGACACTCGTGTATTCCGGCCACGGAATTCACCACACCTGTACGAAGGTTGACGAATAGTCACCGAATGCATCTGATTCCAGGGCGAGTTGGACAGTTCCGTCAGCAGAAAAATTCCTGCCCCGTCGACCAATCCGAACGGCCCTCCGCACCGAATGGCTGGCATCGAAGCACGACCAGCACTCGCGAAGGACGGTTCGATGACCGCAATCAGCAGCAGCGGGCGGCGGGGGTTCAACAGGCTCGCCGCACTCACCTGCGTGGCGCTGGCCTCCGGGGCCCTGGTGGCCTCCGGATTGACCGGCGCCGAGCCCGGGACGGCCCGGGCCTCCAGCCACCGCGAGGCCCCGCTGATCTCCGGACAGCCCCAGTACGACAACACCGACGTGTACGCGTTCGTCAGCCCCGACAAGCCGGACACCACCACGCTCGTCGCCAACGTGCTGCCGTTCCAGGAACCGGCCGGCGGCCCGAACTTCTTCAAGTTCGCCGACGACGCCCAGTACGACATCCACATCGACAGTGACGGCGACGCCCAGGGTGACCTGATCTACCGGTGGACCTTCAAGGACCACGTCAAGAACGGCAATACGTTCCTCTACAACACCGGTCCCGTCACGTCGCTCGACGACCCGGACCTCAACATCACGCAGACGTACGACATCGAACTGCTGAGGTTGAAGAACCAGCGTGTGATACACACCACGAAGATCGCCGACGATCTGCCGGTGGCACCGTCGAACGTGGGCAAGGCCTCCATGCCGGACTACCAGAAACTGCGCGACCACGCCGTGCGCCAAATCCCCGGCGGATCCACGGCGTTCGCGGGTCAGGCGGACGATCCCTTCTTCGCCGACCTGCGCGTCTTCGACCTGCTCTACGGCGCCAACCTCTCCGAGGTCGGCAACGACACGCTCAAGGGCTACAGCGTCAACTCCATAGCGCTGCAGGTGCCGACCGCGTACATCCAGCAGTCGGAGAAGCAGCCGATCGTCGGCATCTGGTCGACCACCCAGCGCAAGAGTGCGAGCGGTCACTGGACCCAGGTGTCCCGCCTCGGTATGCCGCTGGTCAACGAGGTCGTCATCCCCGTGAAGGACAAGGACAAGTTCAACGCGTCCCACCCGTGGAACGACGGTGACTTCCTCAAGTTCGTCACCGAGCCCGAGCTGCCGAAGCTGATCGAGGGCATCTACAAGATCAAGGCCCCGGCCGAACCGCGCAACGACCTGGTCTCGGTGTTCCTGACCGGCGTCGACAAGCTCAACAAGCCGCCGCACGTCCGCCCGGCGGAGGCACTGCGGCTCAACACCTCCATCGCGCCCACTGCCGAACCCAAGAGGCTTGGCGTACTGGACGGCGACAACGCCGGATTCCCCAACGGGCGGCGGCTGACGGACGACGTTCTGGACATCGCGCTCCAGGCTGTCGAGGGCGAACTGCTCGGCCAGAAGAACGACTTGGGCGACGCGGTCAACGAGAACGACCAGAAGTTCGGCCACTCGTTCCCGTACCTGGCACTGCCGACGTCCGGCTCCCGTGGCCCGCTGGCCAAGGGCGCCGGGACCAAGGACGCCGCGGGCAACCTGCTCACCGGAGGGGCCGCCTCCAGCAGTGACGACACCAGCACGACGCTGATCGCCACGGCGGTCACCGCGGGTGCGGGAGTGCTGCTGATCGCCCTGGGCCTCAGCTGGTGGCGGATGCGGCGACGCAACCAGTACAGCTGAGCCGGCCGACACCCACCAGGCCGCCTCGACGCATCTACGAACGGAAAGGGCAGACAGATGTCCCTGCGAAGGGCGCGAGCAGGAGCGGCACCGCCGCTCCCCGGCAATCCTGCTCCGTCGGGGCGCGTAGGTCCCCGGCTCGCCGGCCGGGCCACCCGGCACGGCGAGGCGGGCACGCCGGGCGGGCTCGACGCGGCGACACCGGCCGGGCTCGACCCCGTGGTGCCGGGCGGACATGACGACGACCCGGCGTCGGCGCCGGGGAGTCGGCCGTCGATACTCGCCCGCGCCGGAGCGAGGCTCGCGCACCGCTCCGGCGGAAACCGCGAAGCGAGCGGCCCGGCCGGGCCCGGCCCAAAGACGTCGAGCGGGCATGCCGAGGCGGCGCTCGCCGACGGCTCCGGCGGGAGCCGCGAAACCGGCGCCTCCGCCGGGCCGGGGGCCAGCCCCAGGGCGGCCGGGGCCGGGCGGGTCCGGGGGGTTCTCCTGCCCGCCGGGGCGCTCGCGCTCGTGCTCACCGCGGGCGCTCTCGCCTTCGGGCGGGCGGACGAGGCGCCCCCGACCGCCCCCACCGCCGCGCCCGCGGCAGACGCGCCGTTCGACCGGATCGCCACCGGTGACCTCGCGCACGGGGTCACCGGCCTCCAGGCGCATCTGCGGGCCCAGCCCAAGGACGCCCGGGGGTGGGCGACCCTCGGCACCGCGTATGTGGAGCAGGCCAGGACCGGCGGCGACCCGACCCGGTATCCGCAGGCCGGCAAGGCGCTGGACCGCTCCCTGGCTCTCCAGCCGCAGGACAACGACGCGGCGCTTGCCGGGCGCGCCGCGCTCGCGGCGGCGCGGCACGACTTCCACGGCGCGCTGCGGGACGCGGAAGCGGCGCTGAAGGTCAATCCGTTCAGCGAGCGGGCTCTCGCCTCCCGGATCGACGCTCTCGTCGAACTGGGCAACTACCCAAAGGCGTTGGCGGCAGCCGAAGAGGCCGACGGCCGCCGCCCCGGCATCCCCGTCTTCACGCGCTATGCGTACGTGCTGGAGCTGCGCGGCGACATCGCCGGCGCGCGCCGGGTGCTCGGCCGCGCACTGGACTCGGCCGTCTCCCCCGGCGACACCGCGTATGTGGCCACCGCTCTCGGCCAACTGGAGTGGACCCAGGGCGCATACGCTCCGGCGCTGCGCCGGTTCGCCACCGCACTGGCCGCCGATCCCGCGTATCTGCCCGCCCAGGAGGGCCGGGCCCGCATCCAGGCCGCGCAGGGCGACACAAAGAGCGCCGAGCGCGGGCTCGAAGACGTGGTGGAGCGGCTGCCCCTGCCGGGTCAGCTGGTGGCGCTCGGTGAGGTGTACGAGGCCCGCGGACGTACGACCGAGGCCCGTGCTCAGTACGAACTGATCCGCACCTGGACGGAGTTGGCCCGCGCCAACGGCGTGGACACCGATCTGGACACCGCCCTGGCTCTCGCGGACCACGGCGACCGGCCCGAGGCGCTGCGCGCCGCACGCGCCGAGTGGAAGCAGCGACAGACCGTGCACACCGCGGACGCCCTGGCCTGGGCACTGCAAGTGAACGGCCGCTCCACCGAGGCCCTTTCGTATGTCGGGAAGTCCGCACCGCCCGGCTGCCGCAACGCGGTGTTCCTGTACCACCGCGGCATGATCGAACGCGCCGCGGGCAAGACCGCGGCGGCCCGGACCTCCCTCACAGCCGCCCTGAAGATCAACCCGGGCTTCTCACCGACCGGTTCGCGTGCGGCTCGTGCCGCACTGAAGGCACTGGAGGCGTCATGAGGAGGCGTACCACCGTCACCGGCGCGGCGGTGCTCGTCGCCGGGGCGGCGCTCGCGCTGCTGCCCGCCGGGACTGCCGCCGCGCACCCTCTGGGCAACTTCACGGTCAACCGGTACGACGGGCTCCTCGTCGCCCCGAAGCTGCTGAGCGTCGATCATGTCGAGGACCTCGCGGAGATACCCGCCGCCCAGGCGCGTTCCAAGATCGACCGGGACGGCGACCGGAAGATGTCCACCGATGAACTGTCGGCGTGGGCCCAGGGCCGCTGCCGGGAAGCGGCGCAGGACAGCCAGGTCACCGTCGAGCGACAGGCGACTGCGCTCACATCCGGCGCGAGCCGCGCCGAAGTACGCCCCGGACAGGCCGGGCTGCCGACGCTCCGCGTCGAGTGCAGACTGACGGCCGCACTGCCGGAAGGGCGGCAGACGATCGCCTTCCGAGCGCCGGGCGGCGACAAGGGTCCGGGCTGGCGGGAGATCACGGCCCGCGGGGACCGGATGACGCTCGCCTCCTCCGACGTACCGAAGGCAACGACGTCACGGCGGCTGACGGTGTACCCGAACGGCCAGCTCTCCTCGGCGCCGGACCAGAGGGCGGCCGAGCTCTCGGTCACTCCGGGCGGCGCCCCGGCGGCGGCGGACCGACCCGGGGAGGCGGTGGTCCCGGCCTCCGTACTGCCGCGCGGCGCGGATCGCTGGACGCAGGCGCTGACCGGGCTGGTGTCCCGGCGCGAACTGACCGCGGGATTCGCCGCGCTGGCCCTGGCGACCGCGTTGCTGCTCGGTGCACTGCACGCGCTCGCGCCGGGCCACGGCAAGACCGTGATGGCGGCCGCCGCGGCGGCCGGCGGACGGAACTCGCTGCGCGACGTCCTGTCGCTGGGTGCGTCGGTGACGGTCACGCACACGCTCGGAGTGTTCGCGCTCGGCGCGCTGATCGCCGCGGGCTCGGCGGCTGCGCCGTCGGTGGTGGCGTGGCTGGGCGTCGCGAGCGGCGTGCTGGTGGCCGTGGCGGGAGCGGTACTGGTGCGCAGAGCCTGGCGGAACCGCGGTCATGCGCACGGACACAGCCACGGACATGGTCACGGGCACAGTCACGGGCACGACCACGCGCACGAGCACGGCGACGGGCATGCGCACTCAGCCGAGCACGGACACGGCCATGGGCACACGCACGGACACGGACACGGGCATGGCCACACCCACGACCACCGCACGCTGAGTCTCCGCTCCACCCTCCTGCTCGGCTTCGCCGGCGGACTCGTCCCCAGTCCCTCCGCCGTCGTCGTGCTCGTCGGCGCCGCCGCCCTGGGCCGCGCCTGGTTCGGTCTGCTGCTCGTGCTCGCGTACGGCGCCGGCCTCGCCCTCACCCTCACCGCCGCCGGCTTCGCAGCCGTCCGGCTCGGCGACCGCGCCTCCCGCCTTCTCCGCGAAAGGAGCCTCCGCAAGGGAAGGACGTTCTCCGCCGTGCAGCGCGTACTGCCGCTCGGCACGGCGTGCGTGGTACTCGCCCTCGGATGCGGATTGGCGCTCAAGGGGGCGGCAACAGCCCTTGCGTGAGCTAACTTGGGGTAGTTGCTCTGCTACGGATGGGGGCTCGCTGTGAGCGAAGTGCCGGGCGATGAGCGGCTGGTCGCGGGGCGCTACCGACTGCTGAGCCCGCTGGGCGAGGGCGGGATGGGCGTCGTGTGGCGGGCCCGCGACGAAGTGCTGATACGCGAGGTCGCCGTCAAGGAGGTCCGCGCCCCCGCCGGACTCGGCGGTGCCGACGAGCAGCGGCTCTACGCACGCCTGGAGCGGGAGGCATGGGCGGCGGGCCGGATCTCGCACCGCAATGTGGTGACCGTCTACGACGTGGCGACCGAGGACGGCCGGCCCTGGATCGTGATGGAGCTGGTGCGCGGGCTCGCGCTCTCCGATGTGCTCGACACGGAGGGGCCGATCGCCCCTCAGCGCGCGGCCCACATCGGCGCCGAGATTCTCGCGGCCCTGCGCGCCGCGCACGAGGCGGGTGTGCTGCACCGCGATGTGAAGCCGGGGAACGTACTCATCGCCAATGACGGCCGGGTGGTGCTCTCGGACTTCGGGATCGCCATGGTCGAGGGGACCTCCAATCTCACGATGACGGGCGAGCTGATCGGCTCTCCCGAATTCCTCGCGCCCGAGCGCGCGCTGGGGCGCACTCCGGGGCCCGAGTCGGATCTGTGGTCGCTCGGGGTGCTGCTGTACGCCGCGGTCGAGGGCAACTCCCCGTTCCGGCAGAACACTCCGCTCAGCACGCTGCGCGCCGTCGTCGACGAGGAGCTGCCGCCGCCTCGCAGGGCCGGTGCGCTGGAGCCGGTCATCGCGGGGCTGCTGCGCAAGGATCCGGCGGACCGGCTGTCGGCGGCGGAGGCCGAGCATCAGCTGCGGGTGGTGGGCGCGGGTGGCGGCGCGCGTACCGCACCTCCCTCCCCCGGTCCGTACAGCCCTACGGTGGCGGCCTCGCCGGCCGCACCGGCCCCGGGGCCTTCGTCGTTCGGTCCGCCGCCGACGCCCGCGACAACGGCGACGACGGGAGTGCCGCAGGACCGCTCGCGGCAGGCGGCCACGGCGCTGGTCGCCGGTGTGGCGGTACTGCTTCTCGCGGTCGGCGGCCTCGCCTGGGCTCTGGTCAACAAGGGCAAGGACCCGGGTGGATCGGACAACAGCAGCAGCACGGCACCCGCGGGCGGGAGTGCCGGCACCGCCAGTCCAGGCAGCACGCCCCCGAGCAGCAGCGGACCGGACGGCGGCACCACGAACGGCGGCACGGGCGCCGGTACGGACGGCGGTACGGACGGCGGGTCGGCCAACGCAGGCAATGGGTCCAACGGGGTCACTGGCGGCAACGGCGGCGCGCACACGCCGCCGCAGAGCGTGAAGGTCTACGCCCGGACCGTGCACGGAAGTTACTCGGGCAGTTGTCCGCCGCCCGAGGCGGAGGCTCCGGCCTTCAGGGCGACGATCACGGTCGGCCGCACTCCGGCGGCTGTCGAGTACCGCTGGGCGACCAGGAGCGGGGAGAGCTCCGACTCCGGCTGGAAGACGCTGGACTTCGGGGCGGGCGGCGGCAGGCAGCAGCAGGTCAACCACATCGAGCTGACCTACGAGCCGAACGGGACACACCACGACCAGATCCGGGTGGAAATCCGGAGTCCGGTCGAGGTGCGCTCCAACTGGATCGACTTCTCGGTCACGTGTGCGCAGGAGACCCCGACGGACGGGGGCTCCTACACGGCCAACACATACGGAACGACAGGGTCGGGCTGACCGTGACGGTCAGGCGTGGGAGGTGAAGACGGGCAGGTAGCCGCCGGACTGTCCGGACGAGGTGGGGTGGTAGGACTCGCTGATGTTGAGCCAGTTGAGGCTGTGCAGCCAGGCCGACCCGGAGCAGATCTCGTGTCCGTTGAAGGCGGGTGCGACATCCGCGAAGTCGTAGCCGTGGTCGGCGGCGCGCTTCGCGATGGCGGCGTTGAGGTAGTTCGCGGCCCCGTTGATCGCGGACCGTTCGTTCTCGCTCAGTCCGGCGATGCAGCTGCCGCCGAGCTTGTAGAAGCGGGGGTAGCCGAGGACGACGACCTGGGCCGCCGGGGCCTTGGATCTGATCGCCGAGTAGACCGAGTCGAGCTTGCCGGGCAGGGTCGAGTCGACGTAGCTCTTCGCCTGGTTGATCCGGTTGATGCAGCTGGACTCGGACTGCAGGACGCAGGTGGTCATGACGTCGGCGAAGCCGGCGTCATTGCCGCCGATGGTGATCGAGACGAGGTCGGTCGCGGAGTTGAGGGGGCCGAGCTGACCGGCCGTGACATCACCCGTACGAGCGCCCGAGCAAGCGGTGAACCCGAACGACGAGGGTGAATGCGCGGCCGCCCAGAGCTTGGGATAGGCACGGCTGCTGCGCTTGCAGTTGCCGCTTGCGCTGTCGTAGCTGCCGGCCCCGAGACCCGATGAGTAGGAGTCGCCGAGGGCCACATAGTCGAGCGCCAGGGCGGTGTCCGACGCTTGCGCCTGGCCGGCTCCGGTGAGAGCGAGGACGGCGCCGAGGAGGAGTGAGGATGAGAATGCCGCGATTCGGGACAGTTTCATGGAACCTCCCTTTAGCAGGATCTCTGCCACAACTTTCGTAGCAGGCCCCATACTTCACCGGAAGTGTCCATGCCAAGACTTTTCCGTGAGAACTTCTTGACGGAGCGTCGGCGACTGCGCAGCATTGAGACCTGGCATCCGACGCCTTGGGGGGCAAGTCGGTCATGCAGAACTTCAGAGACAAGCCGACAGCTGTCCGGACAGACCTGCTGCCGGTGCTCGCGGGCATCGCGGTCGCCATCTCGGGGGTGGGCGTCGCGCTGGCGCTCGCCGACGTCCAGTCGCCGCTGCGCGCGCCGTTCATCCTCTTCTTCCTGTTCGCCGGACCGGCCTGCGGCATCGCCGCGGCGCTGCCACGGCCGGCCCCGGCGGCCCGCGCCACCACTGCAGCGGCCGGGGCGCTCGTCATCGATCTGCTGGTGGCTCAGACCAGGTCGTCCCCGCACACCCTGACGGTCGGCGGAGGGATCATCGCGGTGGCCGCGATCACCGCTCTGCTCTTCCTCTGGGCACTGGGCCGGCGAATGCGGCAGCCGGAACTCATCAACCCGGCGGATCGATTGACGAAAGGGATCAAGAAGATCCGATCGGGACGGTTCCACATCTGACCACCGAAGTGGTACCAAAAAAGTAAAAAAGCGGGGTCATGTCCCAGGTCTTGCCATACAGTCCTAATCATCAATACCGTCGTACATCCACCCGCAACGGTTCATCATGCAAAGCGGCTCTAGGGGAGGGCTCAAGCGTCGCGATGGATCCGGAGCGGGGCGCGGTAGGGGGGTGCCGTGCTCGGTTTTCGCGCTCATTCCGAGCCGTACACCGCGCGGCCTGTTTTGCCAGCTCACCCAACCAGGTAGGGAGCGTTATGCCGTCATGGCCGGGGTGAGAAGTACCCCCCTTTCAAACCGGAAACTCATCCGGACTGCCCGGGGGCGGGCGGTCCACCGGTGGAGAGGGAAACAGACTCATGAGCTCAGTCCTGCGCCCGGCCGCTCCGGGGCAAGATCCGTTCACCGAACCGTCGCACCACGCACCGTCGCACCATGAGGACAGCGCCGAAACAGCCATTGATCCGGAAGGGCCGGTGCGCGGAGTCGGCCGAATATCCGCCAACTACCGCCCGATCTCCTCGCATCTCGCGATCACTCCGCCCGTGAGCGTCGTGATCCCCGCCATGAATGAGGCGGAGAATCTTCCGTACGTCTTCAAGACCCTTCCCGACTGGATTCATGAAGTCGTTCTGGTCGACGGGAATTCCAGCGACAACACCGTCCAGGTCGCCCGCGAACTGTGGCCGGACGTCAAGGTCGTGAAGCAGGTCGGCAAGGGCAAAGGGGATGCCCTCATCAGCGGATTTGCCGCCTGCACCGGCGACATCATCGTGATGGTCGACGCCGACGGTTCGGCGGACGGCCAGGAGATCGTCTCGTATGTCTCCGCACTGGTCTCCGGCGCCGATTTCGCCAAGGGCTCGCGTTTCGCCAACGGCGGTGGCACCGACGACATGACTCCGATCCGCAAGCTCGGCAACTGGGTGCTGTGCGCGGTCGTCAACGCCAAGTTCGGGGCCCGCTACACCGATCTCTGCTACGGCTACAACGCCTTCTGGAAGCACTGCCTGGACAGCATCACGCTGGACTGCACCGGCTTCGAGATCGAGACCCTGATGAACATCCGGGTCGTCAAGGCCGGGCTGCGGGTCCAGGAGGTCCCCAGCCACGAGTACCTCCGCATCCACGGCGTCAGCAACCTCAGCGCCGTACGGGACGGACTGCGGGTCCTCAGGGTGATACTCAAGGAGAAAGGCGTAGGAAGAGCAGCCCGCCGACGTGCGTCGGCGACGCTCAGCCTCAGGATTCCGCGGGGAGAGGCGTCTTGAGCGACCGCGCCTTCTCCGTGGTGATCTGCGTCTACACCGAGGACCGCTGGGAGGACATCCTGGCGGCCGTCGACTCGGTACGGGCCCAGTCACTGCCGGCTCTCGAGACGCTGCTCGTGGTCGACCACAACGCGGCGCTGCTCGAACGGCTCGGCAAGGAGTACAAGGAAAGCGCGGCAGACGGTGAGGAGGTGCGGGTGCTCGCCAACGCGGGCCCCCGCGGCCTCTCCGCCGGCCGCAACACGGGGATCGCCGCCGCCCGCGGCGAGTTTGTCGCCTTCCTCGACGACGATGCCGTGGCCGAGCGTGACTGGCTGCGGTACTTCGCCGAGGGGTACGACGACCGGCAGGTGATGGCCGTCGGCGGGCGGACGATGGCCGCCTGGGCATCGGGCCGCCGACCGGTCTGGTTCCCCGAGGAGTTCGACTGGGTCGTCGGCTGTACCTACCGGGGGCTGCCGCCCGGCAAGGTGCGCGTCCGTAACGTCCTGGGCGGCAACGCCTCCTTCCGGCGCAGCGCCTTCGACGCCTCGGGCGGCTTCGCCACAGGGATCGGACGGGACGGCGACAAACGGCCGCTGGGCTGCGAGGAGACCGAGCTGTGCATCCGGCTCGCCAAGGCGCTGCCGGACGCGGTGCTCCTGATCGACGACCGCGCGGTGATCCACCACAAGGTGCCTGCCGTCCGGGAGCGGTTCGGCTACTTCCGCACCCGTGCCTACGCCGAGGGCCTCTCCAAGGCGCTCGTGGCCCGGAGTGTGGGCGCGGCCAAGGGACTCGAGTCCGAGCGCCGCTACACCACGCGGGTCCTGCCGGCCGGAGTCGTGCGCGGGCTGCGCGACATGGTGCTGGGGCGGCGGGGCGGTGCGGGCCGGGCGGGCGCGATCGTCACCGGGGTCGCGGCGGCGGCGGGCGGCTATGTGGTGGGGAGCGTGCGGGCCCGCCGGGGCGGCGCCACGTTCTCGTCCGGTCCCCTTGCTGCATCGCGAGGTGAACCCGAGTGAACCAGCCGGTGCCCATTCTGATGTACCACGCGGTCGGACACCGGCCGGCGAAGGCCGCGTACGGTCT
Organism: Streptomyces sp. NPDC002730; assembly: GCF_042888805.1. Lineage (NCBI taxonomy): Bacteria > Bacillati > Actinomycetota > Actinomycetes > Kitasatosporales > Streptomycetaceae > Streptomyces > Streptomyces sp. NPDC002730. Next base: position 100,333 of record NZ_JBIAQG010000019.1, read on the forward strand.
CTCCGTCTCGCCCGACTCCTTCGCCGAGCAGATGGAGCTGCTCGGCGAGCGCGGGTTCACACCGGTCACCACCGCTCAGCTGGGCGCTGCCTGGCGGTCGGGCGGCGGCCCGTTGCCGCGCCGCCCCGTGCTGATCACCTTCGACGACGGATACGAGGGTGTGCACCGGCACGCCCTCCCCGCCCTCGCCAAACACGGCTTCGTGTCGACGCTGTTCATCTCGACCGGGTGGCTGCGCGGCGCCTACGACGAGGGCGGTGCGCTCGACACCATGCTCGACTGGGACCAGGTGCGCGAACTGGCCGCCGCCGGCACGGAGATCGGCGGCCACACCCACACCCATCCGCAGCTCGACCAGCTCGACGACGGCCGCCTCTGGTACGAGACGGTCCGCTGCCGGGACATCATCGCCGACGAACTGGGCACCGGGCCGGTCTCCTTCGCCTATCCGTACGGCTACTCCAGCCGCCGGGTACGGCGTACGGTCCGCGCGGCCGGTTTCGCGCAGTCGCTCGCCGTGGGCAACGCTCTCGCCGTGCGCCGGCAGGGGCCGTACGCCCTGGAGCGGGTGACCGTGCGGCGCGGCACGGACATCGAGGAGTTCGAGCGGCTCGTCGTCGGCAGATCCATCGCCCGGAACTTCGCCAAGGACCGTGCGATGACCAAGGGTTACGCGCTGGTGCGCGGGGCCCGCAGGACAGGCGGGCTGCTCCGCCGGGCCGGTGGGCAGCTCCGCCGGGCCGGTGGCTGATGCCGGAACCGGCCGCCGGCCGCCGGCCAGCCCCGGGCGCGCCACCGGTCAAAACACCGTGCGCTCAGCGGCCCCGTGCCGGATCATGGGCGCATGTCTGCCAAGCCTCAGGACGCTCTGCCGATCCGGCTCAACGTCGACGACAGCGATTCGCCTTCGGATGTCGTCGACGCGCTGTTCCTCGGCCGCTTCGCGACGGGCGAGCAGCCGTACTCCCACAGCTCCACCATCGACCGCGTCAAGCCCGGCGCCACACTGCTGCCGCCGGCCGCCTCCGTACTGCGCTCCGCGCGCGACGACGACCGCAGCGCCACTCTCGCCGAGGGGGACGGCTGGACGCTGCTGGTATCCCGCTGGAACCGCGGCGCCGACGTCACCGTCACGGCGGTCAGCTCCGAGCTGGCCGAGAAGGTCCTGGGCCAGGCGACGGACGGCGCCCACGACGAGCCGGAACCGCAGCCGGAGAACGTCACCATGGGGTTCTGGTACGTCTCGCCGCGGCGCGGTCCGCACCGCACCACGCGCCAGATCGCCGCGGGCACCTGGGAGGAGGTCCGGCCCAACTACACGGCGCCGGTGGCCGATGCGATGGACCAGCTGATGAAGGTCACGCCGGACGACATCTCCGGCCGGCTGCTCCTGCTCCACGGCCCGCCGGGCACCGGCAAGACCTCGGCGCTGCGGACCCTGGCCCGCTCCTGGCGTGACTGGTGCCAGGTCGACTGCGTACTGGACCCGGAGCGGCTCTTCAACGACGTCGGCTATCTGATGGACATCGCGATCGGCGAGGACGAGGGCACGTCGAAGGGCCGCTGGCGGCTGCTGCTGCTCGAGGACTGCGACGAGCTGATCCGCGGCGAGGCCAAGCACACCGCGGGCCAGGCGCTGTCCCGGCTGCTGAATCTCACGGACGGCCTGCTGGGCCAGGGCCGTAACGTCCTGGTGGGCGTGACGACCAACGAGGACCTGGAACGCCTCCACCCGGCGGTGGTCCGCCCGGGGCGCTGTCTGGCCCGGATCGAGGTGGGCTCGCTGACCCGCAAGGAGTCGGTGAACTGGCTGGGCACGGAGGAGGGCGTGGGCCGCGAGGGCGCGACGCTGGCCGAGCTGTACGCACTGCGGCGCGGCAGCAGCCCGGCCTCGGTCCCGGCCCAGAACGACGGCGCGGACGCGGGCTTGTATCTGTGAGCAGGGGCGGTGCGTCGTGAGCGCGACGCACCGCTGTCGTACGGCGTGAGCGGGACGGCGCGAGTACGGTGCCGCCGTCGGCGTACAGCACGAGCACGGACGGCGCGAGCACGGACGGCGCGAGCACGGACGGCGCGAGCACGGCGCCCGCCGTCGCGCAGCGTTCACCTGGCGCCCCGCCGTCGTACAGCGCGAGCACGGACAACGGGAGTACGAACACCGCGAGCACGGACCGCGAGCACGGACGCCGCGAACACAGCACCCGCCGTCGCGCAGCGTTCACCTGGCGCCCCGCCGTCGTACAGCGCGAGCACGGACGGCGCGGGTACGCCGCCGCGCTTCGTATGGCGAGAGCCCCGTCGGCGCGAGCCCACAGCCGCGCCACCGCTCGGCGTGGGCCCGGACGCGTAAGCCCGGGGCCCGCAAGCGGCGGCGGACTCCTCCTACTGCCCGTACGCCGCGCGCAGCGCGTCCTCCACCGCCGACTGCGCGGCGGCGCGGGTCAGGCCCAGCCGATGCGCCTGCTCGGCGTACGCCGCCGCGGCCGCGGCCGTCCGGCGCTCGGCCGCGTCGCCCGCAGCCGCGATGAACGTGCCGTTGCGGCCTCGGGTCTCGATCACTCCGTCGGTCTCCAGCGCGCGGTACGCCTTGGCAACGGTGTTGGGGGCGAGCCCGAGGTCCTCGGCAAGCCCGCGCACAGTCGGCAGTTTGTAGCCCACCGGCAGTGCGCCCGACCGCGCCTGCTCGGATACCTGGGTACGCAGCTGTTCGTACGGAGCGACATCCGCATCGGCATCAATGGCGATCTTCAAAGTCACCCGCCGATTCTCTCTCACCGCCGGAAAATGAGAGGCGACGCCACCCGGCGGGCACGTACCGTCCCTTCCCATGACCTTGATCGTCCGCGATTTCAGCCTCGATGACGCCGCATCGGTGTCCCGCGTCAGGCGTGCCGCGCTCCCTTACATGGTGACGACACCCGAGGCCGTCGCCTTCGGTGTGCAGTCCGCCAACCCGGCCAAGAAGTACCGGCTGTTGATCGCCGAGAAGGACGGGGAGATCATCGGCACGGCCCATGTCGGCATCGCGTACGACTCCGGTGAGCCGGGTCAGTCGTTCGTCACTCCGCATGTCCACCCGGAGCACCGCGGCCAAGGCGCGGGGGCGCTGATTCTGCGCGCCGCCGAGGAGCATCTGACGGCCGAGGGCGCGAGGACCGTCTACGCCTGGGTGATGGACGAGCCGGAGTCCCGCGCCTTCGCGGAGAAGCACGGCTACCGGCCGACCCGTCCGGCCCACTTCCAGCGTCTTGACCTGACGAACGGCACGCTGCCGCCGCTGCCCGAGCTGCCCGCGGGCGTCGAGCTGGGTACCGCCGCGGACTTCGAGGCCGATCCGCGGCCGATGTTCAGGGCCGATGCCGAGGCCACGTCGGACGAGCCCAGCGACATCGGCGCGGACTTCGACGACTACGACGACTGGATCACCCACACCTGGAACAACCCGCTGCTCGACCGCGATCTGAGCACGGTCGTGCTCGTGGACGGCGACGTCGCTGCCTTCACAGCGGCCCACTCGGACGGCAGCACCCGCTATATGTCCGGCATGACGGGCACGCTGCGCGCCCACCGCGGGCGGGGATTCGCGAAGCTCGCCAAGACGGACTCGCTGCGCCGCGCCCGCGCCGCTGGCTACACGGAGGCGTTCACCAGCAATGACGCGGGCAATGGCCCCATGTTGGCGATCAACAAATGGTTCGGCTACGAGATCTGCGCGACGGAGGTACGTCATGTCCGCACCCTCGGTTGAGGTGCGGCTGGTCAAGGCCGGCCGGACCAAGATCCGCTATCCCGCCGAGCTGGTCGAGGACAACGGCGACCGCGTCACGGTCCGCGCGCCGTGGGCGGGTGCGGGGACGCGCGACTTCGGCTTCGTACGGTTCGAGCCGGGCGATGTCTTCACCGAGTACTACTGGCGGGACCGCTGGTACGCGGTGAAGGAGGTCCGCGCCGGGGACGGCACGCTGAAGGGCTGGTACTGCGACATCACCCGCCCTGCCGTCCTCGACGGCGGCGAGCTGGTCGTCGAGGACCTGGACCTCGATCTGTGGGTGTCGGCGGACTTGGCGTCCGTACTGCGCCTGGACGAGGACGAGTTCGAGGAAAGCGGCCTCGCCACCCGTGACCCCGAGGCGGCGGACCGCGCCGTCCGGGCACTTGACGAGCTCGAACTCCTCGCCCGTGACGGCGAGTTGACCGGACTGCTCGGTCACACCGGCTCGTAGGCCGCACTCGCGGGCTCACTCAGTGGTCCGATGGCCGGACCGGCGACTTGCGATAGTGAATCCGGTCGTACGGTCCGTCCACGCGCCGCTCCACCACCTCGTACCCGTACCGCGGATAGAGCTGCTGGTTCTCCCACATCAGCGCGTTCGTATACAGCCGGATCTCGCTCAGGCCCAGCTCAACCGCGTACTCCTCGGCAAAGATCAGCAGCCTGCGGCCGAGTCCCGTGCCATGGGCGCCCGGATGGACGGCGATCGACTCCAGGAGCAGATGGCCGGCCTCCGGGACCAGGACGATGACTCCTCGAACCGGATCGCCGACCACGAACACCCGCCCCGCCGCCACCTCGGCCGCGTGGTCCGCCTCCATCGGGGCGGGCACGACGCCGATCCGTTCGATGTAGTGGTGGTAGGCCGCATCGGTCACGGCCTTCACCAGCGGTACGTCGTCCAGGGCGGCGGGACGGATGTCATCGGTCATGCCGACACGTTACGGCGGCTCCGTACGATCAACTTCTTCAGCCAGGGCCACGCCACCAGGAGCAGGATCACGGCGTACACCGTCACCGAGAACGGCGTGTTGACAAGTCCGCTGACGCTGCCGTCGCTGATCTGCAGCGCACGGCGCAGCTGCTGCTCCGCGGCCGGGCCGAGAATGACACCGATCACCGCCGGCAGCACGGGAAGTCCGTACCGCCGCATACCGAAGCCGATCAGACCGATGATCAGCAGGATGACCAGGTCGAGCGCCTCGCCACCGACCGCGTACGCGCCGACCGCCGCGAAGAACATGATTCCCGCGTAGAGGTACGGGCGCGGGATGCGCAGCAGCTTCGCCCAGACCGGCGCCAGCGGCAGGTTCAGCGCAAGCAGCAGCACCATGCCGACGAAGAGAGAGGCGATCAGACCCCACACCAGGTCTGGCTCGCGCTCGAAGAGCAGCGGTCCCGGCTGGATTCCGTACTGCTGGAAGGCGGCCAGCATCACGGCCGCGACGGCGGTCGTGGGCAGGCCCAGCGTCAGCATCGACACCAGGGTGCCCGCCGCCGAGGCCGAGGCCGCCGACTCCGGTCCTGCCACACCCTCGATGGCGCCCTTGCCGAACTCCTCCTTGTGCCTGGAGAGCCGCTTCTCGGTGACGTACGAGAGGAAGGTGGGGATCTCCGCGCCGCCGGCCGGGATCGCGCCGAACGGGAAGCCGATGACCGGACCGCGCAGCCAGGACTTCCAGGTGCGCCTGACATCGGACTTGGCGAGCCAGGGCCGGCCGACCGGGATGGCTTCTCCGCTGCTGCGCCGCAGATGGGCCGCGACCCACAGTGCCTCGCCGATCGCGAAGAGACCGACCGCGACAATCACGACGTCGATGCCGTCGGCGAGCTGGAGCGAGCCGAAGGTGAGCCGCTGCTGGCCGGTCATCTGGTCCAGGCCGACGAGGCCCAGGGTCAGACCGATGAGCAGCGACGCGAGCCCGCGAATACGGGACGAGCCCAGTACCGACGTCACCGCGATAAAGGCCAGCACCATGATCGCGAAGTAGTCGGGTGCGCCGATGTCCACGGCCAGTTCGGCGACGGTCGGGGCGAGTACAACCAGAAGGATGGTGCCGATCATGCCGCCGGCGAAGTGTCCGACGGCAGCGGCCGCGAGGGCCTGTGCGCCGCGTCCGGCCTTCGCCATGGGATTGCCTTCGAGGGCGGCGACCACGGCGGCGCTCTCACCGGGCGTGTTGAGCAGGATCGACGTCGTGGAACCGCCGAACATCGCGCCGTAGTAGATGCCGGCGAACATGATGAACGCGCCGGTCGGTTCGAGTCCGTACGTCACCGGCAGCAGCAGCGCCACCGCCATCGCCGGGCCGATTCCGGGCAGTACGCCGATTGCCGTGCCGAGCAGCACGCCTATCGCCGCCCAGAGCAGATTGACGGGGGTCAGCGCCGTGCCGAAACCGTCGATGAGGGAGTTGAGAGAGTCCATCGGCTAAAGCACTCCCATCAGCGGGCCACCCGGCAGCGGAACACCGAGCAGGTTGTTGAAGACGAGGTAGGTGACCAGGGAGAGGGCCGCGGCGATCAGCGGATCGCGGTCGACGTGGCGGCTGCCGAGGGCGAAGGCGGCGCCCCAGAAGAGCAGGGCTCCGGCGATGGGGAAGCCGACCGGGCCGACGAGTACGGCGAAGGCGAGGAAGACGCCCGCGAGGAGCAGCACCGTACGCCAGTCGCTCGGTTCACTCAGGTCGATGTCCTCGCCGCCCTCGGCCTCGCCGCGGCCGCCGCGCAGTACGTCGACGGCGAGCAGTGCGGCGACGACCAGCAGGCCGATGCCGACGACGACGGGGACGGTCTTGGGACCGACGGGCCCGCGCTGCGCCATGTCGACATCCATCGTCAGCGCGTCGGTGAGGACGAGCGCGCCGATGACGAACAGCAGGGCGCTGACGCCGAGTTCGGAGTATTCGCGCAGCCAGTCCCGCCAGGAGCGGTGCACGGCCGGGGCTTCGTTCTCTGTTCCGGTATCTGTCGTCACAGCCCGAGCTCCTTCAGCACCGAGTCCACGCTCTTGTCCTGTTCATCCAGGAAGTCACCGAACTTGTCACCGGCGAGATAGGCGTCGTCCCAGCCGTTCTTCTTCATCGACTCCTTCCACTGCGGGGAGTCGTGCAGCTTCTCGACGAGGCCGACGAGCTTGTCGCGTTCGGCGCCGGAGAGGCCGGGCGGGGCGACGATGCCGCGCCAGTTGGTGAAGTCGGTGTCGAGTCCGGCCTCGCGCAGGGTGGGGGCTTCAAGGCCGGGGACGCGCTCGGGTCCGGTGACGGCGAGCAGCCGCAGCTCGCCCGCCTTGATCTGGTCGAGGTACTCGCCGACGCCCGAGACACCGAAGGCGACCTTGTTGCCCAGGATGGATGCGAGGAGCTCCCCGCCGCCGTCGAAGGGGATGTAGTTGACGGTCTTCGGGGCTATCCCGGCGGCCTGTGCCATCAGCATCGGCGCGAGATGGTCCGGGCCGCCGGGCGAGGATCCGCCGCCGACCGGCAGCTTTCCGGGGTTCTTCTTCCAGGCCGCGAGGAGATCCTGAATGGTCTTGTACGGCGAGTCCTTGCTCACCACCACGATGTCCTGCTCCTCGGTGAGCCGGGCGATCGGGGTGGTGTCGGCGAGGGTCTTCGGCGACTTGTTGGTGTGTACGGCGCCGACGACACCGAGGCCCATGGACATGGCGAGCTTGCCGTTGCCGTGCTCGCCGACGAGCCGGGTCAGACCGACGGTGCCGCCGGCGCCCGGCAGGTTGAACACCTCGATGTTGTGGGTGAGTTCGGCGTCCTCGGCATTCTTGGCGGCCGTACGCGCGGTGATGTCGTAGCCGCCGCCGGGCGTGTTGGGGACCATGAAGCGCAGGCCGGGGATCTGCGTACCGGTGTCGGAGCCGCTGCCTGCGGTGAGCAGCGGCGGCCCCACGAGCACCAGCAACGCCGCCCCGAGCAGGGCGAGGGGAGTGCGCAATCGCACGTGTGCCGCCTTTCCGGGAGATGGGGAGAGGTGTGACGTGGCCCACATGTTGCCTGCGCGTTAAGCTTGTTCTTTATCTACCAGGACCTACCGGGTCTGCCGATGGCCTTGAGGGTCTCGGGGCGTTTGACGGTCTTGCCCACGTCATAGCGGGGTGC
>NZ_JBIAQG010000020.1:0-107622 GCF_042888805.1 Streptomyces sp. NPDC002730
TCGTTACGACAAGCGCGGATACGTCTTCCTCGGCACCGTCACCGCCGCAGCCCTCGTCATCTGGCTCCGCTCATGATCGACCGGACACTGCCTAGGGGACGAAGACGCCGGATGGGGTTCAACTCCGCCTCACCCACGCTGTTTGCCGTCTACGCTCATACGCGGACAACGGCGAGGAAACTCTGCATACCTGAGAGCCATTGAGGCTTGCTTGAGCCGTATGCGCGGATGACGTGCACGTACGGTTCTGAGGGGGCCGGGGTCCAGCAATGGACTCCGGCTACCCGACAAGAGTAGCGGGTCCTACCCGCGCGTCCGTGTCGAGAGCGGCGGTCGCGGGGTGGTTGCCCAGGCTGGCTCGGTGCTGCCGGTCGAGACGGTCCGCAAGTCCGGCCTGGACGGCGCGATATCGGCGGCACTGGCACCGTGGCGCAAGCCGCGGGCCGTGCACGATCCGGGCAAGATCCTGCTGGATGTGGCCCTGGCCGTCGCACTCGGCGGAGACTGTCTGGCCGACGTCGGCATGCTGCGGGCCGAGCCGGGTGTGTTCGGTCCGGTGGTCTCCGATCCGACGGTCTCCCGTCTCGTCGGCGCTCTCGCCGCGTCCGGCCCGAAGGCCCTTGCGGCGATCCCAGGCGCACGTTCCGAAGTGCGGACGCGGGTCTTGGAGCTGGCCGGCGCGAGCAGCCCGGCCGCCGACTTCGTGTCGGACGGTTGGGCGGCGGCCAGAGCCTCGATATCCGTCCGGGGGTCGGGGTACGCGGCGAGTACAGCAGTCAGGAAGCCGGCCCACCGTGCGGCGACGTCTGCCTGTGTGCCCGTCTGCTGTGTCAGCGCGGAGGCGTCCTCGTCCAGCGTCCGCCGTGCCTCGCTCCGCTGCTGTGCAGTTCCACGCTGGAAGATCGCGGGGAGCCGGGTTCGGAGTGTCAGCGTGCCCTGCGATCAGGTAGGCAACGACGTTGCTGGCAGCTCCTGTCGGGATGGCTATGGCTGCTGCATCGAGCATGTAAGTGGCGTCTCGTGGAAGGGGGGGCGAGCACGCTGCTGCGCGTATCCGTGGCGGCTCAATGGTCTCCCTCATATGGGGGGAACCATGTGCTGGCATTCGCCATAAACAACCCTCTTTTTCGCCTCAGTTGGCCAGATCACGCCTGTCGGAAATGCCAGTACTGGAATGTCACCATCCATATCAGATCTTACGCAACTCTATTGCCGCTCGCGAACCTCAGGTTTCGCTCAAATTTTGGAACTCTGTTGACACGGACATGCGGGGATCTTAGTTTTGGTGGGCGTCAACTCCACATCGGTAAGCCTGAGTTGAGGGAATGGGGTAATCAGTGCGTAAGACACCTAGAATCCTCCTGATGGGGTTCACGATGCTCGGCCTTGCGCTTACGGCACCTGCCACCGCATCAGCCGACAGTATCGAGTTAAAGGGGCGGCCCGCCGGCTGCAAGTATCAAGTTGCTGATGGTTGGCGAACCGCGGGCACTTGCACTAGCTCCAATGGTGGTTCCTACCGAGCTCTCGCAATTTGCAAGGATCCGGAAACCGGGGCGCTGCAGCAGTTCCAGGGCCCCTGGAAGAAGTACGGATGGTCCATCGCGTACTGCCAGGGATCCACCAAGACTCAGAGTGCAGGTATCGAGACAAAGGTCTCCTAAGAGTGCAGGTATCGAGACAACTGCACGTGGCATGACCTAGAACGAGTCAATCGAGAAAGGGTTCGCACGAATGAAGAAACAATTATCGGTACTGCTTGCTGGCGGTGCGCTGGCGACCTTCGCTCTGGGATTTCAGGGCACGGCCTCCGCGGCTGCCTACGAGTCTGCTGCCGATAAGTCCGTTACCGTGATGGGCTGGCCAACGGGCTGCGAATACAACAAGGTGTTCATAAACGGCGGGGCTGCCCGCTGCGCTAAGGGTAACGGCGGACACTACAAGGCGGTGGCGAATTGCGCGAGGTGGGACGGCACCGGTGTCGTCGTGCGCGAAGCGGGGAAGTGGGTGTCCAGCGGCTGGTCTCTTGTTTACTGCCCGCCGGAGACACACGTCGCATCCGCGGGGATCACGATGAAGGCCTCGTAGAAGCCATCCGCTCACCAGTCGGCAGGCTTGATCAGTCGAACTGGGATCTCGCGCCGACGACATGCCTGCCGTGTGGTCCGGCTCCCGCCTCTTGGTGACCGCCTCGGTGGCAGGTTCGCGCACTACGGGTGCGTTGGCCTCATGCCGTGGAGACCTGCCTGTATGAGACGGGCCCCGGACTGGATGGGCTGACGCTGTTGGCTAGTTCGAGGCCTTGATCACTTCGCCCCGTCGAGTTGTTCCTCGGCGGGGCGAAGTCGTGCGAAGTGGCGGGTGCCGGTGCGGGCCGGGGTGTGTCGGTGAGGTTGATGGCGACGCCGGAATCTGCGCAGTCCACAGCGCTGGACGCCTTGGGAGATGGTGCCTTCGACTCCGGCGCGGATCTTGTACCGCTCTTTCCGGGTGTCGGTTCGCTGTTCGGCCCGGACTGCTTGGACGGCTTCGTGTTCGTCCCGGTGCCGGAGGTTGAGCTCACGGCGGTGGGTGAGCTGACACAGTCGCGCAGGTGCGGGCAGGTGCGGGCAGGTGCGGGCAGGTGCGGGCAGGGGCGGCAGTCAGCCGGCTTGAATCGGACCCGGATGACGGGCAGGCCCCTGCTGCGAGTGCCAGTGGTGCCAACTGGGTGCTCGTAGTCCCGTTAGGTCACCCGCTCGCGGTCCCAGTCGATGGTGAACGCGTCCTGCCCGAAGGGCCGTCGGCCGAAGCTGCGGTGCTGCGGCCATCGGCCCGTGCAGGTCGATGCCGTGGTCCCGGCGGGCGGCCACGATCTGGCCGGCGGCGACCGGGACTGTGCCGGGCAGGCTGGACAGCCAGTAGTCGGTGGGCGCTTCGGCTTCCTTGGGCCATTCGACCAGCAGCCGGATGTCGGGCAGGACACCGTCTCAGTGACCGTCGCGCGTGGTGACGGTAGCCTGGGCCAGAGAGCGGGCCCGCACCCCGGCCGGACGCACCCGCAGGCCCAAAAGGCGTGAGCGTATCCGCGTGAGCCTTCACGCCAGGTCACCTCGGTGAAAGCCTCCCGTCCCTGGCCCGTTGCCAGGGCGGCCACCGAGGACGGCTTGTCGCGGTAACGGGGCTGCGGGCGGCGGCCGTTGCCGGACCAGAGCGGGGCGGTGGGCACCGCATCGTGCGGGTGGACAGTTACATCCGAACGGACTGCGACGACATATCCGATGCCCCGGTCGGTCAGCCCGGCCCGGAAGTCGGCGTTCTGCCCGTAGCCGGCATCGGCCACCAGCATCGGCGGCACCAGGCCCCACCCGGCCAGCTCGTCAGGACGTCCAGAGCCAGGCGCCACTTCTCGCGGTGCCCGATGTCCTCAGGTATCCCGCTCTTGTGCCGCCCTCCGGCATTGTCCGCCCACTCCTGCGGCACGAACAGGCGCCACTGCAACGGACAGGACGCGGTGTCGATGACCGCGTGCACGCTCACCGCGACCTGGCAGTTAGCTTGCTTACCAAGCGCGCCGCAGTACTGGTGGGCGACTGCTACCGACATCCGGCCGTCGGGAACGACAGATCATCGACCGCCCATGCCTCCGGACCGATCAGCGGGACCATCCGCTCCGCAATCCACCCCCGGACCGGCACCGGATCCCAGGGGGACTGGTTCACGAACTGCTGCAGGTTCTGCTCATTGCCGTCCGGCAGTCGCTCGGCCATCGGCTGGATCGACTTGCGCCGCCCGTCCAACATCAGCCCCCGCAGATAGCAGTCACCCTTCACCCGCTGGTCCTTTCGTGGCACCGAGGCGAACACATCCGCCACGAACCCCGATAACTCCGCCCGCAGATACTCGACTTGTCGCACGTCCATCCATCCACCGTGCCCCGCACCCTCAACCAGGCAAAGGACCTAACGGAGTCCTACTAGGGCCTGTTGCGAAAGTGGATCTTGGGAGGGGATGATCGCGTGCCGTGGGGTGTGGTGATCTGACGAGCGACCAGTGGGCCCGGCTGGAGCCGTTGCTGCCGCAGGGCATCAAGCTGGGCCGTCCACGGGTGTGGACCCGGCGGCAGTTGATAGACGGCATACGGTGGCGGACCCGGACCGGCGCCCTGTGGCGGGACGTGCCCGAGCGGTACGGATCGTGGGACCGGGTCTACTACCTGTTCAGGCGCTGGCAGCGGGACAGCACCTGGGCCCAGATCGTCACCCACCTCCAGGCCGAGGCGGACGCGAAGGGACTGATCACGTGGGACGTGAACGTCGACTCCACCGTCTGCCGGGCCCACCAGCACGCCGCCGGAGCGGTCAAAAGGGGGACCTGCAGAAGGAGCCGCCTGGTGGCGTCGCCGTCGAGCCGGCCGACCATGCACCCGCGGGAACGAAGAACGGCGGGCGGCATAAGTGGTTTGCCGCCCGCCGTCCTTGCTGATCGTCCGGATGGACTGTCAGTCGGCCTGTGTCTGCGGGCCTTCGGGATCCCTGAGTGGAGCTGTTCCACCTTCGACGTGCGGTCCGAGCGGGCCACCGGAGGTGTCGAGAACCCCCGGAGCCTCAGCGGGCTCCACGGCCGCTGCCGTCGCTATCCCGCTCTTGGCGCGTCGCCCTCGCTTCTCGATCCAGGTGGCGAGCGCAGAAAGCGCCAGACACATCGCCACATAGATCGTGCCGATGACGATGATCGTCGAGACGTACGGGTACTGGCCGTTGACCTGAGTGTTGCTGGCGATCAGCCGCGCGGTCTGGAGCAGTTCAGGGTACAGAATGATAAACCCGAGCGAGGTGTCCTTGAGGGTCACCACAAGTTGGCTGATGATCGTCGGCAGCATTGCCCGAACGGCCTGTGGGATCAGCACGCTGACCATCACCTGGGTCTTGCTCATTCCCAAGGCGTACGCGGCCTCCCTCTGCCCCTTGGGCACGGAGTTGATGCCGGCCCGCAGCACCTCGGCCTGGACACAGCCGTTGTAGATCGACAGGCCCAGTGCCAGCGCCCACATCGAGTAGTCGGTGAGGAAGCCCACCCAGACGGCGTAGATCGTGATCAGCAGCGGGATGGAGCGGAACAGCTCGATGAAGCCGGTTGCCAGCCAAGAGACCGGCTTGTGGTCGGAGAGCCGACCGACGGCCAGGACCACACCCAGCACCAGTGAGCCCACTGCGGCCAGGCCGAAGGCCTTGAGGGTGGCGACGATGGCGTCGGCGATGTTCTGCCGGATGCCCGCATAGTTGAAGATGTCCCACATTTCAGGAGCGAGATGCCCCTTGTCGGACAGTCGCAGTACGCTGACCACGATCAGCGCGAGGATGGCGAGGGTGCCGACGACGGCGTAGATCCGGTTGCGTACGACGGCCTTGGGGCCCGGTGCGTCGTAGAGAACACTGGCACTCATCGGGCGACCTCCAGTCGGCGCTCAAGAAGACGGAAGATGCCGCTGATTGTGAAGGTGATGACTAGATAGCCGAGGGCGACCCAGATGAAGATGGGGACGATGTCGTAACCCTGGTCGCTCAACACCTTCTGCCAGCCGAAGAGTTCGGTGACGCTGAAGGCGCCAGCGATCGCGGAGTTCTTGGTGAGGGCGATGAAGATGCTGCTCAACGGCGGCAGAACGGTCCGCGTCGCCTGGGGGAGCACGATCAGCCGCAGCGTCTTGGAGAAGGTCATCCCGATCGAGCGGGCAGCCTCGGCCTGGCCGAGCGGGACAGTGTTGATGCCGGACCTGACGGCCTCGCAGACGAACGCCGAGGTGTAGCAGCCTAGCGCCAGGGAGCCGAGGACGTACGCGCTCATTCCCGGAAAAAGGACCTCGGGCACGACGAACGCGGAGATCAGGAAGAGCAGAGTGAGCGGGGTGTTACGCAGCAGCGTGACCCAAGCCGTGCCGAAATAGCGCAGCGGCGGGACGGGGGAGACCCTGAAGCCGGCGATGACGATGCCGAGTACCAGCGCGATGGCGGAGCTGAAGAGCGTGATCGACAGGGTTCCTATGAAGCCGTCACGGAATGCTGGGAAGTTGTCGAGCAGTACGTTCATGAGGTCTCCGCGTCGGCGGTCAGCGGCTGGAGGGCAAGGGGCGGAGCGCCCCATACACGGGTACGGGGCGCTTCAGCGAGCGGTGCTAGGTAGCGGCGATGGTCAGTAGCGGACGATGGCAGGCGGCTCGACGTAATGGGAGCCGGACAGGCCCAGGGTCGCCTCGTAGATCTTCTTGTACGTGCCGTCCTCGATGTGCGTCTTGAGCGACTTGTTGACTGCCTCACGCAGGACCTTGTCGTCCTTGTTCATGCCGACGCCGTACGGCTCCTCGGTGAAAGGCTTGCCCACTACCTTGAGCTTGCCTGAGTTGGCGGCGGCGTAGCCCTTGAGGATCGAGTCATCGGTGGTGACTGCGTCGACCTGCTTGGTGAGTAGCTGCTGGACGCAGTCGGAGTACTTGGCGAGCTCGACGACGTTCGCGCCGTACTCCGGCTTCTTGATCTCCTGGAGCGGGGTGGAGCCGACGATCGAGCAGACCTTCTTGCCCTTGACAGAGTCCTTGCCGGTGATCGACGTGTCGTCCTTGCGGACCAGGAGGTCGGCGCCGGCCTTGTAGTACGGACCAGCGAAGCCGACGAGCTTCTTGCGCTTGTCGTTGATTGTGTAGGTGCCGACGTAGTAGTCGACCTGGCCCCTGGAGATCGCGGTCTCGCGGACGCCGGAGTCAACGGTCTTCCACTCGATCTGGTCTTCGCTGAAGCCCAGATCGGCGGCGACCAGCTTGGCGATCTCGATGTCGAAGCCCGAGCGCTTCTTGGTCGCCTGGTCCTCGAAGCCGAGGTAGGGCTGGTCGGCCTTGGAGCCGATGATGATCTTGCCGCGCTTCTTGGCTTCCTTGAAGGTCGGCGAGTCGAGGTTCACGTCCTTGGCGACCGTGTACGTCGGGAGCTTGGGGGCGCCCTCGCCACCCGGCTTGGCGGACTGCTTGTCCCCCGCCGAACCTTCCTTCCCGCCACATGCGGTGGCGGCCAGCGCGAGTGAGAGCACAGCGGCCGAAGCGGCGGTGACCTTGCGAAGCTTCATGGTGACTTTCCCCTGGGTTGACGCGATGTGGGTGATCAGCTGATCCGGGACTCAGTGGTGCAGGATCTTCGACAGGAAGTCCTTGGCGCGGTCACTGCGCGGGTTGCTGAAGAAGTTGTCGGGCGTGGCCTCTTCGACGATCTTGCCGTCGGCCATGAACACGACCCGGTTGGCGGCCGAGCGCGCGAATCCCATCTCATGGGTGACGACGACCATGGTCATTCCGTCGCGGGCGAGCTGCTGCATGACCTCCAGCACCTCATTGATCATCTCGGGGTCGAGCGCGGAGGTCGGCTCGTCGAAGAGCATCACCTTGGGATCCATCGCCAACGCCCGTGCGATGGCGACACGTTGCTGCTGACCACCGGAGAGCTGGGACGGGTACTTGTCCGCCTGCGTGGCCACGCCGACCCGGTCGAGCAGGGCGCGCGCCTTCTCCTCGGCAGCCTTCTTGTCCATCTTGCGGACCTTGAGCTGGCCCAGCATCACGTTCTCGAGCACCGTCTTGTGCGCGAAGAGGTTGAACGACTGGAAGACCATCCCCACGTCGGCACGCAGCCTGGCCAGCTCCTTGCCCTCATCGGGCAGCGGCTTGCCGTCGATCGAGATCGCACCTGAGTCGATCGTCTCCAAGCGGTTGATCGTGCGGCACAGCGTGGACTTCCCGGACCCGGAGGGCCCGATGACGACCACGACCTCGCCACGGGCGATGGTCAGGTCGATGTCCTGGAGCACATGCAGCGCGCCGAAGTGCTTGTTGACGTTGCTCAGCACGACCAGGTCGCCCGCGGTGGGCACAGCGTCTTCGGCGCCCTTGGTCACTGAAACTCCGCTCATCGGCTTCTTGCTCCGTCCTCCTCGGTTGGCAGGACCCTATTCACCTAGTGCGACCAGCGTCATTACATCTGAGCGGAAATTGAGGATAACGATCCGGCTGCAACCGGACACTATGCGTGAACGGGGAGGTGATCGGCGTACCGGGTGGGTAACGGAAACCGACATGTAACGGGGTGCCTCTTGACTGTCTGGGCGACAATCGGCCTTGATGCCCAGGTACATCGGAGAAGACCGCACGACCGGAGGGGGGCCATGAGACTGCTGCTCGTCGAGGACGACGACCATGTCGCCGCCGCCCTCTCCGCCGTGCTCGCAAGGCACGGCTTCGAAGTGGTGCACGCTCGCAACGGCGAGGAGGCGCTGCAGGCCGTGCTGCCCGCGACGCATCCGCACAAGCCGCCTTTCGGGGTCGTCCTGCTGGATCTGGGGCTGCCCGACCAGGACGGCTACCAGGTCTGTGGCAAGATCAGGAAGCTCACTTCGATCCCTGTGATCATGGTGACCGCGCGGGCCGACGTCCGATCCCGGATACACGGGCTCAACCTCGGGGCCGACGACTATGTCGTCAAGCCGTACGACACCGGTGAGCTGCTCGCGCGCATCCACGCCGTCAGCCGGCGTACCGCGCCCGGAGACGACGCTGCTACGGCCACTGCCGATCACGCGCTGCGGCTCGGCCCGGTCATCATCGAACTGCCCACCCGCCGCGTCAGTGTCGACGGTGCGACGGTGCAGCTGACCCGCAAGGAGTTCGACCTGCTGGCCCTGCTCGCGCAGCGGCCGGGGGTCGTCTTCCGCCGGGAGCAGATCATCAGCGAGGTGTGGCGGACCAGTTGGGAAGGGACCGGCCGCACGCTCGAGGTGCATGTCGCGTCCCTGCGCTCCAAGCTCCGCATGCCCGCCCTGATCGAGACCGTGCGCGGCGTCGGCTACCGCCTCGTCGTTCCCGTCGGCGCGTAAGGCCCGTAACTCCCTGTGCGTACCCGACTTCTCCCGCTGCTCATCGTCCTCATGGCGGGCGTGTTGCTCGCGCTCGGCTTCCCGCTCGCCGTGAGCGTGGCCGCCGCACAGCAACAGCGGGTCGTCGTCGACCGGATCGACGACACGGTGCGCTTCGCGGCGCTCGCGCAGTTCGTCACCGATCGCTCGGGTGCCGACGAGCGGCGCTCCACGCTCCAGGAGCAGCTCGACCGATACCACGACACCTACGGCATCAGTGCGGGCGTCTTCTACCGCGACAGCGACGCCATGGCACGCGCCCCCGAGACCTGGTCCGTGCCGTTGAGTGGCCAGGGCCGACAGGCCTTCGAAGAGGCGCTGTCGGGGCGGCGCAGCCATGACCCGCCGCAGGTCTGGCCGTGGCAGCAGGGCGGCCGGCTCGTCGTCGCCTCACCGGTCGTACGGGACGGGGACGTCGTGGCCGTGGTGTTCACGGACTCGCCCACCGGCCAGCTGCGTTCACGCGTGCTGCAGGGGTGGCTGCTGATCGCGGCAGGCGAGGGCGCGGCGATGCTGCTGGCCGTCGGCGCTGCCTTCCGCCTCACGGGCTGGGTGCTGCGGCCGGTACGCATCCTGGACGCGGCCACCCACGACATCGCGACCGGGCAGATGAACTCACGTGTCGCGGCGGCGAGCGGACCTCCGGAACTCCGGCGCCTGGCCCGTTCGTTCAACGAGATGGCCGACAATGTCGAAGAAGTCCTCGAACAGCAGCGGGCGTTCGTCGCCGACGCCTCCCACCAGCTGCGCAACCCGCTCGCCGCACTGCTGCTCCGGATCGAGCTCCTTGCACTCGAACTCCCCGCGGGCAACGAGGAGATCGCCTCGGTCCGCACCGAGGGCAAGCGCCTCGCCCAGGTCCTCGACGACCTGCTGGACCTGGCGCTGGCCGAGCACGCCTCCGCGGATCTTCAGCTCACCGATATCGGCGAACTGGCCGCCGAGCGGGTCGCGGCCTGGCGCCCCCTCGCCGAGGAGAAGGGCGTCCGGCTGACCGGACACGGCGCCGCGGTCACCGCCTGGGCCGATCCGGTCGCGTTGTCCAGCGCACTGGACGCGGTGATCGACAATGCCCTGAAGTTCACGCCCCAGGGCGAGGAGGTCACGGTCTCGGTCGCCTCCAACGGTGAGAGCTCCACGGTGGTGATCACCGACGGAGGTCCGGGTCTGACCGACGAGGAGCTGGCCCGAATCGGCGACCGCTTCTGGCGCAGCGGCCGCCACCAGAACGTCAAGGGCTCCGGCCTGGGCCTGTCCATCTCGCGCGCGTTGCTGACGGCGGGCGGCGGCTCGATCGCGTATGCGCATCACGAGCCGCGCGGACTGCGGGTGACCGTCACTGTCCCGCGTACGTCTCCTACGGCCTGACCGGGCGGTATCGACGGCCTGACCGGTCGGCGACGATGGCCTGACCGGTCGGCGACGACGGCCGCCCAGCCAGGGCTACGGCTTGACCGAGCGGTAGTAGCGCTGGGCGCCTTCGTGCAGCGGCAGCGGATCCGTGTAGACCGCGGTCCGCAGATCCACCAGCTGGGCAGGGTGCACCGTATTGCCGATACGGTCCCGGCTGTTGATCACCGTACGGGTGAAGCCCTCGGTCATCGCCGGATCCATCCGGTCCGTGGTGACCAGCAGATTCGCCACCGCCACGGTCGGCACGGGCACGCCGCTCTGCGCCTGGAGATAGGCGTCGGCGGGCATCACCGCGGAGCGGTAGTAGCTGGTCGACTCGCCTGTGGCGTGCAGCTTCTCGACGAGATCGGCCTCCAGCGGGACCAGCCGGATCTGGAAGCGCGCGGACAGCTCTTCGACGGCCGCCGTCGGCAGGCCGCCCGACCAGAAGAAGGCATCGAGCTCGCCGGCTTCGAGCCGCCCGGGCACCGTGTCGATTCCGGCCGGGACCGGAGTGATGTCCCGCGTCGGATCGATCCCTGAGGCCCTCAGCAGTCGCTCGGCGACCAGCCGCACACCCGACCCCTCCTGCCCGATGCCCACCCGCTTGTCGCGCAGATCCCGGACCGACATCACCGGCGAGCCGCGCGGCACGATGAGCTGCACATAGTCGTCGTACAGCCGGGCACAGCCGCGCAGCCGGGCGGCGCCCGGCTTGCCGTCCCGCTTGTACTTGGCGACGGCGTCGGCCGTGGCGATGGTGAAGTCGGCCTCGCCTGCGGCCACCCGCGCCAGATTCTGCTGCGAGCCCTCACTGGTTCGCAGATCGATCTTCACATCCGGCAGGTCATGGGCGAGTGCGTCCTTCAGCAGCACGCCGTACCGCTGATAGACGCCGCTCTGCGAACCGGTGCTGAAGGTCAGCGTCCCGCGCGGCGAGGTCTCGCCGAAGGGCAGCAGCCACCACAGCAGCAGCCCGAACACCACCAGGGCAGCGGCCGACCCCTGCAGGGCACGGCGGCGGCTGATGCGGGACAGGGCCGGGAACATGGCCGCGATCCTGCCAGCTCACTCCCTGTAATGGCCAGGCCCTCCCTCGCGGAAGGGAGGGGCGGAGCGTCGGTACGACCCCGTACCCTGGTGGGCGCGATGAGTGCGAAAACTTACGAGGTGCGCACCTACGGGTGCCAGATGAACGTCCACGACTCCGAGCGGCTGTCGGGCCTGCTGGAGGACGCAGGCTATGTGCGCGCGCCCGAGGGTGCCGACGGTGACGCCGATGTCGTCGTCTTCAACACCTGCGCGGTGCGGGAGAACGCCGACAACAAGCTGTACGGCAATCTCGGCCGGCTCGCGCCGATGAAGACCAAGCGGCCCGGGATGCAGATCGCCGTCGGCGGCTGCCTGGCCCAGAAGGACCGCGACACCATCGTGACCAAGGCGCCGTGGGTGGACGTCGTCTTCGGTACGCACAACATCGGCAAGCTGCCGATGCTGCTGGAGCGCGCCCGTATCCAGGAAGAGGCGCAGGTCGAGATCGCGGAGTCGCTCGAGGCCTTTCCCTCGACGCTGCCGACCCGCCGTGAGTCCGCCTACGCGGCGTGGGTCTCCATCTCGGTCGGCTGCAACAACACCTGCACCTTCTGTATCGTCCCGGCGCTGCGGGGCAAGGAGAAGGACCGCCGGCCCGGCGACATCCTGGCCGAGGTGGAGGCGCTTGTCGCCGAGGGCGTTTCCGAGATCACCCTGCTCGGCCAGAACGTCAATGCGTACGGCTCCGACATCGGCGACCGCGAGGCGTTCTCCAAGCTGCTGCGCGCCTGCGGAAAGATCGACGGTCTGGAGCGGGTCCGCTTCACCTCGCCGCATCCGCGTGACTTCACGGACGACGTGATCGCGGCGATGGCCGAGACCCCGAACGTCATGCCGCAGCTGCACATGCCGCTGCAGTCGGGTTCGGACACGATCCTGAAGGCGATGCGCCGCTCGTACCGGCAGGAGCGTTTCCTCGGAATCATCGAGAAGGTGCGCGCGGCCATTCCGCACGCCGCCATCTCCACCGACATCATCGTGGGCTTCCCCGGCGAGACCGAGGAGGACTTCGAGCAGACGATGCACACGGTGCGCGAGGCGCGCTTCGCGAACGCCTTCACCTTCCAGTACTCCAAGCGCCCCGGCACCCCGGCGGCCACCATGGAGGGGCAGATCTCCAAGGAGGTCGTCCAGGAGCGCTATCTGCGCCTGGTCGCCCTCCAGGAGGAGATTTCCTGGGAGGAGAACAAGAGGCAGGTCGGCCGGACGCTGGAGGTCATGGTCGCCGAGGGCGAGGGCCGCAAGGACGGCGCCACCCACCGCCTTTCGGGGCGCGCCCCCGACAACCGCCTGGTGCACTTCACCAAGCCGGACGAGGAAGTGCGCCCGGGCGATGTGGTGACTGTCGAGATCACGTATGCCGCGCCGCACCACCTGCTCGCCGAGGGCGCTGTGCACTCCGTACGTCCCACCCGCGCGGGCGACGCCTGGGAGAAGCGCAATGCCGCGGCGGCCGCGAAGCCGGCCGGCGTGATGCTGGGCCTGCCGAAGATCGGCGCACCCGAGCCGCTGCCGGCGGCTCAGGCGCCCGGGTGCGGCTGCGACTGACGGACCACCCGCGGACGGCGGACAGCCCGCTGGAAGGCCCGCCGGCAAGAGCGACGGGCTGAGTACGGACTACGCTGGCGATCATGCTTGTCGCCGCAGCCGTCTGCCCCTGTCCGCCGCTGCTGGTCCCGGACGTCGCCGCCGGGGCCGCCCCGGAACTCGACACCGCGCGGACCGCGTGTGCCGATGCGCTCGGGGTGCTCGCCGCCGCCCGGCCCGATCTGCTCGTCGTGCTCGGACCTGCCGAGCAGGACGGCCGCGGCCCGCACCTCGCGGGCGCGACCGGATCCTTCCACGGGTTCGGTGTGGACCTCGACGTACGGCTCGGAGCGGGCGAGGTCCAGGAACGGCCGCTGCCGCCCTCGCTGGCCGTCGGCGCCTGGTTGCTCTCCCGCGCCCGGTGGGCGGACGCCCCGGTGGAGGGCCTCGGCGTCGGCGAGCCGCTCGCCGGTGAGCGCTGCGTGGCTGTCGGTCGGGAACTGGCCGCCAGGGCGGACCGCGTCGCGCTGCTGGTGATGGGTGACGGCAGCGCCTGCCGCACGCTCAAGGCCCCCGGCTATCTCGACGAGCGGGCCGCGGACTTCGACGGACAGACCGCCCGTGCGCTGGGCGCCGCCGATGTCGAGGCGCTCAAGGCGCTGGACGAGTCACTGGCGTACGAACTCAAGGCGGCGGGCCGCGCTCCGTGGCAGGTGCTGGCGGGAGCCGCGGAGAACGCGGGACTGGCCGGACAGCTGCTGTACGAGGACGCCCCGTACGGCGTCGGCTACTTCGTCGCCGCCTGGTCCTAGTGGACGTAAAGCCGCCCCGTCGTAGCGGACCCAGAGCCGCAAGCCGCCCGGTCGTGGCGGTCGTGACGAAGATGTAGAGGCGTGACGTAACGAGGACGTCGAGCGGAGACGTACATCGGCGGGCGGCCGCGGAGCGAAGAGCTCCGCGGCCGCCCGCCGGTGATGTCAGGAAGCCGGAGGCGTCGTGCCATCGTCCTTGTGGGCGATGCGGCCCAGGGCGTTCTTGGCTTTGCCGGTGCCAGTCTCGATCTTGCTGCTGTACTTGCCCTTGGTCTTTTGATCGACCGTCTTGGCGGCTCTCTCCAGACCGTGCTCGATCTTGCCACCGTGCTGCTGCGCGAGGTCAGAGACCTTGTCCTTGGCCGGGGTGAGCTTGGCTTTCAGCGTGTCCTTGAAGCCCATGGGTCACCTTCCCTCGTGTTCCCTCGCCGGGGACTACTTGCGGGCGCCCTCTCCGGCTTCGTTGTCCGCCGCCTCCTCGGCCGACTGCTGCTTCGGAATCTCCACGCCTTCGGCAGCCGTGGCCTCAGCCGCCTCGGCGACCTCAGCCTCTTCGGCTTCGGTGACCTCGGCCGCCGCGTCCTTCGACGCTTCGGAATCGGAATCCGCCTCAACCGGGGACTCGGCTGTCAGAGTGCTGACAGCCGCCTCCTCGGTTGACGTCTCGGCAGTCGTCTTGGACTTACGACGAAATCGTGAAAAAACGCCCATATCTGCTCCATAGCCTACTCGTGTGGGCGAAGTTCCGCGCCGCCCGGGGCGTTCCATTGCGCCGCCCGCGGGCACCGGCCCAAAAACCGGCGTTCGGAACCTCGCAACAGGCAACGAACCCGCCCCTGTGCCGTCACCTCGCTCGTTCGGGGACATGCCTGCGGGTTTGCGAGACTGGGGCAGTGAGAAGTGCAGCTCCCGCACCGCGGGTCATCGCCATCGTCGGTCCCACCGCGGCCGGAAAGTCCGATCTGGGCGTTTTCCTGGCCCAGCGGTTGGGCGGTGACGTCGTCAACGCCGACTCCATGCAGCTCTACCGAGGGATGGACATCGGTACCGCCAAGCTGACGACCGACGAGCGCGGTGGCGTCCCGCACCGGCTCCTGGACATCTGGGACGTCACCGAGGCCGCGAGCGTGGCCGAGTATCAGAGGCTGGCCAGGGTGGAGATCGACCGGCTGCTCGCCGAAGGCCGTACACCCGTGCTCGTCGGTGGCTCCGGGCTCTACGTACGCGGTGCCATCGACGCCCTCGAATTCCCCGGCACCGACCCGGAGATCCGTGCCCGGCTCGAGGAGGAGCTGACCCAGCACGGCTCCGGCGCGCTGCACGCCCGGCTCGCCACCGCCGACCCGGAGGCCGGCAGCGCGATCCTGCCCAGCAACGGCCGCCGCATCGTCCGGGCGCTCGAGGTCATCGAGATCACCGGCAAGCCCTTCACCGCCAACCTTCCCGGTCATGACGCCGTGTACGACACCGTCCAGATCGGCGTCGACGTCGCACGCCCCGAGCTCGACGAGCGCATCGCGCTGCGGGTCGACCGGATGTGGGAGGCGGGTCTCGTCGACGAAGTGCGTGCGCTGGAGGCGCAAGGTCTGCGCGAGGGGCGCACGGCCTCACGTGCGCTCGGCTACCAGCAGGTGCTCACGGCGCTCGTGGGGGAGTGCACGGACCAGGAGGCGCGCGAGGAGACCGTGCGCGCCACGAAGCGCTTCGCGCGCCGCCAGGACTCCTGGTTCCGGCGGGACCCGCGGGTGCACTGGCTGAGCGGCGCCGCCCAGCACAGGGCGGAACTTCCGCACCTGGCGCTGGCGTTGGTCGAACGAGCGGTCACAGCCTGATCACGTGATGGCATCGGGACGCTCTGCCAGCCATTTCGGCACCCTGGAGCGTGCCATCATCGAGCATCGATCGACGTGGAGTCCGAATTGGGAGGGCGCGTGGCGATGGAGGCCGGCCCTCGCGACAGAGAACAGGAAAGGCGTGACGCAGCGGACAGCGCGTCCCGTCTGAGTCCGGACGGGCCTGACGAGCAGGACGTGATCGCGGACGAGGTCGAGGTCGAACTGCGCCCGCAGCGCAGGCTGCGGATCTGGCAGCTCGCCCCCATCGTGACGCTCGCCGCGATCGGCTCCCTGATGTTCGCCTTCCCTCTCGCCTTCGGCACGGGCGACGGCGGAGCGGTCGTCGCCATGCTGGGACTGCTGATCAGCTGCTGCGCCGCCGGCTGGGGCGTGATGGCAGCCCGCCGCGTGGGCCACACCTGGCCCGGACTGCCGGCCCGCGGCTCCGGGGAGCGCCCGGACTGGCGGGTCATCGCCCTGTACGTCGGCGTAGGCGTGGCGATCGTCGCGCTCGCCGTCTGGCGCGTGGCACGCCTCCGCTGAACTGTCCGCCCGGCCGTCCTCGTACGATGGACGGCGTGAGCACTCCGCAGACCTCGCCGATCGCCTTCCTCAAGGGCCATGGGACCGAGAACGACTTCGTGATCGTCCCCGACCCGGACAACGCCATCGACCTGCCCGCATCAGCTGTCGCCAGGCTCTGCGACCGCCGGGCCGGCATCGGCGGCGACGGAGTGCTGCATGTCGTGCGGTCCGCGGCGCACCCCGAGGCGCGTGCCATGGCCGACGAGGCCGAGTGGTTCATGGACTATCGCAACGCCGACGGGTCGATCGCCGAGATGTGCGGCAACGGCGTACGCGTCTTCGCCCGCTACCTCGAGCGAGCGGGCCATGCCGCGGCGGGCGACCTGGCCGTGGCGACCCGCGGCGGCGTCAAGAAGGTGCACCTCGGCAAGGAGGGCGACATCACCGTCTCCATGGGGCGCGCGCTGTTTCCCGAGGACGGCGTCACAGTCACCGTCGACGGCCGCAGCTGGCCCGCCCGCAACGTCAACATGGGCAATCCGCACGCGGTTGCCTTCGTCGACGACCTGGACCACGCAGGGGATCTGCTCTCCGTACCGACCTTCAGCCCGGCGTCGGTCTACCCGGACGGCGTGAACGTCGAGTTCGTCGTCGACCGCGGCGAGCGCCATGTCGCCATGCGTGTGCACGAGCGCGGCTCCGGCGAGACCCGCTCCTGCGGCACGGGTGCGTGTGCCGTTGCCGTGGCGGCCGCCCGCAGGGACGGCGCGGACCCCTCGGTCACCGGCGCCCCGGTCACGTACACCGTGGATCTCCCCGGCGGACGGCTGGTGATCACGGAACGGCCCGACGGCGAGATCGAGATGACAGCCCCCGCCGTCATCGTCGCCGAGGGCCACTTCGAACCGGCCTTCCTCGCTGTGACCGAAACCGCGATCGCATAGAGCTTCGCTCGAATGGGTGATCCCTTTCACGCTGAGCGAGAGCCGGACTGCGCCACGTGGTGGGCTCGGTAGCATCAAGCACCGGCACGGAGTGCACGCCTGCCCTTTCCACCGCCGGTCGAAGCTGCCGGAGGTGCCCCATGAGTGCAGAGGCCACCAACCCTGGTGCCCACAGCCGCAGGCGCGGCCGTCCCAGGATCGACCTCCGCAGGCTGGGCCGCGCCGCGCTCCTCGGGCCTGCCGCCCGGGACCGGCTGCCCGACGCGATCGGCCATGTTGCCGACGCGCACCGCGCACACCATCCCGATGCCGACCTCGCCATCCTGCGCAAGGCGTACGTCCTGGCCGAGTCCTCCCACCGCGGACAGTTCCGCAAGAGCGGCGAGCCGTACATCACGCATCCGCTCGCCGTGACGCTGATCCTCGCCGAACTGGGCGCCGAGACCACGACGTTGACCGCCTCGCTCCTCCACGACACCGTCGAGGACACCGAGGTGACCCTCGATCAGGTGCGTACGGAGTTCGGCGCCGAGGTCTGCTATCTCGTCGACGGCGTCACCAAACTGGAGAAGGTCGACTACGGCGCCGCCGCCGAGCCCGAGACCTTCCGCAAGATGCTCGTCGCCACCGGCAACGACGTCCGCGTGATGTCGATCAAACTCGCCGACCGGTTGCACAACATGCGCACGCTCGGCGTCATGCGCCCCGAGAAACAGGCTCGTATCGCCAAGGTCACCCGCGACGTCCTCATCCCCCTCGCCGAACGGCTCGGCGTACAGGCGCTCAAGACCGAGCTGGAGGACCTGGTCTTCGCGATCCTCCACCCGGAGGAGTACGAACACACCCGCGCCCTCATCGCCGAGAACACCGGCGCGGGTGATGCGCTCGCCGCCACCGCGGAGGACTTCAAGGCGGTGCTGCGGGACGCCGACATCGCCGCCGAAGTCCTCGTCAGGCCACGGCACTTCGTCTCTGTCCACCGGGCGCGGCGCAAGCGTGGCGAGATGCGCGGCACGGACTTCGGTCGGCTACTGGTGCTCGTCGGCGAGGACGCCGACTGCTACGGCGTCCTGGGTGAGCTGCACACCTGCTTCACCCCGGTGATCTCCGAGTTCAAGGACTTCATCGCCGCCCCCAAGTTCAACCTGTACCAGTCGCTGCACACCGCTGTCGCGGGACCGGACGGCGCGGTCGCCGAAGTCCTCATCCGTACGCACCAGATGCACAAGGTCGCCGAGGCCGGAGTGATCGCACTCGGCAATCCATACGTACCCCTGGAACCCGTCGAAGGGGCAGAACCGGCCGATGGCGAACGCGCCGACCCCACCCGGCCCGGCTGGCTCTCCCGCCTCCTGGAGTGGCAGCAGTCCACCCCCGACCCCGACACTTTCTGGTCCTCCCTGCGTGCGGATCTGGCACAGGACCGGGAGATCACCGTCTTCCGCGCCGACGGCGGCATGCTCGGCCTGCCGGTCGGCGCGAGCTGTGTGGACGCCGCGTACGCGCAGTACGGAGAGGAGGCACACGCCTGTATCGGCGCACGCGTCAACGGCCGTCTGGCGACGCTCAGTACGGTGCTGAGCGACGGCGACACAGTGCATCTGCTCCTCGCCCAGGACGCCGCATCCGGACCTTCGCCCGACTGGCTCGACCATGCCCGCACACCCGCCGCGCGCATCGCCATCGCCGCCTGGCTCGAGGCGAATCCGGAGGGGACGAAGGTCCCCGCCACCGCCATCCGCCGGCCCGCCCCCGTCACCGCCGACCGGCCGGCGGCCGCGAACGCAGTCGTCGATCTGCCGGACGCGACGGTACGTCTCGCCGGCTGCTGTACGCCCGTACCGCCGGACGCCGTCACCGGGTTCGCGGTACGCGGCGGCGCCGTGACCGTCCACCGCGAGAAGTGTCCGGCCGTGGCCCGCATGAGAGCCCTGGACCGCGAGCCCATCGCGGTGAGCTGGGGCGATGCCGCCGAATGCCGGGTCACTCTGATCGCTGAGTCCTTCGGCCGCCCGCGCCTGCTGGCCGATCTCACCGAGGTCATCGCCACCGAGGGCGCGGCCATCGTCTCGGCCACCGTCGAGCCGCCCAGCGAACAGCGCGTACGGCACACATACACCCTTCAACTCCCGGACGCCGCCGGGCTTCCCGCCCTGATGCGCGCCATGCGCGATGTGCCGGGGGTGTACGACGTGAGCCGCACCCAGCATCCGGCGGCCACCGCCTGATCTCGTTCGGGTGGTGCGAAGCGCGCCGCCACTGTCCGCGCCGAGCGCGCTGATAGCCGTAGTGCATGCTGCACACCTCTCGGCGCCGCCTGCGTGCCACTCTGCTGGCCGCCGCATCGGCCACCCTCGTCGCCGCGGCCCTGCCTCCGCCCGCACCGCTCGGCATCGGCGATCCGCTCTTTCCGCAGCTGGGCAATCCCGGCTATGACGTCCTCGCCTACGACATCGCCTTCACCTATCGCGGCAGCAACGCCAAGCCGCTGGACGCCGTCACAAGGATCGACGCACTGGCGACTCGGCGCCTGGACCGCATCAATCTCGACTTCACGCACGGCACCGTCAGCGCGGTCGAAGTGAACGGCGAGTCCGCCGAGTTCGCGAGTGCCGGAGAGGACCTGGTCGTCACCACGCCGGACGCGGTCGAGGAAGGATCACCGCTGCGGATCACCGTCACGCACACCAGCGACCCGAGGGGACCCGCGGACGCCGGAGGCTGGGTGCGCACCGCCGACGGGCTCGCGATGGCGAATCAGGCCGACGCCGCCCACCGGGTCTTCCCGTCCAACGACCACCCTGCCGACAAGGCGGACTTCACCTTCCGGATCACCGCGCCCAGCGAGCTCACCGCAGTGGCCAACGGGGTGCGGACGGCAAAGGTACGGACAGGGTCCACCACCACGTGGGCGTACCGGACGCTGCATCCCATGGCCACCGAGCTGGCCCAGGTGTCGATCGGCCGCTCGACCGTCGTCCGCCGCCAGGGGCCGCACGCCCTGCCCGTACGCGATGTCGTGCCGACCGCCGATCGCACGAGGCTGGAACCCTGGCTGAAGAAGACGCCGGAACACCTGAAGTGGATGGAGCGGCAGGTCGGCCGCTATCCCTTCGAGTCGTACGGAGTGCTGATCGCCGAAGCCGACACCGGATACGAGCTGGAGACGCAGACGCTCTCGCTCTTCGAGCGCTCGGTCTTCACCCAGGGCAGATTCCCCGAGTGGTACGTCGACTCGATCATGGTGCATGAGCTGGCCCACCAGTGGTTCGGTAACAGTGTCTCGCCCCGCACCTGGTCAGATCTGTGGCTGAACGAGGGGCACGCCACCTGGTACGAGGCGCTCTACGCCGATGAGAAGGCGCAGAAGTCCCTGGATCTGCGGATGCGCGAGGCGTACAGGCAGTCCGACCGCTGGCGTGCGGACGGCGGGCCGCCGGCCGCGCCCAAGCCGCCGGCACCGGGGGAGAAGATCAGCATCTTCCGTCCCGTGGTGTACGGCGGCAGCGCCCTGGTCCTGTACGCGCTGCGGCAGACGATCGGGAAGGACGCCTTCGGGCGGCTGGAGCGGGCCTGGGTGAGCGGGCACCGGGACCGGACGGCGAGCACGGCCGACTTCGCGGCACTGGCGTCGGGGATCGCGGGCCGTGACCTGTCGGCGTTCTTCCGGGAATGGCTGTACGGGAAGCGGACACCGCCGATGCCGGGGCACGCGGACTGGCGCAGCACGGCCGCCGCAGCCGCCGCAGCCCGCTGAAACTGGGGTGACGGCCCCGGCAGGCCCGTGGGAACATCAACAGGTCGACGACGCGGCCGGGGCCGGAACCCCTTGGGGAATCATCCGGGGCCATTACGCGTTGTGACTGACGTACCGGACTTCTCTCCGGCACTTTTTCCATCGACTCCCATCGACGTAAGGATCCAATGACCTCCTCTTCATCCCCTTCCCAGAACGAGCAGAGCTTCGCGGATACGCGCACCGAGAGCCTTCGGGCTGATGCCCTGATGGAAGAGGACGTCGCCTGGAGCCACGAGATCGACGGAGAGCGGGACGGCGATCAGTTCGACCGCTCCGAGCGCGCCGCGCTGCGGCGTGTGGCAGGTCTCTCCACGGAGCTCGAGGACGTCACCGAGGTCGAGTACCGGCAGCTGCGCCTTGAGCGTGTGGTGCTGGTCGGCGTGTGGACCACGGGGACGGTACAGGACTCGGAGAATTCCCTCGCGGAGCTGGCGGCGCTCGCCGAGACGGCGGGCGCGCTGGTGCTCGACGGCGTCATTCAGCGCCGTGACAAGCCCGACCCGGCCACCTACATCGGCTCGGGCAAGGCGCAGGAGCTGCGCGACATCGTGCTCGAAACCGGCGCCGACACCGTCGTCTGCGACGGTGAGCTCAGCCCCGGCCAGCTGATTCACCTCGAAGACGTCGTCAAGGTCAAGGTGGTCGACCGCACCGCCCTGATCCTCGACATCTTCGCCCAGCACGCCAAGTCCCGAGAGGGCAAGGCGCAGGTCGCGCTGGCACAGATGCAGTACATGCTGCCGAGGCTGCGCGGCTGGGGTCAGTCGCTGTCCCGGCAGATGGGTGGCGGCAGCGGTGGCGGCATGGCCACCCGAGGTCCCGGTGAGACCAAGATCGAGACGGACCGGCGTCGGATCCGCGAGAAGATGGCGAAGATGCGCCGGGAGATCGCGGAGATGAAGACGGGCCGCGAGATCAAACGGCAGGAGCGCCGGCGCAACAAGGTGCCCTCGGTCGCGATCGCCGGCTACACCAACGCGGGCAAGTCGTCTCTGCTCAACCGCCTCACGGGCGCCGGCGTCCTGGTGGAGAACGCACTGTTCGCCACTCTGGACCCGACCGTCCGCCGGGCCGAAACGCCGAGCGGCAGGCTCTACACCCTGGCCGACACCGTCGGGTTCGTACGGCATCTGCCGCACCACCTCGTCGAGGCCTTCCGCTCCACCATGGAGGAGGTCGGGGACTCCGACCTGATCCTGCATGTGGTGGACGGATCACACCCGGCGCCGGAGGAGCAGCTGGCCGCCGTGCGCGAGGTGATCCGCGATGTGGGCGCGACGGACGTGCCCGAGATCGTGGTGATCAACAAGGCGGATGCGGCCGATCCCCTCGTACTGCAGCGACTGCTGCGTATCGAGCGGCACGCGATCGCGGTTTCGGCGCGGACCGGCAGGGGCATCGACGAGCTGCTCGCGCTGATCGACGTCGAACTGCCGCGGCCCGAGGTCGAGATCGAGGTCCTCGTGCCGTACACCCAGGGCGGGCTCGTCTCGCGGGTGCATGCCGAGGGCGAGGTTCTCTCCGAGGAGCACACCACGGAGGGCACGTTGCTCAAGGCGCGGGTGCACGAGGAGCTGGCCGCGGCGCTGGCGCCGTATGTGCCGGCGACTCGCTGATCGCGTACTGAACCGAACAAGCCGGAAGGCCCGTCCCCTCATCGAGAGGGGACGGGCCTTCCGGCTTGGTGTGTGTCCAGCAGCCGGCAGTCTTACTGGCCTGCGAACTTGTCGCTCATCGTGGTGTAGATCTGCTTGGCTCCGGCGCCCAGGCGCGGACCCGCCAACCAGCCCGAAGTGACCGGGCCGATGGAGGTGTTGGAGACCAGCGCGGGCTTGCCGTTCGGCTGGTTGGCGAACCAGCCACCGCCGGAGGAACCGCCGGTCATCGTGCAGCCGATGCGCCACATCGTCGGCGTACCGGGAGCGACCGAGAGACGGCCCGGACGGTCGACGCACTTGTGCATGATCGCGCCGTTGTACGGCGGGGCGGCCGGGTAGCCCCAGGCGCCCATCGCGCTGATGCTCTTGGCCTCGGGCGCGTCGAAGTTGACGTCGAGGGCGTTGCCCACCGTCTCCTCCAGCGACTTGGTGCCCTTCTCCGGCTTCACATGCATCACGGCGTAGTCGTACGGAGCACCCGTACCGCCGGTCGGGCCGCCCTGGGAGATCCACTCGCCCGAGGTCGAGACCCAGTCGGCCCAGTAGACGCCGTACGGAGCGATCTCCTGCGGCTGCGCGTTCTCCAGCGCGGCCGGGGACTTGCCCAGGTCGTTGTACGACGGCACGAAGGCGATATTGCGGTACCAGCCGCCCGCCTGACCCGCGTGGACGCAGTGGCCCGCCGTCCACACCAGGTTGGACTTGCCCGGGTTCTTCGGGTCCTTGACGACGGTGGCGGAGCAGACCATCGTGCCCTCGGGCGAATCGAAGAAGGCCTTGCCGACCGGGGCCGCGTTCTCGTGGTACGGCTTCTTCTCCGCCTGGGCCTGGACCGGGCGCGGCTCCGGGTCGGTGACGCCCTGGTCACCGGAGATGTCGCCGGCCGCGAGCGTCTTCGCCGGCGCCTTGGCCGTCGTCATCCGCTTGGGCTTCCACAGCCCCTCGATCACCGGGTTGACGAAGTCCTTGGCCTCACGCAGCCACTTGTCCTTCTCCCAGTTCTTCCACTCGCCGTTCTTCCACTTGTCCAGGTCGACACCGTGCTCCTTGAGCTTGTCGGCCAGGTCTGCGGGAAGATCCGCGCCACCCTTGTCGGCCGCGGGGCTTGAAGCGGCGGGCTTGTCGGCCGCCTTGTCCTCGCCCGGACCACAGGCGGTGGCCGTCAGCGCGAGGGCTGCGGCAATGCCCGTGGCAGCCAGCAGCGGACGTATGGATCGCATGGAAACGATTCCCCCTGAAGTGCTTTTGGAAATGTGCCTATGTGCCTATGTGTCATGAATGTGTCGTGCATCAGTTGACGGCGTGGTGGTGCTGCCCTGCGCGTGAATTGCCATGAGCGTGTCACGCGAAAGGGCGGCCTTCCGGGGCCGCCCCTGCTTGGGCACCACCCTATGCCCGGTGCGGAGCCGCACAGTTGAGACGGGCCCCACCTGCACGGAGTCTCCACCAGGAAGGGCAGGAGCCATCGGCCCCCGCCCTTCTGCGGACTGCTTACTGGCCCGCGAACTTCTTGCTGACCGAGTTGTAGACGCCCTTGGCCTCGTCACCCAGGCGGGGACCCGCCAGCCAGCCGGCCGTCACTGGGCCGATGGAGGTGTTGGACACCAGGGCGGGCTTGCCGTCCTGGCCGTTGGCCACCCAGCCACCGCCGGAGGAACCGCCGGTCATCGTGCAGCCGATGCGGTACATCGTCGGCTCGTTGGCCTTGATGGACAGTCGGCCCGGCTTGTCGGAGCACTGGAAGAGCTTCTGGCCGTCGTACGGCGGCGCCGCGGGGTAGCCCTTGGCGGTCATGTTGTCGATCTTCGGCACAGGCGGGGCGTTGAAGTCGACCGGAAGTGCCGAACCGACTGTCTCCTCAAGCGACTTGCCCGTACCGCCCTTCTCGGGCGTGACGTGGATCACGGCGAAGTCGAACGGAGCGCCCTGGCCGCCGGTCGCGGCGCCCTGGGAGATCCACTGCTCGGAGGTCTGGGCCCAGTCGCCCCACCACACGCCGTACGGAGCGATCTGCTCCTTGGGAGCCTTCTCCAGCGCGGCGGTGGGCTTGGCGCTGTCGTTGTACGACGGCACGAAGGCGATGTTGCGGTACCAGCCGCCGCGCTTTCCGGCGTGCACACAGTGGCCCGCGGTCCACACCATGTTGGACTTGCCGGGGTGGGCCGGGTCCTTGACGACGGTCGCGGAGCAGACCATCGAGCCCTCCGGGCCGTCGAAGAAGACCTTGCCGGCCTCGGCGGCGTTGGAGTGGTACGGAGCCTTCACGGCCTGCGCGTTGACCGGGGCGGGCGTGGGGTCGGTGACACCTTCGTCGCCCGAGATGTCGTTGTCGACGGGCTTCTCCGGCGGCTTGTCGGCATCGCGCATCCGGTCCGGGTCCCAGAGGTCCTCGATGATCGGGTTGACGAAGTCCTTGGCCTCACGCAGCCACTTGTCCTTGTCCCAGTTCTTCCACTCGCCGTTCTTCCACTTGTCCAGGTCGATCCCGCGCTCCTTGAGCCGGTCCTTGAGATCGTCCGGGATGGTGATTTTGCCGTCGGTGGGCTGGCTGGCGGGCGTGCTCGGCTTTTCGCCCGCGTTGTCCTCGCTCGGACCGCAGGCGGTGGCAGCCAGCGCGAGTACAGCGGCTATGGAGGCCGCTGCCAGCGTCGGGCGAATGGGTCGCATGTCGTGATCCCCCTGGGACTTCATAACTCTGAACCGTCGGAACTTCACAAAGCGTTGCTCAGCCGAGGGCCGTACGTGGAGCCTGGCCCGGCTGCGGCCCCCACTATGCCGGTGCCGATGGGGACGGTGCGCAGCAGGTCCGCGGTTCCGTCACCGCAAGGATCTTCCGAATGCCCGTAATCCCCGGCTCCCGGCGTCGTTGGGTACGTACGGGGGACACAAGGCCAGCGTTCAGCGTGGGTGGGCGGCCTACGAATGCTGTACCGATGTGCAACGCAACTGTTACAGCTGGAGGACCAACAGCCGTGGCCGTGACCGAACCTGCTCCGGTGGCGCTGCCTGCCGCGCACGAGGGGATTCTGCGTCGGCAGTCGCTCCGCGAATCTGCGGCCCGTACATATGCACGCTCGCTGCCCATCGTTCCCGTACGGGCCCGGGGACTGACGATCGAGGGAGCGGACGGGCGGCGCTATCTCGACTGCCTTTCAGGGGCGGGGACTTTGGCGCTCGGGCACAACCATCCTGTGGTTCTCGAAGCGATCAGAAAAGTGATCGACTCGGGAGCGCCGCTGCATGTCCTCGACCTCGCCACCCCGGTCAAGGACGCGTTCACCACCGAGCTGTTCGCCACGCTGCCACCGCAGTTCGCCGACGACGCACGGGTCCAGTTCTGCGGGCCTGCCGGCACCGACGCGGTGGAAGCCGCCCTCAAACTCGTCCGCACGGCGACCGGCCGAAGCGGCCTCCTTGCTTTCACCGGCGCATACCACGGGATGACGGCCGGCGCGCTCGACGCCTCGGGTGGCGCCACCGACGTACGCGTGACCCGGCTGCCCTTCCCGCAGAACTACCGATGCCCCTTCGGGATCGGTGGCGAACGCGGCGCCGAACTCGGGGCCCGCTGGACCGAGAACCTCCTCGACGACTCCAAGGGCGGAGTGTCCACGCCGGCCGGGATGATCCTGGAACCGGTGCAGGGTGAGGGTGGAGTGATCCCGGCCCCCGATGCATGGATGCGCAGGATGCGGGAGATCACCGCTGCCCGCTCGATTCCGCTGATCGCCGACGAGGTGCAGACGGGCGTCGGGCGCACCGGTGCCTTCTGGGCGGTCGAACACAGCGGTGTCGTGCCCGATGTGATGGTGCTCTCCAAGGCGATCGGCGGCTCCCTTCCACTGGCTGTCATCGTCTACCGGTCCGAACTCGACGCCTGGCAGCCCGGTGCCCACGCCGGCACCTTCCGCGGCAACCAACTCGCCATGGCGGCGGGCGCGGCCACCCTTGCCTTCGTACGCGAGAACCGGCTCGCCGACCGCGCCGCGACCCTCGGTGCGCGCATGCTGGGCCGGCTGCAGGGACTGGCCGCGGCCCACCCCTGCATCGGAGACGTACGCGGCCGGGGCCTCATGATCGGCGTCGAGCTTGTCGACCCGGACGCCGCCGCCCCCGACGCCCTGGTCCCGCCGACCGCCCCGGCACTCGCCGCCGCTGTCCAGCACGAGTGCCTGAACCGCGGGCTCATCGTCGAACTCGGCGGACGCCACTCCGGTGTCGTACGGCTACTTCCTCCTCTCACCCTCACCGACGAACAGGCCGTGGCCGTCCTCGACCGTTTTGCCGACGCCCTGGCCGACGCCGAACGCTCCATGCGACACCGCACCGACAACGGGCAGTTGCACTGACCCGGACAAATCACAAGGAAGCCCTCCGTGAACCCCACCCCCGCGCCCGATGTGCCCGAGGCCGACGGCCGTCCCACCGCCCACCACCAAGGACAGGGCGGAATGTGTGGCCCCCTCATGGTCGAGGCGGCGGCGGTGCCCCGCCAACAGACGGGTGTTCTCGGCGAACAGCACACGCCCACGGCCGGCGCGTCCTCCGGCGCCCGAGCCGCAGAGCCCCTCGACCATCCGGATCCGCAGCGAGCGGCGGACGCGGCCGCCGTCGAGAATCTCCTCCGCTGCTGGGTACGGGAGAACGACCTCGCGAAGCCGGACGGCGCCACCCTGCGCATCCCGCTGCACGCCAGTGGCACCGCGCTGCTCGTCCCGGTGCGGTACTGGTCGGTCACCGGCTGGCACCGCTTCGGCCTGCCCGCCCTGGAGGGCGGTCCGCGCGACGCGCCGGGCGTCGATGCCGTCACCGTCGCCGCACTCCTCGGCCGGGAAGCGGGTCAGAGCGAAGGAGCCGATCTGGTGGGCCGCGTCGCCGACTCGGTGCGGCGCACCACCGACTTCATCACCGACCGCCGGGCCCATCCCGCTCCCGCGCCGGAGGCGGATCTCTTCCTCACCGCCGAGCAGTCCCTTGTACTGGGCCACCCGCTGCACCCGACACCCAAGAGCCGCGAAGGACTCTCTGAGGCCGAAGTCCGGCTCTACTCACCGGAGTTGTACGGCTCCTTTCCGCTGCACTGGATGGCCGTCGACCGCTCCGTCCTGGCCACCGAATCGGCATGGACCGAACAGGGCCGCACCCTGTCGGCCGAGCAGCTCACCGCCCGCCTCTGCGGTGACCTCCAACTCCCCGACCACACCGTTCCCTTGCCGCTGCACCCCTGGCAGGCCCGCGAACTGAAGCACCGCCCCGCCGTCGCAGCCCTCCTCGACGCTGGTCTCCTGCACGACCTCGGTCCCTATGGAGACCTCTGGCACCCCACCTCCTCGGTCCGCACGGTGCACCGTCCCGGCGCCCCGGCCATGCTCAAGCTCTCGCTCGGCGTACGCATCACCAACTCCCGTCGTGAGAATCTCCGCAAGGAACTCCACCGCGGCGTCGAGGTGCACCGGCTGCTCCGCACCGGCCTCGCCGACCAGTGGCAGGCCGCCCACCCCGGCTTCGACATCGTGCGGGATCCCGCGTGGCTCGCGGTCGACACCGCCGACGGCGAAGCCGTACCCGGCCTCGACGTCATGCTGCGCCACAATCCCTTTGGCCTCGGCGACGACGCCGTCTGCATCGCAGGGCTGACCGCACCCCGCCCCTGGCCGTCCCGCCCCGGAATGCACTCGCGCCTCTCCGATACGGTGGAACGGCTCGCCACGCGCACCGGCCGGCCCACCGGCGCAGTCGCCGCCGAGTGGTTCCTGCGCTACCTCGATCACGTCGTACGCCCGGTGCTCTGGCTGGACGCCACCGCCGGCATCGCTCTCGAGGCCCACCAGCAGAACACGCTCGTGATCCTCGACCCTGAGGGCTGGCCCGTCGGCGGCCGCTACCGAGACAACCAGGGCTACTACTTCCGCGAGTCCCACCGTGCCGCACTCGAGCGCCGCCTTCCCGGCATCGGCACCGTCAGCGACACCTTCGTCTCCGACGACGTCACCGACGAGCGCTTCGCCTACTACCTCGGCATCAACAACGTCCTCGGACTGATCGGAGCCTTCGGGGCTCAACGCCTCGCCGACGAGCGCGTACTCATCGCCGCTTTCCGACTGTTCCTCACCGCGAATGCAGGCATGGGATCGCCGTTGCCCGCTCAGCTTCTCGATGCCCCCATCCTGCGGTCCAAGGCCAATTTGCTCACGCGGCTGCGCGGCCTCGACGAACTCGTCGGTCCTGTCGACACCCAGTCCGTCTACGTCACCATCACCAACCCCCTTCGTCCTTGAGGGAACACAACCCGACCGAACTGCGAGAGGAGAGAGCCACCGTGCCTCCCACCGATGCGAGCACCGACACCGGAGCCGGGCCGGCACCTCAGCTCGGCGGAGGGGCCGAGGACACCTTGGACCTACAGCTCCCCGAGGAGCTCTTCGCGCTGTTCCGGGAGGACGAGCTGGCCTTCGCACCTCAGCGCACGGACGACGGCGCCGGCCACCTGCTGGACACCCCCGCCTGCTGGGGGCCGGCCACCACCCCGCTCGGGCTCTTCCAGCTCGTCCCCGTCCGCATCGAACGCGATCTGGCGCTGATCAGTCGCTGGATGAACGACCCTGCCGTCGCCGCGTTCTGGGAGCTGGCAGGACCCGAGTCGGTCACCGCCGGCCATCTGCGTGCCCAGCTCGACGGCGACGGACGCAGCGTCCCCTGTCTCGGCGTGCTCAGTGGCACCCCCATGAGCTACTTCGAGATCTACCGCGCCGACCTCGACCCATTGGCACGGCACTACCCGGCCCGTCCTCATGACACCGGAATCCACCTCCTCATCGGCGGTGTCGCCGACCGCGGCCGCGGTGTCGGCTCCACTCTCCTGAGAGCCGTCGCCGAACTCGCTCTCGACAATCGACCCCGCTGTGCACGAGTCATCGCGGAACCAGACCTGCGCAACACCCCCTCCGTATCTGCCTTCCTGAGCGCCGGCTTCCGGTTCTCCGCCGAAGTCGACCTCCCTGACAAGCGAGCTGCCCTCATGGTCCGCGACCGCGCCCTTCGCAACCTGCTGTGAACGACCCGCTGCCTTACTTACACCGCTCGACCCGCATCGGTTCCACTCGAGGAGTCCCCGTGCTGAAGTCCCCTGCCACCCATGACTCCGCGGAACCGACCGCGGTCCCGTTCACCCCGCCCGGGCTGAACCCGCAGGGCTGGGACCGGGCGGCCGGCCGTCTCCTCGCCAAGATGCTCGGTGAGTTCGCCTACGAAGAGATCATCGAGCCGGTCCCCGGCGCGGGTGACCACTACACCCTCGCGCTGGACGACGCATGCAGCCTGTCCTTCCGCGCCCGGCGCGGGGCATACGGAAGCTGGCGCGTCGATCCGCACTCCATCGAGCACCAGGGCCGGCGCTTCACCGACCCGCTTGCCTTCCTCGCTCAGGCCCGACGGCTCCTTGCCCTCGACGGAGCCACCCTCGGCCATCTCCTCCGCGAGCTGTCCACCACCCTCGCCTCCGACACCAGGCTCGATCACACAGCGCTGACCTCGGCCGAGCTGGCCGATCTCGGCTATGCCGAACTCGAGGGCCACCAGACCGGTCACCCGTGGCTCGTCCTCAACAAGGGCCGCATCGGTTTCTCCGCCACCGACACCGCCCTCTGGTCGCCGGAGGCCCGCAGACCCGCCCGGCTCCCGTGGATCGCGGTCAGCTCCAACCTCGCCGCCTACCGCGGTGTCCTCGGGCTCGGCACCCCCGAGGACCTGTACGTCCGTGAACTCGACCCTCCCGTACGCGAGTCCTTCACGGCCACCCTGCGCGCCAGGGGCCTCGACCCCGACACGTACCTCTTCCTCCCCGTACACCCCTGGCAGTGGGACGAGGTGCTCCTGCCCCTCTTCGCGCCGGCCATCGCCCGGGGCGAGATCGTTCCGCTGCCCACCGACGGCGATCTGCGGCTGCCACAGCAGTCCATCCGTACCTTCGCGAACCTGGACCGCGCCGACCGGCACACCGTCAAGCTGCCGCTGTCGATCCTCAACACCCTCGTCTGGCGCGGACTCCCGACCGAACGCACTCTCGCAGCCCCCGCCGTCACCTCTTGGGTGCACGGACTGCGCGACGCCGACCCCTTCCTGCGCGACGAGTGCGGTGTGATCCTCCTCGGCGAAGTCGCCTCGGTCACCGTCCAGCACCCCCTCTACGACCACCTCGCGGAGGTGCCGTACCAGTACAAGGAACTCCTCGGCGCGATCTGGCGCGAGCCGCTCCAGCCCCGCCTCGCCCCTGGCGAGCGGGCCCGCACCCTCGCATCGCTCCTTCACACCGACCCGCAGGGCCGCGCTTTCACGGCCGAGCTGGTCGGACGTTCCGGGCTCGACCCCACCGTCTGGCTTCAGTGTCTCTTCTCCGCACTGCTGCCTCCGCTGCTGCACTTCCTCTACCGCTACGGCACCGTCTTCTCCCCGCACGGGGAGAACGCGATCGTCGTCTACGACTCACAGGACGTCCCCGTGCGTCTCGCGATCAAGGACTTCGTCGACGATGTGAATGTCAGCGCCCGGCCGCTACCCGAACACGACTCGATGCCCGACGACGTACGCGGGATCCTCCTCACCGAGGACCCCGCCTTTCTCACTCAGTTCATCCACTCCGGGCTCTTCGTGGGTGTCTTCCGCTTCCTCGCCCCGCTCTGTGAGGAGCAGCTGGGCGTACCGGAAGAGGAGTTCTTCGCGCTCGTACGGGCGGAAATCCTGCGGCACCAGGCCCGTTTTCCGGGGCTCAAGGACCGTTACGAGATGTTTGACCTGCTCACGCCGCGTATCGAGCGCCTCTGCCTCAACCGGAACCGGCTCCATCTCGATGGCTACCGTGACCGTCCCGACCGGCCCCACGCCGCCGTCCACGGCACCGTCCCCAACCCTCTGGGCCCCTCTCGATGAACGGACGCGTGACCGCGCTGTCAGTGGTGCCCCGTAGGGTGGTCGGGCTATGACGAAGCCATCCCTCCCCGAGCTCCTGCACGCCGCCGTCACCGCCGTCGGCGGCGTGGAACGGCCAGGCCAGGTCACCATGGCCGAGGCCGTCGCCGAAGCCGTCGACGACAATGCGCACCTCCTCGTCCAGGCCGGCACAGGCACCGGAAAGTCCCTCGGCTATCTGGTGCCCGCCCTGGCGCACGGCGAGCGCGTCGTGGTGGCCACGGCCACCCTGGCCCTGCAGCGCCAGCTCGTGGAGCGTGATCTTCCGCGTACGGTCGACGCGCTGCACCCGCTGCTGCGTCGGCGGCCCGAGTTCGCGATGCTCAAGGGGCGTTCCAACTACCTCTGTCTGCACCGCCTGCACGAAGGCGTTCCGCAGGAGGAGGAGGACGGCCTCTTCGACCAGTTCGAAGCTGCCGCGCCCACCAGCAAGCTCGGTCAGGACCTGCTGCGGATGCGTGACTGGGCCGACGAGACCGAGACAGGAGACCGTGACGACCTCACCCCCGGAGTCTCCGACCGGGCCTGGGCGCAGGTCTCTGTCTCCTCCCGGGAGTGCCTCGGCGCGACGAAATGCGCCTACGGCGCCGAGTGCTTCGCCGAGGCGGCCCGCGAGCGCGCCAAGCTCGCCGATGTCGTCGTCACCAACCACGCGCTGCTGGCGATCGATGCGATCGAGGGCGCCCCGGTGCTCCCTCAGCACGAGGTGCTGATCGTGGACGAGGCCCATGAGCTGGTATCCCGGGTGACCGGCGTCGCCACCGGCGAGCTCACCCCCGGCCAGGTGAACCGGGCCGTGCGCCGCGCGGCGAAGCTGGTCAACGAGAAGGCCGCGGACTCTCTCCAGACTGCTGCGGAGACCTTCGAGCGGCTGATGGAGCTCGCGCTCCCGGGTCGTCTCGAGGAGCTCCCCGAGGATCTCGGGTACGCACTGATGGCGCTGCGCGACGCGGCCCGTACGGTCATCTCCGCCCTCGGCTCCACCCGCGACAAGTCCGTCCAGGACGAGGACGCGGTACGCAAGCAGGCCCTTGCGTCCGTCGAGAACATCCATGACGTCGCCGAGCGCATCACCCAGGGCTCCGAGTACGACGTCGTCTGGTACGAGCGCCACGACCGATTCGGCGCGTCTTTGCGGGTGGCTCCGCTCTCCGTCTCCGGGCTGCTGCGCGAGAAGCTCTTCGCCGAACGATCGGTGGTGCTGACCTCTGCCACGCTCAAGCTCGGCGGTGACTTCAACGGCGTCGGTGCCTCGCTCGGCCTCGCCCCGGAAGGCACCGAAAGTGAGGACGTCCCGCAGTGGAAGGGTCTCGACGTCGGCTCGCCCTTCGACTATCCCAAGCAGGGCATCCTCTACGTCGCCCGCCATCTGGCGGCGCCGGGCCGCGAAGGCTCCCGGGGCGACATGATGGACGAGCTTGCCGATCTGGTGGAGGCGGCCGGCGGCCGTACGCTCGGCCTTTTCTCCTCTATGCGGGCCGCCCAGGCGGCGGCCGAAGAGCTGCGCGGCAGACTCGACAAGCCGATCCTGCTCCAGGGCGAAGAGACCCTCGGCGAACTGATCAAGACCTTCGCCGCTGACCCGGAGACCTGTCTGTTCGGCACGCTCTCCCTCTGGCAGGGCGTCGATGTGCCCGGGGCCAGCTGCCAGCTGGTGGTGATGGACCGGATCCCGTTCCCACGCCCCGACGATCCGCTGATGAGCGCCCGCCAGAAGGCGGTCGAGGAGGGCGGCGGCAATGGATTCATGGCCGTCGCAGCGACGCATGCAGCCTTGCTGATGGCCCAGGGAGCGGGCCGTCTCGTCCGTGCCACGGGTGACCGGGGCGTCGTCGCCGTACTCGATCCGCGGCTCGCCAACGCCCGCTACGGCAGCTATCTGCGCGCCTCACTGCCCGACTTCTGGTACACCACGGACCGTAACCAGGTACGTCGCTCGCTGGCCACGATCGATGCTGCCGCCAAGGCGGACGGCAAGTAGTGCCCCTGCTGAACCGCATGCACGGAACCGCCTGAACCGCACTTGGTGAACGCACTCAGCCGCACTCAGACACAGCAGGGCCCCGGGACCGGCGCAGTGGGTCCCGGGGCCCGGTCAGAGCCGGCGGGTCTGTCACACCCGCCGCAGCACCGCCACCACCTTGCCGAGGATCGTCGCCTCGTCACCGGGGATGGGCTGGTACGCAGCGTTGTGCGGGAGCAGCCACACATGGCCGCTCTCCCGCTTGAACCGCTTGACGGTGGCCTCGCCGTCCAGCATCGCGGCCACGATGTCCCCGTTCTCCGCGACGGGCTGGCGTCGCACCGTCACCCAGTCCCCGTCGCAGATCGCGGCCTCGATCATCGAATCGCCGACGACCTTCAGTACGAACAGCTCGCCGTCCCCGACCAGCTGGCGGGGGAGCGGGAAGACGTCCTCGACGGATTCCTCCGCGAGGATCGGGCCGCCTGCCGCGATCCGGCCGACGAGTGGCACGTACGACGCGGCGGGCTTGCCCGTCGTGTCCGTCGGCTGGGTGCTGGGCTGGTCGGAGCCGCGTACCTCGTACGCCCTGGGCCGGTGCGGGTCCCTGCGCAGGAAGCCCTTGCGCTCGAGCGCCATCAGTTGATGTGCGACGGACGAGGTGCTGGACAGGCCTACCGCCTGACCGATCTCACGCATCGACGGTGGGTATCCGCGCCGCTGCACGGAGTCCCGGATCACCTCGATGACGCGCCGCTGCCGATCCGTGAGGCCGGAGCTGTCTGCCCGGATCCCTGGAGGTCGGCCGGGCAGCGAACGCGTGGGCTTGGGACCCTCCGGGGTCGTGGCTGCGTCATTCATGGCATGCACCGGCTCGAATCGGTTCTGGGAGCGGTCCTGGGCAGTGATGGTGGCACTGTCTGCGGTGGTGGTCACGTCGGCCCCTCTCGAATGGTCTCCCTAGCTGGACAACGGTAGTTGGTTTCGAAAGGTTGCGCCAAACACACGTTCGAGTGAAAAATCGCAGATCGCCTGACGTGAGCGTCTGGCTGGGTGTATGTGCGAACGATCTGTCCGCGAGGCATTTCGGGCCACTACGCTAACCTTCACCGCCGCGGCGCGGTGAGGCGGGGTGATTCCAGTCTGGCACCCGGGGGTCAGGAATCCGCGGAGCCGCGCGTCTCCCGTACTCTCATGGCCGGTCCCGTGCCGCCCGGATGCCGCGGCGAGGCGCTCGTACGTCGCTGGTGCAGCCTTCCTGCGGCCCCCCACCGCGCACCCGCCGCGCCCCCGCCGTGTGACACGCGCGCTGAGAGCCAAAGCGCGACCAAACCCCAGATCTAGTGGTTGGATTGTGTCTGTCGCCCAGAAGTTGTGGTCCCCGGTCCTTCAAGACCGTGGTCATCGCCTATGCTTGGGGCTGCTTCGGAGGGCTTCGATCTGCCTGTCGAGGCCATTCAGTCGTGCTGTGAAGGAGGGTTGGGAGCCATGCACTGCCCCTTCTGCAGGCACCCCGACAGCCGTGTCGTCGACAGTCGCACCACCGACGACGGAACGTCGATCCGGCGTCGTCGGCAGTGCCCCGACTGCTCCCGCCGCTTCACGACGGTGGAAACCGCCTCGCTGATGGTGATCAAGCGCAGCGGGGTGACCGAACCCTTCAGCCGTACCAAGGTCATCTCCGGCGTGCGCAAGGCGTGCCAGGGACGGCCGGTCACCGAGGACGCCCTCGCCCAGCTCGGCCAGCGGGTCGAGGAAGCGGTGCGTGCCACCGGCAGCGCCGAGCTGACCACCCATGACGTGGGTCTGGCCATCCTCGGCCCCCTGCAGGAACTCGACCTCGTCGCGTACCTGCGCTTCGCGTCCGTGTACCGGGCTTTCGACTCACTCGAAGACTTCGAGGCCGCCATCGCGGAACTCCGCGAGCAGCGGCCTCCCGCAGAGGAATGCGGGATCGGCGAGACCCTCGAGGTCCCCGTGCCCGCCACCGCCGCCGACTGAGCAGTACCGGCTGACCGGCTCGGGCCCGCGAAAATCCCGTCGGCCGGCAGCAGAGCGGCAAAAGACCTGTCACGGGCGCTGTGCGCGGCGCCCGAGGCATCAGACACACAATGTGCCACGGGAAGATCTGGGCACTTCAGGGCGTTTTTGCCCATGTATGGGAGGCGGCATGACAGAGACGACGAGCGGCCCGGCACGAGGGTCCCGAGCCAAGGGATCGAAGGCGAGCAAGGGTCTGCGTATCGAGCGAATCCACACCACCCCGGGCGTGCATCCGTACGACGAGGTTGTCTGGGAGCGCCGTGACGTCGTCATGACCAACTGGCGCGACGGCTCGGTCAACTTCGAGCAGCGTGGCGTCGAGTTCCCCGACTTCTGGTCGGTGAACGCGGTCAACATCGTCACCAGCAAGTACTTCCGCGGGGCCGTCGGCACCCCGCAGCGCGAGACCGGTCTCAAGCAGCTCATCGACCGGATCGTGAAGACGTATCGGAAGGCCGGCGAGGACTACAGCTACTTCGCCTCGCCCGCCGACGCCGAGATCTTCGAGCACGAGCTGGCGTACGCCCTCCTGCACCAGATCTTCAGCTTCAACTCGCCGGTGTGGTTCAACGTCGGCACGCCCCAGCCGCAGCAGGTCTCCGCCTGCTTCATCCTGGCCGTCGACGACTCCATGGAGTCGATCCTCGACTGGTACAAGGAAGAGGGCATGATCTTCAAGGGCGGCTCCGGCGCCGGCCTGAACCTCTCCCGTATCCGCTCCTCCAAGGAGCTGCTCTCCTCCGGCGGCAATGCCTCCGGCCCGGTCTCCTTCATGCGTGGCGCGGACGCGTCCGCAGGAACGATCAAGTCGGGCGGCGCCACCCGCCGTGCGGCGAAGATGGTCATCCTCGACGTCGACCACCCCGACATCGAGAACTTCATCGAGACCAAGGTGAAGGAAGAGGAGAAGATCCGCGCCCTGCGTGACGCGGGCTTCGACATGGACCTGGGCGGCGACGACATCACGTCCGTCCAGTACCAGAACGCCAACAACTCGGTCCGTGTGAACGACGAGTTCATGAAGGCCGTCGAGGCCGGCGGCAAGTTCGGGCTGCGCGCCCGGATGACCGGCGATGTCATCGAAGAG
The DNA here is from genome assembly GCF_042888805.1 of Streptomyces sp. NPDC002730. NCBI lineage: Bacteria > Bacillati > Actinomycetota > Actinomycetes > Kitasatosporales > Streptomycetaceae > Streptomyces > Streptomyces sp. NPDC002730. The sequence goes on from NZ_JBIAQG010000020.1 coordinate 36,573, forward strand.
GTCGACGCCAAGTCGCTCTTCCGCAAGATGGCCGAGGCCGCCTGGGCCTGCGCCGACCCCGGCATCCAGTACGACGACACGATCAACAACTGGCACACCTGCCCGGAGTCCGGCCGGATCAACGGCTCGAACCCGTGCAGCGAGTACATGCACCTGGACAACACCTCGTGCAACCTTGCCTCGCTGAACCTGATGAAGTTCCTCAAGGACGACGGCAAGGGCAACCAGTCCTTCGAAGTCGAGCGCTTCGCCAAGGTCGTCGAGCTGGTCATCACCGCGATGGACATCTCCATCTGCTTCGCGGACTTCCCGACGCAGAAGATCGGCGAGAACACCCGCGCCTTCCGTCAGCTGGGCATCGGCTACGCCAACCTCGGCGCCCTGCTGATGGCCACGGGTCACGCGTACGACTCCGACGGCGGCCGTGCGCTGGCCGGCGCCATCACCTCGCTGATGACGAGTACCTCGTACAAGCGCTCCGCCGAACTTGCCGCGGTCGTCGGCCCGTACGACGGCTACGCCCGCAACGCAGAGCCGCATCAGCGGGTCATGAAGCAGCACGCCGACGCCAACACCACGGCCGTCCACATGGACGACCTGGACTCGCCGATCTGGGCCGCCGCCACGGAGGCCTGGCAGGACGTGATCCGCCTCGGCGCGAAGAACGGCTTCCGCAACGCGCAGGCCTCGGTCATCGCGCCCACCGGCACCATCGGTCTCGCGATGTCCTGCGACACCACCGGCCTCGAGCCCGACCTCGCCCTGGTCAAGTTCAAGAAGCTGGTCGGCGGCGGCTCGATGCAGATCGTCAACGGCACGGTCCCGCAGGCGCTGCGCCGCCTGGGCTACCAGGAGGAGCAGATCGAGGCGATCGTCGCCCACATCGCCGACCACGGCAATGTGATCGACGCTCCCGGCCTGAAGACCGAGCACTACGAGGTCTTCGACTGCGCCATGGGTGAGCGCTCCATCTCCGCGATGGGCCATGTCCGCATGATGGCGGCCATCCAGCCGTGGATCTCCGGCGCGCTCTCCAAGACGGTCAACCTGCCGGAGACCGCCACTGTCGAGGACGTCGAAGAGGTCTACTTCGAGGCGTGGAAGATGGGCGTCAAGGCGCTCGCGATCTACCGCGACAACTGCAAGGTCGGCCAGCCCCTCTCCGCCAAGACCAAGGAGAAGGAGAAGGCCGAGGTTACCGAGAAGGCCGAGGAGACGATCCGGGCCGCGGTCGAGAAGGTCGTCGAGTACCGCCCGGTCCGCAAGCGCCTTCCGAAGGGCCGTCCCGGCATCACCACCTCCTTCACGGTGGGCGGCGCCGAGGGCTACATGACCGCCAACTCCTACCCGGACGACGGTCTCGGCGAGGTCTTCCTGAAGATGTCGAAGCAGGGTTCCACCCTCGCCGGCATGATGGACGCCTTCTCCATCGCCGTCTCGGTCGGTCTGCAGTACGGCGTCCCGCTCGAGACGTACGTCTCGAAGTTCACCAACATGCGCTTCGAGCCGGCCGGTATGACGGACGACCCGGATGTGCGGATGGCGCAGTCGATTGTCGACTACATCTTCCGCCGCCTGGCGCTGGACTTCCTGCCCTTCGAGACCCGCTCGGCGCTCGGCATCCACTCGGCCGAGGAGCGTCAGCGTCACCTGGAGACCGGTTCGTACGAGCCCTCCGACGACGAGATGGACGTCGAGGGCCTGGCCCAGTCCGCACCGCGTCAGCAGGAGACGCTGAAGCCCGTCGCGGTGCCGAAGGCCGAGGTTCCGGCTCCGAAGCAGGCGCACACCTCGGCGGAGCTCGTCGAGATGCAGTTGGGCATCAGCGCGGACGCGCCGCTGTGCTTCTCGTGCGGGACGAAGATGCAGCGGGCCGGCTCCTGCTACATCTGCGAGGGTTGCGGCTCGACCAGCGGCTGCAGTTGATACTCCGGCGTTGGCCGGTAAGTGAATGACGGATAAAGCGGTGGCCGAAAATTCGGCCACCGCTTTATCTCGTTTGACCGTCTGCTGGAGGCGGGGTTCGCCACCTTTGGGGGCAAGCGGGAGCTTTACCTCGCAGCCCTGCGTCGCTACCTGCGCCACCGTGCGCAGCCCGCGTTCCAAGAAATGACCCCGCGATCCGCGCCTTGCTGGACGAGTTCCACCAGCAGCTGCGGGACGCGATGTGCGCCGTACTCGAAACGGCTCGCCTCCGCGGACAGCTGTCCTCGGGTGTCTCGACCGAGGCTGCTGCCGAGGCGCTCGCACTGCTCGCCTACGGCGTGAACCTGCGTTCTCGCGCCGGAGCCGACCCGGGCGTGCTCCTCCGCAGCGTCATTGCTGCCCTTGCGCCGCTCGGGCCGGGAAAATGGCTCCAGGTGAACAGCCGCGGGACCGAGGCTGCGCAATCTGCTGCGTCACTTGATCGAGCAGGGAGCCGACGCACTGTCGGCTCCCATGCTCTGCTCCCCGGCCCCTCCGCGCGTGCGTACGGGATACAACGCGAGCTCAGTAAGTACTGCTGCCCATGACCTCGACGAAGGACTGCGGGTCGGCGTCGAACCCGCGGACGGCCAGGTGGAATTCCCAGTCGCCCGCCTCGCTCCGGATGAACTCCCCGACGACCGCGGCAGTGGATCCGGAGACGGCGGCGAAGTCGTGCTTCCCCAGCTCGGTGTGCCCCTCGAGTACGCGGACGAGAGTGTTCGCTATGTCGGCGAACACCCTCCGTCCCTCCCGCTGCTGGATGACCACACCCACGACGACGCGCCCGTAGGTGGCCGCCAGGCGGTCGAACTCCAGCGTCATGACCTCGTCGGAGCCGAAGCCCTGACCGGTCTTGCTGTCCCTGGTCAGGATGATGGTGCCGTCCGGCGATCGGCTGTCGAAGTGCACGACGTACGCCGGTTCACCATGCGTGGCATCCGCCCGGTACGTCGCGGCGACGATGTCGAGATCACGCGCCGGCTCGCCCAGGGGGCTCGGATCCCACCTGAGTGTCACCTCGGCCTTCCGGACCCCCTTGTTGAGACTGCTCACCAGATTCCCCTTCCCCGTAACCCCGTAACCGCCGGGAGATTTACGTCGGTTGACCATGCTGCCATGCTCACGCTCCCGCACCACGGAGTCCTGCTTACGCTCAGTGCGGGATCAGCCGCGGCGGTCGCTGTCGCACGACTTCCTCGCGGAAGGACTCGATGGCGCTGCTGACCTGACGGATCAGATGGGTGTTCTCGATCCGGTCCAGATACAAGCAGCGGCGGGCCAGGCCGTCGAGCTCGAAGGCGAAGCAGATCGACATCAGAGGATTGATGAACAGTTCGCTGCCGCGGGTGCGGGAGGTGAACTGGACGTTCCCGAAGGCGCCCTGGACCGCCGCGGCTATGGAACCGTTCACGATGCTGGGATGGTCGGGGGTGTGCGCCTGGGCATGGGCCACGGCGTCGATGAAGAGGGCGCCCTCCCGGGTGGAGCGAGGCACGGAGAAGGCTCCGAGATACGCGCCGTCCGCTTCGAGCGCGGCGATGTTCTCCAGGACGAGGCCATGGCTCACCCCGTGGTACGCGTCGACACCGAAGCCGAGGGAAACCACCAGACGCTCGGGCAGGTCGATCCCATCGAGACCATGGAGCGCCGCGACGCTGGTCAAGTCCTCCTCGGGAGTGCCCAGCCCTGACTCGTCGCCGCGCATGAGGATGTCCGTACCGCCGTCCACGAGGACGACGGCATCGATCTCGTACCGTTCGATCAGCGCCCGGTAGGCGGCGCGCAGTGGCTGGACTCCGACGCGGGCGAAGGCGTGGACCGTACTGGGGTAGCCGTGCAGGGCCAGCCATTGGGCGAGTGTGCGCTCGGGGAAGTACGTCTGATGGGGTGCCGATTCGGGAGTGATCTCGGCGACGTCCGGGGCGAGCCAGGCGTCCAGTGGCAGGCCCTCGATCGCGCTGAACGACAGATTGGCCAGATGTACATCCTTGCCCTGGTGCAGGAGGGAGAGTGCCACCGGAAGCCCGGCGTACACATCGAATCCGCCGCCCGCGCCCGCGACCAGAATGCGTTCCGCGGACTCGAGGCGAGTGAACAAAGGGTTTGTGTGCAGCGCCGTCATGACGATCATTGTGCAGGCCGGGCCGCTCGGGTCGTCGGCGACGAGACGGGGGTGGGAAGTATGACGTGGAGTAGTGAAGAACTCGATCTGGACGCGTACTTGGCGCGGACCGGGTACGACGGGGCAGCGCTTGCGCCGGATCTGGAGACGCTGCGGGCGCTCATGCGGGCGCATGTCGCATCGATCCCCTTCGAGAATCTTGAAGTGGCGCTCGGCCGGAGTGTGCCGCTGGATCTGAAGAGCCTGCAGGCGAAGCTGGTCGGCCGGCGGCGCGGCGGCTACTGCTACGAGCAGAACTCCCTGTTCGCCGCCGTGCTGGAGCGGATTGGCTTCCAGGTGGCGGGGCGCGGCGCCCGCGTTCGGGCGAGTGGACCCGGACTGCGGCCGGTGACCCATGCGGTCCTGGTGGTGACGGTGGACGGCGAACCCTGGCTCGTCGACACGGGGTTCGGCGCGTCCGGAATTCTGGAGCCGGTGCCGTTGCGGGACGGGACCGAGGTGGTGCAGGCCGGATGGACCTTCGGAATCACCCTGGAGGACGAGGGGATTCACGTACTGCGGACTCTTCGTCTCGAAGGGTGGGCCGATCTGTACGCGTTCGCTCCGCAATCGCTCTATCCCGCGGATTTCACGGTCATGAACCACTACAGCTCGAGCCATCCGCAGTCGCGATTCGTCGGTCAGGTGGTCGCGCAGCAGCCCGGTCCCGAGGTGCGTCACGCCCTTGTGCGTGACGAACTGAGCGTGTCGCGTTCGGACGGTACGCACGAGCGGCGCATAGTGTCGGCGGGTGAGCTGACGGCCGTACTGGAAGAGATATTCGGCATCCAACTGGATGCCGAGGATGCCGCGCGGCTGCGCGCACTGAGCGAGCGCAGTGGGGAGTGCCGGTGACGACGGAGACGGCGTGGAGCAGCGGCGAGCTGGACCTCGCGGCGTATCTGCGGCGCACCGGCTGTACGGAGTACCGGGAGGGCGCCAAGCCCGACCTCGCGACGCTGCGTGCCGTCCACCGGGCGCATGCGGCCGCGATTCCCTTCGAGAATCTGGACATCTTGCTCGGCCGGCCGATCCCCCTGGATATCGCGTCTCTGCAGGCGAAGCTGGTCGGCCGACGGCGCGGCGGCTACTGCTACGAGCAGAATCTGCTGTTCGCGGCCGTGCTGGAGCGGATCGGTTTCGCCGTGACGGGACTTGGCGCCCGGGTCAGGATGGGCGAGACGAAACTGCGGCCCGTCACGCATATGACGCTGAGGGTCGAGGCCGACGGTGAGCCGTGGCTCTGTGACGTCGGGTTCGGCGGGGAAGGGCTGCGGGAGCCGATACCGCTGCGTGACGGCGTCGAAGTGAGCCAGGGAGGGTGGACGTTCGCCATCGCTCGCGAGGACAAGGGGGTCAGGGCACTGCGCTCGCTGCATCCGGACGGCTGGTTCGATCTGTACGGCTTCACGCTGGAGGAGCGTTTCCCCGTCGACTACGCCGTGATGAACCACTACACGTCGACGCATCCGCGCTCGCCCTTCATCGCGCGGGCCGTGGTGCAGCAGACGGGAGAGGGCGTACGCCACAGCCTGGCGGGCACGCGGCTGTCGACCGCGCGCCCTCACGCCCCCGAGACGGAACGGCAGGTTCCGGCAGGGGAGTTGCCCGAGATGCTCGCCGATGTGTTTGGGATCGAACTGGACGCAGAGGAGTCGGCCGAGCTGATACGGGTGCACTCCGCCCGAGAGTGACCGGGGCCACGCTCCGCGCCGTACGATGGCGCGGTGCTGGTCAAGTGGATTCGCTGCACCGTGGTGGACCGTCGAGGGTTCGAGCGGGGGCAGCGGAAGTGGGCGGGGCTGCTGGGTGAGCCGGGATTCCGGGGACAGGGCGGTGGGTGGAGCAGGGGGCGGCCGCATGTCGCCCATGTATTCGCGTTCTGGGAGAGCCGGGCGTTCTACGACTCGTTCATGGCGCGCTCCCACGACAGGCTCGCGGCCGGCCAGTCGGGGACGTACAAGGACATACAGGTCAAGCTCTTCGACTACCGCTTCGATGTGAAGACGGGGTTCGAGCCGCGGTTCACCGACGCCGACGTGGTGCGGGTCGCGCACTGCCGGGTGCACGAGGACCGGGTCGAGCACTACGCCCTGATGCAGGAGAAGGTGTGGAACCCGGCGATGGCCGGGTCGCCGGGGATGCTGCGCGGGGTGTTCGGTGAGGCGCCGGGGAGCGAGTTCCTGGTGATGTCGATGTGGCGGTCGGAGGCGGAGCACGGGAAGTACCGGAGGGAGCGGGTGGAGCGGCTGCTGCTACGGGCGCAGACCGAGGCGGATGTCGCGGCGCTGGCCGGTGATGTGGTGCAGCTCGAACCGTCCTGGACGGTCTGAGTCCGGCTGTCGGCCTGCCCGTGGAACTTGCCGGATAAGCCGTCCGGAACCCGTCCCGAATACTCGGCCGGGTCCGGACCGAACTACTGTCAAGACATGGCACGACCGCAACGCATCGTTCTCGTCCGGCACGGCGAGTCGGAGGGGAACGCCGATGACACCGTGTACGAACGCGTGCCCGACCATGCGCTGCGGCTGACCCCGACCGGCCGGGCCCAGGCCGAGGCAACGGGTGCGCGCCTGCGTGAGCTGTTCGGACGCGAGACCGTCAGTGTCTATGTCTCGCCCTACCGCCGCACCCATGAGACCCTCCGGGCGTTCGCCCTGGACCCGGAGCTGGTGCGGGTCAGGGAGGAGTCACGGCTGCGCGAGCAGGACTGGGGGAACTGGCAGGACAGGGAGGACGTACGGCTGCAGAAGGCTTACCGGGACGCCTACGGCCACTTCTTCTACCGCTTCGCCCAGGGTGAGTCGGGAGCGGATGTGTACGACCGGGTGGGGGCGTTTCTGGAGAGCCTGCACCGGAGCTTCGAGGCGCCGGACCACCCGCCGAACGTGCTCTTGGTCACGCACGGACTGACCATGAGGCTGTTCTGTATGCGGTGGTTCCACTGGTCGGTGGCGGAGTTCGAGTCGCTGTCCAACCCGGACAACGCCGAGCCCCGGATTCTGCAGCTCGGCGACGACGGGCGCTACACACTGGACCGGCCGTTCGAACGCTGGCGGACCCCCGAGCCGTACGGCGTCACCGGATAGAGTGGCAGGAAGATGACCGACGACTCCTCTCGCGACCGGCGCTTCGAACGCGCCCTGGACAGCCTGCGCGGACTGTCCGTGGGAGACGCCTTGGGCTCCCAGTTCTTCGTACCCGCGAACTATCCCCTGCTGAAGCGGCGCGAGCTGCCGCCAGGTCCCTGGCAGTGGACCGACGACACCGAGATGGCCTGCTCGGTACTGGCCGTTCTCGCGGAGCACCACCGGGTGGACCAGGACGCGCTCGCCCGGTCCTTCGCCGAGCATCATGACTTCGACCGCGGCTACGGCCCGGCGGTCAACCGGATGCTCCGGCTGATCAGGGAGGGCGGCGACTGGCGGGAGCTGGCCGCCGAGCTTTTCAAGGGCCAGGGCTCGTGGGGCAACGGCTCGGCGATGCGTATCGCACCGCTCGGCGCCTGGTACGCCGGCGACCCGGAACAGGCCACCCACCAGGCCGAAATCTCCTCGTACACCACGCACCAGCATCGTGAGGCCGTCGTCGGCGCCATGGCCGTCGCGGCGGCCGCCGCGCTCGTCGCGGATCCCGCAGGCCCGCCCGGGCCCGCGGACCTGCTCGACGGAGTCGTCGCGCTCGTGCCGCGCAGCGCGGTGGGAGCCGGTCTGCGCCGGGCGCGGGACATGCTCGACTACGAGGATGCCGGGACGGTCGCCGCCGTCCTCGGCAGCGGTCGGCGAACCAGTGCGCACGACACAGTGCCGTTCGCCCTGTGGTCCGCGGCCCGCTCACTCGGCGACTTCGAGCGGGTCTTCTGGACGACCGCACAAGTGGGCGGGGATGTCGACACCACGTGCGCCATCGCCTGTGGCGTGGTGGCTGCGGGCAAGGCGGGGCAGCCGCCGGCCGACTGGCTGGAGCAGACCGAAGCGCTTCCGGAGTGGGTGCCCGGCCGGGCACGCTGAGCTGCGGCCGCCGGGCCGTTGACCGCCGGCGGCGCGGCCCGACGGTCACGGTCCGGCCTCGGGCGCGCATACGGGGGCGTCGATCGGGCGTGCCGGAGCTAGCCTGTCCGACACGCCGCTGCGTTGATCATCACGGGCGAGCGCAGACGAGACACCGGTCGTACGCACCGTCCTGCCGACGTGCGCTGCGCCCGGTTGGGAGGGGGTCCCGTGTCAGACGTACGCGACACACCGCCGTCGGCTTCCGAGCCCGGTCCGGGCGCGGAGCCGAAGGTTCCGGTCGCGGAGCCGAAGCAGGCGCCGAAGCAGGTGAAGGCCGATCCGTACAAGCCGCCACCCCAGTGGCAGCAATGGCAGTCCAACGAGCCGGCTGCCTGGCTCGTGCGGGTACGCCCCGGCCCGCCGGCCGGCGTGCGGGTCGCCACGCTCTGGTCGGCCCTGGCCACGGCCGTTCTCAGCGCGTTTCTGCTGGGCGACGGGGCAGGTCTGAACCTGCTGATCGTGGCGGTGCCCGCCGCCCTCGGCGCGTATTTCGCAGCCCGCACGGCCGGTCGCCGACTCCGTCCCTGGACCTGTGTGTGGGCGGTCGGCGGGGTGGTGCTGCTGGCGGTTCCGGTACTGAGGGACGCAGGCTGGCCGACGTTCCTTGCCGTCGTCTCCGCGCTGGCGGCCGGGTCCCTGGCTCTGCACGGCGGCCGCACCTGGCCGGGCGTACTGCTCGGCTCGCTCGGACTGTTGGGCGCGATCGGTTCCGGCATGGCCTGGGGAGCGCAGGGACTGCGCGAGCGGGCGGGCAGCTCGCGCGGCCGCTGGGGCCCCGTGGTGCGTACGACAGCGGTCGCGGCGGTGCTGCTGATCGTTTTCGGCGCGCTCTTCGCGGGCGCCGACGCGGCCTTCGCCGATCTGCTCGGCGGGCTGATCCCGGACATCTCGGTGGCCGACGGCCCCTGGCGCTTCCTCCTCTTCCTGCTCGGCCTGGTCGGAGCGCTCGCCGCCGCGCACACCGCCGCCGCCCCGGTGCGCTGGGACCGTTTCGATGTGCGTCCCGGCCGGGCCCGCGCCCGCTGGGAGTGGGCGCTGCCGCTCATCGTGCTCAATCTGCTCTTCGCCGCCTTCATCACCGTCCAGCTCGCCGTTCTCTTCGGCGGCTACGACAAGGTGTTGCGCGAGACCGGACTGACGTACGCCGAGTACGCGCGGCAGGGCTTCTGGCAGCTGCTCTGGGCCACCTTGCTCACGCTGCTCGTGATCGCGCTCGCGCTGCGCTGGGCCCCCCGCGCCGGTGCCCGCGACCGTGCGCTGGTCCATGTCGTCCTTGGCGCACTCTGTGTGCTCACCCTGGTCGTGGTCGCCTCGGCGCTGCGCCGGATGGATCTGTATGTCGCCGCGTACGGGCTGACGCGGCTGCGGGTGTCGGTGGCGGCGATGGAACTGTGGCTCGGCCTGGTGATCGTCCTGATCATGGCGGCGGGGGTGTTCGGCGTGAAGTGGCTGCCACGCGCCGTCGCGGCGAGCGGCGCGGTCGCCGTGCTCGTTTTCGGCCTGCTCTCCCCGGACGGAATGGTCGCCGACCGGAACGTACAGCGTTACGAGAGCACCGGAAAGATCGACGTCGAGTACTTTCAGGAGCTGTCGGCCGATGCCGTACCGGCCCTCGACAGGCTGCCGGAGCCGCTGCGCTCCTGCGCACTGAAGGGCATCGCGGCGAACCTCGAGGGCACGCACAAGCCCTGGTACGCGTCCAGTTGGGGCGAGTGGCGGGCGCGGAAGATCCTGGCGGAGCGGAAGGTCGACACCTTCAGGTATGCCTGCGGGGATCAGGGGATTCCCGGTGCGGGGCGCGACCAGTACGACGAGGACGCCCAGTTCGGCGAGGAGGGCGAGATCAGCCCGTACGACGTGCCGTGAGACTCCTTGCTGAAGGAGGCTGAGGTACGGGTCGTGCCCCCCGCGCACGACCCGTACCCCAATGTGGCGGATCTACGCGGCTGGCCCGCCCGCGCCCGCCGCCCCGCTGAGCGCCTCCAGGTCGCTCTTGCGTACGCGGATGATGAACACCGCGGTCAACACGGCGAGTCCGACCAGACCAACGCCGGCCCAGAACGCCGTCGCGATGCCTTCGGCGAGCACCTGGTGCCCCCACGGCGGGGGCAGTTCGTGCGTCCTGGCGAAGACTTCCTTCTGCGCAGGGGTCGAATCCGCGAGGAACGACGGCAGTTGCCGTTCGGCCTCGTCGCGGCTGGCGGTACTGAAGACGGTCATGAGAATCGACAGCCCCAGGGAACCACCCACCATCTGTGTGGCGTTGAGCAGACTGGAAGCCGCACCCGATTCGTGCTGCGCCACGCCCGAGACCGCCGTGAGCGTCGCTGTCACGAACACCAGCCCCATGCCGAAGCCGAAGAGCAGCATCGGACCGAGCACCCCGCCCGCATATGAGCTGCCGGGATCGAGCGCGGTCAGCCATGCCATGCCGCTGCCGGTGAGCACCGCGCCCGCCGCCAGGAACGGTTTGGGACCGAGCACCGGCAGCAGCTTCGAGGAGATTCCGGCCGCCGTCACGATCATCACCGTGACCGGCAGGAACGCGAGACCGGAGTTGATAGGGCTGTAGCCCAGCACGTTCTGTACGAACAGGACGATGAAAAAGAACATGCCGAACATCGCCGCGGCGAGGCTCATCATGATCAGATACGTGCCGGAGCGGTTGCGGTCGGCGAACATCCGTAGCGGAGTGATCGGTTCCCGCGCCCGCCGCTCGGTCAGTACGAAGGCGGTGAGAAGCACGATCGCCGCGGCGAACGAGGAGAGGGTGAGTCCGTCGCTCCAGCCGTCCTCGGCGGCCCGGATGAAGCCGTAGACCAGGGACGCCATGCCCGCGGTCGAAGTGAGCGCGCCCGCGATGTCGAACCGGCCGGAGTGCGGCTCGGACTCATTGATGAAAACCGGAGCGAGCACCGCGATCAGGATTCCGATCGGGAGATTGACGTAGAACACCCAGCGCCAGTTCAACCACTCGGTGAGCATGCCGCCGGCGAGCAGGCCGATGGCCGCGCCGCTGGCCGAGACCGCAGCGAAGATGCCGAACGCGCGGTTGCGCTCGGGGCCTTCGCGGAAGGTCGTGGTGATGAGAGCGAGCGCCGTGGGCGAGGCGATGGCGCCGCCGACGCCCTGGAGCGCGCGGGCCGCGAGCATCTGCCAGGGCTCCTGCGCGACGCCGCACAGCAGTGAGGCGAAGGTGAAGAGCAGCACACCGAAGACAAACACCCGCCGGCGGCCGAGGATGTCGCCCGCCCGGCCGCCGAGCAGCAGCAGCCCGCCGAAGGTGAGGGTGTACGCGTTGACCACCCAGGAGAGCTGGGTCGTGGTGAACTCGAGAGCCTCTTGGATGTGCGGGAGCGCGATATTCACAATCGTGGTGTCGAGGACCACCATGAGCTGCAGCGCGGCAATGACGGCCAGGGCTATCCCGGGGCGTCCCTGTCTGCGGGCCGCTCCCGGTTTGCTTGGAGCAGTTAATTGAGAGGTTGTCACTATGGTCCCCCACAAGTGAGTTAGTGAACGCAGCCGTTCACTGTCCTGTCAACCGTAGAGAGTCCCCCTCAGTGAACGCAAGCGTTCACTGCAGCTCCTGTCCCCAACGGAGAGAAGAACATGGCCAATTCGCGCTGGACTGCAGCCGCTGAGACGCCCCCGGTCTCGCTGCGCCGTCGAGGACCCGTGCTGGAACGCGCGATCCTCGAGGCCGCTCTGGAGCAGTTGAGTACGGTCGGCTGGAGCGGGCTCACCATGGAGGGCGTCGCCGCCGGGGCCCAGACCGGCAAGGCCGCCGTCTACCGGCGCTGGCCGTCGAAGGAGGATCTCGTCGCGGACGCCCTGCAGGCCGGGCTGCCGGTACTCGACGAGGCCGCCGATCACGGCAGCATCCGCGAGGACCTCTTTCAGCTCTGCCGGCAGGTGCGCGACGCGATGTACTCCAGGTCCGGCTTTGCGCTCCGCTCTGTGCTTTACGAGTGCGACAGCTCCACCGCCGAGCGCTTCCACGGGGTGATCGTGCGCCGTGTGGTCGAGCCGTCGAATCAGCTCTACCGGGAGGTGGTGCGGCGTGGTGTCACGCGCGGCGACGTTCGCCCCGACGCCATCGGTGAGCTGGTTTTCGATGTGATTCCGGGTCTGATGATGTACCGGTCCAAGGTGTGCGGCAGCGAATGGCCGGACGAGGACATCGCCGAAATGATCGATCAGATCATGGTGCCGCTGCTGCGCCCGGGCGCCGGCTGATCGCAGGCCCGCAGCCTCCGAGCGCAATCCGGTTGTCGCCGGCGGCGTCCGGCGGCGTACGCTTGCTGTCGCCATGCCGTACGAACCACCCACCCACACAGTCGAGCGCTCAATCCGAGCCACCACCGGCGCCAAGATCGTCGCAGGTGTCGACGAGGTTGGACGCGGGGCGTGGGCCGGTCCGGTCACGGTGTGCGCGGCGGTCACCGGACTGCGCAGGCCGCCCCCCGGGCTGACCGATTCCAAACTGATCAGCCCGAAGCGCCGTACGGAACTGGCCGGGCGGCTGGAACAGTGGGTCACGTCGCATGCCCTGGGGCACGCGTCCCCGGAGGAGATCGACCAGCTGGGGATGACCGCGGCGCTGCGGCTGGCTGCCGTCCGTGCACTGGATGCGCTTCCGGTCCGTCCGGACGCCATCATCCTCGACGGCAAGCACAACTACCTGGGGTTGCCCTGGCAGGTTCGTACGGTCATCAAGGGCGACCAGTCCTGCGTCGCCGTCGCGGCCGCTTCGGTGATCGCCAAGGTGCGCAGGGATGCGATGATGGCCGAACTGCAGGGGGAGTTCGGCGACTTCGGCTTCGCCGCCAACGCCGGCTACCCCTCGCCCGTGCACAAGGCGGCGCTCGAGGAGTGGGGTCCCACCCCCTACCACCGGCTCTCGTGGTCGTATCTCGACGCGCTGCCCCAGTGGCGGCACCTCAAGAAGGTCCGCGTCTCCGCCGAGGCGGCCGCACTGGAAAGCGGGGGCCAGCTCGGCTTCGAATTCTGAACTCGCCCTCCCCGCAGCAGGGTCGCACTTATGTGCCCACCCGCCGATGCCATCCGCACCGGCGTTTGATAGACATCCACTTATGCCTCTCATCCCCGAGGAGCCTCAGATTCACGAGAGTGCCCAGGGTCCCCGCGCAACTCCGGCCGCAGGCCGCACCGCGCCGACCCCCCGTCCCGTACCCGGTCCGCGTTCCGCGGCCTCGCCGCGTCCCGGACACCCGGGCCCCGGTACCGCCCGGCCCGCACCGCCGGTGCAGCGCACGCACACCTCTGCCGGGCAGCCGCAGGCGCCCCGGTCGGAGAATCGCGCTGTGCCGCAGATCCAGCTGATCCCCGCCCCCGTCGACGGCGCGCTCGACGCCGCCGACGAGGCGGTCGACCTGCTGCTCGACTCCGGCCGCGCGCCGGGCGACGTCCTGGTGCTCACCACCGGCGAGCAGCACCCGTGGGCCGCGCACGAGTTGTCCTTCGGCGAGGCCGCCTACTGGGCCCAGCACGACGCCCGCGACGACGTCTTCTACGCCGACGCCGCCGCGGTGGGACGTGCTTCGGCCCGCCCCGTGGTGGTCGTCGCGATCAACGGAGGCGCCGACGACGCAGCCGCCCACGCGCTGCCTGCAGCACTGGCGAAGGCGACCGCACTGTTGATCGTGTGCGGAGACCCCAAGCGGATCAACACCGTGCTCGGCACGGGCGTCTGAGCCGCACGGCTTGTACGGACCGCCTGGTCCGGTCGTGACCCGGCTGCCCACCACGTGGGCAGCCGGAGAGTGGCACCTTCAGCGTGCCGCCGTGCGCCGGAGCGCTTCAGCCGCGCCACTCGCGGTGCGCAGCGGCAGCGGCTCGGCCTCGGCCGCACCGTCGAAGAACTGGCCGGGCGACGACGTGGAGTTGGGTCGGCGTCCGCCCCGGCCCTCGCCCAGCACCTGCCAGCCGGCGCGCGTCAGCGTGATGTACGCACCACAGCGCAGCCCGTGCAGGGTGCACGCGTCCCGCAGCCCCCACATCCACGCCCCGTCCTCCTCCGTCCAACGCTCGTCGCCCTCACGGCAGTAGAGCAGCACGGCGGTACGCACGGGCGCGCGGAGACGCAGATCGTGCGGGATGACCCGGCGGAGATGCGCCAGCAGCACGTTGCGGAACTCCCAGCCGTCCACAGGCGCGGAACGCTGGGAGAACGAAGCACTGGCAGCGAGCCGGTCCTCGTGGTCGAGCACGGCGACGACGCCTGTCGCCGGTGCCGGCGCGTGCCGGGTGTGCAGTCCACTGACCACCTCGCGGGGGTTGCGCAGCAGCGGTATCCCGGCTGCTGCCCACTCGGCGGGCTCGAGCATCCTGGCGAGTCGGCTGGCAGAGCCGGCCGACGTGGTGATCGAAGTGGCTGCGGACGGAGGGAATCCGAAGGTCACGGTCCTCCCTTCACATTCGCGCCCACGGTGCGGGCAGGGTCGGGTGAGGGCGCACCGCGGCACGGCCCTTCCGGACCGCGAACGGACCGTGCGGGGGAGCGTTCCAATTCTTGCTGCCTCGTGGGCATGCGGCAACGAGCAATTTGGCGCCACCGACAGGAATCGGCGGGTATGACGCTCATATCCCTGCCCAATTGCGTAGCCGGTGACCCTCCAGTCACGTCTGAATAGCAAGGACCAGCGGAAACACCCCCCGCGCACCTGCCCTGCGCAGCAGTCGCGCCGCCACCGCGAGGGTCCAGCCACTGTCCGAAAGGTCGTCCACGAGCAGAACGGGCCCGTCGGCTTCGGCCAATGTCTCAGCCAGCTGGGGAGGCACCGTGAACGCCTCGTGCAGCGCCCGCACCCGCTGGGCGCTGTTGGTACGCGAGATCCGTGCCTCCAACGCCTCGGGCACGTACTCGACAGAGCCCAGCAGCGGCATCCTGCCGACCTCGGCGATCCGGCCGCCCAGGGATCCGACCAGCTGAGGCCTGCTGCGGGAGGCGATGGTGACCACACCGACCGGCCGAGGCGGTGCGTCCGCCGCGCCGGACGCCCAGCCGCCAGGGCCCTTGGCCCAGTCGGCGAGCACGGTCACCACGGCCTTCACCACCTCGTCCGGCACGGGACCGTCCGGTGCCTGCGCCGCGAGCATCGGCCGCAGCCGATTGCCCCAGCCGATGTCGGAAAGCCGCCCCAGCGCACGTCCCGGGAAGGACTGCTCCCCTTCGGGGATACGGCCCTTGAGGCTGACGCCCACCGCCGCCAGCCCGGTCGGCCACATCTTGCGCGGCTCCACGTCCACACCCGGCCTGCCCAGCTCCCCGCGCGCGGCATCCAGAGCCGCCGCGGACACCTTGTCACTGAACCGGGCCCCCGAGCAGTTGTCACAGCGACCGCACGGTGCCGCTTCCTCGTCGTCCAACTGCCGTCGCAGGAACTCCATCCGGCAGCCGGTCGACGTCGCGTAGTCACGCATCGCCTGCTGCTCGGACTCCCGTTGCCGGGCGACCCACGCATACCGCTCGGCGTCGTACGACCAGGGCTGTCCCGTGGTCGTCCAGCCGCCCTTCACCCGGCGCACCGCACCGTCGACGTCGAGGACCTTGAGCATGGTCTCCAGCCGGGTGCGCCGCAGTTCGACCAGCGGCTCCAGCGCGGGCAGCGAGAGCGGCCTGCCCGCCTGCGCCAGCACATCGAGGGTGCGTCGCACCAGCTCCTCCGGCGGGAAGGCGACCGAGGCGAAGTACTGCCAGATCGCCTCGTCCTCCTTGCCCGGCAGCAGCAGAACTTCCGCGTGCTCCACACCACGGCCCGCCCGGCCCACCTGCTGGTAGTAGGCGATGGGGGAGGAGGGCGAACCCATATGCACGACGAAACCGAGATCGGGCTTGTCGAAGCCCATCCCGAGTGCGGACGTGGCGACGAGGGCCTTGACGCGGTTGGCGAGCAGATCCTCCTCGGCCTGCTGTCGGTCGGCGTTCTCCGTACGGCCGGTGTACGAGGCCACTCTGTGCCCGCACTGGCGCAGATATGCCGTGACCTCCTCGGCAGCCGCGACGGTGAGGGTGTAGATGATCCCGGAGCCGGGCAGCTCGCCGAGATGATCGGCGAGCCAGGCCAGCCGGTTCGCGGCATCGGGCAGCTGCAGCACACTCAGGCTGAGGCTCTCCCGGTCCAGAGCGCCACGCAGTACGAGGGCGTCCGTGCCCGCCCCCGTACCCAGCTGCTCGGCGACGTCCGCGGTCACACGGGCATTGGCCGTGGCGGTGGTGGCGAGCACCGGGACCCCGGCCGGCAGCTCCGCGAGCATGGTGCGCAGCCGTCGGTAGTCGGGCCGGAAGTCATGGCCCCAGTCGGAGATGCAGTGCGCCTCGTCCACCACCAGCAGACCGGTGGCGGCGGCCAGCTTGGGCAGCACCTGGTCACGGAAATCGGGATTGTTCAGCCGCTCGGGACTGACCAGCAGCACATCCACCTCGCCCGCGGCCACCTCTGCCTGGACCGTGTCCCACTCCTCCGTGTTGGAGGAATTGATGGTCCGGGCGCTGATACCGGCCCGCGCCGCGGCCTCCACCTGGTTGCGCATGAGCGCGAGCAGGGGAGAGACGATCACGGTCGGTCCGCTGCCGCGCTCGCGCAGCAGCGAGGTCGCGACGAAATACACGGCAGACTTGCCCCACCCGGTCCGCTGCACGACCAGAGCCCGGCGTTTGTCCGCCACGAGCGCCTCGATCGCCCGCCACTGGTCCTCGCGCAGCCGGGCCGCGCCCGTCGTGTCCGAGACGAGGCGGGCGAGTACGGAGTCGGCCGAGGCCCTGAGATCTGCGCGGTCTGCGTTGGTCATGCCCCCATGCAACCCGATGGCGCTGACAAAGCGCGAACGAGGCCGCGAGCCTGTGGATAAAGTTATCCACAGGGGTCGCGGTGCCGGAGCCGCCACGAGACCGTCGTGCCATGAACAAGCACCACGAACACACCGGTCCGACCGACGAGCAGCAGATCACCCTGCGCGGCCCTGCCGAACTGGCCGACGCCCTGCCGTACATGATGGGCTTCCATCCGAACGATTCGATCGTGCTCGTCGCGTTGCACGGCAGCCGCGGCCGCTTCGGCGGGCGGCTGAGGCTCGGCATTCCACGCTCGCCGCGCGAATGGTCGCCCGTGGCCGAACAGCTCGCGGAGTGTCTGATCGAAGGCAGCGAACGTCGCGGTTCGCGGCCCGACGGCATTGTCGTCTTCCTCTGCCAGGATCCGGCGGACGGCGAGACGAGCCGCTCTGTGATGGAGCGGCTGCGCCCGCTCGCGCAACGGCTGCGCACCGCCTGCGGCACCCTCGAGGTGCCAGTCTACGAGGCTCTCTGTATCTCCGACGGCCGTTACTGGTCCTACTGCTGCCCCGACGTGCGCTGCTGCCCGCCCGAAGGCAGCGTGCTTGCCCTGCCCGGCACTTCGGTGATGGCCGCGGCCGCCGCCTACGTGGGGGTCCAAGTGCGCGGCTCCCTGCGGGAGATGGAGGGACGGCTCGCGCCCTGGACGACCCCGGCCGCGTCCGGCCAGGAGAAGGCGCTGGACACCGCGGGTTCCGCGCTGCTGCCCAGGATCCTGGACGGAACGGGGCGTGAGCAGGTCGCCGCGGAGACCCTCGCGCTGGCCCGCCGGCTGACGAAACGCATCGCGGAGACACCGCGGGATGGCGGCTGGGCCGAGTCGGATGTCGCGGACGACCGGCTCATCACACATGACGAGGCGGCCGCTGTGATCCTGGGCCTGCAGGACCGGGACACCCGCGACCGGGCTGCGGAATGGATGGAGGGAGCCGACGCGGAACCGGCGCTACGCCTCTGGCGGGCGCTGGCCCGCCGATGCGTCGGCCCGTACTCCGAGCACGCGGCCGCGCCGCTCACCCTCGCCGGCTGGGTCGCCTGGTCCACCGGCGACGAACCCGGCGCGCGGGTCGCCCTCGGACTCGCCCTGCGCGTCGACCCCGAGTACGTCTTCGCCCGGCTTCTGCACCAGGCGTGCAATGAGGGCCTGGATCCGGAGGCGCTGCGGAGCTGTCTGCGCACGGACCGCGGCACACGGGCCTCCTCGGGGACCCGCCGGGGCAGCGCGCGCCCGCACCGTTCGCGCCCGCAGAAGGTCCGGCCGGCGACTCGCAAGCCGGCTGCTGGCAGGAAGCACCCGTCCGCCGGGACGCGCCCCGGCGGCACAGCGGCCGGGAACCGCAGCCGCCCGCGCAGGCGCAGCGGGCAGCGCGGCACCAGAAGCGGGCGTTGATGCCGTGACACCGCCGCCTGTGCGGATCAGCAGGCTCGGTCTCGGGACGGTCGAGCAGGCCGCCGACGGCCTTCAGTTGGGGGTCTGAGCCGGTGGGCGCGCAGGGCTGGGGGAACGGGTGAAGAAAGAGTCGACGCAGGTGAAGAAGGGAGTGTTTATCGTCAGGCAGACGACTATGATCGCGGCATGTCGCCCTACGACCCGTCGGCCTTTCCGCCCTTTGCTGTCACCGTCGACCTGGTCGTGCTCACTGTGCGCCGGCATGCGCTCTGCGCGCTGGTCGTACGCCGCGGAGAGCCGCCGTTTCAGGGCCGGTGGGCGCTGCCCGGCGGCTTCGTCAGGGGCGACGAGGATCTGGCGGCGGCCGCAGCACGCGAGCTCGCCGAGGAGACCGGGCTGTGCGCGCACGACCCCGCTTCCCCGGCACCTGGCAACGGCGCACATCTCGAGCAGCTGGCCACCTATGGCGACCCCAAGCGGGACCCTCGTATGCGGGTCGTCAGCGTCGCCCATCTGGTGCTGGCCCCGGACCTGCCCGCACCCCGCGCGGGCGGCGACGCGAATAGCGCCCGGTGGGCCCCTGTCGAGGATCTGCTGGGCCAGGAGAACGGCTTCGGCCGCGAGGAGGAGCAGCCCGCAGCGCTCGCCTTCGACCATGCGCGGATCCTGGCCGACGGGGTGGAGAGGGCGCGATCCAAGATCGAGTACTCCTCGCTGGCGACCGCTTTCTGCCCGTCGGAGTTCACGGTCGGCGAGCTGCGGCGGGTGTACGAAGCGGTCTGGGGCGTTGCTCTCGATCCCCGGAACTTCCATCGCAAGGTGACCGGAACTCCGGGCTTCCTGGTCCCGGCCGGCGGGACCACCACCCGGCAGGGCGGCCGACCTGCCCAGCTCTTCCGGGCAGGCGGCGCCACCGTACTCAACCCGCCGATGCTGCGCCCCGAAGTCTGAGCGAGGTCTGACACCCGGGGCCCTGTCGGCTGCACCAAAAGTCGGAAATGTCGCGCTATCTTGCTGCGGTACCCGCCCTTCCGCCGAGCGGTCTCACCTACCGCGAGAGAAGCGATGCTCCAGGCCATCGGACTCACCAGCACCCGCCGCCGAGACCTCCCGCCAGCCGTCGACGATCTCACCTTCGAAGCTCGGTCCGGCTCTGTCACGGCCCTTCTCGGTGCGCCTGGCTCGGGCAAGACAGCGGCGCTGCGCCTGATGCTCGAACTCGAGTCCGGCCGGGGCGTCACCTACTTCCGCGGCAGCCCTCTCCATCGCATCGCCCACCCCGCCCGCGAGGTCGGTGTGCTTCTCGGCGACGTACCGGGCCATCCCGCTCGGACGGCCAGGGGGCAGCTCCGTATGCTCTGCGCAGCCGCTGGAGTGCCCGCGTCCCGTGCCGACGAGATGCTCGAGGTGGTCGGTCTCGCCGGCCTCGCCGGCCAGCGCCTCGACGCGCTCTCCCTCGGTATGGACCGCAGACTCGGGCTTGCCTCCGCCCTGTTGGGCGACCCGCAGACGCTGATCCTCGACGAGCCCTGCCGAGGTCTCTCGGCTGGTGAGAACAGTTGGCTGTACGGGCTGTTGCGCTCCCGCGCCTCGTGCGGCGGAACCGTTCTCTACACCACCAGTGATCCCAAGGGGGCCGCCCGCCTCGCCGACCGTGTCATCACCCTCGACAAGGGCCGCCTCGTCGCCGACCAGGACGCGGAAACCTTCTCCCGTACCAGGCTCCGCCCCCGCGTCGCCGTCCGCACCCCGCACGCCGCCCGCCTCGCCGCCGCTGTCGCGCGCGAGGCACGCGCCGCCCAGCGCTCCGTCGAAGTGGTCACCGAGGAGGGCAGCCTCCTCTCCGTCTACGGCAGCAGCTGCGCCGTGATCGGCGAAACCGCCTTCCGGCACGGTGTACTCGTTCACCGGCTCAGCGACGAGATCGGCGACACAGGCCCGGCGGCGGCGCCCCCACCTGACTCCGCACCTGACGCCACGCCTGCCCGAGAGGCCCAGAAACGGCCCGTACCGGCCGTGGCGGAGCGCCCCGGTCCTATGTCTCTCCCGCCCCCGCCGCGCCCCGTACGCAGCCCCCTGAGGCCGCTGCGCTATGAAATCCGCCGTCTCCTCGGAGTCCGGACCGCGGCGCTGATCGCGGCGGCCGCGCTCGTCGCCTCCCTCGCCCTCTGCGTCCTGCTCGCCCGCATCGGCGACGCCCCGCTGCCGGCCCTGCTCGCCGCCTGGCCCGAATACCTCCCGCTGCCGCCCGCCGCCTTCGCTGCCGGCCTGGTCGGGGCGCTCTCCTACGGTGAGGAGTTCCGCTATCCGGCGCTCGCCGCCGCCCGTGGCACCGTTCCCCGCCGCCTCGGCCTCCTCCTCGCCAAACTCACGGTGACCTCCGTGTTCGCCCTGCTGCTCGCGCTCCTTGTCGCGGTGGCCGACGCCCAGGCCCTCTGCCTTGTGTACGGCACCGACATGACTCCCGCCCCGCGGAACTGGCCTGCTCTGGTGACCAGTTGGGGCGGGCTCGCGGTCGGCTGCGCCTGGGCCGGGCTGCTCGCCGCCGGAGTCTTCCGGGTCACGGCCGCCGGAGTGGCCGCCGTACTCGCCGTACCGGTCCTCGTCGCCCCCCTCGTGCAGACGGCGCTCGTCGTTCCGCCGGCACGTTCGATCGCCGGACTTCCCGGCAGGCTGCGCGAGCTGGCCTGGGTACAGCTGCCGCAGCAGGCCGACCGTTGGCTGATGGCCGCCGTACGCCTCGTCGCCCAACCCTTCGGCGCGGCACTGGCGTTGTCACTCTCGGCCCTGATCTGCGCATATCTGTTCACGGGCCTTCGTCGCAAGCCACGTTGGTGATCATGATCGACCGGGTCCCGACGAAGTGTTCGCAACTCCCTTGAAGGCGCCCGTTTCTTTCCGATAAGGCGTCAATTGCGAGGCGAGCGCCGATCACCCTTTCGTGTGCTTTTCACCAAAGACCTCAAGGGCCACGGGAGCCGCGCCGACAAAGGATGCGTGAGTACCCTTGCGCACACCATGATGACCGCCGCCCGCCCCGCCGAGTCCGGCCTCGCCGGCCCGGGCGAACTCGATCGATACCCCTACGCGGAGTCGCCCGGCGCCGACCGCGTCGGCCCTCCCTCCTGGGACGGCGCCGACGCCGAGTTGGGCCGGGTCGGCCGCCGCGCGGCAGGCAGCCGGGGCCGCGGACTGCACGGCCAACTCGTCCAGCAACTTGGCCAGATGATCGTCTCGGGGGACCTCGGCGCGGACCGCCCGCTCGTCCCCGAGGAGATCGGCCAGCGCTTCGAGGTCTCCCGCACCGTCGTCCGTGAATCCCTACGCGTGCTCGAGGCCAAGGGCCTGGTCAGCGCCCGCCCCAATGTCGGCACCCGGGTCCGTCCGGTCAGCGACTGGAATCTGCTGGACCCCGACATCATCGAGTGGCGTGCCTTCGGCCCGCAGCGGGACGATCAGCGTCGGGAGCTGAGCGAGCTGCGGTGGACCATCGAGCCCCTCGCCGCGCGCCTCGCCGCAGGTCACGGGCGTGAGGACGTTCAGCAGCGGCTCGGCGACATGGTCGAGATCATGGGTCACTCCCTCGCCCAGGGTGACGGGATCACGTTCTCGCGGGCCGACGCGGAGTTCCACTCCCTCCTCATCCAGCTCGCCGGCAACCGCATGCTCGAGCACCTCTCCGGCATCGTCTCCGCCGCCCTCCAGGTCTCCGGCGGCCCGGTCACCGGCTGTGACCGCCCTACCGAGGTCTCCCTGGCCCACCATGCGCGGATCGCCGACGCACTCGCCACCGGCGACCCGCACGCCGCCGAGTCGGCCATGCGCCAACTGCTCACCGCGCACTCAGAGGTGGAGCGAGTCGTGCCTGCGCCGCGCGAGCACTGACCGCAGGACGCGGCCAGGGGTACCGAGGCGTACGCATCGCGTGTCGCCGGATTCCAAGGGGGTCCGGCGACACGATTATGTGGCGAACGCCCTCTCTGGCCGTTTTGTCGTAAATGAGGTGTGACTCGGGCCACGTGGATTGGGCGTAACACTCCTCGAAACAACGCGATGACCTAAGAGGTGACAGCCGAGGAGGGAATACAGCAGCCATACACGGCGCTGTGCAGCTCCGAGGTTTCATCCCGCGCCACCGGCACATCCGCAGCCCGGTGGTCGTCGGCTCCGGCCCGATCATGGGTGGGGCCGGAAGCCGTTTTCCATCGTTCCGAGAGGTTGTTCGTGTCGGCCAGCACATCCCGTACGCTCCCGCCGGAGATCGCCGAGTCCGAGTCTGTGATGGCGCTCATCGAGCGGGGAAAGGCTGATGGGCAGATCGCCGGCGATGACGTGCGTCGGGCCTTCGAGGCTGACCAGATTCCGCCAACCCAGTGGAAGAATGTTCTGCGCAGCCTCAACCAGATCCTCGAGGAAGAGGGTGTGACGCTGATGGTCAGTGCCGCGGAGTCGCCGAAGCGCGCCCGCAAGAGCGTCGCAGCGAAGAGCCCGGCAAAGCGCACCGCCACCAAGACCGTCGCGGCCAAGACCGCCACGGCGAAGAGCGTCGCGGCCACCGCGGCGTCGACGGCCGAGACCGCCGACGCCCCGGCCGACGACGCTTCGGCGACAGCGCCTGCCAAGAAGGCGGCCGCCAAGAAGACGGCGGCCAAGAAGGCGGTGGCGAAGAAGACCACCGCCAAGAAGACCGTGGCCAAGAAGACCGCGGGCAAGAAGGACGCCGACGAGGCCGCCGAGGGCGAAGAGCTGCTCGATGAGGCCCAGCCCGGTGGAAAGGGCGAGGAGGAAGAGGCCGAGGGCGAGAACAAGGGCTTCGTCCTCTCCGACGACGACGAGGACGACGCGCCTGCCCAGCAGGTCGCCGTCGCCGGCGCCACCGCTGACCCGGTCAAGGACTACCTCAAGCAGATCGGCAAGGTCCCGCTCCTCAACGCCGAGCAGGAGGTCGAGCTCGCCAAGCGCATCGAGGCGGGTCTGTTCGCCGAGGACAAGCTGGCGAACTCCGACAAGCTCGCGCCGAAGCTCAAGCGCGAGCTGGAGATCATCGCCGAGGACGGCCGCCGAGCCAAGAACCACCTGCTCGAGGCCAACCTCCGACTGGTCGTCTCGCTCGCCAAGCGCTACACCGGTCGCGGCATGCTCTTCCTGGACCTGATCCAGGAGGGCAACCTCGGTCTGATCCGCGCGGTCGAGAAGTTCGACTACACCAAGGGCTACAAGTTCTCCACGTATGCCACCTGGTGGATCCGTCAGGCGATCACCCGCGCCATGGCCGACCAGGCCCGCACCATCCGTATCCCGGTGCACATGGTCGAGGTCATCAACAAGCTCGCGCGCGTGCAGCGCCAGATGCTCCAGGACCTGGGCCGCGAGCCCACCCCGGAGGAGCTGGCCAAGGAACTCGACATGACCCCCGAGAAGGTCATCGAGGTCCAGAAGTACGGCCGCGAGCCGATCTCGCTGCACACCCCGCTCGGTGAGGACGGCGACAGCGAGTTCGGTGACCTGATCGAGGACTCCGAGGCGGTCGTGCCGGCCGACGCGGTCAGCTTCACGCTTCTGCAGGAGCAGCTGCACTCGGTGCTCGACACCCTGTCCGAGCGCGAGGCGGGCGTCGTCTCCATGCGCTTCGGTCTCACGGACGGCCAGCCGAAGACCCTGGACGAGATCGGCAAGGTCTACGGCGTGACGCGTGAGCGCATCCGTCAGATCGAGTCCAAGACCATGTCGAAGCTGCGTCACCCGTCGCGTTCGCAGGTTCTGCGCGACTACCTCGACTAGGTCGTCACAGCAGTACGCAGTATGTCGGCCGAGGGCCCGGATCCCGTTAGGGAACCGGGCCCTCGGCGTGTGTGCGGGTGCGGGCGGCGGCGCCCTGGCTGACTCTGAGTGGACGGAATTCACCCAGAGTCAGGAGGCCGTATGCGGCGACCCATCGTTCGAGCCCTGATCATGGCGTCGGCCCTGATCGCAGCGGCGGCCGTGGCGCCGTTCGCTTCGCCCTCTCTCGCGGCCGCCGACAGCGTGGTCATCGGCGGCTATCCGGCAAAGGCTGCCGACAGCCCGTGGGTGGTGGCGCTGTCCAGCCGTGACCGGTTCGGCGGAACGCGAGCAGGTCAGTTCTGCGGCGGTGTGGTGGTGTCGCCGACGAAGGTCATGACAGCCGCCCACTGCCTGAGCCGGACAGTACTCGGCGTGGATGTGCGCGACGTTCGTGACCTGGCGGTCCTCGCGGGACGCACGGAGCTGCTCGGCGCGGGAGGCAAGGAGATCCGGGTGAGCGACGCCCGGGTCGCGCCGACGTACAACTCGCAGACGAACAGCCAGGACGTGGCGGTGCTGACGCTGGCCGAGGCGCTGCCCGCCTCCCAGGTGATCCTCCTGGCCGGCGCCGGCGACCCGGCGTACGAGCCGGGTACGAGCGCCACCGTGTACGGCTGGGGCGATACGACGGGGAACGCCAGCTACGCGTTCTCCCTGCGCGCCGCACGCGTGACGGTGCTGTCGGACGCTGTCTGCGGGCAGGCCTATCCAGGGGGCCTGGGCGGGAAGTATCTGAAGTCCACGATGCTCTGCGCCGGAGACCCGCAGGGCGGGCGCGACGCCTGTCAGGGGGACAGCGGAGGCCCGCTGGTGGCTCGCGGGCGGCTCATCGGACTGGTCTCCTGGGGCGGCGGCTGCGGCCGGGCCGACAGCCCCGGGGTGTACACGCGGATCTCGGCGGTGGCCCCTTCGTAGGCCGCCTTCCGCCTGGTTCGCCGACGCCGCGGCAGTCACGCTATGAGAGCGGGCGGCCGCCCCTGGTATTCAGGGGCGGCCGCCCGTCAGCCGATCCTGGACCGGCCTTGGCTCGTCGTGGATGCGAGGTGTCAGTGTTCCTCTTCACCAACGCTGGCCGGCACGGCCGTCAGTCGGTCGGTCTCATCCTGTATTTCCGCGGCGATCTTCTTGAGTTCCGGCTCGAACTTGCGCCCGTGGTGGGCACAGAAGAGCAGTTCACCGCCGCTGCTCAGGACGACGCGCAGATAAGCCTGGGCGCCGCAGCGGTCGCAGCGGTCAGCGGCCGTCAGTGGGCTCGCGGGGGTCAGAACAGTAGTCACGTCGCCTCTTCTCTAGCTCGACGAGCTGTCGTACCAGGGTCAACATCCAACCAGGCCGAAAACGTTCCCGCTCGTGGCTTCTCCTGGAAACTTCTTTCCCAAGGTGGCTGTCTGCTGCCGGTTGGCGGCGAATGAACCGTATTGCTTCGCTCTACGGATTTCGCGTTGCTTGTCTCTATTGGCCCTCCCGGCTGGGTTGCCGGTTGTTCATGAGGACGTGCCCGGAGCCTAAATGGTTCATGCCTGGAAGGGAACGTGATGTGCACGTCACTCCATCGAGGGATCGAACATGCATGCGAAGCTGGACTAGCATGAGAAATCAATAGGGTGGCGTTACATCGGCTCTACCAGGCCTCGGTACCCTCTGAGCGTCGACCGACGCCGGCCCCTTACCCCACTGGGCCACATCTCAAATTCAGCGAGGAGCGAACCGCGTGACCGCCGAAACGTCCGCGCCGTCCACAGCGCTGCTGACAGCAGACCGTGACAGTTCCAACTACACAGCGCGGCACCTGCTCGTACTCGAGGGGCTCGAGGCGGTCCGCAAGCGCCCGGGCATGTACATCGGGTCCACCGACAGCCGCGGCCTGATGCACTGCCTCTGGGAGATCATCGACAACTCCGTGGACGAAGCCCTCGGCGGCCACTGCGACCACATCGAGGTGATCCTTCACGAGGACGGATCCGTCGAGGTCAAGGACAACGGCCGAGGCATCCCTGTCGATATCGAGCCCAAGACCGGGCTCTCCGGTGTCGAGGTCGTGATGACCAAGCTGCACGCCGGCGGAAAGTTCGGCGGCGGCTCGTACGCCGCGTCGGGCGGACTGCACGGCGTGGGCGCCTCCGTCGTCAACGCCCTCTCCGCGCGCCTCGACGTCGAGGTCGACCGCGGGAGCGCGACCCACCTGATCAGCTTCCGCCGCGGTGTCCCCGGCATCTTCACCGAGTCGGGACCCGACGCGCCCTTCGACCCGGGGAACGGGCTGCTCAAGGGCAAGCGGGTGCCCAAGACCCGCACCGGCACGCGCACACGGTACTGGGCCGACCGGCAGATCTTCCTCAAGGACGCCAAGCTCTCACTGGACAACCTCCACCAGCGCGCCCGCCAGACCGCCTTCCTGGTGCCCGGTCTGACGATCGTGGTCCGGGACGAGCGGGACCTGGAGGGAGCGGGCAAGAGCGAGGAGATTTTCCGCTTCGACGGCGGCATCAGCGAGTTCTGCGAATACCTGGCCCAGGACAAGGCCGTCTGCGATGTGCAGCGCCTGACCGGGCAGGGCACCTTCAAGGAGACCGTCCCGGTCCTCGACGACCGCGGTCATATGACGCCCACCGAGGTCACCCGCGAGCTCGGCGTAGACATCGCCCTCCGCTGGGGCACGGGATACGACACCGCGGTCAAGTCCTTCGTCAACATCATCGCCACCCCCAAGGGCGGCACCCATGTGACCGGCTTCGAGCGCTCCATCACCAAGACGATGAACGAGGTGCTGCGCTCGACCAAGCTGCTGCGCGTCGCCGAGGACGACATCGTCAAGGACGACGCACTGGAGGGCCTCACTGCGGTCGTCACGGTCCGGCTGGCGGAGCCGCAGTTCGAGGGCCAGACCAAGGAGGTGCTGGGCACCTCGGCGGCCAACAGGATCGTCGCCAGTGTCGTCGCCAAGGAGCTCAAGGCGTTCCTGACCTCCACCAAGCGCGACGACAAGGCGCAGGCCCGTGCGGTGATGGAGAAGGCCGTTGCCGCCGCCCGTACGCGCATCGCGGCCCGTCAGCACAAGGACGCGCAGCGCCGTAAGACCGCGCTGGAGACCTCCTCGCTGCCGGCCAAGCTCGCCGACTGCCGCAGCGACGACGTGGAGCGCAGCGAGCTCTTCATTGTCGAGGGGGACTCCGCACTCGGCACCGCCAAGCTCGCGCGGAACAGCGAGTTCCAGGCGCTTCTGCCGATCCGCGGCAAGATCCTGAACGTCCAGAAGGCGTCCGTGACGGACATGCTCAAGAACGCCGAGTGCGGCGCGATCATCCAGGTCATAGGAGCGGGGTCCGGGCGGACCTTCGACATTGACGCCGCCCGCTACGGCAAGATCGTCCTGCTGGTCGACGCCGACGTCGACGGCGCCCACATCCGCATCCTGCTGCTCACGCTCTTCCAGCGCTATATGCGGCCGATGGTGGAGGCGGGCCGGGTGTTCGCCGCCGTGCCGCCGCTGCACCGGATCGAGCTGGTCCAGCCCAAGAAGGGCCAGGACAAGTACGTGTACACGTACTCCGACAGCGAGCTGCGGCAGACGCTGCTGGAGTTCCAGCGCAAGGGGGTCCGCTTCAAGGACTCCATCCAGCGCTACAAGGGCCTCGGCGAGATGGACGCCGACCAGCTGGCGGAGACCACGATGGACCCGCGCCACCGCACGCTGCGCCGGATCAACATCGGCGACCTGGACTCCTCCGAGCAGGTCTTCGACCTGCTGATGGGCAATGAGGTCGCGCCCCGCAAGGAGTTCATCACCAGCTCGGCGGCGACGCTGGACCGCTCGCGGATCGACGCCTGACCGCGTCCCCGCCACCCAGGGGTGGAGCCGCAGGCTCCACCCCTGGTCCGATCCCCGGGTCCGGCTCCTACCGCGTGGGACTCGCGCAGCCAACCGGGACAAGCATCACCTGATGGGGTGAAGGCGGGCGGGAGAAGAGTCCGGGATCTTCCCGCTCTGTCCATCCTTGGGCATGCGAGCTGAAACGGTTCGCTGACAAGGAGAGCTGATCGGTGGAGAAGCAGGAAGGGCGGGACGCCGCTGCGGTGCGGCTCGACGACCCGTGGTACGACGCGCTGGCCTCCGGCTGGGGCGAGCTGGACGGCACGGGCGCCCCCACGCCCGTCGTGCCGGACCCGCGCGCGAACCGGGAGAGTGCCGGACCGGGCGCGGCCGACATCTATCTGGAAGTGCAGCGCAGCGCCGCCTTTCAGGAGGTGCGCAGCCGCTACCGGAGGTTCGTCGGCCCCGCCGTTCTCGCCTTCCTCGTCTGGTACTTGGCGTATGTCGTCGCGGCGACCACCGCTCCCGGGCTGATGGCCCGGCCGGTGGCGGGAGCGGTGAATGTGGCGATGGTCGCGGGCCTCGGACAGTTCCTCACCACCTTCCTGCTGACCTGGGCGTACGCACGCCATGCCCGACTGCGAAGGGACCGCGCGGCCCTGGATCTGCGCTGGACCGTGTTTGACCAGACGAGGGCACAGGAGACGGCACGAGGGACCGAGCGTTGAGCGACGACCACCAGACCCTGGCGCTGCTGCTGTTCAGCGCGTTCATCGCGGTCACTCTCGGCATCACCAGCTGGGTGGGCCACAACAGGCGTGGCTCGGCAGAGGAGTTCTACGTCGGCGGGCGGCTCTTCTCCCCCATGGAGAACGGGTTCGCCATCGCCGGCGACTACATGTCCGCCGCGTCCTTCCTCGGGATCTCCGGCCTCATCGCCCTGTTCGGCTACGACGGGATGCTCTATTCCGTGGGCTTCCTGGTCGCCTGGCTGGTGGTTCTGTTCCTCGTTGCCGAACTCGTACGCAACTGCGGCCGGTTCACCCTCGCCGATGTCGTTGCCTCGAGGATGAGAGAGCGGCCCGTCCGTATCGCCGCGGGAACTTCTTCGGTCACCGTGTCCGTTCTCTATCTGGTGGCGCAGATGGTGGGAGCCGGGAGCCTGGTCGCGCTGCTGCTCGGTGGTACGAGCGAGGCCGCGCGCTCGTGGACCGTGATCGGCGTGGGTGCCCTGATGGTGATCTATGTGTCGTTGGGAGGGATGCGAGCCACCACCTGGATCCAGATCGTGAAGGCCGTGCTGCTGATGGCGGGCGCGATCGTGATGACCGTGCTCGTACTCACGCGTTTCCACGGCGACTTCAACCAACTGCTCAACACCGCAGCCGAACGCAGCGGCCACGGCAAGGACTTCCTCTCGCCCGGCCTCAAGTACGGCGGGGACTGGACCGCGCGCCTCGACTTCATCAGCCTCGGACTGGCGCTGGTTCTGGGCACGGCCGGCCTGCCGCACATCCTGTCCCGCTTCTACACCGTGCCGACCGCGCGGGCCGCCCGCCGCTCGGTCGTCTGGTCGATCGGTCTCATCGGCAGCTTCTATCTGATGACGATCGTGCTCGGCTTCGGTGCGGCTGCGGTGGTCGGCACCGACGAGGTGCGGAAGTCGAACGCCGCAGGGAACACCGCGGTTCCGCTGCTCGCGCTGGACCTCGGCGGAGGAGCGGGATCCACTGGTGGCACCATTCTCTTCGCGGTGGTCGCGGCCGTGGCCTTCGCGACGATCCTTGCCGTCGTTGCCGGAATCACCCTCGCCTCCTCCGCCTCCGTCGCCCACGATCTGTACGCCTCGCTCCGCCGACGCCACGCCAGACAGCACAGTGAGGTAGCGGTCGCCCGTCTCGCCGCGGCCGGCATCGGCGTGGCCGCCATCGCGCTCGGCCTGCTCGCCCGGGACCTGAACGTCGCGTTCCTGGTGGGCCTGGCCTTCGCGGTCGCCGCCTCCGCCAATCTGCCCGTACTGCTCTACTCGCTGTTCTGGCGGAACTTCACCACGCGCGGGGCGGTCTGGTCGGTGTACGGAGGGCTGGTCCCGGCCCTGCTCCTGGTGGTGCTTTCGCCGGTTGTCTCGGGCAGCCCAGAGGCGCTGTTCACAGGCGTGGACTTTCATGTCTTCCCGCTGCAGAACCCCGGCCTGGTCTCCATCCCGCTGGGTTTCCTGGCGGGCTGGATCGGCACCGCCACCTCGGCGGAGCAGCCGGACGGGGCGAAGCACGCGGAGACGGAGGTGCGGGCGCTGACAGGTGCGGGAGCGGTGTGAGCCCGGGTTCACCCGGGGGCCGTTTTGTCGTCAATCGCCGGACGGGCTTGAAGGCGGCTGGGTGGGCTTGAAAGCTGGCCCGGACGGGCTTGATGTTGCGGGCCGCCGTGGCTCGAGAATCAGGCGCGCGAGGACCACACGTAGCGGTGCTCCGGACGGCCGGTCTCGCCGTACTTGAGACTGAGCCGCACCCTGCTTGTCCGCTCCAGCAGCTTCAGATAGCGCTGCGCGGTCTGTCGGCTCACGCCCGCCCGTTCTGCGATCTCCTGGGTGGAGAGCGGCCCCTCGGCGGCCAGCAGCACCTGGCGTACCAGCTCGGCGGTGGTCGGCGAGTGGCCCTTGGGCAGGTCGGGCGCGACGGAACCGGCCGACAGGGCCCCGAACATACGGTCCACCTCCGCCTGTTCCGCCTCGCCACCGCCCTCCAGAGTGCGGCGCAGCGTGGAGTACGCCTCCAACTTGGTACGCAGACCCGCGAAGTTGAACGGTTTCACCAGATACTGCAGCGCGCCATGGCGCATCGCCGCCTGGACGGTGGCGACATCACGCGCCGCTGTCACCATGATCACGTCGGTCTGGTGGCCGAGCCGACGCAGCTCCCGTACGACCGCGAGACCGTTTCCGTCCGGCAGATAGTGGTCGAGCAGGATCAGATCCACCGGCCTGTCGGCGATCCGGGCGAGCGCCTCGGCGGCCGAGTGCGCCGTCGCGGAGACCCGAAAGCCCGGCACTTTGGACACATAGGCGGCGTTGATCTCCGCGACCCGGACGTCGTCGTCCACCACCAGTACGTCGATCAGGTCCTTGGCCGCCTGTTCGGCACGTCCCTCGGTCATCGCGCTCCCTCGGTGGTGGCCAGCCCCGGCTCGGTCAGCGCCTCCGGGAGCACGACGGTGAATTCGGCGCCCCCGCCCGCCGCGTCGCGTACTCGCGCGCTGCCGCCCTGCCGCTCCGCGAGCCTGCGCACCATCGCCAGCCCGAGGCCGCGCTTGCCGTGGACCGGAAGTTCCTTGGTGGACCAGCCCTCAGTGAAGATCAACTCTTGCTGCTCGGGCGGGACTCCGGGACCGCTGTCCGCGATCCGCAGCACGGCCGTACGGCCCTCCGCACGAAGCTCGATCTCGATCCGCGGGTCGTCCGAGCCGCCGGCCGCGTCCAGAGCGTTGTCCACGAGATTGCCGACGACCGTCACCAGACCGCGCGGGTCCACCAGCCGGTCCGGCAGCAGCGTGCCGGGCGCGATACGCAGCGATACGCCCCGCTCCGCCGCCACCGTCGCCTTGCCCACCAGCAGCGCGGCGAGCAGCGGGTCGTGGATCTTTTCGGTGATCTGCTCCGCGGTGGCCCGGTGCACCCCGACCACCTCGGTGACGAACTCCACCGCGTCCTCGTGCATCTCCAATTCGAGGAGCCCGAGCAGGGTGTGCATCCGGTTGGCGTGCTCATGGTCCTGCGCCCGCAGGGCGTCGATCAGGCCGCGGGTGGAGTCCAGCTCACGGCCCAGCTGCTCCAGCTCGGTGCGGTCGCGCAGGGTGGCGACGGCGCCGCCGTCGTCGGTCGGCATCCGGTTGGCGATCAGCACCCGGCTGCCCTGCACGGTCAGCAGGTCCTCGCCGGTGACCCGGCCCGCCAGTACATCGGTGGTGCGGCCGTCGCCGAGGACCGCGTCGAGCGGCAGCCCCATCGCCTCGTCGCCCAGGCCGAGCAGCCGCTGTGCCTCGTCGTTCATCAACCGGATCCTGCCCGTGGCGTCGAGCGCCACGACTCCTTCCCGGATGCCGTGCAGCATTGCCTCGCGCTCCGCCAGCAGAGCGGAGATATCGGAGAAGGCCAGGTCATGGGTCTGCCGCTGGAGCCTGCGGGAGATCAGATAGGCGGCCAGGGCTCCGACGGCCAGGGCCCCGCCGGCATATGCGAGCAGTCCCGGGATCGCCGCCAGCAGCCTGGCGCGCACGCTGTCGTACTCGATACCGACCGACACCGCGCCGACGATCGTGCCGCTTCTGTCGCGCAGCGGCACCTTCCCGCGGGCGGATCGGCCGAGCGTTCCGCTGTCGATCTCCAGCACCTCGTTGCCCGCGAGGGCGTCGCTGGGATCGGTGGAGACGACCCGGCCGATCTGCTCGGGGGCGGTGTGGGACCAGCGCACGCCACGTCTGTCCATGATCACGACATACTCGGCGCCGGTGGCCTGTCGTATCCGCTCGGCCTTGGCCTGAACCGGACCGCGGGCCGTCGGCCGTGAGCCGAGCAGCTCGTCGGCGACTTCCGGGGAAGCGGTGGTCTGGGCGATGGCGAGCGCCCGGCGCATCGCCTGATCGTCGAGCTGTGCGCTGAGCGGGGCGAGGAAGAGGCCGGTGGCCAGCACAGTGACACCGGTGGCGATGGCCAGCTGCATCAGCAGGACCTGGGAGAAGACCCGCTGCGGCCAGCCGAACCGCCGGCGCCGGGCGGGAGCGGTCGGTACGGGACTCATGCCTAGGAACGGTAGAGGGCCGAACGTTCTTTCTGAAATCTCCAGGTCGCCGCACCCGTCGACCGGCCTGCGGGGTCGCTGTCCGTGACGGACTACGGTGCCGACGCGAGCGGGGCCGCGGACTCGACCGCCGCCTTCCAGCGGGCCGTCGACGCGGGAAGGCGCAGGCCAAGGAGGTGTACATCCCGCAGGGCACATTCAGGCTCACCGACCATGTCGTCGTCGACCGGGTCACGCTGCGCGGTGCCGGTCCCTGGTACACCGTGCTGACCGGGCGGCATCCCGCCGACCGCAAGCGGGCCGCCGGGATCTACGGAAAGTATGTGGCTGGGGGCGGCTACAGCGGTGAGATACGCCCGCACGAGGCCGGCGGACCGAGCCGCAAAGTCACGCTCAAGGACTTCGCGATCCTCGGCGAGATCGGCGAGCGCGTCGACGAGGACCAGGTCAACGCCATCGGCGGCGCCATGAGCGACTCGGCCGTCGACAACGTCTGGATGCAGCACACCAAGGTCGGGGCCTGGATGGACGGCCCGATGGACAACTTCCACATCAGAAACAGCTGGATCCTGGACCAGACCGCAGACGGGGTCAACTTCCACTGGGGAGTCACCAACTCGTCGGTGGAGAACACCTCCTGCGCATGGGCAGCTCCTACGCGGCGATCCACTTCGTCTCCGGGACCACCAAGGGCGCCAACTTCAGCAAGGTCAACATCGACGGCACCGGCACGTTCGCGATGCAGTTCAACGGCCCGGCGCAGGCCTCGTTCACAGGCGTCACCGCCAAGCACATCGGATTCGCCGAGCTCGTCTACAGCTGCCTCGGCGGCCAGCTGGCCATCACCCAGGGCGCGGGCAACTCCGGCTGGAACGAGAAGCTGCCGGAGACGTACTGCGGACCATGGCCGGAACCGGACTGCAGCGGGGGTACGGACCCGGGCCCGAGCCCTTCGCCGGACCCCACCACCACCCCGCCCCGGACCCCGGCCGTAACCTCGCCAAGGGCCGCCCGGTCGGTGCGACCGGCTCGGTCGACGTCTACACCCCGGGCAAGGCGGTCGACGGTGACGCCAACTCGTACTGGGAGAGCACCAACAACGTCTTCCCGCAGTCGCTCACGATCGACCTCGGCGAGGCCACGGGGGTGACCCGCCTGGTGCTGAAGCTGCCGTCGCCCGCCGTCTGGCAGACGCGTACCCAGACCCTGTCGGTGCTGGGCAGCGTCAACGGCTTGTCCTACTCCACCCTGGTGGCCCCGAAGGGCTACCGCTTCGACCCGGCGAGCGGCAACGCGGTCACCGTCCCGCTGCCGGTCGGCACCACGACGCGCCATCTGCGGCTCACGGTCACGGCCAACACCGGCTGGCCGGCGGCGCAGTTCAGTGAAGTGGAGGCCTACCGCTCCTGACAGGCAGACCGTGAACGACAACGTGCTCGGCACCTGTGGGCGCCGAGCACGTGTGGGTCCCTGCGCCGATCAAGCGTCCGGGATGTCTGCCTTCGCTCTGATGAGCGTGTCGCGACTGATGATCACGATCCGCTCGTAGTCGGCGCGTCCTGCGTCGGAGGGGAGCTCATGGTCGAGCACCTCCGTGGCGTCTGTGCCGATGACGGCGAAGTTGCCGTCACTCAGCTCGAAGATGTCCGGGCATGTTTGTCCTGACATGCTTCCGCGCTGACGGGGAGATGCTCCGATCCGGCGCACGATCTTCAATTGGGGGATCCTCGGAAAGTGGTAGGGGTGCGATGAATCGCCGTGCTAAGTCAAGATCACACACGCAGCGTCAGTCGGCCCACCAGCCACGGCCGTCATCCCCCTGACGGTTGATGAGGCGATCGACCAGCCGCCCCAGGTAGGCCTCCTGCGATTCATAACTCACGCTGGCGCGATGGTCCCTTGTAGCAGCCCAGAACTCGCGGAAGATGGGGTTCCGGCAAATCACTCGAAGGTGTCCCCGGACGTCGTCCTCGCTTGCCGCCCCGATTCGGTAGGCGTGCAGAACGTGCTGGTACAGGGCATTGGCGTAGAGGAACTGGCGCTGCTTCACCGGTGATAACGCGGCGTCGTAGGTGTCCAGGACAGCGGCCAGGTCCGGATCGTCCATCGCCTTGCTCAGCAGCTCGAAATGGAGTCGCTGCTGGTTGGTGATGTCGGCGCGGCGCTGGAAACCGTTGGCCTGCTCCATGTGCTCCAACTGGGTGCTCAGATTGCTGTTCTGGCGGTGCATTTGCTGGTGCTGAATCACCAGGGCGACGATCACCGCGCCGAAGGCCAGACCGGAGAAGACCGCATTGGCGGCAGAGACGTCCGTGTCGGGCGCGAGTTCCTTCATCGTGGCGCTGATGGCGAGGCTGAGCGCAGCGACCAGTCCGATGACCGCCAATGCGCTCAGGAAGACAACCGCGACACCGGCGATGACACCCCGGTTGCCGTTCCCCTGTGTGCTCATGTCAACCCCCGATTCACAGGCGACCGGCCGATGTGGAGGCCGGTGACTGCGTGTACCGACTCCCAGAGTGCCGAGCGGCTCTGATCGGCCGGGAGGCGGAGAAAACGGCGCACAGAGGGAACGCGGTGGCGTATATCCGTGGGCCGTGTCCCATGTGTGCCCGCTGCGCGCCGCTAACAACCGTTCACTTCGCGCCGCGCCCATATCCTGGGGAGCCCCCGCCGCAGTCGAGAATCCCCGAGGTGCCCCTTGAGTAAGCCGCAGATCCCCGTCGTCGTCCTCGCGGGCTTTCTGGGATCCGGCAAGACCACCCTCCTCAACCACCTGCTCCGTCGCAACGGCGGCACCCGCATCGGTGTCGTCGTCAATGACTTCGGCTCCATCGAGATCGACGCCATGACCGTCGCAGGGCAGGTCGGCTCCACCGTGTCCCTCGGAAACGGCTGTCTGTGCTGTGCCGTCGACGCGAGTGAGCTGGACGACTATCTGGAGAAGCTCACCCGGCCCGCCGCGCGTATCGACGTCATCGTCATCGAGGCCAGTGGGCTTGCAGAGCCGCAGGAGCTCGTACGGATGCTGCTGGCCAGCGACAATCCGCGCATCGTGTACGGGGGACTGGTCGAGGTCGTCGACGCGGCCGAGTTCGACGCGACCCGGGCGCGGCACCCCGAGATCGACCGGCATCTCGCGATCGCGGATCTCGTCGTTCTGAACAAGGCGGACCGGGTGGAGCCGGACGCACTGGGACGAGTGCTCGGGACGCTCGGCGAGCTCGGTGCGGGCACGCCCGCGATCACCGTGGAGCACGGGCGGGTCGACCCACAGATGCTCTTCGACCCCGCCGAGCGGCCGGAGCGGCAGGAGAAGGTACGCCAGCTGTCCTTCGAGGACCTGTACGCGGACGAGTACGACCACGACCACGGCCATACGGACCATCTGCACACCGCGTACGAGAGCCTCGCCTTCACGGCGGACGCGCCCATGCACCCGCGCCGGCTCATGGACTTCCTCGACTCCAGGCCCGAAGGGCTCTACCGGATCAAGGGATTCGTCGACTTCGGGACCGCCGACCCGGACAACCGGTACGCCGTCCATGCCGTCGGCCGGTTTCTGCGGTTCTACCCGTCACGCTGGGTGCCCGGCGAGGAGCGGCTGACGCAGCTCGTGCTGATCGGCTCGGGCGTCGACGTCGGGGCGCTGCGCAAGCAGCTGGAGTCCTGCGCGCAGACCGGTCCGCAGGACGCCCCCGACGAGCGGAGCATATGGGGCGTCCTGCGGTACGTACCGGCCGAACCGGATGAGACAGCGGAGCCGGCGGAGACCGCGCTCCAGCAGCTCGACTAGCTCAACGGGCCCGCCAGCACCGCGACCGCCGACGTCACCGGCGTACCCGAGCCGTCACGCCGCGGGTCCAGCTCCGGGAGCTCGGCCGGTGCGCCGTTCTTCTGCGCCGCACGGGCCGGTGCCGCTCCCGCCCAGGCCAGCACCAGCACGTCCTCGCCCTTGAGGAAGCGCTGGCAGCGCACGCCGCCCGTGGCCCGCCCCTTGCGCGGGTACTGGTCGAAGGGGGTGAGCTTCCACGTCGTCACCGAGTCGTCCAGCGTGCCGTGCGAGCCCGCGATGGTGAAGACCACCGCGTCCCCGGCCGGGTCGACCGCCGTGAACGAGAGCACCTCGGCGCCGTCCGCCAGCTTGATGCCGGCCATGCCGCCGGCCGCACGGCCCTGTGGCCGCACCTGCGCGGCCTGGTAGCGCAGCAACTGGGCGTCGGAGGTGATGAAGACCAGGTCCTCCTCGCCCGTACGCAGCTCGGTCCCGCCGACGATCCGGTCACCTTCCTTGAGGGTGATGACCTCCAACTCGTCCTTGTTCGCCGGGTAGTCGGGTACGACGCGCTTGACGACACCCTGCAGCGTGCCGAGCGCGAGGCCCGGCGAGGACGCGTCGAGCGTGGTGAGGCAGATGACCGTCTCGTCCTCCTCCAGCGACAGGAACTCCGAGTCCGGCGCACCGCCCGACAGATTGGGCGAGGACACCGTGTCCGGAAGCTGCGGAAGGTCGATCACCGCGAGCCGCAGCAGCCGCCCGGCTGAGGTCACAGCGCCCACATCGCCGCGCTGTGTCGCCGGCACCGCCGAAACGATCACATCGTGCTTGGCGCGCTTTCCGCCCTCGTGCGCCAGGGGCTCGCCATTGGCGGTGCGGGCCAGCAGACCGGTCGAGGACAGCAGCACCCGGCACGGGTCGTCCGCGACCTCCAGCGCCACCGCAGCGAGCGGTGTACCCGCCGACTCCAGCAGCACCGTGCGCCGCTCGGTGCCGAACTTCTTGGCCACCGCGGCCAGTTCGGTCGAGACCAGCTTGCGCAGCTCGGCGTCCGAGTCGAGGATCCCGGTCAGCTCGTCGATCTCGCCGTTGAGCCGGTCGCGCTCGCTCTCCAGCTCGATCCGGTCGAACTTGGTCAGCCGGCGGAGCGGAGTGTCCAGAATGTACTGAGTCTGGATTTCGCTGAGCGAGAAGCGCTCGATGAGCCGCTCCTTCGCCTGCGCGGAATTGTCACTCGACCGGATGAGCCGGATGACCTCGTCGATGTCGAGAAGCGCGACAAGCAGGCCCTCGACCAGGTGCAGCCGGTCGCGCCGCTTGGCCCGCCGGAACTCGCTGCGCCGCCGCACGACCTCGAAGCGGTGATCGAGATAGACCTCGAGCAGCTCCTTGAGCCCCAGGGTGAGCGGCTGCCCGTCCACCAGCGCCACATTGTTGATGCCGAAGGACTCCTCCATCGGCGTCAGCTTGTAGAGCTGCTCCAGCACGGCCTCGGGGATGAAGCCGTTCTTGACCTCGATGACCAGCCGCAGACCGTGCTGCCGGTCGGTGAGGTCCTTGACGTCCGCGATGCCCTGGAGCTTCTTCGCCGAGACCAGGTCCTTGATCTTCGCGATCACCTTCTCCGGGCCGACCGTGA
Source organism: Streptomyces sp. NPDC002730 (assembly GCF_042888805.1). Classification (NCBI taxonomy): domain Bacteria; kingdom Bacillati; phylum Actinomycetota; class Actinomycetes; order Kitasatosporales; family Streptomycetaceae; genus Streptomyces; species Streptomyces sp. NPDC002730. Next base: position 74,845 of record NZ_JBIAQG010000020.1, read on the forward strand.
AGGGCAGTTCGGTGATCACCAGGCCCTTGCGGCGCGCCGTGACGTCCTCCACGGAGGCCGTCGCGCGGATCTTGAAGGTGCCGCGGCCGGTCTCGTACGCGTCCTTGATGCCGTTCAGGCCCACGATCCGGCCGCCGGTCGGCAGGTCGGGCCCGGGGACGAAGCGCATCAGCGTCTCGAGGTCCGCGCCCGGGTGCTTGATCAGATGCCGGGCGGCGGCGATGACCTCGCCCAGATTGTGCGGCGGCATGTTCGTCGCCATGCCGACGGCGATCCCGGACGAGCCGTTGACCAGCAGGTTCGGGTAGGCGGCGGGGAGCGCGACCGGCTCCCGCTCCTGCCCGTCGTAGTTCGACTGGAAGTCGACGGTGTCCTCGTCGATCGACTCCGTCATCAGGCTGGTGGCATCCGCCATCCGGCACTCGGTGTACCGCATGGCGGCCGGCGGGTCGTCGTTGCCGAGGGAGCCGAAGTTGCCGTGGCCGTCGACCAGCGGCAGGCGCATCGAGAACGGCTGCGCCATCCGCACCAGGGCGTCGTAGATCGACGCGTCGCCGTGCGGGTGCAGCTTACCCATGACCTCGCCGACCACGCGGGCGCACTTCACATAGCCGCGGTCGGGGCGCAGGCCCATCTCGTTCATCTGGTAGACGATGCGGCGGTGCACCGGCTTCATACCGTCGCGGGCGTCCGGCAGGGCCCGGGAGTAGATCACCGAGTACGCGTACTCGAGGAAGGAGCCCTGCATTTCGTCGACGACGTCGATGTCGAGGATCTTCTCCTCGAAGTCGTCCGGCGGCGGGGTCTTCGTGCTGCGGCGGGCCATCGCGGCTGCGGCTCCTTCTCGCTCTTGTGCGGGGCAGTACTCAGGTTCTGACGCGGACCATTGTGGACCGAGCCTCTGACAACGCCGACCTCGACCCGTCGTTGGGCCGTTCTCGGCCGGGAACTTCGCCAGGTGTCAGATCGCTTGCATACAGTGGCAGGACTTCTCCATATCGCGATCGAAGGGACGTACATGCCCATGGGTCACACGGCCACAGCGCAGGCCGGTTCCGGCGGCCTGACAGCGACCGAGCACCGCCTGGCCAACGGCCTGCGTGTGGTGCTCTCCGAGGACCACCTGACCCCGGTCGCCGCGGTCTGCCTCTGGTACGACGTAGGTTCGCGCCACGAGGTCAAGGCCCGTACCGGCCTTGCTCACCTTTTCGAGCATCTGATGTTCCAGGGCTCGGGCCAGGTCAAGGGGAACGGCCACTTCGAGCTGGTTCAGGGAGCCGGCGGCTCGCTGAACGGCACCACCAGCTTCGAGCGCACCAACTACTTCGAGACGATGCCCACGCACCAGCTGGAGCTCGCCCTCTGGCTGGAAGCCGACCGCATGGGCTCGCTGCTCGCGGCTCTCGACGACGAGTCGATGGAGAATCAGCGTGACGTCGTCAAGAACGAGCGCCGCCAGCGGTACGACAATGTCCCGTACGGCACGGCCTTCGAGCGGCTGACGGCTCTGGCCTACCCGGAGGGCCACCCGTACCACCACACGCCGATCGGCTCGATGGCCGATCTGGACGCCGCGACCCTCGAGGACGCGCGCACGTTCTTCCGTACGTACTACGCGCCGAACAACGCCGTGCTGTCGGTCGTCGGCGACATCGACCCGGAGCATACGCTCGCCTGGATCGAGAAGTACTTCGGCTCCATCCCGTCCCACGAGGGCAAGCAACCGCCGCGCGACGGCTCCCTCCCGGAGATCATCGGCGAGCAGCTGCGCGAGGAGATCGTCGAGGAGGTCCCGGCCCGGGCGCTGATGGCCGCCTACCGCCTGCCGCACGACGGCACGCGCGAGTGCGACGCCGCTGACCTGGCGCTCACCGTCCTCGGTGGCGGTGAGTCCTCGCGGCTGCACAACCGCCTGGTGCGCCGTGACCAGACGGCCGTCGCGGCCGGCTTCGGTCTGCTGCGGCTGGCCGGCGCCCCTTCGCTGGGCTGGCTGGACGTCAAGACCTCCGGCGGTGTCGAGGTGCCGCAGATCGAGGCCGCGGTCGACGAGGAGCTGGCGCGGTTCGCCGCGGAGGGTCCCACGCCCGAGGAGATGGAGCGGGCGCAGGCCCAGTTGGAGCGCGAGTGGCTGGACCGGCTCGGCACGGTCGCCGGCCGCGCCGACGAACTGTGCCGGTACGCCGTGCTGTTCGGCGACCCGCAGCTGGCGCTGACCGCCGTGCAGCGGGTGCTGGACGTCACCGCCGCAGAGGTGCAGGCGGTCGCCAAGGCCCGGCTGCGCCCGGACAACAGGGCGGTGCTGGTCTACGAGCCCCTCTCCGCGGACAACGGCGACAGCGACAGCGACGAGAACGACGAGCGCGAAGGGGCGGACCAGTGAGCGACGCTGCCGTGACCATGGAGTTCCACCCGCAGCCGAAGGCCGGCGCCGCCCGCCCCTGGGCGTTCCCGGCCCCCGAGCGCGGCACGCTGGACAACGGCCTCACCGTGCTGCGCTGCCATCGCCCCGGCCAGCAGGTGGTGGCCGTCGAGATCTGCCTCGACGCCCCGCTGGACGCCGAGCCGGAGGGCATCGACGGCGTTGCCACGATCATGGCGCGCGCCTTGTCGGAAGGCACCGACAAGCACACCGCCGAGGAGTTCGCCGCCGAGCTGGAGCGCTGCGGCGCCACCCTCGACGCGCACGCCGACCACCCGGGAGTCCGCGTCTCCCTGGAGGTCCCGGTCTCCCGGCTGCCGAAGGCGCTCGGCCTGCTCGCCGAGGCGCTGCGCGCGCCGGCCTTCGCCGACAACGAGGTGGAGCGGCTGGTACGCAACCGGCTGGACGAGATCCCGCACGAGACGGCCAACCCGGCCCGCCGTGCGGCCAAGGAGCTCTCCAAGGAGCTCTTCCCGGCCTCCCTGCGTATGTCGCGCCCCCGCCAGGGCACGGAGGAGACGGTCGCCCGTATCGACTCCGCGGCCGTACGGGCCTTCTACGAGGCGCATGTCCGGCCCGCCACCGCCACCGCGGTGATCGTCGGCGACCTCACGGACGTCGATCTGGACGCCGTGCTCGCCGACTCACTCGGCCCCTGGAAGGGCGACAGCGCCGAGCCCCGTCCCGTACCGCCGATCACCGCCGACGAAACCGGCCGTGTGATCATCGTGGACCGTCCCGGCGCCGTCCAGACGCAGCTGCTGATCGGCCGCATCGGCCCGGATCGCCACGACCGCGTCTGGCCGGCCCAGGTGCTCGGGGCGTACTGCCTGGGTGGCACTCTCACCTCGCGCCTTGACCGCGTGCTGCGCGAGGAGAAGGGCTACACCTACGGCGTACGGGCCTTCGGCCAGGTGCTGCGCTCCGCTCCCGACGGGTCGGGCGCCGCGATGCTCGCCATCAGCGGCTCCGTGGACACCCCGAACACCGGACCCGCGCTGGACGACCTCTGGAAGGTGCTGCGTACGCTCGCGGCCGAAGGTCTGACCGACGCCGAGCGCGATGTCGCCGTGCAGAACCTGGTGGGTGTCGCCCCGCTGAAGTTCGAGACGGCCGCCTCCGTCGCGGGCACGCTCGCCGACCAGGTCGAGCAGTTCCTCCCGGACGACTACCAGGCGCAGTTGTACGTACGCCTGGCCGAGACCGGCACCGTCGAGGCGACGGCCGCGGCCGTCAGCGCCTTCCCGGTGGACCGTCTTGTCACGGTGCTCGTCGGCGACGCCTCGCAGATCGAGGAGCCGGTCAAGGCGCTCGGCATCGGCGAAGTGACGGTTGTCACAGGCTGATTGAGGATATCCGGCAGACAGCTCAAAACGGGCAAGCGGAACCCCGGCGTCCCTCGTGATGCCGGGGTTCCGCCTTATGCCCGTTTTGTTGGAGAGGTTGCCTGTCTGCCCTGTGGCGTGCGCTACAAAAGGGCCTGTCTGTTTGGCGATTGAAAGACGGCCCGCCTAGCGTCGGTCCGGCTGTCCGCCAGTAGCCCGCCGCATCCGCGGCATCGGACAGTCATCGCCGAGTCCCCGTCTGGCGCGAGCCTGGGGAGCCGGGGACCCACTCAGTCCCTGGGGTGAATCGGGCGCCTTCGCACCTGCGGAGGGGCCCGTAGGAGACCTTCCTGCTCCGAACCCGTCAGCTAACCCGGTAGGCGAGAAGGAAGGAAAGGATCAGCCACTTCATGGCGTTCACCCGTGCCACCGGGAAGCACCGTGCCCCGAGCCGCATGACGCGCAAGAGGGCGAACATCGCCGGCGTCGCGGCTCTCGCCACCACCGGCGTCATCGGAACCCTCGCTTCCCCGGCACTTGCCGCCGAGACCGGCGCGACCACCGTCGAGGACACCGGCCTGACCCAGATCGTGGCCGCCGACTCCCTCGCCGACCAGATCGCCGACCAGGCCGCCGCGCAGAAGCAGGAGGCCGCCGAGGCCGAGGCGAAGGCCGAGGCGAAGCGCAAGGCCGAGGCCCGCGCCAAGGAGGCCCGCCAGGCCAAGGAGCGCGCCGCCCGGGAGGCCGAGCGCAAGCGCCTCAACTCCTTCGTGGCGCCGATATCCCACTCGTACGTGTCCACGGGCTACAAGACCGGAGGCTCCATCTGGTCCTCCGGCAGCCACACCGGCATCGACTTCCACGCCGCGTCCGGCAGCACCGTGCACGCGGTCGGCTCCGGCACCGTCGTCGAGGCCGGCTGGGGCGGCGCATACGGCAACAACATCGTGATCAAGATGAACGACGGCTCGTACACGCAGTACGGCCACCTCTCGTCCATCAGCGTCTCGGTAGGCCAGTCGGTGACCCCGGGCCAGCAGATCGGCCACTCCGGCTCGACCGGCAACACCACTGGTCCGCACCTCCACTTCGAGGCTCGCACCAGCCCCGAGTACGGCTCCGACATGGACCCGGTCGCGTACCTGCGCGCGCACGGCGTCAACGTCTGATCCGACGACGGGGCCGATGCCCGGTCCCGCGTGCTTCCCGACGGCCCCGGCTCACCGCCGGGGCCTTCGGTGTTTGCCGCCCCGCCGGAGTTCTGGCCAAAAGATATCCATGGATTCCGGTCTCCCATCGGAAAATCCCGCCCACTGCAATAGAGTCACCGAACAGACGTCAATCGGCTGCGTTTCGCGCGGATTAAAGCGGAGGTTCGGTCATGCGCATTCCCGCGCACTCGGTATGCACGGCGATCCGCGACGACATCGTCTCCGGTGTATTCGAGCGCGGCAGCCGGCTCACCGAGGAGCAGCTGGCACGCCGCTACGGCGTCTCCCGGGTCCCGGTGCGCGAGGCCCTGCGCACGCTGGAGTCCGAGGGCTTCGTCACCACCCGCCGCCACGCCGGCGCCTGTGTCGCCGAGCCCACCGAGCAGGAGGCCGCCGACCTTCTGGAGATCCGGATGCTGCTGGAGCCCATGAGTGCGGCGCGCGCCGCCCAGCGCCGCACCGAGGCACATCTCAAGGTGCTGCGTGGCCTGGTCAGACTGGGGCAGGAGCGGGCCCGCCGTGGTCAGGGTGAGGATCTGCGTTCACTGGGTGGTTGGTTCCACGAGACGCTCGCCCAGGCCTCCGGCAGTCCGGGGTTGATCGCTCTGCTCACCCAGCTGCGGCACAAGATCGCCTGGATGTACGCCGTCGAGCAGCCCGCCAAGCCCGTCGAGTCCTGGATCGAGCACGGCGCGATCGTGGACGCGGTGGCGCGAGGCGACGCGGAACGGGCGCGGGCGCTGACGGCCTTGCACACCGAACGGGCTGCCGCCGCGCACCGGCTGCGCCGCCCCGAGCGGGTGAGGACTTCGCAACATGCCGTAAACATCGCAAGCGCCCGCCATTAACAGGTGCACCGTATACAAAGGGTAGATATTCGCGGGGCCTCTTTTCTGCTGCCCGCATTCAAAGCGCCGGGGCCGAAAGCCGCGTCCATGAAAGCTGTGTCCAGGAAAGCCGCGTCCAGAAAAGACGAAGCCGCGATGTCCGAGAATTCGGGACACCGCGGCTTTGCCGTGGGTAATGGGCCTGATCGGCTCAGACGGTCTCGGGAAGCTCTTCGAGCCCCTCGGCGACGAGCCGGGCGAGACGGTCCAGCGCGGCGTCGGAGTCCTCCGCCTCGGAAGCGAGCACGATCTCCTCGCCGCCCTGCGCGCCCAGGCCGAGCACCGCGAGCATGGAGGCGGCGTTGACCGGGGTGCCGTCCGCCTTGGCGATCGTCACGGGGACGCCGGCGGCCGTGGCGGCACGGACGAAGATGGAAGCGGGGCGGGCGTGAAGGCCCTCGGCCCAGCCGACATTGACGCGGCGCTCAGCCATGGTGTTGCCCTTCAAGTCTCAGTGGTTGTCTAGACCAGTCTCTCATGTGTTTCTGCGTGCTCGCACCGGCCCCGGACCCGGGATCGGCCGCTGATCGGCCTTCTCAGACTGCCCCGCGGCAACCTCCTCCGCGACCCGTGGGTGAGCCGTACGCTTTCCCCATGCAGACCTCGTCGGATCACGCCTACCCCGACCACTGGGAAGCAGACGTGGTGCTGCGCGACGGCGGCACCGCGCGCATCAGGCCCATCACCACCGAGGACGCCGACCGTCTGGTCAGCTTCTACGAGCAGGTCTCCGACGAGTCGAAGTACTACCGCTTCTTCGCGCCCTATCCCCGGCTCTCCGACAAGGACGTCCACCGCTTCACCCATCACGACTATGTGGACCGGGTGGGTCTCGCGGTCACGGTGGGCGGCGAGTTCATCGCCACCGTCCGCTACGACCGGATCAACGCGGAGGGCCGGCCCGCGAGCGCCCCCGCCGACGAGGCCGAGGTCGCCTTCCTCGTCCAGGACGCCCACCAGGGTCGCGGCGTGGCCTCCGCTCTCCTCGAGCACATCGCCGCGGTGGCCCGCGAACGCGGCATCCGGCGCTTCGCCGCCGAGGTGCTGCCCGCCAACAACAAAATGATCAAGGTGTTCCGGGATGCCGGCTACACCCAGAAGCGCAGCTTCGAGGACGGCTCCGTCCATCTCACCCTCGACCTCGAACCGACCGAGGAGTCCCTCGCCGTCCAGCGCGGCCGCGAGCAGCGCGCCGAGGCCCGCTCCGTGCAGCGCCTCCTCGCGCCCGGTTCGGTCGCCGTCATCGGCACCGGTCGCGCGCCGGGCGGCGTGGGCCGCACCGCCCTGCGCAACCTCCTCAGTGCCGGATACACGGGACGTACCTATGCCGTGAACCGCGCGTTTCCCGAGGACCAGGCCGAGGTCGACGGCGTCCCGGCCCACCGTTCTGTGGGCGAGATCGGGGAGACCGTCGACCTGGCGGTTGTGGCCGTCCCGGCGGAGCGGGTTCCCGAAGTGGTCGCCGACTGCGGCGAGCACGGCGTCCAGGGGCTGGTCGTGCTGACCGCCGGATACGCCGAGAGCGGGGCCGCAGGACGGGAGCGCCAGCGCGAACTGGTACGGCAGGCCCGCTCGTACGGGATGCGCATCATCGGCCCGAACTCCTTCGGCATCATCAGCACCGCCGACACCGTCCGCCTCAATGCCTCGCTGGCCCCGGAGTCCCCGGCGCCCGGCCGCATCGGCTTGTTCACCCAGTCCGGCGCCATCGGCATCGCACTGCTCGCCGGCCTGCACCGGCGCGGCGCCGGGCTGTCCTCCTTCATCTCGTCGGGCAACCGCGCGGATGTGTCCGGCAACGACTTTCTGCAGTACTGGTACGAGGACCCGGACACCGATGTGGTCCTGCTGTACCTCGAATCGATCGGCAACCCGCGCAAGTTCACGCGCCTGGCCCGGCGAACGGCGGCGGTGAAACCGGTCGTCGTGGTGAAGGGCGCCCGGCACAGCGGCAGCGCGCCCCCCGGACACGCGGTGCCGGTCACCCGGATCCCCGACACCACGGTCGGGGCGCTGTTCCGCCAGGCCGGTGTGATCCGCGTCGACACCGTCACCGAACTCGTCGACGTGGGCCTGCTGCTGGCCGGCCAGCCGCTGCCCGCAGGACCGCGCGTGGCGATCCTCGGCAACTCCGAGTCCCTCGGCCTCCTCACGTACGACGCCTGCCTCGCCGACGGCCTCCGTCCCCTCCGGCCGCGCGACCTCACGACGGCCGCCACGCCCGCGGACTTCCGTGCCGCCCTCGCCGAGGCCCTGGTGGACGACGCCTGCGACGCGGTGGTGGTGACGGCGATCCCGTGGGTAGGGGAGAACGGCGTCACGGAGTCGGGTGACGGCGAGGTCCTGGCCGCAGCGCTGCGCGACGCGGTCACCACGGCCCCGGCCAAACCGGTCGCGGTGGTCCATGTGGAGATCGGGGGTCTGGCGGAGGCGCTGGCGGCGGCGACGAGTACGCGTACGGTCCCGGCCCCCGCGACCGACGGCGGGAACCCTGGCCCCGGCCACGAAGCGCCGCGGGCCGTCCGCACCCGACCACCCGCCCCGAGCTCGTCCGCCGTCTCCGCGGCCGTCCGTTACGCCGCCCCGGCCCCCGCGACCGCCCCGCACGCCGCCCGTATCCCCGCCTACCCCGCCGCAGAGCGGGCCGTCCGAGCCCTTTCCGAGGCGGTCAAGTACGCCCAGTGGCGCCGGCAGGCCGCCGAGCCCGGCAGGGTGCCGCAGTACGAGGACATCGACGAGGCCGGCGCGGCCGCGCAGATCGACGCACTGCTCGGCGGGCTCACCGACCCTCGCGGCAGCACCCTCGGGCCCGCTGCCGCCCACGAGCTCCTCGGCCGGTACGGCATCCCCGTACGGCCGACCCTCCCCGCGCCCGGTCCCGACGCCGCCGTGGCCGCCGCCGGCCGCCTCGGCTACCCCGTCGCCCTCAAGACCACCGCCCCGCACCTCCGCCACCGCGCCGACCTCGGTGGCGTACGGCTGGATCTGGCCAACGAGGCGCAACTGCGGCGGGCGTACCGCGAATTGACCGAAGCCCTCGGCAAGCCCGAGGAGCTCCAGCCCGTCGTTCAGGCGATGGCCCCGCGCGGCGTTGACACGGTCGTACGCGCCGCCATCGACCCCGCCGTCGGCGCCGTGCTCTCCTTCGGGCTGGCCGGAGCCGCCTCCGAGCTGCTCGGTGACACCGCCCACCGGCTCGTGCCCGCCACCGACCGGGACGCCGCGGAGTTGATCAGGACCATCCGGACGGCCCCGCTCCTCTTCGGCTGGCGGGGCTCCGCGCCCGTCGACACCCCGGCCCTCGAAGAGCTGCTGCTCCGGGTGTCACGACTGGTCGACGATCACCCAGAAGTGGTCGGAATCAGCCTCGAACCGGTCGTCGTCGCTCAGCATGGCCTCTCCGTGCTCGGCGCGTCCGTACGGCTCGCGCCGTCGCCCGCCCGCACCGACCTGGGCCCCCGCCGACTCCCCAGCTACTGAGCGCTCACCACCCCCCGAGCCCCGTAGGATGGACCGCATGGCGAAGACCGGTACGACGACCCAGGGGCTGCGCGCGGCGATCGAGCGCAGCGGCTACTACCCGGCCCTCGTGGCCGAGGCGGTGGAGGCCGCTGTCGGTGGCGAGCAGATCGCGTCGTACCTGGTGCACCAAGAAACCACCTTCGACGCCAACGAGGTGCGCCGCCATGTCACCGTCCTCGTCCTGACGGCCAACCGCTTCATCGTCAGCCACACCGACGAACAGGCTGCCGACTCCAGCTCCCCGACGCCGTACGCCACCACCTCGACCGAATCGGTCAAGCTCGGCCGGATCTCGTCGGTCGTGGTGAGCCGCGTCGTCGCGAACCCGGAGTCGTACACCCCCGGCACCCTGCCCCGCGAGGTCGTCCTCACCATTGGCTGGGGCGCCGTCTCCCGTATCGACCTGGAGCCCGCCGCCTGCGGCGACCCCAACTGCGAGGCGGACCACGGCTACACCGGCAACTCCACCGCGGACGACCTGAGCCTGCGCGTCAGCGAGGCCGGTGACGGCCCGGACGCGGTCCGGCAGACGCTTGCCTTCGCGCAGGCGCTCTCCGAAGCCACGGCAGCCACGCGCTGATGGCTCAGCCCGCAGTCTGGCCGGACGACCCCGTTCCGCTCGCCCTCGACACCGCGCCCGTCCCCGAGTACGGCACTGGATCGCTCGCCGATCTGCTCCCGACGCTCGCCGCGGGCCAGGGCGTACCGGGCCTGGCGCAGAGCATCCCCGAGCTGACCCCCGCCGACCGGAACTGCGTCTTCCTGATCGACGGCCTCGGCTGGGAACAGATCAAGAACCACCCTGACGAGGCCCCGTATCTCACCTCGCTGCTCGCCACCTCGCGCGGCGGCACGGGACTGCCCATAACCGCTGGTTTCCCCGCCACCACAGCCACCTCGCTGGCCTCCGTCGGGACCGGCCTGCCGCCCGGCGCACACGGCCTGCCCGGCTACACCGCGCGCAATCCGGAGACCGGCGAGCTGATGAACCAGCTGCGCTGGAAGCCCTGGACGGCCCCGAACGTCTGGCAGCCGTACCCCACGGTCTTCCAGCTCGCCGACGCAGCGGGTGTGCACACCGCACAGGTGACATCGCCGACCTTCCAGCACACCCCGCTCACCAAGATCGCACTCAGCGGCGGCAGCTTCCTCGGCCGGCTCTCCGGCGAGGAGCGAATGGACCTGGCGGCCGAGCAACTGGCCCTGGGGGACCGGTCGCTGGTCTACACGTACTACAGCGATGTGGACGGCAAGGGCCACCGCTTCGGCGTGGACTCCGACGCCTGGCGCGGCCAACTGATGTACGTCGACCGGCTGGTGCAGCGCCTCGCCGAGCAACTCCCGCCGCGCGCCGCCCTGTACGTCACCGCCGACCACGGAATGATCGACATCCCCTTCGACGAACAGTCGCGCATCGACTTCGACGAGGACTGGGAACTGCGCGCCGGGGTTGCGCTGCTGGGCGGCGAGGGCCGCGCCCGCCATGTCTACGCCGTGCCGGGTGCCGAGTCCGATGTGCTCACGGTCTGGCGCGAGGTGCTCGGCGAGCAGTTCTGGGTGGCGAGCCGGGACGAGGCGATCGCCGCGGGATGGTTCGGCGACCGGGTGGACGAGCGGGTGTACGCACGGATCGGTGATGTCGTCGCCGCGGCCTGCGACGATGTGGTGATCACCGCCTCCGTCAATGAGCCGCACGAGTCGGCGATGGTCGGGATGCACGGCTCCATGACCCCCGTCGAGCAGCTCGTCCCGCTCTTCGAAGTACGCTCGTAACCGCCTCCCTCACCCAGACCCGAAAGGTCCTCAACTCCCCATGCCCGAGCTGGTGTTCTTCTCCGGAACCATGGACTGCGGAAAGAGCACCCTCGCTCTTCAGATCGAGCACAACCGGTCCGCGCGCGGCCTCCAGGGCATGATCTTCACCCGTGACGACCGCGCCGGCGAGGGCAAGCTGTCCTCCCGGCTCGGCCTGGTCACCGACGCGGTCGAGGCCGCGGAGGGCTTCGACTTCTACGCGTATCTCGTCGCCCATCTCTCCAAGGGCGGCCGCTGCGACTACGTGATCGCCGACGAGGCGCAGTTCCTCGCGCCCGAGCAGATCGACCAGCTCGCCCGTGTCGTCGACGACCTCGACCTGGACGTCTTCGCCTTCGGCATCACCACCGACTTCCGCTCCAAGCTCTTCCCCGGCTCGCAGCGGCTCGTCGAGCTCGCCGACCGGGTCGAGGTACTGCAGGTCGAGGCGCTGTGCTGGTGCGGCGCGCGTGCCACGCACAACGCCCGTACCGTCGGCGGGATCATGGTCCTCGAGGGCGCGCAGGTCGTCGTGGGTGACGTCGACCAGTCGCCGGACGAGATCGGCTACGAGGTGCTCTGCCGACGCCACCACCGGCGGCGGATGACGGCCGCCACCGCCCGAGCGGCCGCCCTCTCCCCGGACGTTCTGCCCGTCGAGGTCAGCGAGAGGCCGTCCGTACGATCGTGAAGACCGCGCCCTCCGGGTCCGCGACGGTCGCGAGCCGGCCGCTGGAGCCGTCTCTCGGCGGCTGCAGCACCTGCCCGCCGAGCTCCACCACCTGGCGTGCCGCCAGTTCGGTGTCCTCGACCTCGAAGTGGGTCATCCAGTGTGAGCCCCTGCGCGGAAGGGCCTGGCCCACACCGTGGACAGCGGCGACCGGGCGTCCCGCCAGGTGCAGTGTCAGACAGTCGAAGTCGGCCGAGACGACTGCCTCCACTTCATAGCCGAAGACCGCCTCGTAGAACTTGCCGACGAACGAGGTCTCCGTGGTCACCAGCTCGTTCCAGACGGGCGTGCCATGCGTGCCGTACACCGCGGTGCCGCCGTGGGATGCCGTCTGCCAGATGCCGAAGACCGCGCCCGAGGGGTCGGTCGCGATGGCCATCCGGCCCGCGGGGCCCGCATCCAGCGGGCCGACACCGACCGTGCCGCCGCAGCTTCTGATCGTCTCGGCGGTCACATCCGCGTCGTCGGTCGCCAGATACGGCGTCCAGGCGATCGGCAGCTGCCGACTGGTCGGGATCCGGCCGATGCCCGCGACCTCTTTGCCGTCGATCAGCGCGCGGACGTACGGGCCCAGCTGCTCGGGACCGGGGGAGAACTCCCAGCCGAACAGCGCTCCGTAGAAATCCTGCGTCGCCTCAAGGCCGTGCACCATCAAGCTCACCCAGCAGGGTGTGCCGGGTGTGTGCCGAGTCGCCTCGGTCATCGTCACTCTCTCCTCGGACCATCGTGGTGGCCGTGCGGGGGGACCGGGTATGCCGTTGTGCGGAACTGTGCCCCGTGCAGATGCTTGCACCACAGAGCGTCCGGCGCGCCCCGGCCGCGCCGCATTTGGCGGGTTCCCGCTGGAGGATGCCCTTTTTGGCACGTCTCATCCGTTTCAGTGGCGTTACCGGTCGGCCAGTCACTGCGCGAGGATGGCTCACATGAACCCCATCATCTCCGCCACGGAACTGGCGAAGGAGCTCACCGGATCCCGCCGTCCGGTTCTTCTGGACGTCCGCTGGCAGCTCGGCGGCCCGCACGGGCGGCCTGCGTACGAGGCTGGACACATCCCCGGAGCGGTCTTCGTCGACCTGGATACGGAACTGGCCTCTCCGCCCGGTGCGGGAGGCCGTCACCCGCTGCCCGAGCCGGAGGCCTTCGGCGCGGTGATGCGTCGCGCCGGCGTATCACCCGGCTCGCCGGTGGTGGCGTACGACGGCGGCCAGGGCTGGGCGTCGGCCCGCGCCTGGTGGCTGCTGCGCTGGACGGGCCACCCGGATGTGCGGGTCCTGGACGGTGGCCTCGCCATGTGGACCGGGCCGCTGGAGACCGGGATCCCATCTCCCGAGGAGGGCACGTTCGCCCCGAAGCCGGGCGCGCTCCCACTGCTGGACGCGGACGCCGCCGCGGCGCAGGCCCGCTCCGGACTGCTGCTGGACGCGCGCGCGGCGGAGCGCTATCGCGGCGATGTGGAGCCGATCGACCGCATCGGCGGCCATATCCCGGGCGCGGTCTCGGCCCCGACCACGGAGAACGTGGACAAGCGCGGCCGCTTCCTGCCGGCGGAGGCCCTGGCTGCCCGCTTCTTCGAACTGGGGGCGTCCGAGGAGGCCAAGCCCGTCGGCGTCTACTGCGGCTCGGGCGTCTCCGGCGCACACGAGGCCCTGGCCCTGGAGATCGCGGGCTTCGAGCCGGCCCTGTACGCAGGCTCCTGGTCCGAGTGGTCCACGGACCCGACCCGCCCGGTGGCAACGGGCCCGCAGCCGGGCTGACGGTCTCGGCGGGGGGCGTGAGGCTGACCCGGGCGACCCAGGGACATCCCCGTACCCCTGCTTCGAGGGCGGGCGGGTCGGCGAGACCCCTGAGCACGCGTCAAAAAGGGTCCGGCACGAAGACCGTGCCGGACCCTCTGGGCAATGGGCCGTGCCCGCTAGTCCTGCTTTTTGCGGCGGGTGCCGAAGACGATCTCGTCCCAGCTCGGTACCGCCGCCCGGCGGCCCGGGCGGACGCCGTCCGCCTCCGCCTGGCGGTCGGTCGTGCCCGTCAGACGGTCTCGGTGACCGGCCACCGAACGCGGCATCAGCACATCCGCGTACGCCGACCCCGCACCAGCCGAGGCTGCAGGGGCCACCGGCTCCTCCGCCTCCGGCTCCTGGACCGGCTCGGTGGCCGGCGGCTCCGGTGGTGCCGGGCGCTCGGGGACGACCATGTCGCCGCGGAAACTTGGCACCGCCTCCAGCAGACTCGTCAGGGAGTCCCGCTCCCCGCCGCTCTCCTCCGGCTCGGCCGGAGCCGCCGACGCGGTCGGACGCTCCAGCTGACGGTCGAGGGCCCGGTCCAGCGGCCGGTCACGCGGCAGCCGTGCGATCCGCGGTACGAACGGAAAGCTCGGCTCCTGCGTCGCCGCGATCGTGTCGTCGGTCTCGCCGATCAGCGCACGCGCCTCGTCGTCGACGGCCTGGACGAGCCGCCGCGGCGGGTCGTACGTCCAGCTCGCCGAGTGCGGCTCGCCCGCCACCCGGTAGACCAACAACACCTCCCAGGTGCCGTCGTCGCGGCGCCAGGAGTCCCACAGCACGGTGTCCTTCTCGGCGCCGCGCAGCGTCAGCCGCTCCTGCACCGCCTCGCCGAGCTGCGGTCCGGTGTTCTCGCCGGGACGGCGTACGGGCGTCTTGCGGGCCCGCTCCGCCATGAAAGCGCGCTCCGCGAGCACGGGCCCCTCGAAGCGGCGCACCCGGTCGACCGGAATTCCGGCGAGCTGGGCGACCTCCTCCGCGGAGGCTCCGGCACGTATACGGGCCTGGATGTCTCGGGGCCGGAGATGGCTCTCCACCTCGATCTCGATCTGGCCGAGGCGGGCGCGGTCATTGCGTACGGCAGCGCGCAGCCGCTCATCAATCGGAAGCGTGTATTCCGTGCTGTCCGCAGCCTTGAGCACCAGTCGTGTGCCGTCGTTGGAGACGGCCACGACACGCAGTTCGGGCATGGGGACCTCCCGGGTGGTGCCTGCCGACGTCACGTGCGTCGCTGCTTCCGCTAGTCGAGTGTGGCCTGCCCGGGTGCAGCCTGCCACAACCTTGCCGAGTTGCCCGGCGTGTCGGGCACAGGCCCTGGATCGCCGTTATGGCACGGTTACCTGTTTGCGACTCTGAGTGATTGATCCGTCACTCTTCGCATCGGGTACCCGTGCGGTGCCGCGGCGCCGCCGGATCGAGCGCCGCTTTCGGCCCCCTACCTGGGGTCCCACCACCCGAGAGGGAGGCCGGGCCCAGGGCTCGCCACAGTACTCCATTCGGGCCACGGGGGTGGACCGCCGCGCCGCCGAACTTCTCCAGGAGTACGGGAGTTGGGCCTCCTGGGTATGCGTGACCAGGTGTTCTGCTTCACAGAATCTACCCAAAGGGAACTATTCGCTTCGCTCAAATGTCCCCACTGGGTGCACGGCGGGACAGATGGGCCATCAGGGACTGAAAGATGGATCAGAAGCAGGACGGCGCGTTAAAACGGAAGGAACCGAGCGAAGAGAATGAAGAGCACAAAAAGACCGAAGAGCGGGAACAGCGGCTGGATCTGAGCCTTCCGCAGGTCGCGGGCAGCGCGCTCGCGGCGATCGCGGCGACGGTGCTCTCCTCCAGACTCGGTGTGTACGGGACGATCATCGGCGCCGGAGTCGTCAGCGTCGTGGCCACCTGCGGCGGCCCGGTCTTTCAGCACTTCTTCCGTCGTACCGGCGAGCAGATACGCGAGGTCACGGTCCAGGCGAAGCCGAAGGGCCGTCAGGTCCCCGTGCCGCGCGGCGCTGCCAACGCCGCCACGGCCCGAGGACGTACGGACCCGGCTGATGAAACAGGTACCGCAGCGCGGTGACGCCGAGGCGACCCGAACGCTCCGGCACGTGACACCCAACGGGACACCCGGCGAAGCGGAGTTCAGCCGCGCCACCACCCACGGCACGCGCGTCCGCGGCCGGCGGCGCTCCGTCATCGCCGCCGCCGTCTTCGGCGTCGCCATGATCGGTATCACCGGGTACGGACTCGCCTCGGGCCCCGACCTCAGCGGCGGCAAGGGCACGACCCTGACGTCGGTCGTCCACGGCGGCGGCGAGAAGTCCGCACCGCCCAGCACCCCGTCATGGACGCCGAGTCACAGCGAGGACCAGAACCAGGAATCCGGCCCCCCAGCCCGACACCGGAGCCTGAGCCGGTACGACGACCGGACAGTGAACGGCCGTCAGTCGCCCAGCACCCGGCGGAGATAGTCGTTGCCGAACAGCCGCTCCGGATCCAGCCGGTCCCGCAGTGCCGTGAACTCACCGAACCGCGGATACACCTCGGCGAAGTACTCCGCGTCCCGCGTATGCACCTTGCCCCAGTGCGGCCGGCCGCCGTGCGCGGTCATGATCCGCTCCACCGCCGTGAAGTACGACTGGTACGGCGTGCCCCGGTAGAGGTGCACGGCGATGTATGCGCTCTCCCGGCCCGACGCCGTGGAGAGTGCGATGTCGTCCGCCGGTGCCGTACGCACCTCCACCGGGAAGCTCACACGCAGCGGCGAGCGCTCGATCATCGCCTTGACCTCGCGCAGCGCCCCGACCGCGGCCTCGCGCGGCAGCGCGTACTCCATCTCCACGAACCGCACCCGGCGCGGAGAGGTGAAAACCTTGTAGGGGATGTCCGTGTAGGTACGGGCGGAGAGGGCGCGGCTGGAGATCTTGGCGATCGCCGGAATCGTCCCGGGCACGGCCTGGCCGAGCGAACAGGCCAGCTGGAACAGGCCGTTGGAGAGCAGCTCGTCCTCGATCCAGCCGCTGATCCGTCCGGGCGGAGCGGCGGGACCCGCGCTGCGGTTGTTGCGCTTGGTGTTGCAGTTGCCGGTGTGCGGGAACCAGTAGAACTCGAAGTGCTCGTTCTCCGCGAAGAGCGCCTCGAAGTCGGCCGTGACCTTGTCGAAGGTCATCGGTTCCTCACGAGCCGTCAGCAGGAAGACCGGCTCCACGGAGAAGGTGATCGCGGCGACGACGCCCAGTGCGCCGAGCCCGATCCGGGCCGCCGCGAAGACCTCCGGATTCTCCTTCTCGGAGCAGGTCAGCAGCGAGCCGTCCGCCGTGACCAGCTCAAGTGCCTTGATCTGCGCGGCGATCGAGGCCGATTCGCGGCCTGTGCCGTGCGTGCCGGTCGAGGTCGCGCCCGCGACCGTCTGATCCATGATGTCGCCCATGTTCGTGAGCGACAGGCCCTCGCGGGCGAGGGCCGCGTTCAGCCGCTTGAGCGGGGTGCCCGCCTCGACGGTCACGGTCATCGCCGTACGGTCGATCTCCCGGATTCCGGTCAGCAGATCGGGCCGTATCAGCACTCCGTCGGTGGCGGCGGCAGCGGTGAAGGAGTGGCCCGTGCCGACGGCCTTCACCTTCAGGCCGTCCTCGGCCGCCTTGCGTACGACGTCGGCGAGTTCCTGGGTGGAGGCGGGCGAGACCTCCCGTACCGGCCGGGCGGTGACATTCCCCGCCCAGTTACGCCATGTGCTGCGCCCCGTCTTCGTAGTCCCGCTCACGCTGCCCCTCCCGCGTCGGCACCGGCTTGGCCAGCCGGCGGTACCCCAGGAACGCCACCAAGGCCGCGATCGCTCCCGACACGGCGGGCACCACATACCCCGCGTCCGCCCCGGACGCGTCGACCACCCAGCCTGCGGCCGACGAGCCGAGCGCCACACCGACCGCGAGCCCGGTACTGGTCCAGGTCATGCCCTCGGTCAGCTTGGTGCGCGGTACGTGCGCTTCGACGAGAGCCATCGTGGTCACCATCGTGGGTGCGATGGACAGGCCCGCGACAAAGAGCGCCACGGCCAGGAAGGGAAGGTTCCCGGCCAGTTGGAGGGGGATCATACTCACGGCCATCGCACACACTCCCACCAGCCACCTTCGGGAGGCCGGGCCCTTGAGGTGCAGCAGCCCGAAGACCGCGCCGGCGAGGCAGGAGCCGAGCGCGTACACCGCGAGGACCAGGCTCGCCGCGGCCTTGTGGCCCTGCTCGTCGGCGAAGGCGACCGTGACGACGTCGACCGCGCCGAAGATCGCGCCGGTGGCCACGAAGGTGGCCACCAGGACCTGCAGTCCGGGGGAGCGGAGGGCGGAGCCACCGGTGTGGTGCTCGCGCGGATGCGGCACAGGCTCGGTGGCGCGCTGAGCGGTCAGCCAGAAGACGCCGACAAGCAGGAACACGGCGGCGAGCAGCGGGCCCGCCTCCGGGAACCAGGCGGTGGAGAGCCCGATGGAGATGATCGGTCCGAAGATGAAGCAGACCTCATCGACGATCGACTCCCACGAGTACGCGGTGTGCAGCGCGCGCGGCGATCCCCGGTAGATCTCGGCCCAGCGGGCCCGGATCATCGAGCCCACGCTCGGCACACAGCCGGCGGCCGCGGCGAAGACGAACAGCGTCCAGTCCGGGGCCTTCTGCTGGGCGCAGATCAGCAGACCCGTGACCGCCGCCACCGAGACGAGCGTGGCCGGGCGCAGCACGCGCGCCTGACCGTGCCGGTCGACGAGCCGGGAGATCTGCGGACCGACCGCCGCGGCCGACATCGCAAGGGTCGCGGAGAGCGCGCCCGCAAGCCCGTAACGCCCCGTGAGCTGCGAAACCATCGTCACAATCCCGATGCCCATCATGGACAGCGGCATCCGCCCGAAGAAGCCCGCGGCGGAGAACCCCTTGCTGCCTGGGGCGGTGAAAATGGCGCGGTACGGACTGGGCAAGGGGTGCTCCGGTAAGGCGTACGAGTGGCGTTCACAGATTACGTCCGAACGGCAGCCCGGCGCACGGCGGTTTCCCCGCTGTCAGAGGCTGGTGGCAGGATCGGATCCATGTCCGATCAGCGCGATCCAGCCCCTTACGATGCCCTGCTGCTGCTCTCCTTCGGCGGCCCCGAGGGCCCGGACGACGTCGTCCCGTTCCTGGAGAACGTGACGCGCGGCCGCGGCATCCCCAAGGAACGGCTCAAGGAGGTGGGTCAGCACTACTTCCTGTTCGGCGGGGTCAGCCCCATCAACGACCAGAACCGCGCCCTGCTGGACGCCCTGCGCAAGGACTTCGCCGAACACGGCCTGGACCTGCCGGTGCACTGGGGCAACCGGAACTGGGCGCCGTATCTGACCGACACCCTGCGCGAGATGGTCGCGGACGGCCACCGGCGCATCGCCGTCCTCACCACCAGCGCGTACGCCTCGTACTCGGGCTGCCGGCAGTACCGCGAGAACCTCGCGGACGCGCTGGCCACGCTGGAGGCGGAAGGCCTTGAGCTGCCGCGCGTGGACAAGCTGCGGCATTACTTCAACCACCCCGGTTTTGTACGGCCCATGGTGGAAGGCGTCCTGGAGTCCCTCGCGGACCTCCCCGAGGAGGTGCGGGCAGGCGCCCGGCTGGCCTTCACCACCCACTCCATCCCGACGTCAGCCGCCGACGCATCGGGCCCGGTGGAGGAGCAGGGCGAGGGCGGTGCGTACGTACGGCAGCACTTGGACGTGGCCCGGCTGATCGCGGACGCCGTGCGCGAGGAGACGGGCGTCGAGCACCCCTGGGAGCTCGTCTACCAGTCGCGCAGCGGCGCCCCGCACATCCCCTGGCTGGAGCCGGACATCTGCGAGCACCTGGAGGAACTGCACGCCGCGGGCGCACCTGCCGTGGTGATGGTGCCCATCGGCTTCGTCTCGGACCATATGGAGGTCCTGTACGACCTCGACACGGAGGCCACCGCCAAGGCCGCCGAGCTGGGGCTGCCCGTGCGGCGATCGTCGACGGTGGGCGCCGACCCCCGCTTCGCGGCGGCCGTACGGGACCTCGTCCTGGAGCGTGCGGCTACCGAACGGGGCGTGCGCGCCGAACGGTGCGCGCGGGGAAGCCTCGGACCCTCCCACGACCTCTGTCCGGTCGGCTGCTGTCCGGCCCGGACGCCGAAGCCCGCGGCCGCCGGTGCCGACAGCCCGTACGCGTAAGGAAGACCTGTGACCGCTCCTCTCCTGTCCGAACTCCTCGACCTCGCCCTGGAGGCCGCCCGCCGGGCCGGGGAGCTGCTGCGCGACGGCCGCCCCGCCGACCTGGGCGTCGCCGCGACCAAGTCCAGCCCCATCGACGTCGTCACCGAGATGGACATCGCGGCGGAGAAGCTGATCACCGGGTTCCTGAGCGAGCGCCGCCCGGACGACGGGTTCCTCGGCGAGGAAGGTGCCTCCACCACCGGCACCAGCGGCGTCCGCTGGGTCATCGATCCGCTCGACGGCACGGTCAACTATCTCTACGGGCTGCCGACCTGGGCGGTCTCCATAGGTGCCGAGCGCGACGGCGAGACGGTCGTCGGGGTCGTTGAGGCGCCGATGCGCCGGGAGACCTACCGCGCGGTGCTCGGCGGCGGCGCGTACGCCAACGACAAGCCAGTCCGCTGCCGTCCGGCGCCCCCGCTGGACCAGGCCCTGGTCTCCACCGGCTTCAACTACGTCACGACCGTACGCACCCACCAGGCGGAGGTCGCCCAGCGGCTCATCCCGCGGCTGCGTGACATCCGCCGCAGCGGCTCCGCGGCCGTCGACCTCTGCGATGTCGCCGCGGGCCGCCTGGACGGCTACTACGAGCGCGGCCTCAACCCCTGGGACCTGTCGGCGGGCGACCTGATCGCGCGCGAGGCGGGGGCGCTGACCGGTGGCCGCCCCGGCGACACGGCGAACGGCGATCTGGCGATCGCGGCGAGCCCTGGCGTATTCGAGCCGCTGCAGGCCCTGCTGGAGGAGTTCGGCGCCTGGCACGACTAGATCAGCCCGGCATCACGACGGGATCAACCCCGCATCCGGCACAAAAGGGCCCCGACGCCGTCCAGCGGCGTCGGGGCCCTCTCGTATCGGTTGGGTACGGTCCGCGCTAGGCGGCGCTGAGCTGCACGCCGTGCTCCGCCGCCAGGCGATGCAGGTCGTCCAGCTCTGCCTGCTCGACATCCGCGAGGAAGTCGTCGCCCGTCTCTCGAGCCAGCGTGAGGTCGGTCTCGGCAGCCTTTATGCGCTGCAGCAATCCTGTGGTGAATGCGTCCATGGTGCGCCCCCTCGTCGTGGGTCGGTGGCACGGGGGTGTGCCGACGGTGGGTGGATCAACCCTGGAACAGGTCGTGGTATGCCGCAAACAGGGCGTGATCTCGGGGTGTGCAGTCGTCCTCCCCCAGCCTTCCCTCAGAGAAACCTCAACTGGTCGCAGAATCCGGTGAATTCCTGGGGCGGGTGGTCCGGGCACTCCGCCTTACAGCCGGTTTACGCGCGTAACGGGCAGGATGGAAGCGCACAGCCAGTGCTCACACACCTGCCCTGATCACGCTTGACGGGCACAGAGGAAGGACAGCGACGTGCGCGTACTCGTCGTCGAGGACGAGCAGCTGCTCGCCGATGCGGTGGCCACCGGACTGCGCCGGGAGGCCATGGCCGTCGACGTCGTGTACGACGGCGCTGCCGCTCTGGAGCGTATCGGGGTCAACGACTACGACGTGGTCGTGCTGGACCGTGACCTTCCGCTGGTTCACGGCGACGATGTGTGCCGCAAGATCGTCGAGTTGGGCATGCCCACCCGGGTGCTGATGCTGACCGCCTCCGGAGACGTCAGCGACCGCGTCGAGGGCCTCGAGCTCGGCGCGGACGACTACCTCCCCAAGCCCTTCGCCTTCAGCGAGCTCACCGCCCGGGTGCGGGCGCTCGGCCGCCGTACGACCGTGCCGCTGCCGCCCGTCCTGGAGCGCGCCGGCATCAAGCTCGACCCCAACCGCCGTGAGGTCTTCCGCGACGGCAAGGAGATCCAGCTCGCGCCCAAGGAGTTCGCGGTGCTGGAGGTGCTGATGCGCAGCGAGGGCGCGGTCGTGTCGGCCGAGCAGCTCCTCGAGAAGGCCTGGGACGAGAACACCGACCCGTTCACCAATGTTGTCCGTGTGACGGTGATGACCCTGCGCCGCAAGCTCGGCGAACCGCCAGTGATCGTCACCGTGCCCGGCTCCGGCTACCGGATCTGACCCCATGGCCACTGCCCCGGCGCCACCGCAGGCGCCTCCGAAGCCGACGTGGGATCCGCGCGATCCCGTACGCCCCTGGCTGCGTCCGACGATCCGGATACGGCTGACCCTGCTGTACGGCGGCATGTTCCTGATCGCGGGCATCCTGCTGCTCTCGATCATCTATCTGCTCGCCGCGCAGGCCATCCACCAGGGCAGTGAGCTGGCGCTGAGGGTCACAGGTGTGAACGTGACCCTCGACAGCCCCACCTGCCCGGACCTCAACGGCGTGATCAACAACGATCAGCTCAACACGGCGCTCAAGACCTGCATGTCCGTGCAGCGCCAGCACGCCCTGGACG
Source organism: Streptomyces sp. NPDC002730 (assembly GCF_042888805.1). NCBI lineage: Bacteria > Bacillati > Actinomycetota > Actinomycetes > Kitasatosporales > Streptomycetaceae > Streptomyces > Streptomyces sp. NPDC002730. Next base: position 97,085 of record NZ_JBIAQG010000020.1, read on the forward strand.
ACCTCCTGCGCCGCTCGCTCTTCGCACTGCTCGGCCTCAGCATCATCGCCTTCGCCTTCGGTTACGCGATGGCGGGACGCGTCCTCTCGCCGCTCGGCAAGATCACCCGCACCGCCCGTCAGGTGGCCGGCTCCGACCTCTCGCGGCGGATCGAGCTGGACGGCCCCGACGACGAGCTCAAGGAGCTCGCGGACACCTTCGACGAGATGCTGGACCGGCTGGAGCGGGCCTTCACCGCGCAGCAGCGGTTCGTGGCGAACGCCTCGCACGAGCTCCGTACGCCCCTCGCGATCAACCGCACGCTGCTGGAGGTCCATCTCTCCGACCCCGGCGTGCCCGCGGAGCTCCAGCAGCTCGGCAAGACGCTCCTGACCACCAACGAGCGCAGCGAGCAGCTGGTCGAGGGCCTGCTGCTGCTCGCGCGCAGCGACAACCAGATCGTCGAGCGCAAACCGGTGGACCTCGCCGAGGTCGCCACGCGTGCCGTGGACCAGACCCGGGCCGAGGCCGAGGCGAACGGCGTGGAGATCCGCGGGGAGCGTGCGCCCGTCGTCGTACAGGGCAATGGCGTCCTGTTGGAGCGGATCGCCCTGAACCTGGTGCAGAACGGCGTGCGCTACAACATCCCGGAAGGCGGGTGGGTGGATGTCACTACCGAGGTCCGGCAGGGCCAGGCGGTCCTGGTGGTCTCGAACACGGGGCCGGTGGTTCCCGCATACGAGATCGACAATCTCTTCGAGCCCTTCCGGCGCCTGCGGCAGGAGCGGACCGGCAGCGACAAGGGTGTCGGCCTGGGGCTTTCGATCGCCCGCTCGGTAGCCCGCGCCCACGGAGGCCGTATCATCGCGGAGCCTCGTGAGGGCGGTGGCCTCGTGATGCGTGTCACCCTCCCGGTCTGAGATGCTGATCGACGCGAATCGTTTCTCTCGCTTCGTTCGCTTTACGCGGAATTTTCGGGACCCGTGCCCGAGAGGTCCGTGTGGGGTCGATCACAGAGGCGAATTTCAGGCCACCTACTCTCCGTGATCAAGACTCCTACCGGAAAGCCGGGAAAAGTCCGGGTTTCCGGGGGGTGGGATCACGGGAAGTACACGGGGTGGCGCCCGTGAAGTGCGACATTCGGACCGTGTACGGTCCCGATCGCCACCCAACCCCAGCACTCTTGAGGGGTCCGGTTGGGTGTCGATTGAGTAACAGACCTTGATGTGAGGCAAAATCTCCGCCTCAGGTCGGGCACAAGTCCGGCCTCTCACGCGTTACGTGCGCTGAGACACCGCAGACACCCAGAGGGGGAGAGGCACACATGGCAACGGACTACGACACCCCACGCAAGACCGATGACGACGTCGACTCGGACAGCCTTGAGGAACTGAAGGCCCGCCGGAACGACAAGACGACCTCGGCCGTCGACGTCGACGAGTTCGAGCAGGCTGAAGGCCTGGAGCTGCCCGGAGCGGACCTCTCCAACGAGGAACTGTCCGTCCGCGTGCTGCCCCGGCAGGCCGACGAGTTCACCTGCATGAGCTGCTTCCTCGTGCACCACCGCAGCCAGCTGGCGCGCGAGAAGAACGGTCAGCCGATCTGCCGCGACTGCGACTGAGGTCCGGCCGGCCGTGGCAGGCGAAACACCGTCCAGGAAGCGGCGCTTCCGGCGTCAGAAGCCGCCGGAGGCGCTCCAGGGCGGTACGGGCCCGGCAGAAAGCGCCACGGCGTCTGCCGAGCACTCGGCCGCTCTGCTGCCCGACGGTGCAGGAGACGACGAGGGGCGGGGCCTGACAGCCTCGCTCGAACCACCCGGTGCCGCGGATCAGGCGGGGCCCCCGAGCAGGGCCCCACGCCTGGCCACGGTCAGGAACGGCGTCCGGAAGAGCGGCGAGAGCGCCAAGGCGGCGCTCGCTTACGTCGCCGACCGGCTCATCGAGAACGCACCACGCATTGCGGTGCGCGATCTCGCGACGCTGCGCAAGCAGTTCCCCGGCCTCGCTCCCGAGCAGCTTGCCGACAAGCTGGTCGCGGGCGCGGCGAACGCCACCTCCACGGTGGGTGCGGGCATCGGCGCGGCCGCGATGCTGCCCGTACCACCCGCGATGCCGGCCGAGCTGGCAACCGAGATCGTCGGCGTCGCCGCGATCGAGCTCAAACTCATCGCCGAGCTCCACGAGGTCTACGGGATACGGCCGCCCGGCACCCTCATGGAGCGCAGCACCGCGTATCTGACCTCCTGGTCGGAGGAGCGCGGGATCCAGGTGACCAAACCCTCGACGATCAACGCCGCACTCGGCGGTCAGCTCAGGCGTGAGCTGCGGCAGCAGATCATGAAGCGCACGGTCCGCAATCTGCCGAACCTCATGCCGTTCATGGTCGGCGCGGCCGTCGGCGCAGTGATGAACCGCCGGGACACCAGAAAGCTGGCGAACCGGATCCGCAAGGACTTGAGAAGTCGGCAGATCCCGTGGGACGCGCTGCCCGCGCTGCCGCCGCTGGAACAGCCCAAGAACCCCCTTGAGACGGTGTACATCCCGAGAGAGCTCGGGCGCTGACAGGGGTCCTCAGTCAGACCGGGTGAACGGCCGCGAGAGCGGCAGCCAGCGCCTTCGGGTCCCGGGTCGACAGATACAGGTACGGCGTCGGGTCGTCCGGGTCCGTGACCTCCACCCGCAGGGCGGTCGGCACATAGCTGCGCAGCAGCATGAACGCCCGTGTATCGGCCTTGTACGAGCGCCAGGCGCGCGCTTCCTCCGCGTCCAGCGCCTCGGTCTCGCCGAGCGCCGACAGCGGGATCCGCGCGTCGCCCGCGACCAGTGAGTCGGCCACCACACGGATACGGACCGAGCCGTACGAACTCACCACGACCGCCGCGACCGCGGTGGCGGCGATCAGACCTCCGAGCAGCGCCAGAGGGCCGAGCGGCAGCAGGATGAGGCCGCCCGCGACACCCACGAGCGCGGTGATGAGCCACCACGAACGGGGCGCGGTGAGTCGTTCTTCGTAGTGCGGGGCGGAAGGCTGCATGAAACCAAGCTTGGCACGGTGCGACCTGCGGGTACCCGCGCGGGTAAGGTCTGCGCCTGTGAGTACTGCGAAATCCCGGGGGGCGGCCCCCGGACCCTCGGCCCGCGCCGCGGCGCTGACCCCGCCGGCCGATGCCATACCGCCGGTACGGCACCCCGACGCCCCGGCCCCAGGTGAGCTCCTCGGCTCGCACTACGAGCACTGCTTCGGCTGCGGCGAGGGCCAGTCCCACGGGCTGCACCTCGCGGCACGCGCAGGCGAAGGTGTACGTATCACCGCCGAGTTCACCGTCAAGCCCGCCCACCAGGGCGCACCCGGCCTGGCGCACGGCGGCGTCCTCGCCACGGCCCTGGACGAGACCCTCGGCTCGCTGAACTGGCTGCTGCGGGTGATCGCGGTGACCGGCCGGCTCGAGACCGATTTCGTACGGCCCGTGCCCGTGGACACCGTGCTGCATCTGCAGGCCGAGGTGACCGCGGTCGCCGGCCGCAAGATCTACTCCACCGCCGTGGGCCGGATCGGCGGCCCCGACGGGCCCGTCGCCGTCCGTGCCGACGCACTCTTCGTCGAGGTCAAGGTCGACCACTTCATCGACAACGGCCGCCCGGAGGAGATCCAGGCAGCCATGGCCGACCCCGACCGGATCAGGCGCGCCCGCGCCTTTGAGGTGAACCCCTGATGCGTAACCCTGTCGATGTCCTGATCCGCCGAGTCGACCCGGAAGTGCCGCTGCCGACGTATGCGCACGCCGGCGACGCCGGAGCCGATCTGGTCACCTGTGAGGCCGCCGAACTCGCACCGGGCGAGCGGACGGTGTTGCCCACCGGAGTGTCCATCGCCCTCCCCGACGGGTACGCCGCCTTCGTGCACCCCCGCTCCGGTCTCGCAGCCCGCTGCGGAGTAGCCCTCGTGAATGCCCCGGGGACGGTGGATGCCGGGTACCGTGGGGAGATCAAGGTGATCGTGGTCAATCTCGACCCGCGCGAGAGTGTGCGGTTCGATCGGTTCGACCGGATTGCCCAACTGGTCGTCCAGCAGGTCGAGAAGGTGCGCTTCCACGAGGTGGCGGAGCTTCCCGGCTCGGCGCGGGCCGAGGGGGGCTTCGGGTCCACCGGCGGTCATGCCGCTGTGGACGGCTCAACGGGTGGGAATCGATACGCTTCGGTCGTATCCGACCGGGAAGGACAGTGACGTGTTCGGACGTCGCAAGAAGAGTGGTTCCGCCGAGGACACGGCGGACGCAGCGGGCGAGGCCGAGCAGGTCGTCGACGAGCGCGACACGGAGTACGCCGACGAGGAAGGCGCGCCCCGCCGGGTGAACCTTCCGCCGGCGCCCCGGCCCGACGGCCCCTGGGACGTCTCCGAGGTATCCAAGCCCGGCGAGGGCCGGGTCGACCTGGGCGGTCTTTTTGTGCCCGGGGTCGACGGCATGGAGCTGCGCGTCGAGGTCGCGGGTGACGCGATTGTCGCCGCCACCGTCGTACTGCGCGACAGCGCCGTACAGCTGCAGGCCTTCGCAGCGCCCAAGAAGGAAGGCATCTGGAGCGAGGTCCGCGAGGAGATCGCCTCCGGCATCACCCAGCAGGGCGGCATCATCGACGAGGTCGAGGGCCCGCTGGGCTGGGAGCTGCGGGCCCAGGTGCCCGTACAGCTGCCGGACGGCACCGGCGGCGTGCAGCTGGTGCGCTTCATCGGCGTCGACGGGCCGCGGTGGTTCCTGCGCGGAGTGATCTCCGGGCAGGGCGCGGTGCAGCCGGAGGCCGCCGGGCTGCTGGAGCAGATCTTCCGGGACACCGTTGTCGTACGTGGCGAGGGGCCGATGGCGCCGCGCGACCCGATCGTCCTCAAGTTGCCGGAAGACGCCCAGATGGTGCCCGAGGGCGTCCAGCAGGAGGAGCAGGAAGGCTCGCGCTTCTCCGGAGGCATGGGGCAGTTGCAGCGCGGACCTGAGATCACCGAGGTGCGCTGACGCGTCGACCTGAAATCGACTCGGCCGGTGGGCCGTATTCCCTCGACGGGGGTACGGCCCACCGGCCTTTTTGCAGGTCAGCGCCGGTCCGACGCCGATTCCGTAGGCCACCGGTGACGTCTCCACACGCTGCTGCTCGACAAGACCGGCACCCTCACCCTCGGCAACCGGCAGGCCGAGTTCTTACCCGTCAAGGGCACGACGGAGGCCGAGCTGGCGGATGCCGCGCAGCTCTCCTCCCTCGCCGACGAGACCCCGGAGGGACGCTCCATCGTCGTCCTGGCGAAGGAGAAGTACGGCCTGCGCGAGCGCCACCAGGGCGAGCTCGAGGGCGCCGACTGGGGCACCTTCACCGCCCAGACCCGTATGTCCGGCGTCGACCTCGTCGAGAACGGAACGGGCCGAAAGGTCCGCAAGGGGGCGGCCGGTTCGGTCATCACCTGGGTCACCGAGCACGGTGGCAGCGTGGCCGAGGACGCCGACGTCAGCGCCAACAAGATCTCGCAAGCGGGCGGCACGCCGCTGCTGGTCGCGGTCGAGGACGCTGACGGTGCCCGCGTGCTGGGTGTCATTCACCTGAAGGACGTCGTCAAGGAGGGCATGCGGGAGCGGTTCGACGAGCTGCGCCGTATGGGCATCAAGACGGTCATGATCACGGGTGACAACCCGCTGACTGCGAAGACGATCAGATGAGGCCGGGGTGGACAACTTCCGCCGGGGACCGGCATCAGAATCGCGTCAATACGCGGCTGCGGCCCGTCCCCGGCCCGATTTTTCCGAATCTCCGGCCGTAAGGTCGACGCAGCGTACACAGCTGTTCCTGAAAGACAATGAGGCCATGGGACGCGGCAAGCTACGGATATATCTCGGCGCGGCGCCGGGCGTCGGCAAGACGTACGCGATGCTGTCCGAAGCGCACCGCCGTGTGGAGCGTGGCACCGACTGCGTCGTCGCCTTCGTGGAGCACCACGGACGCTCCCGCACTGAAGTGATGCTGCACGGCCTGGAGCAGACCCAGCGCCGCGAGATCGAGTACCGCGGCACCGTCTTCACCGAGATGGACGTCGACGCGGTCCTCGAACGGCATCCCACCGTCGCCCTCGTCGACGAACTCGCGCACACCAACATCCCCGGCTCCCGCAACACCAAGCGCTGGCAGGACGTCGAGGAACTGCTCGCGGCCGGCATCGACGTCATCTCCACCGTCAACATCCAGCATCTCGAGTCCCTCGGCGACGTCGTCGAGTCGATCACCGGTGTACGCCAGCGGGAGACCGTCCCCGACGAGGTGGTCCGCCGGGCGGACCAGATCGAGTTGGTCGACATGTCGCCACAGGCGCTGCGCCGCCGGATGGCTCACGGCAACATCTACACGTCGGACAAGGTCGACGCGGCACTCTCCAACTACTTCCGCCCCGGGAACCTCACCGCACTGCGTGAGCTCGCCCTGCTCTGGGTCGCCGACCGGGTCGACGAATATCTCCAGCAGTACCGCGGTGAGCACGACATACGCTCCACCTGGCAGGCCCGCGAGCGCATCGTCGTCGGCCTCACCGGCGGGCCCGAGGGCCGCACGCTCATCCGCCGCGCGTCCCGGATGGCCGCCAAGGGCTCCGGCAGCGAGATCCTCGCCGTCTACATCGCCCGCAGCGACGGACTGACCTCCGCCTCGCCCAAGGAGCTGGCCGTCCAACGGACCCTCGTCGAGGATCTCGGCGGCACCTTCCACCACGTCATCGGCGACGACGTCCCGTCCTCGCTGCTGGAGTTCGCGCGCGGAGTCAACGCCACCCAGATAGTGCTCGGCTCCAGCCGCCGCAAGACCTGGCAGTACATCTTCGGCCCCGGCGTCGGCGCGACCGTCGCCCGCGACTCCGGCCCCGACCTCGACGTACACATCGTCACTCACGACGAGGCCGGCAAGGGCCGCGGACTGCCCGTGGCCCGCGGCGCACGCCTCGGCCGCTCCCGGATCATCGCCGGCTGGCTGGTCGGCGTCGTCGGTCCTGTCCTGCTCTCGCTGGTACTGGCCGGCCTCAACGACAGTCTGGGACTCGCCAACGACGTCCTGGTCTTCCTCTTCCTGACCGTGGTGTCGGCGCTGCTCGGCGGACTGCTGCCGGCGCTGACCTCGGCCGCCGTCGGCTCACTGCTGCTGAACTATTACTTCACCCCGCCCACCCACACCCTGACGATCAGCGACCCGAAGAACATCGTTGCCATCGTGATCTTCTTCGCGGTGGCCGTCGCGGTCGCGTCCGTCGTGGATCTGGCCGCCCGACGCACCCACCAGGCCGCCAGACTGCGAGCCGAGTCGGAGATCCTCTCCTTCCTGGCAGGCAGCGTGCTGCGCGGGGAGACCACGCTGGACGCCCTGCTGGAGAGGGTCCGCGAGACCTTCGCCATGGAGTCCGTGGCACTGCTGGAGCGGGAGAGCGACGTCGCCCCCTGGACCTGCGCGGGCAGCGTCGGCCCCAGTTCCGTCGTACGTCCCGAGGACGCGGACGTGGACATGCCGGTCGGCGCCCATATGGCGCTGGCCCTCTCCGGCCGCGTACTGCCCGCCGAGGACCGCCGGGTGCTGGCGGCCTTCGCGGCCCAGGCCGCGGTCGTACTGGACCGGCAGCGGCTGGTGGGGCAGGCGGAGGAGGCCCGCCGGCTGGCCGAGGGCAACCGCATCCGTACGGCGCTGCTCGCCGCCGTCAGCCACGATCTGCGGACCCCGCTGGCCGCCATCAAGGCCGCCGTCTCCTCGCTCAGGTCCGACGACGTCGCCTGGTCCGACGAGGACGAGGCGGAACTGCTCGAAGCCATCGAGGACGGCGCCGACCGGCTCGACCATCTGGTCGGCAACCTCCTCGACATGTCCCGGCTGCAGACCGGCACCGTCGCCCCGCTGATCCGGGTGACCGACCTCGACGAGGTCGTCCCGATGGCGCTCGTCGGAGTGCCCGTGGAGAGCGTCGAGCTGGACATTCCGGAGACGCTGCCGATGGTGGCCGTCGACCGGGGACTGCTGGAGCGGTCCGTCGCCAACATCGTCGAGAACGCCGTCAAGTACAGCCCTGACGCCACACCCGTCACCGTTTCCGCGAGCGCGCTCGGCGACCGCGTCGAGGTGCGGGTCGCGGACCGTGGCCCCGGCGTTCCCGATGACGCGAAGGACCGGATTTTCGAGCCGTTCCAGCGTTACGGTGACGCTCCACGCGGCGCCGGAGTGGGTCTCGGTCTCGCGGTCGCGCGCGGCTTCGTCGATGCCATGGGCGGCACGCTCATCGCCGAGGACACCCCCGGCGGTGGCATGACCATGGTCCTCACCCTCAGGGCGGCGCCCGGGATCGCTCCGGTCAGCTCCGACCTTCCCGCCCAGGTCACCTCATGACCGGGACGGCAACGCAGCGACAGACGACATCGCAGAAAGAAACGGCAGCGCGGCGACAGACGGCAGCGCAGCCACAACACCGCAGAAAGGCAGGCCGGCGAAAATGACCCGGGTGCTCGTGGTCGACGACGAGCCGCAGATCGTACGTGCCCTCGTGATCAATCTGAAGGCGCGCAAGTACGAGGTGGACGCGGCCCCCGACGGTGCGACCGCGCTCCAGCTCGCCGCGGCCCGTCATCCCGACGTCGTCGTCCTCGACCTCGGTCTGCCCGACATGGACGGCGTCGAGGTGATCAAGGGCCTGCGCGGCTGGACTCGCGTCCCGATCCTGGTGCTCTCCGCCCGCCACACCTCCGACGAGAAGGTCGAGGCGCTGGACGCCGGCGCCGACGACTACGTCACCAAGCCCTTCGGCATGGACGAGCTGCTGGCCCGGCTGCGCGCCGCGGTCCGCCGGGCCGAGCCGGTCGGGGGCGGTGACGACGATCTCGTGATCGTCGAGACGGAGGGCTTCACCGTCGACCTCGCGGCGAAGAAGGTGCACCGGGACGGCCGCGATGTCCGGCTGACCCCGACCGAGTGGCATCTGCTGGAAGTCCTTGTACGCAACACGGGCCGGCTGGTCAGCCAGAAGCAGCTGCTCCAGGAGGTCTGGGGCCCCTCGTACGGCACGGAGACCAACTATCTGCGGGTCTACATGGCCCAGCTGCGCCGCAAGCTCGAAGCCGATCCCTCGCACCCCAAGCACTTCGTCACCGAGCCGGGCATGGGATACCGCTTCGAGCGTTGATCCGGCACACAGGCCGTGGCCGGTAGGCTTTCTGTATGAGTGCCGTACCCCGTTCCGAGAAGGCCGAGAGGCCGGCGAAGCCCGCCGGCCGGTTCCGCCGCATGCTCGACCGGCTGTCCACCTCCCAGGAGGACCTCGAGTCGGAGGAGCTGCAGGAGGACGCGCAGGCATCGGGGTGTACCCGCATCGCCGAATGCAACGACCGCCAGATAGTCCGGGTGACTGGTACCTTGCGCACGGTCACCCTGCGTCCGCGGGCCGGAGTGCCCGCGCTGGAGGCGGAGCTCTTCGACGGCACGGCCCCGCTGGACGTCGTCTGGCTCGGCCGCCGTTCCATAGTGGGCATAGAGCCGGGCCGGAAGCTCATCGCCTCGGGCCGGATCTCCATGAACCACGGCCGCCGGGTGCTGTTCAACCCCAAATACGAACTCCGACCGCTCGGACAGGAGTAGCCGGTGACGTCTTTCGACAAGCCGACCACCACCACGACGAACGACCAGCAGGACAGCGACGCGAAAGCCGTCACGGAGGCCGCACTGTTCGAGGCCTTCGGCGGCGTACGCGGCATGGTGGAGACGGTCCTCCCCGGGCTGCTCTTCGTCACGATCTTCACGGTCAACAAGGATCTCCACATCTCGGCCATCGCGGCCCTGACGGTCTCCCTGCTGCTCGTCGCGGTCCGGCTGATCCGCAGGGACACCCTCAAGCACGCCTTCAGCGGGGTCTTCGGAGTGGCCTTCGGTGTCGTCTTCGCGATGATGACCGGCAATGCGAAGGACTTCTATCTGCCGGGCATGATCTACACGCTCGGCCTGGCGGTGGCGTACATCGCGACGACGATCGCGGGCGTCCCGCTGATCGGCCTGATCCTCGGCCCGGTCTTCAAGGAGAACCTCTCCTGGCGGACCCGTAACCCCGGCCGCAAGAAGGCGTACGCCAAGGCCAGCTGGGCCTGGGGCCTGATCCTGCTCGCCAAGTGCGCGATCCTCTTCCCGCTCTACTGGTGGGCCGACACCGCTCAGCTCGGCTGGGTTCTGGTGGCGCTGAAGATCCCACCATTCCTGCTCGCGGTGTACCTGACCTGGGTCTTCCTGGCCAAGGCGCCGCCGCCGATCGACGTCTTCGCGGAGATGGAGGCGGAGGAGCGCGCCGAGAAGGAGCGCCGGCACACCGCGGAGCGGTTCGGCGAGGCGATGGAGCCCCTGGTCGACGAGGCGGCGCAGCGCCTCGCGGACGGCGCCGATTCCCGGCGCATCACCGAGGGTCCGGCCAAGCACCGCAAGCCCTAGCTGTATTGCCCTGTGAGGTTAGGGACGCGGCTGGCGGGTGGTTGGCCTTTCAGCGCGGTGTGTCCGCGGTGGTGATTGTAGGTGTGAAGCCAGTGC
>NZ_JBIAQG010000021.1:0-99332 GCF_042888805.1 Streptomyces sp. NPDC002730
GCCCGGTTACATTCCGAACCCGGAAGCTAAGCCTTTCAGCGCCGATGGTACTGCAGGGGGGACCCTGTGGGAGAGTAGGACGCCGCCGAACAATCTTTCAAGGACCCGTGGTCCAGCGTTCACGCTGGGCTACGGGTCCTTTTTTGTTTTGCCTATTTTTCGAAGCGCGTCCGATGGCCGGCTGCGCGAGAATGACTGCAGTACCCGAAGACAGGAGTCACGCCGATGTCCACCAACTCTCCCGACGACCGTCCGGAGCGCGAGCCGCGTCGTAGGGACGGTGGCGACCGGGGCGGTTTCCGCGGCGGCCGTGACGACCGGGATCGTGGGCCGCGCCGTGACGATGACCGTGGTGGCTACCGTGGGCCGCGTCGTGATGATGACCGTGGTGGTCGTCCCAGCGGCGGTGGTGTTGGCGGTGGCGGTGGCTACGGCCGTCGTGATGACCGGCCGAGCGGTCCGCGTCGTGATGATGACCGTGGTGGTCGTCCCAGCAGTGGTGGCGGCTACGGGTCGCGTCCCAGTGGCGGTGGCGGTGGTTACGGTCGGCGTGATGACCGTTCCGGTGGTGGCGGCGGTGGCTACGGCCGTCGTGATGACCGGCCGAGCGGTCCGCGTCGTGATGATGACCGTGGTGGTCGTCCCAGCAGTGGTGGCGGGTACGGCGCACGCCGTGATGACGACCGTGGTGGACGCCCCAGCAGTGGTGGCGGATACGGTCCGCGTCGTGATGACGACCGTGGCGGTCGCCCCAGCAGTGGTGGCGGCTACGGGCGTCGCGATGACCGGCCGAGTGGCCCCCGTCGTGACGACGACCGTGGTGGACGTCCCAGCAGTGGTGGCGGGTACGGCGCACGCCGTGATGACGACCGTGGCGGTCGCCCCAGCGGTGGTGGCGGCTACGGGCGTCGCGACGACCGGCCGAGTGGCCCCCGTCGTGACGACGACCGTGGCGGTGGCTTCCGTCGTGATGACCGGCGCGACGAGCGTCGTGATGACCGTCCCGGTGGCTTCCGTCGTGATGACCGGGACCGCGACCGGGATCGTGGGCCGCGTCGTGATGATGACCGTGGTGGTCGTCCCAGCGGTGGTGGCGGCTACGGGCGCCGCGATGACCGGCCGAGTGGCCCCCGTCGTGATGATGACCGTGGTGGACGTCCCAGCAGTGGTGGCGGGTACGGCGCACGCCGTGACGATGACCGTGGTGGTCGTCCCAGCAGTGGTGGCGGCGGTGGCTACGGGCGTCGCGATGACCGGCCGAGCGGTCCGCGTCGTGACGACGACCGTGGTGGACGCCCCAGCAGTGGTGGCGGGTACGGCGCACGCCGTGACGACGACCGTGGCGGTCGCCCCAGCGGTGGTGGCGGCTACGGGCGCCGCGACGACCGGCCGAGTGGCCCCCGTCGTGACGACCGCGACCGCGGAGGGTACCGCGGGCAGCGCGACGACCGGCGTGACGACCGTGGCGGGTACCGCGGGTCTCGTGACGACCGTGGTGGCTACGGGCGGCGCGACGACCGCGACCGCGGTGACCGGGAGCCGATCAAGCGGCTGCCGATTCCCGAGGACGTCACTGGCGACGAGATCGACAAGGATGTACGGCAGGAGCTTCAGAGCCTGCCGAAGGGCCTCGCCGAGGACGTGGCCAAGAACCTCGTCATGGTCGCCAACCTGATCGATGAGGACCCCGAGCAGGCGTACGCCTACTCCAAGGTGGCGCTGCGGCTCGCTTCTCGTGTGGCCGCCGTGCGCGAGGCCGCGGGTTTCGCCGCGTACGCGACGCAGAAGTACTCGGAGGCGCTTGCCGAGTTCCGGGCGGCCAAGCGGATGACCGGGAGCGTCGAGCTGTGGCCCGTCATGGCGGACTGTGAGCGAGGGCTCGGGCGGCCCGAGCGGGCGATGGCGATGGCCGGTGAGCCCGAGGTGCAGAAGCTCGACAAGGCCGGCCAGGTCGAAATGCGGCTGGTCGCGGCCGGAGCGCGCAGGGACATGGGGCAGATCGACGCTGCCATCGTGACCCTGCAGAGCCCCGAGCTGGCGTCCAACTCCGTACAGCCCTGGACCGCGCGGCTGCGTTACGCGTACGCCGACGCGCTGCTGGCCGCCGGGCGCGACGGCGAGGCGCGTGAGTGGTTCGCCAAGGCGCTCGAGGCCGACAAGGACGGGGCGACCGACGCCTCGGACCGGCTCGCCGAGATAGACGGTGTGGAGTTCGTCGACGCCATGGGCGAGGACGAGGCGCCCGACGCGTCCACGGAGCCGGCCGCGGCCACCGACGAGGCCGAAAGTGACGTCGACGGCGAGGCCGACAGCGACGCCGACGGCGATGTCGAGGGTGACAAGGCCGAGTAGGTAAGTACACGCAGACGAAAGGGCGGCACCCGGCATGGGTGTCGCCCTTTCGTATGTCCGTATCTCGTCGTCAGTTCTCGTCGTCAGTTCGTCAGTCCAGTGCGAGGCTTCTGAGGACCAGGCCCGTCGCCGGCTTCGGGCCGAACGACGTGGACTTGCGGGGCATCGTGACCCCCTCGCGAGCGAGATTCCGCACGACCTCTTCCCGCACAGGATGCATCACCACCGCGGTGCCGCCGTTGCGTTCCGCATGCTCGACGGCCGCCTCCGTGTCATGGATGTAGGCGATGTGCTCCGGGGTGTCCGGGATCCGCCAGATGTGGTCCAGGAGCGTGGAGTGGAGGACCGTGGCGTCGAGTGTGCGCCAGGCCTCGGGGCGGTCGCGCCGGACCGTACGGGACAGCAGCTCGGCGTCCGGGCGGTCGACGAGGTGGAATCCGCCGTCGCCCGCGAGGAGGAAGGCGTTGCCCTCGGCGGCCGCGTTCGCGAGAGTCTCGAGCGCCTGCGGAAGCGGGCCGTCGAGTTGCTGGATGCGGAAGGAGCCGGTCAGCGCGGCCAGCGCCTCGGATACAGGGAGGCGGTGCAACAGGCGGTGGATCGCGCGCACCCTGAGGGGATAGCGGGCGGTGTCGATCAGCAGGACCAGGCCGTAGTTCCACGGGCTCGGGGAAGGGTGTTCGGCGCGCAGCCGCAGATAGGTCGCCCAGCGGTGGTGGCCGTCGGCGATCAGCGCCTGGTGGTCGGAGAGATCGGCGCGGACCTCGGACAGGTCGTCGGGGTCAGTCACGGACCACAGTCGGTGCCTGAAGCCGTCCTCCGTGGTGGTGGCCAGCAGCGGGGTACGCAGGATGGTGCGGTCGATGACGGCGGTCGCGCCGGTCGCACCGCCCATGCTGCGGTAGGTGAAGAGCAGCGGTTCCAGATTGGCGGCGGTCGTACGCATCAGAGCCGCGCGGTCCGCGACGACGTCCGGCATCACGTCCTCGTGCGGGAGGACGACGCCCTCGGACGGTTCGGACAGTGCGAGCGCCCCGATGATGCCGCGCTGGAGGATGTCGTCCTTGCGCTGCTCGTACACGTAGAACGCGGGCTCGGGGTCCGGGGCCAGGATGCCCTCGGAGAGCCAGCGGTCGAGGGTGTCGGCGGCCTGCTGGTTGCGGGCGCCGGCGGTGTTCGCCTGCGGGAGGATCAGCCGGACGATGTTGTGCGGATCCGCCGACTCCAGATGGAGCAGGCCGTCGGGCCTGACGACGACGTCGTACGGCGGTGAGGTCACGGCGGCGAGGCTGCCGACCCGCTCAGGGACATAGCGCAGTCCACGGAACGGGATCAGGTGCAGACCGTCATTGGCCGCGGGACCTTCGGTGTTCATTTGTGCATCGTATGTGGGTCGCGCGCATGAGCGATGATCGGGGGAGCGACACCGAGCGAGGAGCGGAAACGAATGAGCCAGCAGAGCAGGAACCGGCCGAGCGGCAGTGCGACGGCGCTGAGCGAGGCGTACGACACGGCGCTGCTCGACCTCGACGGAGTGGTGTACGCGGGCGGTGAGGCGATTGCGCACGCCGTGGATTCGCTGCTGACGGCGCGGGACGGCGGGATGCATCTCGCGTATGTGACCAACAATGCGCTGCGGCCGTCCGAGGCCGTGGCCGCGCACATCACCGAGCTGGGCGTGCCCACCGACGCGGCGGATGTCATCAACTCCGCACAGGCCGTGGCCCGGTTGATCTCCGAGCAGGTGCCGGCCGGTTCCCGGGTGCTGGTGGTCGGCGGGGAGGGGCTGCGGGTCGCGCTGCGCGAGCGCGGGCTCGAGCCGGTGGAGTCCGCCGACGACGATCCGGCGGCGGTGGTGCAGGGGTACGGCGGTCCGGACCTGGCCTGGGGGCGGTTCGCCGAGGCCTGTTACGCGATCGCGCGGGGCGTGCCGTGGTTCGCTTCCAACACGGATCTGACAATTCCGAGTGCGCGCGGGATCGCGCCGGGCAATGGTGCGGCCGTGGAGGTCGTACGGATCGCGACGGGTGCGGAGCCGCAGGTGGCGGGCAAGCCGCTGCCGCCGATGCACAAGGAGACGATCCTGCGGACGGGTGCGCGTAAGCCGCTGGTGGTCGGGGACCGGCTGGACACGGACATCGAGGGTGCGTTCAACGGCGGCGTGGACTCGCTGCTCGTACTGACCGGGGTGACGGACGGTGCGCAGCTGCTGGCCGCGCGGCCCGAGCACCGGCCGACCTATGTGGACGCCGATCTGCGCGGGATGCTGACCGGGCAGCCCGAAGTCGGTGAGGCGGAGGGCGGGTTCACATGCGGCGGGTGGACCGCGTCCGTACGGGAGGACGAGCTGGCGCTCGACGGGGACGGCGAGCCGCTGGACGGGCTGCGGGCGCTGTGTGCTGCGGCCTGGACCGACGCCGGGGACGGCATGTGCGAGCTGGACGCGGGCAAGGTGCTGTCCCGGCTGGGCCTGTAGGGCCGTGTCCCGTGGGCGGGGCGGAGGGACTTGGGTCCATACGATGGGTCTCTTCCTTCCGCGGTCGTCCTTGAAGCGCCGACTCTCTTTCTTCGCGCCGGAGTCGGCGGCCGGGGAGGCTGGTCCGGCCGACACCATTCACGGAAGGGGAGTCCCCTCACTGTGGCGAGGGTAGGCTAACCTCACCTCGTGTTGGTCGACAGTCCCCCCAAACAGAGCGCGGAGCCGCAATCCGCACCCGCATCCCGGAGGCGCCACGCGCTGCGCGCCACCGGGTTGCTTGTGTCTGTCGGCATCCTGCTGCTGGTCTGCCTCGCGAGCATCGCGACAGGTGCCAAGTCGATGCCGCTGTCCGACGTGTGGCACGGCCTGTTCCACAACTCGGGTGCCGGCAACGACGTGATCGTCCACGATGTTCGTGTACCGCGGACCCTGCTCGGCCTGATCGTCGGCGCGGCTCTCGGACTCGCCGGCGCGGTGATGCAGGCGCTGACCCGCAACCCGCTCGCGGAACCGGGTCTGTTGGGCGTGAACGCCGGCGCCTCGGCCGCCGTCGTCTCCGCCATCAGCTTCCTCGGCGTCACCTCGCTCACCGGCTATGTGTGGTTCGCGTTCCTGGGCGCGGGCGTCGTCTCCGCGCTCGTGTACATCCTCGGTGGCAGCCGGGGCGCGACACCGGTACGCCTCGCGCTCGCCGGAACCGCCGTCAGCGCCGTGCTCGTCGGCTATATCCACGCCGTACAGCTGCTGGACGCGGCCGCGCTCGACCGGCTCCGGTTCTGGACGGTCGGCTCGCTGGCCTCGGCCGATATGGAGACCATCGGCAAGGTGGCGCCTTTCATCGGCATCGGCGTGGTGCTCGCGCTGCTGCTCGCACGGCCGCTGAACGCGATGGAGATGGGTGACGACACCGCCCGCGCGCTGGGCGCGCATCTGAACCGCACCCGCATCCTCTCGATGCTCGCCGTCACTCTGCTGTGCGGGTCGGCGACCGCCGCCTGCGGGCCGATCGTCTTCATCGGGCTGATGATCCCGCATCTCGTCCGCGCCATCACAGGTCCGGACATGCGGTGGATCCTGCCGTACGCGACGGTCCTCTCGCCCGTCCTGCTGCTGGGCGCCGATGTCGTCGGCCGGGTCATCACCCGCCCCGCCGAGCTGCAGGTCGGCATCGTCACCGCGCTGATAGGCGGGCCCGTCTTCATCCATCTCGTACGCCGCAAGAGGATGGCCCAGCTGTGAAGGCCGTGCTGTGTCCTCCCGGGGGACAACCCCCGGACCCCCGGCAGGACAGACAGCTCCGACGACCTGCCCGGAACGTCATGCGAGGGAAATCCCAGTGAAGGCCATACGCACCCCCGGCGGGCTCTCCGTCCGGGTCGATCCCCGCGCGGCCGTCGTCGTACTGCTGCTCGCCGCGGCCACCGCGGCCACCGGAGTCGTACTCATCGGCAGCGGCGACTTCCCGATCTCACCCGGCGAGGTGATCGCCACGCTGCTCGGGAACGGCACGCCGGCGCAGGAGTTCATCGTTCAGGATCTGCGGCTGCCGCGAGTGCTGGTCGGAGTGCTCGTCGGCGCCTCGCTCGCCCTCAGCGGCGCGATCTTCCAGTCCATCACCCGTAATCCGCTGGGCAGTCCGGACGTCATCGGCTTCGGGCAGGGCGCGACCGTCGGCGCGCTCAGCGTCATCGTGCTCTTCCACGGCGGGGCCGTCGCGGTGGCGGGCGGCGCGCTCGTCGGCGGAGTGGCGACCGGCGTCGGCGTCTATGTGCTGGCCTGGAAGCGCGGGGTGCACGGCTACCGGCTGGTCCTCGTCGGTATCGGCATCGCCGCCATGCTCACCGCCGCCAACCAGTATCTGCTCACCAAGGCCAGCCTGGTCGACGCCATCCAGGCCACGCTGTGGATGACCGGCTCGCTCGACGGCCGCGACTGGGCGCAGGTCTGGCCACTGCTGGGCGTGTGTGCCGTTCTCGTGCCGCTGGTGTCCGGGTACGGGCGGCCGCTGCGGATGCTGGAGATGGGCGACGACGCGGCGTACGCGCTGGGCGCGCCGGTCGAACGCACCCGTGTGGTGCTGATGAGCGCCGGCGTCCTGCTGGTCTCGGTCGCGACCGCGGCGGCGGGGCCGATCACCTTCGTCGCGCTGAGCGCACCGCAGCTCGCCCGTCGGCTGACCCGCTCGCCCGGCCCGAACCTGGCCGCCGCCGCGGTGATGGGCGCCGCGCTGCTGCTGGTCGCCGACTGGATCGCCACCAACGCCTTCGGCGAGCGGCAGTTGCCGGTCGGTGTGGTGACCGGAGTGCTCGGCGGCTGCTATCTGCTCTGGCTGCTGGTCACCGAACGCAAGGCAGGACGCATATGAGCACGGTGAAGCCCGTGACAGACGAACCATCGGAATCCAGGAGTACGACGACAATGCAGCGCCTCACCGCGGAATCGGTCACCCTCGGCTACGACCAGCGGGTCATCGCCGAGAACCTCTCGGTGGAGATCCCCGACAACTCCTTCACGGTGATCGTCGGCCCCAATGCCTGCGGAAAGTCGACACTGCTGCGTGCCCTGTCCCGGATGCTGAAGCCGTCCGAGGGACGGGTCCTGCTGGACGGACAGACCATCCACTCGCTGCCGGCCAAGAAGGTCGCCAGGACGCTGGGCCTGCTGCCGCAGTCGTCGATTGCACCGGACGGGATCACGGTCGCCGACCTCGTCGCACGCGGCCGCTATCCGCACCAGGGGCTGCTGCGTCAGTGGTCGCCGGAGGACGAGCGGATTGTCGAGGAATCGATGGCCGCGACCGGAGTCGGCGAACTGGCGGAGCGCTATGTCGATGAATTGTCCGGTGGGCAGCGGCAGCGCGTATGGATCGCGATGGCACTGGCCCAGCAGACCCCACTGCTGCTGCTCGACGAGCCCACGACATTCCTCGACATCCAGCACCAGCTCGAGGTGCTCGACCTGTGCGCGGAGCTGCACGAGACGCAGGGGCGGACGCTCGTCGCCGTACTGCACGACCTCAATCAGGCGGCCCGTTACGCCACACACCTCATCGCGCTGCGCGAGGGGAAGATCGTCGCCGAGGGCGCGCCCGCGGACGTGGTCACCGCCGAGCTGGTGGAGCAGGTCTTCGGGGTGAAGAGCCAGGTCATCGACGACCCGGAGTCCGGGACGCCGCTGGTGGTGCCGACGTCCCGGAGGCGTAGTGCCACGGTGGTGTCCTGACCGCTGAAGCAGCTGTCCGGCCGCCACGGCAGTGCCCCGGCCGCGACGGCAGCGTCCTGGCCATCACGGCGGTGTACTGACCGCTACAGCAGCGTCCTCAGGCGCAGCAGATCGCGGAAGCCGGCCTCGAGCCTGACCCGGCCGGAGGCCCAGGCCTTCGCGAAGTTCAGCTCACCGTTCACCATGGCCACCAGATCGTCGCCGCTCATCGCGAGACGGATCTGAGCCCTGTCGGGCGGCGGTCCCTGGAGCGTGTCGACCACATCGATCCGGCCGTCCACGAGGCGGCCGGTGAAGGTGATGTCCAGGTCCTTGATGTGGCAGCTGAGGGAACGGTTGAGCGCGGCAGCGCTGCGTACATCACCGTCCGCCCGTGCCAGGTTGTCCGAGAGTTTGTCGAGTGCGCTGCGGCACTCTTCCGTCGTCGCCATCGTGATCGACGGTACCTCAGCGCTTCGCGGTAGCGTCTGGGCATGAGCGACTCGATGCCGGGCCCCGAGATCCAGGAGCAGGGGTTTCAGGAGGGACCAGTGAGCCCGGAGCCGGAGAACCCAGCGTCCGAGAACACGGCGCCCGAGAACACGGCGCCCGAGAACACGGCGCCCGAGAACACGGCGCCCGAGAACACGGACCGGGAGAGCCGGGAGCCGGCGGGGCCCGGGGCGGCTGCCCGTCAGGCGTACGACCCTGCCGCGCCCGCGCCCGTCGGCGTGCAGCGCGTGCCGACCGGCAACGCCGACGTCGACGACCGGCTGGAGCGGCTGGCCGACGCCGACCACCTCCCGGCGGACGGACACCTCGAGGTGTACGAGGATGTACACCGGGGGCTGCGCGATGCGCTGACCGCGCTCGACGCACGCCCGGCACCTGCGCCTCAGGGGCCCTCGCCATCACCGTCGTACGACAACAGGAGCTGAACCGAACGTGGCAGGAGTGGCCCGCCGCCGTCTCGACGCCGAGCTGGTACGCCGCAACCTCGCACGCTCGCGCGAGCACGCGAGCCAGCTGATCGCCGCGGGACGGGTGACGGTCGGCGGCAACACCGCGACCAAACCCGCGACCCAGGTCGAGACCAGCGCCGCCGTCGTCGTCACCGCAGACGACAGCGACCCCGACTACGTCTCGCGCGGCGGACACAAGCTCGCCGGCGCGCTGGCGGCCTTCGTGCCGCTCGGGCTGAAGATCGAGGGCAGGCGGGCACTGGACGCGGGCGCGTCCACCGGCGGCTTCACGGATGTACTGCTGCGGGCGGGCGCCGCCCATGTCGTCGCCGTCGACGTCGGATACGGACAACTCGCCTGGTCTCTTCAGAGTGATGAACGCGTGACGGTCAAGGACCGTACGAATGTGCGCGAGCTGACGCTGGAGACGATCGACGGTGAGGCGGTGGACCTGGTGGTGGGGGACCTTTCCTTCATCCCGCTCGGCCTCGTCCTGCCCGCGCTCGTCCGGTGTACGGCGTCCGGCGCGGATCTGGTGCTGATGGTCAAGCCGCAGTTCGAGGTGGGCAAGGAACGCCTCGGCAGCGGCGGGGTCGTCCGTAACCCGGAGCTGCGCGCGGACGCGGTACGGAATGTGGCGCGCAAGGCGGGGGAACTCGGTCTCGGCGTGCTGGGCATCACGGCCAGCCCGCTGCCGGGCCCCTCCGGAAACGTCGAGTATTTTCTGTGGCTCCGGGCCGGAGCGCCCGAGCTCGACCCGGCGGACGTCGACCGTGCAGTGGCGGAGGGACCTCGTTGACAACGACACCGGCAGCGACACCAGCACGTACCGTTTTCCTGCTCGCACACACCGGCAGACCTGCGGCGATTCGCAGTGCCGAACTCGTCGTACAGGGGCTGCTGCGCAGCGGTCTCGGGGTACGCGTACTGGAGGCGGAAGCGGCCGACCTGCCGCTGCCGCCGTCCGTCGAAACGGTCCGCGAGGCGACTCCCGACGTACTCGACGGCTGCGAACTGCTGATCGTGCTCGGCGGGGACGGGACCCTGCTGCGCGGCGCCGAATTCGCCCGCGCCTCCGGGGTGCCGATGCTCGGCGTCAACCTGGGGCGGGTGGGCTTCCTGGCGGAGGCCGAGCGCGACGACCTCGACAAGGTCGTCGACCGCGTCGTCACCCGCGAGTACGAGGTCGAGGAGCGCATGACCATCGATGTCGTCGTGCACAGCAACGGCGATGTCGTGCACCGGGACTGGGCGCTGAACGAGGCGGCGGTGCAGAAGGTCTCGCCCGAGCGGATGCTCGAGGTCATCCTCGAGATCGACGGGCGGCCGGTGACCGGCTTCGGCTGCGACGGCATCGTCTGCGCGACGCCGACCGGCTCGACCGCGTACGCGTTCTCCGCCGGCGGCCCGGTGGTCTGGCCCGAGGTGGAGGCGCTGCTGATGGTGCCGATCGGCGCGCACGCCCTGTTCGCCAAGCCGCTGGTGACCTCGCCGACGTCGGTCCTCGCGGTGGAGGTGCAGCCGCACACACCGCAGGGGGTGCTGTGGTGCGACGGGCGAAGGACGATCGAACTGCCGCCGGGCGCACGGGTGGAGGTACGGCGCGGGGCCGTTCCCGTACGGCTGGCGCGGCTGCACCACGCGTCCTTCACGGACCGACTGGTGGCCAAGTTCGCGCTGCCGGTGTCCGGTTGGCGCGGCGCGCCGCACTAGCGCCGCCGGGCTGTCCTGGCCCATCCGCCGGAGAGGCAGGCGCGCTGCTGGACTCGCTCTCCGCGCCGGACGACGGGCTCCGGCCGTACGAGCCGTGGCTGCGGATGAGGCTCGACCGGCCGCTCGGGGGGCGTACGCGGCCCCGCCCGGCTGACGAGGCCGCTCTTCTGGCGTTGGCTGCACGACGCCGTGATCGAGAACAGCCTGGACCGGGCGGAGGGCGTACGCAGGTCGCGGTGGGGTCCTTATGTCCGACTGCTGCGGCGGACAAAGGGGCTGCGGTGACTCTCCGCTGCCCGGGAGAGTGAATCGGAGGCCGGGGTCCGTCGCACAGCGGGCCCCGGACCTCGTAAGGTCGTGTCCGTGTTGGAGGAGATGCGGATACGGTCGCTCGGTGTCATCGACGACGCGGTCGTCGAGCTGTCACCCGGTTTCACTGCGGTGACCGGTGAGACGGGCGCGGGCAAGACCATGGTCGTTACCAGCCTGGGGCTGCTGCTCGGCGGGCGCGCCGACCCTGCCCTGGTGCGGATCGGCGCCAAGGCGGCGGTGGTGGAGGGGCGGATCAGTGTGTCCGCCGACGGCCCCGCCGCGGTACGGGCCGAGGAGGCCGGGGCCGAGCTCGAGGACGGCATGCTGCTGATCAGCCGGACCGTTTCCGCGGAGGGGCGCTCGCGCGCCCACGTCGGTGGGCGGTCCGTGCCGGTGGGCGTGCTGGGCGAGCTGGCCGACGAACTCGTCGCCGTGCACGGCCAGACCGACCAGCAGGGACTGCTGCGGCCCGCGCGGCAGCGGGAGGCGCTCGACCGGTACGCGGGCGGTGCGGTCACCGGGCCGCACGCCAAGTACGCGGCCGCCTACCGGCGCCTGCGGGCCGTCTCCGTCGAACTGGACGAGCTGACCACGCGTGCCCGTGAGCGCGCGCAGGAAGCCGATCTGCTGCGCTTCGGGCTGAACGAGATCGCGGGCGCCGAACCGCGGGCCGGCGAGGACGTCGAACTCGCCGCGGAGGCGGAGCGGCTGGGCCACGCCGAGGCACTGGCGTCCGCCGCGTCGCTCGCGCACGGCGCGCTGGCGGGCAATCCCGAGGACCCGGAGGGCGTCGACGCGACGACGTTGGTCGCGGGCGCGGGACGGGCCCTGGACGCCGTACGCTCGCACGACCCCGCGCTGGCCGGGCTCGCCGACCGGATGGGCGAGATCTCCATCCTGCTCGGTGACGTGGCGGGAGAGCTGGCGGGGTACGCGGACAATCTGGACGCCGATCCGCTGCGGCTGGCCGCGGTGGAGGAACGGCGGGCGGCGCTGACCGGGCTGACGCGCAAGTACGACGGGACCGGTGAAGGCATTGCCGCCGTGCTGGCGTGGGCGGAGGAGAGCGCGGGTCGGCTCACCGAGCTGGAGGGCGACGACGACCGGATCGGCGAGCTGGCGGCGGAGCGGGACGCGCTGCGGAGCGAACTGTCCGGTCTGGCACAGGCGTTGACCGACGCGCGCACTGAGGCGGCGGCGCGGTTCGCCGAGGCGGTCACCGCGGAGCTGGCCTCACTCGCGATGCCGCACGCGCGGGTGTCCTTCGACATCAGACAGACCGAGTCCGTCGACGAGGCCTCCGGCGTCGAGGTCGGCGGCCGCGCGGTGGTGTACGGGCCGTCCGGCGTTGACGAGGTCGAACTGCTGCTGGCCCCGCACCCGGGCGCGCCGCCGCGGCCGATCGCCAAGGGGGCGTCGGGCGGTGAGCTGTCGCGGGTGATGCTGGCGGTCGAGGTCGTCTTCGCGGGGACCGATCCGGTGCCGACGTATCTCTTCGACGAGGTCGACGCGGGCGTGGGCGGCAAGGCGGCGGTCGAGATCGGCCGGCGGCTGGCGAAGCTCGCCAAGTCGGCGCAGGTGGTGGTCGTGACGCATCTGCCGCAGGTGGCGGCGTTCGCCGACCGGCAGCTGCTCGTCGAGAAGACGAACGACGGCACGGTGACGCGAAGCGGTGTGACGGTCCTGGAGGGCGAGGACAGGGTGCGCGAGCTGTCGCGGATGCTGGCGGGCCAGGAGGACTCGGAGACGGCCCGTGCGCACGCGGAGGAGCTCCTGGCGACGGCCCGGGCGGACGGGTAGCCCGCGGGGCGGGCAGAACCCCATGCCCCGCGGCCGTGTCGCCGCGCCGGGCTTGCCGTTCAGCCCGTCGGCCTCGTCGTCGCGGCCGCGCACGGAGACACCGTCAGCCGGCCCGCCGGATCACCCGTGTGGGTGATCCGGCGTACGGAGTCCGGTTCCGGACACGGGCACGACGCCTCGACGGTGCCGGAACGTGCGTACGGGCTGGCATCCTTGGCCGAGTGACACAGCTGCGTACGGTCCAAGTGCTGGGCGGCGGCAGCGCGGGCAGCAGCGCGCACGTCAGGTCGCTGGCCGCGGGGCTGGTGGCGCGGGGCGTGCGGGTGACGGTGTGCGCTCCCGCTGAACTGGAGCACGTCTACGACTTCCCCGGCGCCGGGGCCCACTTCGCGCCCGTACCGCGGCGCGGTGACCCGGCGGCGGTCGGCGCGCTGCGCGCGGCGTGCGCGGGAGCGGACGTCGTGCACGCGCACGGGCTGCACGCCGCCGTACGCGCCACGCTGGCGCTGAGCGGGCAGCGCGTGCCTCTGGTCGTCACCTGGCACACGCGGGCGCACGACGACGGCGCGCGTGGCCAGGTGCTGCGCCTGCTGGAGCGAAGGGCCGCGCGGGCGGCGGCGGTTGTGCTCGGTACGTGTTCCGAGTTGGTCGACCGGGCCCGCAAGCGGGGCGCACGTGACGCCCGTCTCGCACCGGTCGCCGTGCCCGCGCCGCACGGTCGGCCGGGCGACGCGGAGAGCAAGGCACGCGCCGAACTGGGCGCTGTCGAACGCCCCTTGGTGATGGCCGTCGGGAGCCTGGTGCCACACCGGGGGTACGGAACGCTGCTGGACGCGGCCCGGCTGTGGCGCGGCCTGGACCCAGTGCCGCTGGTCGTGATCGCGGGGGAGGGACGGCAGCGGGGTGCGCTCCAGCGCCGTATCGAGGCGGAAGGGCTGCCGGTGAGGCTGATGGGGCGCCGGGACGACATCGGTGAGCTGCTCGCGGCGGCGGATGTGGCGGTGCTGCCGAGCCGCTGGGAGGCCCGCTCGCTGCTCGCGCAGGAGGCGCTGCGGCTGGGCGTCCCGCTGGTCGCGACGGCGGTGGGCGGCATCCCGGAACTGGTGGGCGAGGCGGCGGAACTCGTTCCGTACGGCGACGCGGCGGCGCTGGGCGGGGCGGTGGCGCGGCTGCTGGGTGACCCGGGGCTTCGGGAGGAGCTGGCGGCGGCGGGGCGGGCGCAGGCGGCGACGTGGCCGACGGAGGACGAGACGATTGCGCTGGTGTTGAGCGTGTACGACGAGGTCGTGGCGGGGTGGAGCTGAGGCTCGGGCTGGGGTTTCCTGCTGCCCGCCGCTGCCTGCTGCATCCGATGTGCGCCTCCGCCGGGTGAGGGGGAGCCCCCGGGCCGCGGGGGATGGGGGTACGCGGGACTGACGCCCCGTACCTCGAGACGCCGGCTTCGCGGCGCAGGCTGCGGGCTCTGTGGAGTGCCGGGTACATGGCGGGTGGCCCCGTACTTTCCGAGCGCGCCTCCGCCGGGTGAGGGGGCAGCCCCGGGCCGCGGGGATGGGGGTACGCGGGACTGACGCCCGTACCCCGAGACGCCGGCTTCGCGCGCAGCCCGCGGGCCCTGTGGGCGTGCCGCGTTACACGGCGCGCGGTCCCGTTCCTCCCGGGCGCGTCGGCTTCGCGGCGCAGCAGCCCGAGTCCTCAGGAGTGCCGGGTACGCGCCGCACGGCCCCCCAAACCCTCCGCGGCGCCCACCTCACCCCGCGTGCCGTCGTGCCCTCAGTGCCAGGCTCAATGCCAGCACCGTTTGGGGATCGTCCAAGTCCGTGCCCAGGAGTTCCGAGATACGGGCCAGGCGGTTGTACAGCGTCTGGCGGTTCAGGTGGAGTTCGCGGGCCGTCTCCGCCTTGCGGCCCGCGTGGGCCAGGTATGTCTCCAACGTCGGGAGCAGCGGCGGGCGGGACGCCCGGTCGTGGGCGCGCAGGGGGCCGATCGCACGGTCCACGAACGCCGCCAGGTCGGGATGGTCCCGGAGGCGCCACAGCAGCAGGTCGATGTCCAGGCGGCGAGCGTCGTACCACGGGCGGTCCGAGAGGCCTTGCGCCGCCGTCGCCGTCTCCGCCGCGTGGCGCAGGCCCGCCGACACCGCCGCCCAGCCGCCCGCCATGCCCACCACCACGACCGGTGGATGCGCGCCCGCCCGCTCCAGGCCCGCCCGTTCCACACCCGCCCGCAGCGCCGCGGCGACCCGGTCCGCGACCGCCGTGCGTTCCGACTCGGAGCGCAGGCCGAGCAGCAGCGGTACGCGGCCCTCCACCGGGCGTACGCCCAGCAGCACCGGCACCCCTACCGACGCCAGCTCCTCCAGCACCGCGCGTGCCAGCAGCGCCCAGTTCCCCGAGGGGAAGAGCTCCGCGGCGAGGCGCATCACGACCGGCAGCAGCGGGCCCTCGCCCGGTCTGAAGCCCAGCACCTTCGCCTGCGCCGGCGCGTCCTCCGCCGTGATGCGGCCCTCCGCCAGGTCCGTCAGGAAGTCGCCGCGACCGCGCGCCGCCAGCTCCTCCTCCTGACGTGCCTGCATGAGTACGACCGCCAGCAGACCGGCCGCCCGCTCCGCCGCCATCCGGTGCACCGGAAGCATCGGGGAGCCGACGGCCAGCAGCACCAGCCGGGCCCGTACCGAAGCCGCCCCGTGCCCACCGCCCGGTACGTCCACGAGAACCGCGCCGGCAGGAGGGGACTCCCGCGCCGCCCGCTGGCCGCGCAGCCCGTCCCACACCTGCAGCGGATCGGCTCCGGCCTGCCCCGACTCGGACTCGGCCGCGTACAGCAGCTGCCCGTCCGCCGTCTCCAGGAAGACCGGGTTCGCGGTGAAGTCCGCGAGGATACGCAGCACTTGGGGCACTCCGCCGCCGTCGAGGAGCACCTCCGTACACCGCCGGTGCACTTCCTCGGCCTGCCGCAGCAGGGCGTAGTGCCCGTTCACGATCTCGGTGTGGATCTCCTCCGTCACCGAGACGAAGGGGACTTCGCGGTGCAGCTGCACCAGCGGCAGACCGGCCGCCCGGGCCGTCTCCACGATCGTCGCCGGCAGCCTGCTGAAACGCGGCCCCAGCTCCACGACCAGCGCGGCGATCCCTCGGTCCGCCAGCTGCCGTACGAAGGCGCGCTGCTCGGCCGGCCGGGTGCCGAGGCCCAGGCCCGTGGTGAGCAGCAGTTCACCACCCTTGAGGAGCGAGGCGATGTTGGGCACCTCACCCGCGTGCACCCAGCGCACCGTGCGGTTCAGCCGCTCCGCGCCTGCGACGACCTCCGGAAGCCCGGCGCGCAGCCCGGGCAGTTCGAGCGCCCGCTGCACCGTGATTCCACCTTGGGTCGTCTCCACTGACTCTCGCCTCGCGATTCCGATCCGGTCCGAACGGGCGCCGGCCGCCCTGGCTCCGGACGCTACCGGGCCCGTACATGCGTGCGCATCACCCGGTGCGTCCCGACCGGCATCGCCCGCGCGGCAACCCGACAACATGTCGGCCCGCGCGGGCGTTTGCCGGGCGCCTCGTCTCAGAACGCCGGTTTGATGTTGTGGTTCAGCCGGAACACGTTGTTGGGGTCGTACTTCGCCTTGACCGCGGCGAGGCGAAGGTAGTTCTCCTCGCCGAAGCCCTCGAGGACCCGCCCCCGCCCCTCGTTCCCGATGAAGTTCAAATAGACCGAGCCCTGGGACCAGGGCCGTACGGCGGCGCGTACGTCGCGGACCCAGTGAATGCCGCGCTCGTCGTCGGCCGGGTCTTCCCAGATCCCGAAGGGATGGACGGTCCACGGCGCGGTGCGCCAGGGCAGCGGATAGTCGTCCGGGCTCCTCGCCACCGCGCCGCCCACCGGGAACAGGACGTGCTGTGTGGCCGTGGGCACGGGCATGGTGGCGGCACGCGAGCAGTAGGCGTCCACGGCCTCGTCAGGGAAGCCGCTGAGGTACTCGGCCGACCAGTAGTTACGCATCCCGGGCGGGTCGTCGAGCATGCACTGCAGCTCCGCGTACGGCAGCTCCGTGATCACTTCCGCCTCGTGTCCGAGCCCCATCAGCGGCGCGGTCACCTGACGGGCCTCCGCTTCCGTGCCCGTGTAGGTGACCAGGACCGTGCACACGAGCTTGCCGACCAGTTGCTCGGGGACGAATGGCTCGGGCGGCGCGGTGAGGTAGATGCAGCCACCGCCGACCTCGTCCGGCGCGGACTCCATGAAGTCACGGTAGGCACGCACGACTTCGGGTCCCGCCTCCGGCCGGAACAGCAGCATGACCATCGACATCGCGGGAAGCGCATGCAGTTGCAGGGTGATCGCGGTCGCCACCCCGAAGTTGCCGCCGCCGCCGTGCAGCGCCCAGAACAGCTCCGGGTTCTCGTCTTCACTGGCGTGGACGGTCTCGCCGTCGGCAGTCACCAGCTCGACGGCGATCAGATTGTCGCAGGCCAAGCCGTGCTTGCGCTCAAGCCAGCCGGATCCGCCGCCGAGCGTGAAGCCACCCACGCCGGTGGTGGACGCACGGCCGCCGGTGGTCGCCAGAGCGTACGGCTGCGTGGCCCGGTCGAGATGGCTCATGGTGGCGCCGCCGCCGACGCGTGCCGCCCGGGACACGGGGTCGACGATCACGATGTGCATACGGCGCAGGTCGACCACGATTCCGCCGTCGGTCAGCGACGTGCCCGCGACGCTGTGGCCGCCGCCGCGGACGGCGATCTCCAGCTCGTTGTCCCGGCCGAAGCGGATCGCCCTGGCCACATCCGCTTCCGTCTCGCACTGCGCGACGACGGCCGGTCGCCGGTCGATCATGCTGTTGAAGATGGCGCGAGCCTCGTCGTACCCCGGATCGCCGGGGGCGACTGCTGTGCCGGTGAGTTCTTGACGGAGACCGGCCAGCGCCGCCTCCGCAATGCCTTGGGGCGCCATAGTGGCCCCCTTCCGAGGGCGCGACAGGACCTTCTCATCGTAGTCCCGATGAGGGAGAGATGATCAGTCGAGCGGTCCTGCCGCGCAGCCCCGCCGCTACCCTCCGTAGGCGCCGGAAGCTGTCAGCCGCAGCGCCGTGTCGATCAGCGGCACATGGCTGAACGCCTGCGGGAAGTTACCCACCTGGCGTTGCAGCGTCGCATCCCATTCCTCGGCCAGCAGCCCAAGATCGTTGCGCAGGGAGAGCAGCTTCTCGAACAGCCGCCGTGCCTCGTCCACCCGACCGATCATCGCCAGATCGTCCGCGAGCCAGAACGAGCACGCCAGGAACGCTCCCTCGTCGCCCTTGAGGCCGTCGACGCCGGCCTTCTCGCCCGCGGTCGGATAGCGCAGTACGAAACCGTCCTCCGTGGCCAGCTCCCGCTGGATCGCCTCGATCGTGCCGATGACGCGCTTGTCGTCCGGCGGCAGAAAGCCCATCTGCGGAATCAGCAGCAGCGAGGCATCCAGTTCCTTCGAGCCGTACGACTGCGTGAAGGTGTTGCGCTCCTTGTCGTAACCCTTCTCGCAGACATCGCGGTGGATGTCGTCGCGCAGCTCGCGCCACCGCTCGATCGGGCCGTCCGCGTCGCCGGACTCGATCAGCTTGATGGTGCGGTCGACCGCGACCCAGGCCATCACCTTCGAGTGCACGAAGTGCCGGCGCGGCCCGCGCACCTCCCAGATGCCCTCGTCCGGCTGGTCCCAGTGCTTCTCCAGGTAGCGGATCAGCTTGAGCTGCAGCAGCGAGGCGTAGTCGTTGCGCGCGAGACCCGTCATATGGGCCAGATGCAGCGCCTCGGTGACCTCGCCGTACACATCCAGCTGCAGCTGGTGCGCGGCGCCGTTCCCGACCCGTACCGGAGTCGAGTTCTCGTAGCCCGGCAGCCAGTCCAACTCGGCCTCGCCCAGCTCCCGTTCGCCCGCGATCCCGTACATGATCTGCAGGTTCTCCGGGTCACCGGCGACCGCGCGCAGCAGCCACTCGCGCCAGGCGCGGGCCTCCTCGCGGTAGCCGGTGCGCAGCAGCGACGACAGGGTGATCGCGGCGTCGCGCAGCCAGGTGTAGCGGTAGTCCCAGTTCCGTTCGCCGCCGATCTCCTCCGGCAGCGAGGTCGTCGGCGCCGCGACGATCCCGCCCGTCGGCGCGTACGTCAGCGCCTTCAGCGTGATCAGCGAGCGGACCACGGCCTCGCGGTAGGGCCCGTTGTACGTGCAGTGCTCGACCCACTCCCGCCAGAAGTCCGAGGTCGCCTCCAGCGAGCCCTCAGGGTCGGGCAGCGAGGGTGGATGGTGGTGCGAGGGCTGCCAGCTGATGGTGAAGGCGATCCGCTCACCGGGACCGACGGTGAAATCGGAGTACGTGGTCAGGTCCTTGCCGTACGTCTCCGCGGAGGTGTCCAGCCAGACCGAGTCGGGTCCGGCGACGGCGACCGTGCGCCCGTCGACCTTGTGGACCCACGGCACCACACGCCCGTAACTGAAACGCATACGCAGCGCCGAGCGCATCCGCACCCGCCCGGTCACGCCCTCCACGATCCGGATCAGCTGGGGCGCGCCGTCACGAGGCGGCATGAAGTCCGTCACACGGACCGTGCCGCGTGGCGTGTCCCACTCCGATTCGAGGATCAGCGAGTCCCCGCGGTAGCGACGCCGGGCGGCCGACGGAGGCTGGGCATCCGCGGCATGCGCCGGGCCGAGCCGCCAGAAACCGTGGTCCTCGGTGCCGAGCAGCCCGGCGAAGATGGCATGCGAGTCGAAGCGGGGTAGGCACAGCCAGTCCACTGTGCCGTCCCGGCAGACCAACGCAGCGGTCTGCATGTCTCCGATGAGTGCGTAATCCTCGATGCGCCCGGCCACGTGCATCTCCAGTCGAACGGCCACGTCCGCCCCTCGGGGCGCTTACTGCGGTCAAGGGTCGTTGACGAGCGCGATGTTCCGGGTGACGGACGGGGATGGTGCCGTTTGCCGGCCTGGCTCGGCAGCGAGTGTCCGAGCAGGATACGTCGCACCTTAAGGATCTGCGTACCGCTCCCGGCAACCCGAGTGCGCCGAACGGGTGAGCCAAGGGTGATCCCCGGATGAACGGGGTGCGCATGGGGGAGGGCGCGGCCGGGAGCGGTCACCCGCTGTCGCTGATACCCTGGTACCCCGTGGACCGGTGGCCACCCTGTGCAAAACAGGGGCCCCGAAACCGCAGCGACGGCACCCCCCGAACCCCTCGAAGGGTCGCCGGTACGCACCTCACCTCGCGACCACGGGAGCCCCCTCTTGGCGATGCCGCCCAAATCCATGACGACCAAGCACATCTTCGTCACCGGGGGTGTCGCCTCCTCCCTCGGCAAGGGCCTCACGGCCTCCAGCCTGGGCGCGCTGCTCAAGGCACGGGGCCTGCGGGTCACCATGCAGAAGCTCGACCCGTACCTGAACGTCGACCCCGGCACGATGAACCCGTTCCAGCACGGTGAGGTGTTCGTCACCAACGACGGCGCCGAGACCGACCTGGACATCGGCCACTACGAGCGCTTCCTCGACGTGGACCTCGACGGCTCGGCCAACGTCACCACCGGCCAGGTCTACTCCACGGTCATCGCCAAGGAGCGCCGCGGCGAGTACCTGGGCGACACCGTGCAGGTCATCCCGCACATCACCAACGAGATCAAGCACCGCATCCGCCGCATGGCCACCGACGACGTCGATGTCGTCATCACCGAGGTCGGCGGCACGGTCGGTGACATCGAGTCGCTGCCGTTCCTGGAGACCGTCCGCCAGGTCCGCCACGAGGTCGGCCGCGACAACGTCTTCGTCGTGCACATCTCCCTGCTGCCGTACATCGGCCCGTCCGGCGAGCTGAAGACCAAGCCGACCCAGCACTCGGTCGCAGCCCTGCGCAACATCGGTATCCAGCCGGACGCGATCGTGCTCCGCGCGGACCGTGACGTACCGACCGCGATCAAGCGCAAGATCTCGCTGATGTGCGACGTCGACGAGGCCGCCGTCGTGGCCGCGATCGATGCCAAGTCGATCTACGACATCCCGAAGGTGCTGCACACCGAGGGTCTGGACGCGTATGTCGTGCGCAAGCTGGACCTGCCGTTCCGCGATGTCGACTGGACCACGTGGGACGACCTGCTGGACCGGGTCCACAACCCCGACCACGAGGTCACCGTCGCGCTCGTCGGCAAGTACATCGACCTGCCGGACGCGTACCTCTCGGTGACCGAGGCGCTACGCGCCGGCGGCTTCGCCAACAAGGCCCGCGTCAAGGTCAAGTGGGTCGCCTCCGACAACTGCAAGACCCAGGCCGGCGCCAAGAAGGAGCTCGGCGACGTCGACGGGATCCTCATCCCCGGCGGCTTCGGCGACCGAGGCGTCAGCGGCAAGGTCGGCGCGATCCAGTTCGCCCGTGAGAACAAGATCCCGCTGCTCGGTCTCTGCCTCGGCCTGCAGTGCATCGTGATCGAGGCCGCGCGGAACCTCGCCGAGATCCCCGACGCCAACTCCACCGAGTTCGACGCCGCCACCGCCCATCCCGTCATCTCGACGATGGAGGAGCAGCTGGCGTACGTCGAGGGCGCGGGCGACCTCGGCGGCACCATGCGGCTCGGCCTCTACCCGGCGAAGCTCGCCGAGGGCTCGATCGTGCGCGAGGTCTATGACAACCAGCAGTACATCGAGGAGCGCCACCGCCACCGCTACGAGGTGAACAACGCCTACCGCGCGGAGCTGGAGAAGAAGGCGGGCATCCTCTTCTCGGGCACGTCTCCCGACAACAAGCTGGTCGAGTACGTCGAGTACCCGCGCGAGACGCACCCCTACCTGGTCGCCACCCAGGCGCACCCGGAGCTGCGTTCCCGCCCGACCCGTCCGCACCCGCTCTTCGCCGGTCTGGTGAAGGCCGCGGTGGAGCGCAAGACGGGCAAGTAGTTCCAAGCGATACGGTTGCCGGGGTACGTGTCCTTTGGGACTCGTACCCCGGTTTCTGCTTGTGGTGTGGAGGACGTACATGGAGTTCAGGGACACCCCCGAGGAATGGCCGGTCACCGCGACCACGACGCCGTTCAGGGGCAACAAGACCAGTGTCCGTACCGACGACGTGGTCATGCCGGACGGCACCGTCGCGCGCCGCGACTACCAGGTGCACCCCGGTTCCGTTGCGGTCCTCGCGCTCGACGGCTCCGGCCGCGTCCTCGTACTGCGCCAGTACCGGCACCCCGTGCACCACAAGCTCTGGGAGATCCCGGCCGGTCTGCTCGATGTGCCGGGCGAGAACCCGCTGCACGCCGCACAGCGCGAGCTGTACGAGGAGGCGCATGTCAAGGCCGAGGACTGGCGGGTGCTGGCCGACGTCTACACCACGCCGGGCGGCTGCGACGAGGCCGTACGGATTTTCCTCGCCCGCGATCTGTCGGAGGCCGAGGGCGAGCGCTTCGAGGTCTCCGAGGAGGAGGCCGACATGGAGCTGGCCCGGGTTCCGCTCGAGGATCTCGTACGCGGTGTGCTCGCCGGAGACCTGCACAACAACTGCCTGGTGGTGGGCGTGCTGTCGCTGAGCGTCGTGCTGAACGGCGACGGCGTCGACACGCTGCGGCCGGCCGAGGCGCCGTGGCCGGCGCGCCCGTTCGAGGCCTGAGTGACGCCTGGGGCGCGCGGGAGAAGTCCCGGTCGGACAATCCGCTGATCCGATCGGGCGATGCCCCCGCCGCGCTCTGCCGCGCTCGTTGCAGAGCGTGAACTACGCTCGGATCGCCCGTGCGGAGTCCCTTGCGGGCTCGGCTCGTGCGCGGACTGACGGGAGCGTGGCCCGTGACGGATCAGGCGGTGGACGTGGGCGGCCCGGCCGAGGCGTACCGAAGCCAATTCTTCGGGCGCCAGCGGGAGCTGAAGTCCCTTCGGGCCGATATCGAGCGAGCCGGTCTGGACACCATCTCCGGACGCAAGGCCCCGCGTGCCCGGGTGCTGCTGATCGCCGGGCGGCCCGGCTCCGGGCGCACCGCGCTCGCCGAGGAACTCGCCCGCAGGGTCGCCGCCGACTACCCCGACGGGGTACTGCGGGCCCGGCTGACCGAGCCCGACGGGCGGCGGGTCCCGATGGAGCGGGCGGCCCGCGGACTGCTCGACTCCCTCGGTATCGCGTCGCCGCCCGGCGCCGGCGAGGACGAGCTGACCGGGATGGTGCGCGAGGCGCTCACCGTACGCCGGATGCTGCTGCTCCTCGACGACGCGGGGGACGCCGAGCAGGTCGACCCGCTGCTGCCCGACAACCCCGACTGCCTGGCCGTGGCCGTGGCAGAGGGCCCGCTCACCGGTATTCCGGATGTACGGCCGTGCACGCTCGGCGGCATGGACGCCAAGTCCGCGATCGAGCTGCTCGGCACCTTCACCGGATCGGTGCGGATCACCGTGGATCCGCAGGCCGCCGAGTCCATCGCGGAGGAGTGCGGCGGGCTGCCCACCGCGCTGGTCCTGGTCGGCGGCTGGCTCGCTGCCCGGCCGAGGGCGTCGGTCGCCGATGTGGCCAAGCGGCTGCGCGCTCTGCCGGACGACAGCGAGCAGCCCAAGGTCGGCCGGCCGCTGGCCCGTGCCTTCCGGCTGGTGTACGAGTCCCTGCCGTCGTCGGCCGCCGGGATGCTGCGACTGCTGTCCCTCGCGCCCGGCGGGATCGCCGACGCGCACACCGCCTCCGCGCTGGCCGGCTGTTCGTTGCAGACCGCCGAAGCGACCCTCTGCGACCTCGCCGACCTGGGATTTGTGCGCTCGGCCGGCGACCACCACGAGGTGCCGGGCGCTCTCCTGCCGCTGCTGCGCACCCTGCTGCAGGCGCACGACCGGCCGGCCGAGGTACAGCTGGCCCGGGCGCGGATGCTGGAGCGGACCGTACGGCAGCTGCACTCCTGCCGGGCGATCACCGAGCCCGACGGCTCCCCGGCCCGCGTGAAGCTGGCCGGTCTGCCGCGCGCGCTGCGGTTCTCCACCGCGCCGGCCGCCGCCGAGTGGCTGCGGATCAGGCTGCCCGCGCTGCTGGCCTCGGCGCGGCTCGCGGTCGAGGACGGCGAGCTGGACACCCTGGCGCGGCGGCTGGTCGCGGCCCTGGTCCGGGCGCTGGCCGCGCACCGCGGCACCGAGGACGCGGCTGCCGAGCTCTACGGACTGCACCAGCTGGTGCTCGGCGTGGCCGAGCGTCGCGGGCTGCACCGTGAAAGGGCCGCCGCCCTGCTGAATCTTGCCGATCTGGATGCTCAGACCGGTCGTACCGAGGAGGCGCTGGCCCGCTACCGGGCGGCTCTGGACGCCGGACGGGCCGCGAACGATCCGTACGCGACGGGCCGCGCGATGGAATCCGTAGGTGGTGCCTACCAGGAGCTGGGGGACTGGCAGCGGGGCGCGGACTGGTACGGGCGGGCGCTCGCCCAGCGGCAGGCGCGCGGCGAGCGGGCCGACGAGGCCCGGCTGTACGGCCGGCTGGGTGCCGTGCACACCTATGCGGGGCGGTACGGCGAGGCGCTGCGCAACTGGCGGGCGGCGGTGGCCGGCTACCGCAGGCTCGGCGATCTCCCGTCCCGGGCGCGAGCGTTGAGCGAGGTGGCGCGCGTACAGGAGTACGCGGGCCGGCCGGGGGAGTGCTTGCGCACCTGCCAGGAGGCGGTGGAGTGGGCGCGGCAGACCGGGGACGCACGGCTGCAGGCAGCTCTGCAGCTCAGGCTGGCCGACACCCTGGACCGGCTCGGCGACCCGACAGCCGCGAGGCTGCACCGCGCCATGGCGGAGAAGCTGCTAGGAACAGAGGGTACCGAGGGTTGTGCCTACGAAATCCGTAGCACTTCGGCCAAAGATTAATGCTTTGTAAGGCTAGACAGCGCGAAGTCCTTCATTAGACTGGCTCTGCCACATGCTCTCGTGGTGTCTTCCGGTGCGCCACGCGTATCCGGGTATGTATGGCATTGCACCCTTATACCCCTGAGTCAAGGACCGTGATCGACGTGAAGGTCGGCATCCCCCGCGAGGTCAAGAACAACGAGTTCCGGGTGGCGATCACCCCTGCCGGTGTGCACGAGCTCGTGCGCAACGGCCACCAGGTCTTCATCGAGCAGAACGCCGGTCTCGGCTCCTCGATCACGGATGACGAGTTCGTCGCCGCCGGCGGGCAGATCCTGCCCACCGCCGACGAGGTCTGGGCCACCGCCGACCTGCTGCTGAAGGTCAAGGAGCCCATCGCCGAGGAGTACCACCGCCTCCGCAAGGACCAGACCCTCTTCACCTACCTGCACCTCGCCGCATCCCGCGAGTGCACGGACGCGCTGCTCGAGTCCGGCACCACCGCCATCGCGTACGAGACCGTGGAGACCGCCACCCGCGCGCTGCCGCTGCTCGCCCCGATGTCCGAGGTCGCGGGCCGGCTGGCCCCGCAGGTCGGCGCGTACCACCTGATGCGCTCGGTCGGCGGCCGCGGTGTGCTGCCGGGCGGCGTCCCGGGCACGGCGGCCGGCGAGGCCGTCGTCATCGGCGGCGGCGTCTCCGGCTGGAACGCCACGCAGATCGCCGTCGGCATGGGCTTCCACGTCACCCTGCTCGACCGTGACATCAACAAGCTGCGCGAGGCCGACAAGGTCTTCGGCACCAAGGTGAAGACGATCGTCTCCAACGCCTTCGAGCTGGAGAAGGCCGTCGTCGAGGCGGACCTCGTCATCGGCGCCGTTCTCATCCCGGGCGCCAAGGCCCCGAAGCTGGTCACCAACGAGCTCGTCGCCAAGATGAAGCCCGGAAGTGTACTTGTCGACATTGCAATCGACCAGGGCGGCTGCTTCGAGGACTCGCGTCCGACCACTCACGCCGAGCCGACCTTCATGGTCCACAACTCGGTCTTCTACTGCGTCGCCAACATGCCCGGCGCGGTGCCCAACACCTCCACCTATGCGCTCACCAATGCGACGCTGCCGTACATCGTGGAGCTCGCGAACCGCGGCTGGGCCGAGGCGCTGCGCCGCGACCCGGCGCTCGCCAAGGGTCTCAACACCCATGACGGCCAGGTCGTTTACGGCCCCGTCGCCGAGGCCCACGGCCTGGAGAGCACCGAACTGAGCACGTTGCTCGGCTGACGCGTCAACGCGCCTCGTCAATATCGCGCCCACGGCCGGACCTTGCCGAGCAAGGTCCGGCCGGATGCGTATCCGCCCGCTTTGTGAGGCTCGCTCAACTCGCCTCGAACGTAACCCTTTAACCGTTTCGTGCACCCTCGAAACGTCCGGGCCAGGTCACGCCAAGAGTCCTGAGCACCCTTGACAGAAGGCTGTTCGGTTGCCGACACATCGAGCCGGGTCCGGCGGATTGTGTTGCTGCGGACCGGTGACACGCCATAGAGTCGCCAACCGTCGGCATGGTGCCACGCTGACCTATCGATAAGTTTCCTGGTCACGTCCAAGGAGGTAAGACGACTTGTGAATGAGTCGACATTTACTCCCGGGGGTGGTCAACCGGGAATGCCTGCGCGGGGCCAGGTCCCGTCAAGGGAACAGCCCGGGCTCGAGGCTGTCGGCTCCGTCGCTGTCCGAACCTTCGCGACACAACAGCACACGACGCACACGACGACAGCCCACACGATGAAGATGATGGACGGCCAACACGTGAACGCCATGGCCGGCAACGAGAGTGGCCGAGAGTCCACCCACTTCGCCGCCTACGAGGAAGTCCCCGAAGGGCACTTCTACGACCCCGATGCCGAGTACGAGCCCGACCCCGAGTATGCGGCCACCCTCGCCCCTGACGCCGCGCGTCAGCGCCGCGAGCGGATCGGCCCCACCGGGCGGCCCCTGCCGTACTTCCCGATCCCGGGCCCGCTGACCGATCACGGTCCCGCGAAGATCATCGCGATGTGCAACCAGAAGGGCGGCGTCGGCAAGACGACGTCGACCATCAACCTGGGCGCCGCGCTCGCGGAGTACGGACGGCGTGTGCTGCTCGTCGACTTCGACCCGCAGGGAGCCCTGTCGGTCGGCCTCGGCGTCAACCCGATGGAGCTCGACCTCACCGTCTACAACCTGCTCATGGAGCGGGGCATGTCGGCGGACGAGGTGCTGCTCAAGACCGCCGTGCCCAATATGGACCTGCTGCCGAGCAATATCGATCTCTCGGCCGCGGAAGTGCAGTTGGTGAGCGAGGTCGCGCGCGAGTCCACGCTGCAGCGTGCGCTGAAGCCGCTGCTGTCCGACTACGACTACATCGTGATCGACTGTCAGCCCTCGCTGGGCCTGCTCACGGTGAACGCGCTGACCGCGGCGCACAAGGTGATCGTGCCGCTCGAGTGCGAGTTCTTCGCGCTGCGCGGTGTGGCGCTGCTGACCGAGACGATCGAGAAGGTCCAGGAGCGGCTCAACCCCGACCTGGAGCTCGACGGAATCCTCGCCACGATGTACGACTCCCGTACGGTGCACAGCCGTGAGGTGCTGGCGCGGGTGGTCGAGGCCTTCGACGATCACGTCTACCACACGGTGATCGGCCGGACCGTGCGCTTCCCGGAGACCACGGTCGCCGGTGAGCCCATCACCACGTACGCATCGAACTCCGTCGGCGCCGCCGCGTACCGTCAGCTCGCCAGGGAGGTGCTCGCCCGGTGTCACGCCGAGTGAGTCTGCCCGGGGCCGACGAACTGTTCCGTACGACCGGGGGCATGGCACTTCAGTCGTCGTCCCCGCGGCGGCAGGCGAACGGCGAGGCGAGGGTGCCGGCGCCGGCGGGTGAGAGCGATCCGGTCGGGGAGGGGGCGGCTGAGGTGTCGTCCTCCGCGTCCTCGTCCTCCGCGGCTGCCTCTGCCTCTTCCTCGGAGGAGCACTCCGCGGCGGACGCGGACGGCCACGCGGAAGGACGCAGCCGGGGCGCGGAGGCCGACCGGGCCGCGTCGGCCGACGGTGCCAAGGGGCGCCGCCAGCAGGACGCTGCCGCGTCCGGAGCCGCCGCCGTGTCGCCGACCGGACAGACGCGCCGCCGGCAGCGTGGCGCGAACCGTCGGCCCAGTGGCCGTGAACGGCACGACGAGAAGATCACGGTCTACGTCTCGGCCGAGGAACTGATGGACCTCGAGCACGCGCGGCTGGTGCTGCGCGGTGAGCACGGGCTGGCCGTCGACCGCGGACGGATCGTTCGCGAAGCGGTGGCGGTGGTGCTGGCGGATCTCGAGCAGCGCGGCGACGCGAGCATTCTCGTGCGACGTCTGCGCGGCCGCTGACGGTAGCCTGCGCGCTGCCCTGCCTGCTCCTTTTGCCCCTGGACCGCGATGCCGCCGACCGACGACTCCACCCGCCCGCCCCGGCGCTCGCTGGGTCGCGGCCCCGGCACGGACCGCGGCGGGTCGCCTCCGCCTGCCGTACCGGCCCCCGAGCCGGGGGACGAGCGGCTGGAGCGGGGCGGTGCGGACGGGGAGCCGGCAGTGGTGGCGCCGGGGGAGGTTTTCCCCACCCCGCCCCTTCCCGCTGCCTCGACAGGCGGCTCCGCCGCCGGTGCGGACGAGGCCCCGGGACCGGGGCGCCCGCTGCGCGGTGACAATGGCGCGCCGGAGGGCCCTGCGGGCGCGTCCGTGGAGGCGGAGCCGGAGCCGGAGCTGCCCGCTCGGGCGGAGGCCACCGCGGTGGTGAGCGGGCCAGAGCTTGCCGCGCCGGAGGCCGGGGTGGCTGCTGCCGCGGGCGAGGGCGAGGGCGAGGCCCCGGGCCCTGGTCGCCTGTTTCACGGCGACGACGGTGGTTCCGGCGGGCCGGAGGCGGTGTTCCTGCCCGGGACGGTTTCGGAGCCGGGCGGGGGCGAGGCCCCGGGTCCTGGTCGCCAGTTTCACGACGACGACGATCGTCCCGGCGGGACCACGGTGGCGGAGTCGCCCGGCTCCTCCGTGGCGGCCGAGGCCGAGACCGCGCCGGAGGCCCCCGCGCCCACGGTTCCGGCAACCCCGCCCGCGGAGCCCGCGGCCGCGCCTCAGCCCCCCGACGACGGGCGGTTCAAAGTACGGCTCGCCAACTTCGAAGGGCCCTTCGACCTTCTCCTGCAGCTCATTTCCAAGCACAAGCTCGATGTGACCGAGGTCGCTCTCTCCAAGGTCACCGATGAGTTCATGGTGCATATCCGGGCCATGGGGCCCGACTGGGATCTCGATCAGACCACCGAGTTCCTCGTCGTCGCCGCCACGCTGCTCGATCTCAAGGCCGCGCGGCTGCTGCCCGCCGCCGAAGTGGAGGACGAGGCCGACCTCGCGTTGCTCGAGGCGCGCGATCTGCTCTTCGCGCGGCTGCTGCAGTACCGCGCGTACAAGCAGATCGCCGAGATCTTCAGCGCGCGGCTGGATGTGGAGGGCAAGCGCTACCCGAGGACCGTCGGGCTCGAGGACCACCACGCCGAGCTGCTGCCCGAGGTCGTCATCAGCATTGGGGCCGAAGGCTTCGCCAGGCTCGCTGTGAAGGCGATGCAGCCCCGGCCCAAGCCGCAGGTGTACATCGACCACATCCACGCGCCCCTCGTGTCCGTGCGCGAACAGGCCGAGGTGGTCGTCGCGCGGCTGCGGGAGGCCGGGGCGGTCAGCTTCCAGGAGCTCGCCGCCGACGCACCCGACACCCTCACCGTCGTCGCCCGCTTCCTCGCGCTGCTGGAGCTCTACCGCGAGAAGGCCGTCATCCTGGACCAGGAAGATGCCCTCGGCGAGCTGATGGTGCGCTGGACCGGCGGCGCGGGCGCGGAGCAGCCCCTGGTCACCGATGAATTCGATCAAGAGGTTCGCGAGAACCAGGAGCAGGAGGGGAACGCGTGAGTGATCTCAAGCCCGCGCTCGAAGCCGTTCTCATGGTCGTCGACGAGCCGGCCACCGAGGAGCACCTCGCCAAGGTCCTGGAGCAGCCGCGCAGGGCGGTCGCCGACGCGCTGCGGGAGCTCGCGGACGAGTACACCGTCCAGGGCCGAGGCTTCGAACTGCGGCTTGTCGCGGGCGGCTGGCGGTTCTACACGCGGGCGGAGTACGCCGACGCCGTCGAGCGCTTCGTTCTCGACGGGCAGCAGGCGCGGCTCACCCAGGCCGCCCTGGAGACCCTCGCGGTCGTCGCGTACCGGCAGCCGGTCAGCCGATCACGCGTCTCCGCCGTACGCGGAGTGAACTGCGACGGCGTCATGCGCACCCTCCTCCAGCGCGGTCTGGTCCAGGAGGCGGGCGCGGAACCTGAAACAGGTGCGATCCTGTACAGGACGACGAACTACTTTCTGGAGCGGATGGGCCTGCGAGGCCTGGACGAGCTCCCGGAGCTCGCGCCCTTCCTCCCCGAGGCGGAAGCGATCGAGGCCGAGACGCAAGAGGGTGTGCCGTCGTTCGATCCGGACGCACCGGACACCGACGCAGACGACAAGACGGAATTTTGATGCGAAGCAGCGGCAGGAACAGCGGAAGCGGCAACCGGGACTCCCGGGGCGCCGGCGGGAACCGGGACTCCCGGGGTGCCGGCGGCAGGGGGCGCGACGACAAGGGGCGCGACGACAAGCAGGAGCAGCGCCCCCGCCGCCCCCGGCCCGAGGAGCGCCGCTACGACGTCGGCGGCAGCCAGGGTTCCGAGGGCGGCAAGTCGGGCGGCCGCGGCGCGTCCGCCCGCGGCGGCGCCAAGGGCGGCCCGAAGACCCCGCAGGGCGGCGGCAGGGCCGGTGCTCCGCGTCGCGGCCCGCACGGCCAGCGCGAATCCCGTCCCCGTGAGCTCGACGCCAAGATCGAGCAGCGCAACCGCGACCGGTACGCCGACAAGCCGCAGGTCAAGACGCCCAAGACGTTTCCCGGGGCCGAGCAGGAGGGCGAGCGTCTGCAGAAGATCCTCGCCCGGGCCGGTATGGGTTCGCGCCGCGCGTGCGAGGAACTGATCGAGCAGGCCCGTGTCGAGGTCAACGGCGAGATCGTCCTTGAGCAGGGCAGGCGCGTCGACCCGCAGAAGGACGAGATCAAGGTGGACGGCCTGACGGTCGCCACGCAGTCGTACCTCTTCTTCGCGCTCAACAAGCCCGCCGGTGTCGTCTCCTCCATGGAGGACCCGGACGGTCGGCAGTGCCTGGGCGACTACGTCACCAACCGCGAGACCCGGCTCTTCCACGTCGGACGTCTCGACACGGAGACGGAGGGCATCATCCTGCTCACCAACCACGGTGAGCTCGCGCACCGCCTGACCCACCCCAAGTACGGCGTGAAGAAGACCTACCTCGCCGCGATCCAGGGACCGCTCCCGCGCGACCTGGGCAAGCGGCTCAAGGACGGCATCCAGCTCGAGGACGGCTACGCCCGCGCCGACCACTTCCGCGTCGTCGAGAACACCGGCAAGAACTACCTGGTGGAGGTCACCCTCCACGAGGGCCGGAAGCACATCGTCCGTCGCATGCTCGCCGAGGCCGGCTTCCCGGTCGACAAGCTCGTGCGGGTCAGCTTCGGCCCGATCGCCCTCGGCGACCAGAAGTCCGGCTGGCTGCGCCGGATGACCAACACCGAGGTCGGCATGCTGATGAAGGAAGTCGGCCTGTAGAGACCCCCGTTCACTGGGCGAAGCCCGCGGTCACCTCTGACCGCGGGCTTCTTGCATCTTGTGTGAACGGCCTTGTGGGACCGTTGGTTCACCTTTATAGTCAACATGACTATTAAGGAGGCGGGCGTGAGTCTCGCGGACATTCTCGAGCCCCTGCAGCAGCCGCTGTTCACCGTTCTCGACACCCCGGTGAGCTGGACCGAGGTCCTCGGCTTCGGCAGTGGTGCGCTCTGTGTCTGGCTCGTCGCCCGCCAGCACATCGCCAACTGGCCGATCGGCATCGCCAACAACCTCTTCTTCATCCTTCTCTTCACCCAGGCCCGCCTGTACGCCGACGCAGGCCTGCAAGTCGTCTTCATCACCCTCGCCGTGTACGGCTGGTGGACCTGGACCCACGGGGGTGGACCAGGTCCCGACGGACTACCGGTGCGGCGCACCACGCGCAGCGAGTGGACCTGGCTGCTCGCGGCGGGGGTGGTGGGGACTTTCGGGCTCACGCTCCTCCTCGACCGCGCCACCGACTCGAACGTCCCGTTCTGGGACGCGCTCACCACCGCCCTGTCGCTGATGGCGACGTACGGGCAGTGCCGAAAGCGCCTCGAGTCCTGGTGGCTGTGGATCGCGGCCGACGTGGTCTACATCCCGCTCTACGCGTACAAGGAGCTCTACCTCACCGCCCTGCTGTATGTCGGCTTCATGACGCTGTGCGTCATCGGACTGCGCAGCTGGTCGCGCGATCTGGCCGCGGAACAACGGGAGTTGGCGGAGGCGACCGCATGAAGACCCACCGGCACGGCCTGGTGCTCGGGAAGTTCTATCCGCCGCACGCCGGACACCACCATCTCGTACGGACCGCGGCCGACCGCTGCGAGCGGCTGACCGTCCTGGTCTGCGCCGCCTCGGTGGAGTCGATTCCGCTCGCCGACCGGGTGCGCTGGATGCGCGAGGTGCACCCGGACGTACGGGTCGTGGGCGCCGTCGACGACATCCACGTCGATCTGAACGACCCCGGCATCTGGGAGGCGCACATGGCCGTCTTCCGCGCCGCCGTCCCCGAGCCGGTCGACGCCGTCTTCACCTCGGAGCCGTACGGCCAGGAGCTCGGGCGGCGCTTCGGCGCCGAGTCCGTGTGCGTCGACCCCGACCGCACCGTCTTCCCGGTCTCCGGCACGGCCGTCCGCAAGGACCCCGTCGGCTGCTGGGACTTCCTGGAACCGCCCGTGCGCGCGGCGCTCGCCCGGCGAGTGGTCGTGCTCGGCGCCGAGTCCACGGGCACCACGACGATGGCGTGGGCGCTCGCCGAGCACTTCCGGCACCGCGGCGGCGTCTGGACGCAGACCCGCTATGTGCCGGAGTACGGACGGGAGTTCAGCGAGCACAAGCTCGCCGAGCTGCGCACCGGGCGGCCGGATGCGGGCTGGGAGGAGGTCGAGTTCACCTCGGAGGAGTTCCCGCTGATCGCCCGGCGGCAGACGGAACTGGAGGACGAGGCCGCCCGAGCAGGATCGCCGGTGCTGTTCTGCGACACCGACGCCTTCGCCACCACGATCTGGCACGAGCGCTATATGGGCGGCCCGAACGAGGAGGTGGCGCGGATCGCCGCGCGCGGACAGCAGCATCTGTGGCTGCTCACCGACCACCGCGGCGTCGGCTTCGAGGACGACGGCCTGCGCGACGGAGAGCATCTGCGACCCTGGATGACCGCCCGCTTCGCCGCACAACTGGCCCGCACCGGACGCCGGACCGTCGCGCTGACCGGCCCGCACGAGCAGCGGCTCGCCACCGCCGTCGCCGCTGTGGACGCGCTCCTCGACGAAGGCTGGGACCTCGCCGACCCCCTCCCGGAGAAACGATGATGAAGGGCTACGACGCGGGCGCCTTCCCGCCCTTCGCGGTCACCGTCGACCTCGCCGTTTTCACCGTCCGCGAGGGCCGGCTGC
Source organism: Streptomyces sp. NPDC002730 (assembly GCF_042888805.1). NCBI lineage: Bacteria > Bacillati > Actinomycetota > Actinomycetes > Kitasatosporales > Streptomycetaceae > Streptomyces > Streptomyces sp. NPDC002730. The sequence continues at coordinate 33,248 of NZ_JBIAQG010000021.1, forward strand.
ATGTCCTGCTCGTCGAGCGCGGCGAGGACCCGTACAAGGGCGCCTGGGCGCTGCCCGGCGGCTTCGTACGGCCCAAGGAGTCCGCCGGTCTCGCCGCGCGCCGTGAACTCGCCGAGGAGACCAGCCTGTCCCAGGACACCGTCGCCGGCCTCCACCTGGAGCAGCTGCGGACCTACAGCGATCCTGACCGCGATCCCCGGATGCGCGTCGTCTCCGTCGCGTACACCGCGCTCGTACCGGATCTGCCGGAGCCACGCGGCGGCGGCGACGCGGCTCGCGCTCAGTGGACGCCCCTCGACTCCGTCGGCCGGCTCGCCTTCGACCACGACCTGATCCTCGCCGACGCACACCACCGGATCGGCGCCAAGCTCGAGTACACCTGCCTCGCCACCACCTTCTGCCCGGCCGAGTTCACTCTCGGGGAGCTCCAGCAGGTCTACGAGACCGTCTGGGGCGTCGAACTCGACCGGCCCAACTTCCGGCGCAAGGTCCTCACCACGCCCGGCTTCGTCGAGGCAGTCGAGGGTCCGCCACGCCGCACCGGCGGCCGCGGGAAACCGGCCGCGCTGTACCGGGCGGGTGCCGCCTCCGCCCTGCACCCTCCACTCCTGCGACCGGAAGGACGGCACTCATGACCACCATGAAGACCACGAGGACCATCACCAAACAGGCGGCCACCGGCTCGTTGATCGGGCTCGCGCTCGGGGACGCTCTCGGCTTCCCGACCGAGTTCAACGATGTGCCGCAGATCCTCACGAAATTCGGGCCGTGGCGCGGGATGAACCTCCCCAAGCCCGCGATCGTCACGGACGACACCCAGATGACGCTCGCCCTGGCGCGCGGCATACGCACCGCGATGGACCGCGGACTGCTCGTCTCCTCCCGGCTGACCCGGCCGGTGCGCGAGGAGTTCGTCGACTGGTACCACTCCCCGGAGAACAACCGCGCGCCCGGTCGGACCTGTCTGGTCGCCTGCCAGAAGCTCGACAGCGACCTCCCCTGGCAGGAGGCCAGCCAGATCGGCTCCAAGGGCTGCGGCGCCAATATGCGGGTCGCGCCGGTCGGACTCGTACCGGGGCTGAGCGAGGAACAGCGGGCGGGCGCCGCGCAGTTGCAGGCAGCGCTCACCCACGGCCACCCCACCGCGCTGGCTGCGAGTGACCTCACGGCCCGCGCCGTGTTCCTGCTGGCGCAGGGCGCGGAGCCGATGGGGCTGGTCGGACAGCTGCGCTCGTACGCGTACGAGAACCGCAGCCGCTACTACCACCACTGGCTGGGCAATCTGTGGACCTACTCGCACGACCCGACGCCCGAGGCGTTCATCGCACGCGGCTGGGACGAGTGCCTGCAGGTCCTGGAACGGCTCGCCACCACGCTGCGCGACCCGCAGCCGGAGGTCGACCCCTGCCTGGCGACGGGCGACGGCTGGATCGCCGAGGAGGCGCTCGCCACCGCCCTGCTCTGCTTCCTGATGTTCCCCGAGGAGCCGGTGACGGTCCTGCGCAGGGCCGCCTGCACCAGAGGCGACTCGGACTCGATCGCCTGCCTCGCCGGCGCGTTCGCCGGGGCGCACCTGGGAGCCGGCGCCTGGCCCAAGGAGTGGTCCGAGCGGATCGAGTACCGCAGCGATCTGATGTCGCTGGCAGCCCTCTGGGACGCTTGATCCATGACTGATCCGCTGGACATGGAACTCGGCCCCGTCGTCGCCGAACAGCCCGACCCGCTCCTGTTCGCCACCGTCTCCGGGGCGCATCTGTACGGATTCCCGTCCCGGGATTCGGACGTGGACCTGCGCGGGATCCATCTGCTGCCCGTGGCGGAGCTACTGGGGCTGAAGGAACCGGAGGAGACCCGGTCCCGGATGTGGGACCGGGACGGCGTCGAGATGGATCTGGTCACGCATGACGTACGGAAGTTCGTACGGCTGATGCTGCGGCGCAACGGATACGTACTGGAACAGCTGCTGTCGCCGCTGGTGGTGCACACATCGGACGCCCATACGGAGCTGGCGGAGCTCGCCCCGGGCGTGCTCACCAACCACCACGCCCACCACTACCGGGGGTTCGCGAACACCCAGTGGCGGCTCTTCGAGAAGACCGGCGAGCTCAAACCGCTGCTCTACACCTTCCGCGCGCTGCTCACCGGTATTCATCTGATGCGCAGCGGCGAGGTGCAGGCGCATCTGCCCACGCTGCTCGGGGAGGTCGACGCCCCGGGCTATCTGCCCGGCCTGATCGCGGCCAAGGCGGACGCCGAACACGGCCCGGCGTCGGGGGCCGGCCCAGCAGACGCGCGCGCCGATGTGGACGCGCTGCACGCCGTACTCGACGAGGCTCGGCTGACCTCGCGGCTACCCGACGAGCCCACCGCCTACGAAGCCCTGCGCGACTTCGTCGTCCGCGTACGCCTGGAGGGCTGAGGTCCTGCGCGTACGGAACAGGAAGTCCTCGACCCGGGCCCGGTCCGGCTCGGGCGGCAGCGGGGAGCCCGGCGCCGCGGCGTCGGCCTCATCGGCGAGGCGTGTCATCCACGCCTCGACCCGCGGCCACGGCACCTCGCCCCGTTTGACCTCGAGCAGCCGCTCCCGGTCGGCGCCGACGTCGATCACCAGCTCGCCCGTACGCAGCAGATCACGGCAGCTGCCAAGGAGACGCAGCAGATGCATGGCGTGCTTCCAGCGCGGGGCGCCGTGTCGGCGGACGTCCGCCGCCAGCTTCTTGCGCTGGCCGTCCGCGTAGCGCACGAAGGTCTGGTGGGCGGCGCGGGAGAGAAACGCACCGCGCAGGGCGAGCAGTTCACGGCCGGTGTCGTCGATGTGTTCGACGAGCGGGGAGTGCAGGCACTCGAGGACGTTCGGGTTGGCGCGCAGTGCGAGCTCCAGGAAGCGTTCCAGCTCCCAGGAGAACTGCTCGTCGGCCGGTCCCTCGATGTGGGTCGGGGGCTTGTCGAAGCGCCAGTAGAGCGGGGCCGGGGCGAGGAAGATCCCGCGGCGGTCGGTGTCGCTGCCGTCCGTGGCCAGCCCGAAGGCGCGCGACCCCATCACGCAGGAGTAGATCGTGCGGTCGCGTACGAGTGCTGCGGGGGCCGGTTCGGGAGGCATGCGCGAGAGGGTACGTGAGCAGGCTAGGTCAGCATGATGGTGTCCCCGGAAACGGTGATCTGCTTCGGCGGCAGCGGCCTGGGCGCGGGGCCGTCGACGACGGAGGCGTTCTCGATGCTGAACTTGCTGCCGTGGCAGGGGCAGTCGATGGTGCCGTCCGCGACCTTGTTGACCGTGCAGCCCTGATGGGTGCAGATGGCCGAGAAGGCCTTGAAGTCGCCCGACGTCGGCTGCGTCACGACGACCTTCTGGTCGCCGAAGATCTTTCCGCCGCCGACCGGGATGACGGAGGTCTTGGCGAGCTCCTCGCCGGCCGCAGGTGCCGGGCTGTTCTGCGGCTCGCCGGTCTTCGGCGCTGCGGGCGTCGGCTGCTCGGAGGCGGAACCGCCGCCCTCGTCGCCGTATTTGCTGCAGCCGGTCACCAGCGCGGCGGCGCCCGCCGCGCCCACCGCCAGCACCGTACGTCGCGGAGTCTCCATGGCCGTATGTCTCCCTATGTCGTGACCCCGATCGTGCGGAAGAACCACAGCGCCGAGGTCAGCCAGATCACCGTGAGCGCCGTGAAGGCGGCTCCGCCGACGACCGGCAGCAGCCAGCCAGGCAGCCGTTCCGCTCGCAGCAGGAGCATCTTGGCGCTGAAAACGCCGAAGAAGAAGCAACCCAGCAGCGAGTGCCACATAACGCGCGTGCTGTACGTCTGATAGCCCAGTCCGTACAGGCAGTGGACGGCGACGGGCACGGCGAGCAGAAAGGCGATCCGGCCCGACCAGCGGTGCAGTGCGGGGGTCCAGGAGGCGGCGCGTACGCCCGGCAGCCTGCCGTACATCGCCAACGCCGAGCCGACCTGGACGACGGCGAAGGCGAGGGCCGCCGTGCCCAGCCAGGACTTGACCGCCCCGGTGCTGCTGAAACCGGCGAGGTTGAAGGCCGTGCCCGCCGGATCGTGCACCTTTCCGTACGCCCCGAGGCCGACCGCGACCGCGGCGGCGACGAGAGCGGGGACGAGGAAGCGTGCGGCCCCCGGGCCCGCGTGGTTGTTCGGGCTCGCCGGGAACGAGGCGGTGCGGGCGTTGGGGTCGACGGGGGGACCGAAACTCATGACGCACCTCAGGGGACGACGGGGCGGGCGGTGAGCCGGGTGCCGTCCACCACGACGGCGCCGGATGCGGGGTCGATCCGGGGCGCGGCGGCGGGCTTGCCGTCGCGGTTGAGGATTCCGACCTGGCGGCCGTCCGGCAGGACGATCCAGCCGCCGTCGATCTTCGCGCCGCGCACCTCGGCGGTGGAGCGGTACAGGCCGGACGGCCTGACCGCCTTGGCGGCGGAGAACTGCCAGGTCCGGTCCCGGATTTCGACCGTACCGTCGATCTTCCCGGCGCGCAGAACGCCGTCGAGGCGGGCGCCGTTCTCGCCGGTCAGCCGCATGCTGCCGTCGTCCTCGACATCGCCCTTCAGCCAGGACTCCTGGCTCCTGCCGTCACAGAAGTACCCGATCGCTTTTCCGTCGCGGACGGATACGGAGACGGCGGCGGTGTCGTCGGCCGTACGGCCCGCGTAGGCGGAGTCGGGCGCCGGGGTCGGCGTGGGGGAGGGGGCCGCGGGCGGCGTCGTGCTCGTGGCGGGTGTGGATGCGGGAGCGGTCGGCGTCGGTGTCGCTGTGGCCCCGTCGTACGAGGACTTGACCTTCGTCCCCGTCGTGGCGTTGAGCGAGAGCATGAAAATGCCCAGCAACAGCCCGGCCAGCAGTGTGAACAGAGGTCCTGAGGGCTTCATGGGCGGCCTTCCCCGGTGGGCAGGGCATGCGCAGACCACCATGCAACTGCACCCGCAGCGCCGCGTCCAGTCGTACGCCGCTTCACGCCCAGGGCGTGAGCTCCCGCGCGTGGCCGTCCGTGTCCCGGCGCACCGCGAGCACTCCGGTGACGGCCGCCCGCTCGATCGGCCCGTACACATGCGGGAAGAGCATGTCCTCGGAACCCTCCCAGCGGACCTCGGAGCCGAGCGCGGCCTCGTCGATCAGAAGCACCAGCAGGTCGGGCAGGTCGCGGAACGGGCCGTTGGCGATGGCGAGTGCGGCCGGCCCGTCGGGCGAGCAGTGCACAAAGCCGTCGGTGGTCAGCGAGGCCGGGGCGTACGGACGGTCCACGTCCGCCGTCCACTCGTCCACGGGTACGACATGAAAGAGCATGCCGTCAGTTGTAGCGCAGGGCCGTCGGGCGCCGGTTCGCCCAAGTGGCGGTGCGGTCCGTTTTTCCTCAAGCAGCAGCGGGTCCGACGTACGGACCTACGGAGGTACGCGCCTGCCGGCGGCGGCCGCCCTCTCCGGACGTCTCGGAGGGCGGTCGCCGCGGCCGTGTGTCCCGGCACCTGACTACGCTGAATGGAGCACTCGCACATTAAGGAGCACGACGTGGCGGTACGAGCGGTCCGTGGAGCCGTCCAGCTGGAACGGGATGAGGCCGGACACATGGACGAGCAGGTCAGCGAGCTGCTCACCGCCATCCTGGAGCGGAACGGACTCGGCGCGGACGATCTCATCAGCGTCTGGTTCACGGCCACACCCGATCTGCACAGCGACTTCCCGGCAGCCGCCGCGCGCAAGCTCGGCATCGTCGACGTACCGCTGATCTGCGCGCAGGAGCTGGACATCGTCGGAGCCATGCCGCGCGTCGTACGGATACTCGCGCACGTGGAGTCCGAGCTGCCCAAGTCAGAGATCGCGCATGTGTACCTCGGTGCCGCGGCCGCCCTCCGCAAGGACATCGCTCAGTGAGAACCGCCGTCGTCATCGGAACCGGCTTGATCGGCACGTCCGCGGCCCTCGCTCTGGCGAGCCGGGGGGTCGCCGTCCACCTCGCCGACCACGACCCGGAGCGGGCCCGCACCGCTGCCGCACTCGGCGCCGGGACGGACCAGCCGCCGGAGGGACGGGTCGACCTGGCGATCGTCGCCGTACCGCCGGCGCATGTCGCCACCGCGCTCGCCGAAGCGATGCGCAGCGGGATCGCCCGCGGCTACCTCGACGTGGCGAGTGTGAAGGGCGGGCCGCGCCGCGAGCTGGAGGCGCTCGGCCTCGACCTGAGCGGCTACATCGGTACGCATCCCATGGCGGGCAAGGAGCGCTCGGGCCCGCTCGCGGGCACGGCGGACCTGTTCGAGGGCCGCCCATGGGTGCTCACGCCCACGCGCGACACGGACACCGAGGTCCTCAACCTCGCCCTCGAGCTGGTGGCGCTCTGCCGTGCCGTCCCGGTGGTCATGGACGCCGACGCGCACGACCGGGCGGTCGCCCTGGTCTCCCACACCCCTCAGCTGATCTCCTCGATGGTCGCGGCGCGTCTTGAGGAGGCGGACGACACGGCAGTACGGCTCTGTGGCCAGGGCATCCGCGACGTCACACGGATCGCGGCCTCCGACCCCCGGATGTGGGTCGAGATCCTCTCGGCGAACCCGGGCCCGGTGGCCGATGTGCTGGCCGGGGTCGCGGCGGACCTGGACGAGACGGTCCAGGCGCTGCGGGCCCTGCAGTCCTCGGACCAGTCCAAGCGCCAGGGCGGCGCGGAGGGCATCGAGGACGTCCTGCGCCGCGGCAACGCGGGCCGGGTCCGAGTCCCCGGCAAGCACGGCCAGGCCCCGACGTCGTACGAGATCGTGGCGGTCCTGATCAGCGACCAGCCGGGGGAGCTGGCCCGTATCTTCGCGGACGCCGGCCGCGCGGGCGTGAACATCGAGGACGTCCGTATCGAGCATGCGACGGGCCAGCAGGCGGGCCTGGTGCAATTGATGGTGGAGCCGACGGCGGCGACGGTCCTCACGGCATCCCTGCGGGAGAGGGGCTGGTCGATCCGGCAGTAGTGGTCGACCTGGTACCGACCGGCGCACAGGTGCTGCCTACGGCTCCGCCATCCGTGTGTCAGGACGGTGCTGAGTACTCGGTAACCTTGTGCAGGGTCCCTTGGCATTTCCGCCGGCCCACCCCGCGTACCAGGAAGGTGTCCGACACCGTGGAATCCGTGATCGTCGCCATCGATGGCCCCTCCGGCACGGGCAAGTCGAGCACCTCCAAGGCCGTCGCCGCCGCTCTGGGGCTGAGCTACCTGGACACCGGTGCGCAGTACCGGGCGATCACCTGGTGGATGATCAGCAACGGCGTCGATGTGCAGGACGCCGCCGCGGTCGCCACCGCCGCCGCCAAGCCCGCCATCGTCTCCGGCACCGACCCCGCCGCCCCGGCCATCACCGTCGACGGCGTGGACGCCGCCGGGCCGATCCGCACCCAGGACGTCACCTCCAAGGTGAGCGCCGTCAGCGCCGTCCCCGAGGTGCGGGCCCGGATCACCGAGCTGCAGCGTTCCATCGCCGCGGCCGCCGAGAAGGGCATCGTCGTCGAGGGACGCGACATCGGCACCACGGTCCTGCCCGACGCGGACCTGAAGATCTTCCTGACCGCTTCGCCGGAGGCCCGCGCCGCCCGCCGGTCCGGCGAGCTGAAGGGCTCCGACGTCGCGGCCACCAGGGAAGCCCTGATCAAGCGGGACGCGGCCGACTCCAGCCGTAAGACCTCGCCGCTCGCCAAGGCGGACGACGCGGTCGAGGTGGACACCACCGACCTGACCCTGCAGCAGGTCGTCGAGTGCGTCGTCACCCTTGTCGAGGAGAAGCGGGCCGCCCGGTGACAGCACCGTCCGAGAAGGGCGCGGCGGTCGGCCGGGGTATCGGCATCGGGCTGATGTACGGGCTGTGGAAGCCGCGGGTGCTGGGCGCCTGGCGGGTTCCGGCGGCCGGTCCGGTGATCCTCGCGGTGAACCACTCGCACAACATCGACGGGCCGATGCTCATGGGCACCGCCCCCCGTCCCGTGCACTTCCTGATCAAGAAGGAGGCGTTCGTCGGTCCCCTCGACCCGTTCCTGCTGGGAATCGGTCAGCTCAAAGTGGATCGTACGACCGCCGACCGCACCGCCATCACCAACGCGCTGAGCGTGCTGGAGAACGGCGGAGTCCTCGGTATCTTCCCCGAGGGCACCAGGGGCGAAGGCGACTTCGCCTCGCTCCGCGCCGGGCTCGCCTATTTCGCGGTACGCAGCGGGGCGCCGATCGTCCCGGTGGCGGTGCTGGGAAGCACCGAGCGCCGCGGACGGTTGATAAAGGCGCTGCCCGCGCTGCGCAGCAAGGTCGACGTCGTCTTCGGCGAGGCCTTCGAAGCGGGAGACGGCAGCGGTCGGCGCACCCGCAAGGCGCTGGACGACGCCACCGTACGGATCCAGGAGCGGCTGACCGTCCACCTGGAAAACGCCAAGCGTCTCACCGGGCGCTAGGTAAGACTTGAGTAGTGGACCGCGCGATCGCGGGGCCATCGATGATGCAACGTAACGAGGTACGGACTTCATGAACGACCAGATCCACTCCGGCGACGAGCACGGGGAGCTTGGCGACGCCGAGTACGCGGAGTTCATGGAGCTCGCCGCGGAAGAGGGCTTCGATGTCGACGACGTCGAGAACGCGATCGGCGAGGCCGGTCACGGCCCGCTGCCCGTCCTCGCCGTCGTCGGCCGCCCCAATGTCGGAAAATCGACCTTGGTGAACCGCATCATCGGCCGCCGCGAGGCCGTCGTCGAGGACAAGCCCGGCGTCACCCGCGACCGCGTCACCTACGAGGCCGAGTGGGCGGGCCGCCGCTTCAAGGTCGTCGACACCGGCGGCTGGGAGCAGGACGTCCTCGGCATCGACGCCTCCGTCGCCGCCCAGGCCGAGTACGCGATCGAGGCCGCCGACGCGGTCGTCTTCGTCGTGGACTCCACCGTCGGCGCCACCGACACCGACGAGGCCGTCGTCAAGCTGCTGCGCCGGGCCGGCAAGCCCGTCGTGCTCTGCGCCAACAAGGTCGACGGGCCGAGCGGCGAGGCGGACGCGACCGCCTTGTGGTCGCTCGGTCTCGGCCAGCCGCACCCCGTCTCCTCGCTGCACGGCCGCGGTACGGGCGACATGCTCGACGCCGTCCTGGAGGCGCTGCCCGAGGCCCCGGCCCAGACCTTCGGCAACGCCGTCGGCGGTCCGCGCCGTATCGCCCTGATCGGCCGCCCGAACGTCGGCAAGTCCTCGCTGCTGAACAAGGTGGCCAACGAGGACCGGGTCGTCGTCAACGAGATCGCCGGCACCACCCGTGACCCGGTCGACGAGCTGATCGAACTCGGCGGTATCACCTGGAAGTTCGTCGACACGGCGGGCATCCGCCGTCGCGTCCACCTCCAGGAGGGCGCGGACTACTACGCCTCGCTGCGTACCGCCGCCGCCGTGGAGAAGGCGGAGGTCGCGGTCGTACTGATCGACGCGACCGAGTCCATCAGCGTCCAGGACCAGCGGATCATCACCATGGCCGTCGAGGCGGGCCGCGCGATGGTCGTCGCGTTCAACAAGTGGGACAACCTCGACGAGGAGCGCCGCTACTACCTCGAGCGCGAGATCGAGACCGAGCTCGGGCAGATCGCCTGGGCGCCGCGGGTCAATGTCTCCGCCCGTACCGGCCGCCACATGGAGAAGCTGGTCCCGGCGATCGAGACGGCGCTGGCGGGCTGGGAGACCCGGGTCCCCACCGGTCGCCTCAACGCCTTCCTCGGCGAGATCGTCGCCTCGCACCCGCACCCAATCCGCGGTGGCAAGCAGCCCCGCATCCTCTTCGGCACGCAGGCCGGCACCAAGCCGCCGCGGTTCGTGCTCTTCGCCTCCGGCTTCCTGGAGCACGGCTACCGGCGCTTCGTCGAGCGCCGGCTGCGTGAGGAGTTCGGCTTCGAGGGCACCCCGATCCACATCTCGGTTCGGGTGCGCGAGAAGCGCGGCCGCAAGAAGTGACGTAACGACGTGGCGCTGCCCCGGACCGGCGAACGGTCCGGGGCAGCGCCATATGGTCTCTCGCGATGCTCTCTCGCGGTCACAGACCTCTGCGGGGTGCCGGTGGCAGCGCCGCCGGCTTGTGCATACCGCTGTGCGGACGGACCCCGGGATACGACTGCCAGGTCCCGGGGTGGACCGTATGGCCCGGATGACCTGCGGGGCCGCCGTGGCTGCTGTGCGGCCCCGTGCCGAAGGCCCTGAAGTCGAGATCCTCCTCCCCGCTCCGGTCGCCCGGGAAGGCCCGGAACGCCCTGCGGTACTCGGAGTACAGCGCGTCGTAGATCGGCGTGGGCGAGTGGCCCACCGGTCCGTCGCTCGCGGGGCGCATGGAGGGGATCTGGCTCTGGTACGGCTGGCGGGAGGGGTCGTATGAGTGCACGTACCTGCAACGACCTCGCCGTCGGACGGATGCGGTCTCGGCGGAGCCGGATTCTTCCGGGGGACGGTACAAACCGGATTCTTCCGGGGGACGGTACAAAGACGTGCGCCGGGTGTACGTTTCCGTACTCCCGGCGTATGTCGCGCGCTCCGTCAGTCGTTCCTCAGGTGCCTGCTCAGGTGCCTGCTCAGGTGCCCGCGAGCGGCATGGCCGCGGCGACCAGCCGGCCGCCGGCCGCCGCCTTCTCCAGCGCCGCACGCAGCAGGTCCTCGCGGGGCTGCTGGCCGATGGAGCCCACCGGCGCGGCGAAGACCAGGACCGTGTGCGACTTGTTGGCGGCCGCACGCCAGCCGTCCGTGACCTGCAGCGGCTGATGGGCCTGCCACCAGGCGACCGGGCTGCCGCCGCCGGTGCCGGGCTGGAGCACGGCGTGCAGCTGGCCCATGGCGACCAGGACGGACCAGCCGGGCAGTTGATTGGGCCGCTGGTTCACGTCGGCGATCGGCAGGAAGCCCTGTTCGATGAGGAGCGGGAGGAAGTCGTCGCCGCCGCTGCCGGTCGTGCCGGGGCGGGCGATGGGCGCGGTCGGTTCGACGACCAGGGCCGGGTGCAGTTCGCCCTCGATCAGTACCAGTCCGCTGGTGATGCCGAGGACGGCCTGTTTGGGACCGGCGCCGGGGATCTGCTGCTCCTCGCCGGTGATGGACCGTACCGCGCCCAGCAGTTGGTCCTCGGCGACCTGGACGACCTGTGAGGGGATGCAGGAGGCGTGGGCGAAGGCGAGAACGGCGGTCTCGTCGCCGACGAACAGCACTGTGCTGGTGCGTTCCTGCTCGGAGTCGCCCGGGGTGCGGCAGGAGGTGCAGTCGTAGCTGCCCGGGCTGTTCCTGCCGGCGAGCAGCCGGTCGGCCTCTTCGTCGCCGATCTCGGCGCGTACGTCCTCGCTGACGTCGAGCATGCGCGGCACGGGTGGCTCCTCGAACTTGAGCGGACTTGATACGTGCGCCGGGCGGTTCCCGGCTCGTCATGAGCTCAACGGGTGATCTGTGGCCGGAGTCACGCGCGAGAAGGAACGGAATCGCACCATCCAACGCAAGCGGTGATGTGGCGGCCGGAATTGGTTACTCCATGTCAATAGCTGCTGAGTGCATGGAAGTTGGCGCGGTGAACCGAGTCACAGATCAGTTCACCGGCAGTTCGACAAATCATGAAATCAACGAATCAAGTGGGGGGCCGGACATTGCCGGTACTGCGAGTAACAGGCAACTGGCCTGGAATGACAAGGGATTGGTTGATACCAGAGGGTTGACCTCTCTAGATTCCTCCGCCGTGTGCAGAGAGCACCGCCCGGGACAACCCGCCGGGCCGTACAGCCAGTACGGCACAGAAGCAGCACAGCACGACCACCTCAGGCGGGTGAGGCGGAGCGGACAAGGGCGCCGGATGCGCCGAAGTCCGCACCGCCCCGAGGGACCCCGGGTCCTTCGAGAGGGATTTGATGTTCACGAGTTCCCGTTCCATACGCAGGCGTGACACAGCAGCGCTCGTAGGTGCCGCACTGGTGGCACCGCTGGCACTGCTCGCCTCCACGGGCGAGGCCCGGGCGGCGGACAACGGAGTATGGGACCGCATCGCATCGTGCGAGAGCGGCGGAAACTGGCACATCAACACAGGCAACGGCTACTACGGCGGGCTGCAGTTCTCCGCCGGCACCTGGCGCGCCTACGGTGGCGGGGCGTACGCGTCCACCGCCGACAAGGCGAGCAAGGGGCAGCAGATCGCAGTCGCCGCGAAGGTCCAGCGGGCGCAGGGCTGGGGCGCATGGCCCACCTGCGCGGCGCGGGCCGGCGCGTACGGCACTGCACCGGCGGCATCCGAGGCCGCCGCTCCCAAGGCTCACACCAACGCCAAGACCAAGGCCAAGGTCAGGACCAAGGCCGACGTCCAGGCCGAGGCTCCGGCAAAGGCGCCGGAGCGGGCATCGAACCACACCGGCCGCGGCAGCGCCCGCGGCGGCGACTACACCGTCCGCCGCGGCGACACCCTGAGCGGGATCGCCGCCGCGCACGGCGCGGACTGGCGCGTCCTGTACGCCGCCAACAAGACCGTCATCGGCGGTGATCCGAACCTCATCGTGCCCGGGCAGAAGCTCGCTCTCTGAGGCACCCTTCGGCAGCCCCGCCCGGGTCCGACCGGGTGGGGCTGCCTGCCGTCGCGCGCGGCACCCGCTCTCGCCGTGCCGCGCTGCCTAGCGTGACCCGATGCCGAAGATCAGCTTTTGGCCCGCGGCGCTGGTGGCCCTGCTGCTGGCGCTCGTCCCGTTGCGCGGTGCGTACGCCGCGCCCCGCCTTCCACCGCCGCCCGCCCCCGGCAGTCCCGGTATCGGCAGCCCCGGCGCAGACGTCGGGCCACCCGACTGTGCCGCCAGTGGCTGGCCCTGGAGCTGCCTCGCCGAGTGCGAGGGCGGCGGAGACTGGCACATCAACACAGGCAACGGCTATTACGGCGGGCTGCAGTTCTGGCAGTCCACCTGGGTGAAGTACGGCGGACTCGTGTACGCGCCGCGCGCCGACCTCGCCACCCGCGAGGAGCAGATCGAGGTGGCGCAGGAGGTGCTGCGTATGCAGGGCTGGGGCGCCTGGCCCGCCTGCTCCAGGAAGTACGGGCTCAGCGGCCGGGTCCATACGGTCGAGCCGGGCGACACCCTCTTCGCGATCGCCACGCGCTACCGGATCACGGGTGGCTGGCAGGCCCTCTACACGGCCAACAAGAAGCTGATCGGGAGCTCTCCGGACCGGCTCAAGGCAGACACGATGCTGGTCATTCCGGCATCGGCAGCTCGGCGGGCTCTCCGCCCGTCTCATCCGGCAGGGCCTGACGGCTGAGGGCTACCGCGTCGTCAGCGAACGGACCGACTTCGCCCTTCCGAATTTGCGTGCGGTCGCCGCCGACCTCGAACCACCGCGGTACTGGCCGAGCTTCCCAAGACCGCCGCACCTGTCCGTCCTTCGCCCGCCGACAGGATGACAGGGGCCAGGTCACCCAGAATGGAGAGATGAACGACAGCTGCTTCACCGTGCCCCGGCTCTCCTACCGACCTTAGGAGCCAAGTAAGGTCCACTCGTGCCGAAACCAAGACCAGGGGGACGCGGCAGCGTATGCACATCTCTTTCCTGCTCCACAACGCGTACGGAATCGGCGGGACGATCCGGACGACGTTCAACCTGGCCCATGCCCTGGCTCAGCAGCACGACGTCGAGATCGTCTCCGTCTTCCGCCACCGTGACGAGCCCACCCTCGGCGCGCCCGCCGGCGTCACCATGAAGCACTTGGTCGATCTGCGCAGAAACAGCCCCGACTACGACGGCAACCACCCGGACTACAAGCGCCCGGCGAAGGTCTTCCCGCGCGGCGACGGCCGGCACAAGCAGTACAGCCGCCTCACCGACGCCCGGATCGCCGCCCACTTGGGATCCCTCGGGGCCGATGTCGTGATCGGCACCCGGCCCGGGCTCAATGTCCATATCGCCCGCCAGACCAGGAACGGCCCGGTCCGTGTCGCCCAGGAGCACCTCACGCTGGACAGCCACGGCTACCGGCTCCGCCGCGAGATCGGCCACCGCTACCGCTTGCTCGACGCTGTCACCACTGTCACCGAGGCGGACGCCCGGTCCTACCGCACGCAGCTGAAGCTGCGCGGCGTACGCATCGACTCCGTCCCCAACAGCGTGCCCGTGCCCACCGTGGCCCCGGCCGACGCCTCCAGCAAATGGATCGTCGCGGCCGGCCGGCTGACCAAGGTCAAGCGGTACGACCTGCTGGTCAAGGCCTTCTCCAAGGTGGTCGCGGCCCGCCCCGACTGGCGGCTGCGGATCTACGGCAGCGGAGACGCGACGGGCAACGAGAAGAACGCCCTGCACGCCCTCATCGAGGAGCGCGGGCTGCACAACCATGTCTTCCTGATGGGGCCCGCCAATCCGCTCGAACCGGAGTGGGTCAAGGGCTCGATCGCCGCCGTCACCTCCAGCATGGAGTCGTTCGGCATGACCATCGTCGAGGCGATGCGCTGCGGCGTCCCTGTCGTCTCCACCGACTGCCCGCACGGGCCCGGCGAGATCATCGAGGACGGTGTCGACGGCCGGCTGGTGCCGGTCGGCGACGTGGACGCGATCACCGACGCACTGCTCGAGCTGATCAACGACGACGGACTGCGCCGGCGCACAGGCCGGGCGGCGCTCACCGCATCCGCCCGCTTCGACCCGGCGAGGATCGCGGAGCGCCACGAGGCCCTGTTCACCGAGCTGGTCGCACGCGCCAGGAACGGCCGCTCGCGCAGCGCGTTGCGCGACGCGCTGCACCGTGGCCGGGGCGCGGTGTACGACGCGGTCTACTCCCTGCGCTATCTGGCCGCCGACGCGATCCGGAAAAGGAAGAAGACCTCATGACCACGTCCACCACCTCGGCCACCGAGCGGCGGACGCCACGGGCGGACTGCGTCGCGGACGCGGCCTGCGGTATCACCTTCGACCTGGCCGGTGCCGGCTCGCCGGACGCGGTGCTCGTGCTGAAGCGGCACGGCAAGGACGCTACGGACGAGGTGCGGCTGCCGCTGACCCCTTCGGGGGACGGCACTTCGCGCGCCGTGCTGCCCAGCACGGTCGAACTGGCCGAGGGCCGCTGGGATGTCCGCACCGCAGACGGGGACGCCATCGAGCCCGGCATACGGGATCTGCGGGCGCTCGTCGACCGCGCCCCCGAGGCCGGGCGGATCGCCGTGCGCGTCCCGTATCCGACGGCGGACGGCAAGCTCGCGGTGCGCTGCTGGGTGCGCGCGCCGCACGCCGAGGCGGGCGACATCGGCCTCGCGCCCGAGCGGGGCGCGGTGACGGTGGAGGGCCGGCTGTACGGGGCCGAGCTGGGCGAGGGAGCCGTGGCCGAGGCCAGGCTCCGTTCCGGCGACCGGGTCCACGAAGTGCCGGTGACCGGCGAAGGCAGCACGTTCGCCTTCACTCTGCCGTGCGGGCCGATGGCCGAAGTGTCTGTCGGCAAGGAGCAGTTGTGGGAGCTGTGGCTGCGCCCCGCCGCGGACGCGGCCGGGGTACGCATCTCCCGCGTCCTCGACGACATCTGGGACAAGAGGGCCATCTTCGTGTACCCCAAGGTGACCACGGACACCTGCCACGCAGCCGCCTGCTACACGGCCGACAACGACCTCAGCGTACGTCTCACCGCAGCGGGCTGAAGTCGCCCTGCGCATCTTTGAGGACAGTGGCTGTCCTCAATGGCTGGCAGACTCGCAGCCATGTTGGAGACCTCGGCAAGACTGCTGCGCCTGCTCTCGTTGCTGCAGGCCCACCGCGAATGGTCCGGCTCCGATCTGGCCGACCGGCTCGGTGTCACGCCGCGCACCGTACGGCGCGATGTCGACCGGCTGCGCGAGCTCGGCTACCCGGTCAACGCCAGCCCCGGCACGGGCGGCGGTTATCAGCTCGGCGCGGGGGCCGAGCTGCCGCCGCTGCTGCTCGACGACGAGGAGGCGGTGGCCGTCGCGGTCGGTCTGCGTACCGCCGCCGGAAACGGCATCGAGGGCATCGGCGAAACGTCCGTACGCGCCCTGGCCAAGCTGGAGCAGGTGCTGCCCAGCCGGCTGCGCCGCCGGGTCGGCGCGCTCAACGCCTTCACCGTGCCGATGCTGCGCGGCCCGCACGGCTCCACCGTCGACGCGAGTGTGCTGACCGAGCTGGCCAACGCCTGCCGGGACAGCGAGCGACTGCGTTTCGACTACCTCGACCACAGCGGCTCCGTCACCCGTCGCAGCGTCGAACCGCACCGCCTCGTCTGCACCGAGCGGCGCTGGTATCTCGTCGCCTGGGACCTGGAGCGCGCCGACTGGCGTACGTTCCGGGCCGACCGCATCACGCCGAAGCCGCCGCACGGCCCGCGCTTCGCCCCGCGTACTCCGCCGGCCGAGGATCTCGCCGCGTATGTCTCCCGTGGCGTCTCCACCCGCGCCTACGCGGCACAGGCGGTCATCCGGCTCCATACGTCCGCCGAGCTGGCCGCCCGGACCATCGGCCCGTCCGACGGGGTGCTGGAGGCGGTCGACGACAGCAGCTGTCTGCTGCGCACCGGAGCCGCGAGCCTGGATGTGCTGGTCATCCATGTGATGTTGATGGGCGTGGACTTCGAGGTGATCGAGCCGCAGGAGCTGACCGAGCACATCAGGACGGTGCGGGACCGGCTGTCCCGGGCCCTCGGTTGATGGCCTCCTGCTCCTCCACCAGCTGCTCCAGTTCCGCGAACTCGGGATGGTGCAGATCGAAGGCGGGCGACTCGGAGCGGATGCGCGGGATGGTCACGAAGTTGTGGCGCGGCGGTGGGCAGGAGGTCGCCCACTCCAGCGAACGCCCGAATCCCCATGGGTCGTCCACCTCGACCTTCTTCCCGTACTTGGCCGTCTTCCAGACGTTGTAGAGGAACGGCAGCGTCGAGATGCCGAGCAGGAACGAGCCGATGGTCGAGACGGTGTTGAGGACCGTGAAGCCGTCGGCCGCCAGATAGTCCGCGTACCGCCGCGGCATGCCCTCCGCGCCCAGCCAGTGCTGGACCAGGAAGGTGGTGTGGAAGCCGATGAACAGCGTCCAGAACTGGATCTTGCCGAGCCGTTCGTCGAGCATCTTTCCGGTGAACTTGGGCCACCAGAAGAAGAAGCCGCCGAAGGTCGCGAAGACGACGGTGCCGAAGACGACGTAGTGGAAGTGCGCCACCACGAAGTACGAGTCGGTGACATGGAAGTCCATCGGGGGCGACGCCAGGATGACGCCGGTCAGCCCACCGAAGAGGAACGAGACCAGGAAACCGATGGCCCACAGCATCGGTGTCTCGAACGACAGTGAGCCCCTGAGCATCGTCCCCGTCCAGTTGAAGAACTTCACCCCGGTCGGGATCGCGATCAGGAAGGACATGAACGAGAAGAAGGGCAGCAGCACCGCTCCCGTGGCGAACATATGGTGCGCCCACACCACCACCGAGAGTCCGGTGATGGCCATGGTCGCGGCGACGAGCGTGAGGTAACCGAAGATCGGCTTCCGGGAGAAGACCGGGATGATCTCGGTGACGATGCCGAAGAAAGGCAGCGCGATGATGTAGACCTCGGGATGGCCGAAGAACCAGAACAGGTGCTGCCACAGCAGCGCCCCGCCGAACTGCGGCTGGAACACCATCGATCCGAGCCGCCGGTCCGACTCGAGCACCAGCAGCGCCGCCGCGAGTACGGGGAAGGCGAACAGCACCAGGATCGACGTGAAGAGCACGTTCCAGGTGAAGATCGGCAGCCGGAACATCGTCAGGCCGGGCGCGCGCATTCCGACGATGGTGGTGATGAAGTTGACCGCGCCGAGGATCGTGCCGAAGCCCGAGAGCGCGAGACCCATGATCCACATGTCGGCGCCGATGCCCGGCGAGCGCTCCAGGGAATTGAGCGGAGCGTAGGCGAACCAGCCGAAGTTCGCCGGGCCGCTCGGGCTCAGCAGGGAGCCGAGCACGATCAGGGCGCCGAAGAGATACAGCCAGTACGAGAGCATGTTCAGCCGGGGGAAGGCCACGTCGGGCGAGCCGATCTGCAGCGGCATGATCTCGTTGGCGAAACCGGCGAAGGCCGGAGTGGCGAAGAGCAGCAGCATGATCGTGCCGTGCATCGTGAACAGCTGGTTGAACTGGTTGTTGCTCATCAGCTGCAGCCCCGGGCGGGCCAGCTCGGCCCGCATCATCAGGGCCATCAGTCCGGCGATCAGGAAGAAGAGGAACGACGTGATCAGGTAGAGATGCCCGATCTTCTTGTGGTCGGTGGTGGTCAACCAGTCCACGAGCACCGTGCCCGGCCGCCGTACCCGGGCCGGCCCCGCTGTGGCCTCGGCGGTCTCCGTACCCATCGCTGCCCCCAGGCTGTCCGCGGCTCGGGCTTCGGTCATTCGGTATCGGGCTCCAGACATGATGCTCGCCGTCGGTCGTCTCCAACAGGGTGCGCACGCGGGGGAGTGGACGTTCGGCCGAGAGACGGTACGAAGGTGTCGGTGGATTCCGTAAGGAACCGGTGAATTCTCTACGCCCCGTCAATTCGCCCTCTGGCACTTGCCGGAGGGTATTTCTGCCGGGAATTGAGCATGGTAGCCAAGGGCTCCCAAATTCCCGTGCAAGCCGCTCTGAACTGCTCGTTCGAGTGATGGCGTTCGAGTTAAACGCGTGTCGTGATCCTGTGACAGAAGCGTGACCGGTGAGGTACGTGGGACTGCTGATGCGTAAGCGGGCCCGGCTTCCGTCACCGTCCGCCGCCGCCTACGGTGGGTGGCATGGTTCCCACACCGACTCCTCCCGCGCAGCCCGACGACGCCGCCGAGGCGTATGTCGGACTCGCCGCCGAGGACGCCGAGCAACTGGCCCGCGAGCGCGGCTGGACCACCGTCAGAGCGCTGCCGCCGGGCGCGATCATCACCATGGAGTACCTGATGGGCCGGCTCAACTTCGAGGTGGAGGGCGGTACCGTCATCCGCTGCTGGCCAGGCTGACCCAGCTGACATCCGGGTACGACGAAGGCCCCGACCAGGACGGTCGGGGCCTTCGTCGTACCGGCAACGGAGCGCGCTCCGTTGCCCGTCAGCCGCCTGTGGCCGGCCGTGAGGTCGGCGGACGGCGGCTGCCGGACGGAGTGATCGGCATCCGCTCGGAGCGCACCGCGTGTGACCGCGGCTGCGTGAGCTGCGTCGTCGTCCTCGTGCTGGACGGCGGCCGGGTGCCGCTGCCTGCGGACACCGGCTCGCGGCTCTGACCCTCGTCCTGCCCGGCCCCGCGCTGCGGGAACATCGAGGGCCTCGGACCACCGGCCGCGACCGGCAGCGAAGGAGCGAGCCGACGGCGCGCACGCCACTGCTCGCGCAGCGAGAGGATCCAGGCCTCCGCACGGCCGATCAGCGGCTCGCACCAGGGCAGGGCGAGCAGGATCAGCAGCCCGGCGGCCCAGCCGAGCAGCACATCGCTCAGCCAGTGCGTACCGAGATAAACGGTCGTGAGGCCGACACCGAGGGAGACCACCGCCGAGACCGCCGACAGGTAGCGTCTGGCTCGCGGAGTGGTGGCCAGATACGCCAGGATTCCCCAGGTCACGACCGCGTTCGCGGTATGCCCGGAGGGAAATATATCGCCGCCGGCGAAGAGTTCGGCGGAACCGATCTGCGTCGCGTAGTGGGGGCCGAGGCGGCCGAGACCGATCTTGACGGCGCCAACCGTCGCGTTGAGCAGCAGCAGCGAGGCGCCGAGCGCGAGCAGGGGGCGCAGGGTGTGCTGACGCCAGGAGCGCCAGCCCAGCCAGGCCGCCACCATCACGGCCGTAGGCCCGCGCTGGCCGAGCACCACGAAGTAGTCGAGAAAGGCGTGCAGCTCCGGCCACTGCTGATAGGGCCGGAAAAGCATGACCTTCCAGTCGATGATCACCAGCCAGGTCGGGGCAAGCACGGCCACGACGATGGCGAGATAGAACACCAACGTCCCGCCGAAGAGGGCGAGACGGGTGCGGCTCATCCGCGGGATCTCTATCTTCGGCGGTTCCGGCTCCCGGTCCAGCCGGGCAAAGATGTCGGTACGCACCCAATCGACGTTACAGCGAGTGAGTGTCGGCCTAGGGCGATCCGGCGGGTTTGTGATGACGATGTGATGTGGAGTATGTCTCAGCTCCGGCTTTATTCCGGGCCAATACGGAAATCCCGGTGACCTTGTGTCCCATTTCCTCGGTGGCCCTCTCGGGAGTGCTCTTTCTGTGCATCAGAAATAGTTCACCGCTTGCCCGTACGGAATTTTCCCCTCATTCGGAGCCGCCCAAGATCGGCTCCGGTGAGGCCCTGGTCAGGGCGTCCACGGGGCGTCCAGAGGGTTGCGGAGTGGCGTACGCCACACGCGAGTGGGCTTCGGGGTGAGAGATGGACCACGCGCCACACGCCTGAACTCGCGTACGCTGACGGCTCACTCGCCCGTCGATGCCGGGCCGCCCTGTGGGACACCACTCAATACCGTCCCCGGCTGGCCCACCGAGCGCGAGGGACTCATGGGAGGTACGTGTACATGTCCGGGACGACCACGGCCGGAGCACGGCTGCGTGCCGTCGGCGGCGGTGCCAACCGCTGGGTCGTCCTTGTCGTCCTCTGCATCAGCCTTCTGCTGGTCGCCCTCGACGCGACCGTGCTGCATGTCGCCGTCCCCGCCGTCACCGAGGACCTCCGCCCCAGCGGCGTCGAGCTGCTGTGGATCGTGGACGCGTACCCCCTCATCTGTGCCGCGCTGCTGATCCTCTTCGGCACTCTCGGTGACCGGGTCGGCCGCCGCCGTGTCCTGCTGATCGGCTACGGAATCTTCGGCGCCGCCTCCGCGGTCGCCGCCCTCGCCACCAACCCCGAGGTGCTGATCGGGGCGCGCGCCCTGCTCGGCGTCGGCGGCGCGATGATCATGCCCGCGACGCTCTCGATCCTCCGCGCGGTCTTCCCGGACCGGCGGGAGCGGGCGATGGCGATCGGCATGTGGACCGCGGTCGCCGCGGTCGGCGCCGCCACCGGACCCGTACTCGGCGGCTTTCTCGTCGAGCACTTCTGGTGGGGCTCGGTCTTCCTGATCAACATTCCGCTGATGGCACTGATCCTGCCGATAGGCCGCTGGCTGCTCCCCGAGTCCAGGGGCGGCGCCGACGGACCCTGGGACGTGCTCGGCGCGCTGATGGCGGCAGGTGGAGTGCTCGGCGCGGTCCTCGGCGTGAAGCGGCTGGGCGCCGGCGATACGGTCCTCGACGTCAGAACGGTCGGCCCGCTGCTGCTCGGCGGTGTGCTGCTCGCCCTGTTCGTACGGCGGCAGAAGCGCCGTGAGCACCCGCTGATCGATATGCGGATGTTCGCCAGGGTCGCCTTCTCCACCTCCGTCGGCTGCATCGTGCTGGCCATGCTGGCGCTGGTCGGCCTGGAGCTGATCGCCGTCCAGTATCTGCAGCTGGTCCTCGGGCTCAGCCCGATGGAGACCGGTCTGCGGCTGCTGCCGCTGACCTTCGCCGCGATGGCTGCCGGCGCCACCGGCTCGCACACGCTGCACCGGATCGGCCCGCGCCGGATGGTCGGCTGGGGCTTCGTCCTGACCGCCGCGGCGGTGCTGTTGCTGACCCTGATGGGACAGCACGACCGGCCGTGGCTGCTCACCACGGGCTTCGTGTTCCTCGGCTTCGGGCTGCAGACCACGCTGTTCGCCGCGTACGAGTCGATGCTCAGCGAGGCTCCGCCGGACCAGGCGGGCGGCGCGGCCGCGATCGGCGAGACCTCGTACCAACTCGGTGCGGGCATGGGGATAGCCCTGCTCGGCAGCGTCATGAACGCGGCCTACGCGCCGTCGCTCGTCAACCTCACGGGCGTCCCCGGCTCGGCGAGCTCCGCCGCGGCCCACTCGCTGGGCGAGGCCTACCAGGTGGCGGACCGGCTGGGCGGTGCCTCCGGAGAGTTGCTGCGCACCACAGCCCGTCACTCCTTCGTCGACGGCCTCCATGTCACGCTCCTGGTCAGCGCGGGCCTGCTGCTGCTCGGCGCGCTCGCCGCGCTGCGGCTGCCGCGGGTGATGGAGTGCGCCACGGTCGAGAAGTGCCCGAAGCCGAGGCGCCCGGAAGTCTCGCTGCCGGCAAGCCGCCAGCCCGCCGAGGCGACCGGGTCTGGACGCACGGCACGCTGAGCCGTAACGTCAGCCCGTGCCGTAACTAACACTGCTAGTTTTCGGTGATCCTGTCCGTCACCTGCTCCGTTTCTCCGTTTCTCCGTGAACTTTTCTGTGAACCGCTGTGTGAGCGCCACCGGAGGCCACGTCATGTCCGCACCCTCGAAGCTGCCGCCCTTCGACGCCGGCGACCCCCTCGGCCTCGACGATCTGCTCGACCCCGAGGACCTCGCGATCCGCGACACCGTCCGCACCTGGGCCGCCGACCGCGTCCTGCCGTACATCGCCGACTGGTACGAGAGCGGAGAGCTCCCCGCCATCCGCGAACTGGCCCGCGAGCTCGGCTCGATCGGCGCGCTCGGCATGTCGCTGAAGGGATACGGCTGCGCGGGCGCCACCGCCGTCCAGTACGGACTGGCCTGCCTGGAGCTCGAGGCCGCCGACTCCGGCATCCGCTCCCTCGTCTCCGTACAGGGCTCGCTCGCCATGTACGCGATCCACCGCTTCGGCTCCGAGGAGCAGAAGCAGCGGTGGCTGCCCGGCATGGCAGCCGGCGAGATCATCGGCTGCTTCGGCCTGACCGAGCCCGACCACGGCTCCGACCCGGCCGGTATGCGCACCTTCGCCAAGCGCGACGGCGGCGACTGGGTGCTCACCGGCCGCAAGATGTGGATCACCAATGGCTCGGTGGCCGGTGTCGCCGTGGTGTGGGCACAGACCGACGAGGGCATTCGCGGGTTCGTCGTACCGACCGACGCCGCCGGCTTCTCCGCGCCCGAGATCAAGCACAAGTGGTCCCTGCGCGCGAGCGTCACCAGCGAACTCGTCCTCGACGAGGTGCGGTTGCCGGCCGACGCCGTACTGCCGGAAGTCACCGGTCTGAAGGGTCCCCTGAGCTGTCTGTCGCACGCGCGCTACGGCATCGTCTGGGGCTCGATGGGCGCCGCCCGGTCCAGCTTCGAGGCGGCTGTTGAGTACGCGAAGACACGCGAGCAGTTCGGCAGGCCGATCGGCGGCTTCCAGCTCACCCAGGCCAAGCTCGCCGACATGGCCGTCGAACTGCACAAGGGGATCCTGCTCGCGCACCATCTGGGCCGCCGCATGGACGCCGGGAAGCTCCGCCCCGAACAGGTCAGCTTCGGGAAACTCAACAATGTGCGGGAGGCGATCGAGATCTGCCGCACCTCGCGCACCATCCTCGGTGCGAACGGGATTTCGCTGGAGTACCCCGTGATGCGTCATGCGACAAACCTCGAGTCGGTGCTCACCTACGAGGGCACCGTCGAGATGCACCAGCTGGTGCTGGGCAAGGCACTCACCGGCCTGGACGCCTTCCGGTAGGCCGGCAGACTGTCGTCCTCGAACGCCGGACAGGCTCGCGAGCCGGCGAGCACCTTGCTCAGCTCTGGTTGAAGAAACCGTCCTGAGTGGAACGGCCGGCGGCCTCCCCGCTGACCACCTGAGTGTCGGCGGGGCTCAGCAGGAAGACCCGGGTGGCGACGCGCTCGATAGAGCCGCGCAGGCCGAAGGTCAGTCCCGCGGCGAAGTCCACCACCCGCTTTGCGTCGCTGGGCTCCATGGATGTCAGGTTCACGATGACCGGGACGCCGTCCCGGAACAGCTCACCGATGGCACGGGCGTCCCGGAAGCTGTCCGGGGAGACCGTCGCGATCCGGCGGCCCTGCTCCTGGGCGGACTCGGAAGCCACGCGCACCCGGGGGTCGGTGACCCACGCGTCGCCCGTCTCCGCGCCCTCGGCGTACTCGTCGTCGTCGTAGTAACGCTCGTCACTGTCCTCGACGAGTCCCAGCCAGGCGCTCGCCTTGCGCACCGAACCCATGACGCCTCCTTCCGCTCCAGTCCGCTCACTGCGGTCTTGTATCGTTCCGCATCCCTATGGTCGTCCATAGTGCGGATCGCGCGCCAAGTAGATAGTCGCCGCGCAGGTGATTCGTGACGGTACTGGTGCAGAAGATATGGCGATTCGTCAAGATTCGTCGTGCGTACGGGGCGTGGCGGACTCAAAATATGAAAGTCGGGCCGGACGGGTGATGGTGGAGCGTACGGGTGAACGGGTGGCTCGATACGATGCCTCCCGCACTGTTGAACGACTCTCGGGGGACCGTCGTGTTCGGAATCGTCAGGCCATGCACTCACCGGCTCACGGACGGCCTCAAGGCCGAGTGGATGGCCCATCTCTGCGGGCTCTGCCTGGCACTTCGCTCCGACCACGGCCAGTTCGCCAGGGTCGTCACCAACTACGACGGCCTGATCGTCTCGGTTCTGACGGAGGCTCAGACGGAACGCACCCCCGCCGCACGGCGCATCGCGGGCCCCTGCCCGCTGCGCGCCATGCGTACCGCACCCGTTGCCCGGGGCGAGGGCGCGCGCCTGGCGGCGGCCGTCTCGCTGGTGCTGGCGTCGGCGAAGGTACGGGACCACGTGGCCGACCGGGACGGGGTGTTGGCCCGCAAGCCGGTGGCCGCCGCGGCGCGCCGGGTCGCCGCGGGCTGGGACCGGGCCGGGGCGCGCACCGGCGCCGAGCTCGGCTTCGACACGGCGGTGCTGCTCGACGCCATCGACCGGCAGACCGGGATCGAGTCGCTGGCCGGTCCTGGCACCCCGTTGCTGACCGTCACCGAGCCGACCGAGACGGCGACCGCGGCAGCCTTCGCACACACCGCCGTACTCGCCGGAAGGCCGGAGAACGTGGCGCCGCTCGCCGAGGCCGGCAAGCTCTTCGGACGGCTGGCACATCTGCTGGATGCCGTGGAGGACAGGGAAGCTGACGCAGCGTCGGGTGCCTGGAACCCGCTGACCGCGACCGGCACCTCACTGGCCGAGGCACGCCGGCTCGCCGACGACGCGGTGCACGGGGTGCGCCTCGCACTGCGCGACGCACGCTTCACCGACGACAGGCTGGTGCATGTGCTGCTCGCCCACGAGCTGCGTACCTCGGTGAACCGTGCGTTCCGCACGACGACCTGCTCGCACCAGGGGTACGGCGCGCCACAGCCGCCCCAGCACGGAAATCCGCACCAGGGCGGCGGCTACGGCCCTTACGGCTCGAACAACCCCTACGGCGGTGGCAACCCGGGAGTGCCCGGTGGGCCCGGCGGCCCCGGTGGGCTGCCTCCGCAGTTCGGCGGTGAACCGCCGAAGCCCAAGAAGCGCGGCTTCCTGGCCGGCTGCGCCGTATTCACCGGGCTGTTCTGCACCTGCCAGATCTGCTGTGCCAAGGAGTACGAGGGCCCCTGGTCCCGCAAGAAGCGCGAGGGCTGCTGCCGCGACTGTGACTGCTCCAACTGTGATTGTCCCGGCTGCGACTGCTGTTGCCCCTGCGACGGCTGCTGACGGACCGTCGGATCATTTCGGTTCCGCCGTCGGATCACTTCAGCTCCGGCGGCGAGATCTGCGACTTCTCGATCGCCGACTCCGTGGTGCCCCACTTCTTCAGGATCCGGTCGTACGTCCCGTCCGTCTTGAGTTTGTTCACCGCGGCCCGGAAGGCGGGCGCCAGCGGTGTGCCTTTCTTGAAGGCGAAGCCGACGTCGAGCCGCTTGAACTCATTGAGGAACTTGGTGCCCTGCTGCTGGGTGACGGCGTAGCGCAGCCCGTTGATGGTGCTCATCACCACATCGCTGCGGCCCTGCTGCAGCGAGATCCAGATCGCGCCCGACTCGCTGTACGTCTGGACCTTGTACGGCTTCTTGCCCGCCTCGGAGCAGCGGCCCTTGTTCTTCTCCAGGGACGCCTCGAACGTGGTGCCCGCGCCGGTCGCGACATTCAGACCGCAGAGATCGGTGAAGTCCGAGATCTTCGTCAGTTTGCTGTTCTCGAGCGCGGCGAAGCCCTGGCCGTCATTGATGTACGTGACGAAGTCGATGGTCCTGCGTCGCTCGTCCGTCACCCCGAAATTGCCGGTGCCCAGGTCGTACTTGCCGCTGCTCAGCGCCGGCAGGATCGCCTCGAAGCTCGCCACCTCGCGCTTCAGCTTCAGTCCCAGCACCTTGGCGGCGGCCTCCGCGAAGTCGATGTCCTGGCCCGCGACGGTCTTGCCGTCCTCCAGGTAGACGGCGCCCGGCGGATTGCCGACGGAGGTGGCGATGGTGAGGGTGCCCCGGCTGCGTACGTCCGCGGGCAGCAGCTTCGCGATCGCCTCGTCCTTCGGCACCGACGACACCACATCGTCGGTCGGGATCCGGCCGGGTTTGCCACTTGGCTGGGCACCGACGCCGGCGGTCGCCGGGTCGCCCGAGCCGCAGGCGGTGACTGTGAGCGCGGCGGCGGTGATCAGCGCGAAGACGGCGGCGTGGCGTTTCCTGCTCATGATGCGGGGGTCTCCAGGTGCTTCTCGAACGGCAGCGGGCCGATCGACTCCGGATCTGCGGACAGATCGAAGAGCGGGCGGTATCCGGCGGCCAGATAGAGGCCCTTGGCCTCGGGCTGGCGCGGACCGGTGGTCAGATGGATCCGGGAGTAGCCGCGCTCGGCTGCCTCCCGTTCGAGTACGCGCAGCACGCGCCGGGCCAGGCCGCGGCGGCGGTGCGCGGAGTGCGTCCAGATCCTCTTGAGTTCGGCCGTGGTGGTGTCGTAGCGGCGGTACGCGCCACCGGCCACCGGCCGGCCCTGCTCCAGGAGCAGCAGAAACGCACCGCCCGGCGGAGCGAACTCCTCGGACGGGTAGCGCTCCAGATCGAAGGCGGAGCCGTACCGGCTGATGTACTCGTGCGCCAGTTCCTCGAGGAGTGGACGGGCGAGCGGGTCGTCGACCGTGGTCCGGCGTACGGACAGCGCGGAACCACGGCTCGGGGTGAAGGTCATGTGTGCCCTACTTCGAGCAGGCAGAAGGAACAAGAGTGGGCGAGGGGGAGTGATGCGCGGCGTTATGTGGGTGAAGGCGCGACATGCGAGAAATGCGAGAAATGCAAGAAGACGGCGCGAAGGCGCGAGCGCGGGCGCGAGAAAGGCAGCGGGGTCAGCTCAACAGGAAGAGGACCACACGCGACCGAAGTCGATGTGGGAGCGCGTGACCAGCCACTGCTGCGAATGCATGGCCCAAGTGGAACAGGCATCCGTTTCTGCGTCAACTGTCCTGAGACAGACGGCTCACAGTACGGACAGGCTTGACATCGGGCCGTGCGCACCCCCTAGTCTCAGCAACGGATCGTGCTGAGGGGCTCGGTCCGCGTTGTGTTTCTGGTGAAGGCATTCCCGTGTTCGATCTCTGCATCCACGGAGCCTTCGCATGGCTGTGCCTACAGACACCCTCCCCGAATCTCCCGCGGCTCCGCCCTCCAAGACCGACACCGTGCAGCCGCGCATCGTGCCCGTACGCCGAACCGGCCAGTGGGCGGCCGCAGTTGTCGTCCTGCTGCTGCTCGCGGGCGCCGTCAGTTCCGTCGTACGCAATGACGCCTTCCAGTGGGACGTGGTCGGCGACTACTTCACCTCGACGTCCGTACTGCGCGGCCTCGGCCTCACTCTCTGGCTGACCGGTGTCGTCATGGTGCTGGGCTTCGCGCTCGGCACGCTGCTCGCCGTGATGCGGCTGTCCGCCAATCCCGTGCTGCGCAACGTCAGTTGGGGATACATCTGGCTGCTGCGTTCGACGCCGATCCTGGTGCAGCTGCTGTTCTGGTTCAACATCGGTGCGCTCTACCCGCAGGTCCTCGGCGTCAGGACGGTCAATCTGCTCAGCCCGGTCACCATCGCGATCATCGGGCTCACCCTCCATGAGGCCGCGTACGCCGCCGAAGTGGTACGCGGCGGCATCCTGTCCGTCGAACGCGGACAGATCGAGGCCGCCGAATCGCTCGGCCTCGGACGGTGGCGCCGGCTGCGCCGGATCGTTCTGCCGCAGGCGATGCGCTCCATCGTGCCGCCGGCCGGGAACATGCTCATCGGCACCCTCAAAGGCACCTCGATCGTCAGCGTGATCGCCGTGCAGGACCTGCTCTACTCGGTGCAGCTCGTCTACCACCGCACCTACCAGGTCGTACCGCTGCTGCTCGTCGCCACCCTCTGGTACGTCGTGGTGACCTCACTCCTCAGCGTCGGTCAGCACTATGTCGAGAAGTACTACGCGCGCGGCACGGCAGGTGCGCGATGACGTCCATCGTCGTGATCGGAGCCGGTCCGCGGGGGACCGGTTTCCTGGAGCGGCTGGCCGCCAACGCCCCTGAGCTGTACGCCGGTCTTCCGCTGGACATCCATCTGGTGGACCCGCATCCGCCGGGCGGCGGCCGGATCTGGCGGCACGAGCAGTCCCCGCTCCTGTGGATGAACTCCATGGCCGAGGACGTCACCATGTTCACCGACGACACCGTGACGCTGGACGGGCCCGTACTGCCGGGCCCCACGCTCGCGGAGTGGGCAGGTCTCGACGGCCCGACCTTTCCCAGCAGGCAGCAGCAGGGCGCGTATCTGCGCTGGGTGTACGAGGAGGCGGTGGCCGCCCTGCCGCCGGCCGTCGCCGTGCACGAGCACCGGGCGCGGGCGCTGCGCGTCAGCGGTCCGCGTGAAGGGCGCCAGCGGGTCTGGCTCGAAGGGCGCAGAGAGCCGCTCATCGCCGATCTCGTGGTGCTTACCCTGGGCCACCTCGACGCCGAACTCGGCGACGAACAGAAGGAGTTGGCGGACTTCGCGCGCCGCCGCGGGCTGCTCCACCTGCCGCCGGACTTCACCGCCGACAGCGATCTCGAAGGCCTCCCGGCGGGCGAGCCGGTCATCGTCCGCGGCTTCGGGCTCGCCTTTGTCGATCTGATGGTGCTGCTCACCGAGGGCCGTGGCGGACGGTACGCGAACGGCGAGTACGTGCCGTCGGGCCAGGAGCCCGTCCTGTACGTCGGATCACGGCGCGGTGTGCCGTACCACTCCAAGATCGGCTACGGCTGGGAGGGTGAACCTCCGCCGCTGCCACGCTTCTTCGGCCCCGCCGAGGTGGACGCGCTGCTGAGCCGGCCCGGCCCCGTCGACTATCAGCGCGACCTGTGGCCGCTCATCGACAAAGAGCTGGGCTTCGCCCACTACCACCGTCTCTTCGCCGCCCACCCCGAGCGAACCTCGGTCAACTGGCCCGACTTCGAGGAGAAGTACGCCGCCGCCGCACCGGGCAGTCCCGAACTGCACACCCTGGTCGCCGCCTCCGTCCCCGACCCCGCCGACCGCCTCGACCTCGAGGCGCTCGACCATCCGCTGGACGGGCTGCGCTTCGGCTCGTACGACGCACTCCAGGACGGGCTGCGCAGCTACATCACCGCAGACCTCGACCGCCGCCACGACCGCGCCCACAGCGAAGACCTCGCGGTCTTCCTCGGACTGCTCTCCGTCTACGGGCAGCTGATCCGCCTCGGCGACATCGGCGGCCGATGGCACGGCTTCTTCAGCTATCTCGCCTCCGGCCCGCCCGGGCCCCGGCTGCGCCAGCTCCTCGCGCTCTCCCGCGCCGGTGTCGTCCGCTTCCTCGGCGCGGGCATCACCGTCGAGGCCGACGAGGAACGGGCGGTCTTCCGGGCAGGCGGCGCCGGCGTGCCCGGGGAGTGGATCGAGGCGCGGGCGCTGGTCGAGGCCCGGCTGCCCGAGCCCTCGCTGGAACGCACCCGTAGCCCGCTGCTGCGCTCCCTGTACGCGGACGGTGCCGACGCGACCCCCACCGGTCTTCTGTCGGTGGACCCCGAGGACGGCCGGGTGCTGGAGCGAGGCGGCCGGCCGCATCCGCGCCGCTTCGCGCTCGGCCCGCACACCACCGCGCGGGCGGGCGGGGCCTTCACCCGGCCGCGCACGGGCGGCGCGGCGTTCCGGCAGAACGACGCCACCGCGCGTACCGCGCTCGCCCTACTGCGTGATCTCGCCTGTCGCGAGCGCCTGAGCGCCTGAGCGCCTGAGCGCCTGAGGGCCTGAGGGCCTGAGGGCCTGAGCGCTACCCCCCTTTCTCGTACGTACGAACGTGAGGACCCCATGTCGCTGACCAGCGATCCACCTGTCGACAAAGCGCCACCACCCACCGTCGCGGAACCCGAGGACTACGGTGCGCTGAAGGTGGTGCCCGTGCGCCATCCCTGGCGCTGGGCGGCCGTCGCGGCCACCGCGATCCTGCTTGTGCAGTTTCTGCACGGGCTGGCCACCAACCCCGGCTGGGAGTGGGAGGTTTTCGCGGAGTTCTTCACGGCCGAAGTGATCCTCAAGGCCGTCTGGATCACCCTCCAGCTCACCTTCTACGGCACGGCGATCGGCTTCGCCCTCGGCATCGTCCTGGCCTTCATGCGACTGTCGGCGAGCCCCTTCCTCAAGTCGGTGGCCTTCACCTACATCTGGGCGTTCCGCTCCATCCCGCTCATCGTGCAGCTGCTGTTCTGGTTCAACCTCGCCTACCTCTACAAGGAGCTGCAGTTCGGCATCCCCTTCGGGCCCGGCTTCTTCTCCTTCGACACGATGGGCCTGGTCGGCGCGATGAGCGCGGCCGTGCTCGGGCTCGCCCTGCACCAGGCGGCGTACGCGGCGGAGATCGTCCGCGGCGGCGTACTGGCCGTGGACAGCGGTCAGCTGGAGGCGGCGGCCGCGCTCGGCATTCCCAGGCTGCGCCAGTTGCGCCGCATCGTGCTGCCCCAGGCGATGCGCTCGATCCTCCCCAACGCCGCCAACGAGATCGTCTCCCTCTTCAAGGGCACCTCGATCGTCTCCGTCATGGCGATCGGCGAGCTCTTCTACCAGGTCCAGGTCATCTACGGCCGCAACGGCCGGGTCGTGCCGCTGCTGATGGTCGCCACCGCCTGGTACATCCTCCTGACCACCGCGCTCTCCGTCCTCCAGCACTACGTGGAACGCCACTTCGCAAAGGGGGCCACGCGATGAGCGCGATGGTCGACGTACGGTCCGTGCACAAGAGTTTCGGCGCGCTGGAGGTGCTGCGCGGAGTCGATCTCGAGGTGCGCACGGGGGAGGTCGCCGTCGTACTCGGGCCCTCGGGCTCGGGCAAGTCCACGCTGCTGCGCACCATCAACCATCTGGAGAAGGTGGACAGCGGCTGGATCAGCGTCGACGGCTCGATCGTCGGCTACCGGCGCTCCGGCGACAAGCTGTACGAGCTGCGCGAGCGCGAGGTACTCAAGCAGCGCACCCAGATCGGCTTCGTCTTCCAGAACTTCAACCTTTTCCCGCACCTCACCGTGGTCGAGAACATCATCGAGGCGCCGGTCTCCGCGCTGAAGCGGCCCCGCAAGGAAGCCATCGCGACCGCGGAGAGGCTCCTCGCCAGGGTGGGACTCGAGGACAAGGCGTCCGCCTACCCCAAGCAGCTCTCCGGCGGGCAGCAGCAGCGCGTCGCCATCGCCCGCGCGCTGGCCCTGGAGCCGAAACTGCTGCTCTTCGACGAGCCGACGTCCGCCCTCGACCCCGAGCTGGTCGGCGAAGTCCTCGACGTCATCAAGGACTTGGCGCACCAGGGCACCACGATGATCGTCGTCACCCACGAGATCGGCTTCGCCCGTGAGGTCGCCGACACCGTGATCTTCATGGACGACGGCCGGATCGTCGAGCAGGGCGCCCCCGCCGACGTACTCGACAACCCCCAGCACGAGCGCACCCGCGCATTCCTTTCCAAGGTCCTGTGAACCACCCATGTCTGCAAGGAGTTTCCACGTGAACACCCGCCGCGCTTTCGCCACCGCCGTCGCCGCGATCGCCGCCTCCGGTCTGCTCGCCGCCTGCGGAGGCACCAGCGACGCAGCGACCGACGTGGTGAAGCCCCAGGGCCAGAAGGGCGCGGGCATCAATATCTCGCCCGACCAGCACCGCATCCGCGGCAAGAAGGTCGACGCCGTCGCCGCCAAGGTGCCCGATGCGATCCGCAAGCGCGGCACGCTACGCATCGGCGCCAGCGCCGACGCCTCGCCACCGCTCGGCTTCTACGCGACCGACGACAAGACGCGGATCGGCGCCGAGATCGACATCGCCACTCTGATCGTCGACACTCTCGGCCTGAAGCCGCAGTTCGAAGAGGTCTCCTGGGAGAACCTCTTCGTCGGCCTGGACAGCTCCAAGTTCGACGGCGTCCTCTCCAATGTCACCGTCACCGAGGAGCGCAAGGAGAAGTACGACTTCGCGACCTACCGGCTCGACAACCTGGCCTTCGAGGCGAAGAAGGGCACCGGCTGGCGGGTGAAGGGGCCGAAGGACGTGGCGGGGAAGACCATCTCCGTCTCCTCCGGCACCAACCAGGAGAAGATCCTCGTCGACTGGAGCGAGCAGAACGTCAAGGCAGGCCTCAAGCCCGTCGACATCAAGTACTTCCAGAAGGACACCGACTACTACCTCGCCCTCCAGTCGGGCCGCATCGACGCCTATCTCGGGCCGAACCCGTCGGCCGCGTACCACGTGGCCTCGGCCGGACAGACCCAGATCATCGGCACCCTGTCGGGAGGCGGCTCGCAGGTCCAGGGCAAGATCGCGGCCACCACGAAGAAGGACAGCGGTCTGGCCGCGGCGTACGCCGCGGCCATCGACCACATCATCGAGGACGGGTCGTACGCCAAGGTCCTGAAGCGCTGGGGGCTCTCGAGCGAGGCCGTCGCGAAGTCGGAGATCAATCCGCCGGGTCTGCCCAAGACCAAGAAGTGACCAGCGCCGGCTCCAGAGAGGCATTCATCGCCATGTCCCCCACCAGGCCCCTCCATCTGGCCGTCGCCCTCGACGGCCCGGCCCGGTACGACGCCGAGTACTACGTCGCGCTCGCCCGGCTCGCCGAGCAGGGCGCCCTCGACTTCGTCAGCCTCGGCGACTCCTTCGCCCGGCCGGGGCTCGACGCCCTCGCGGTGCTGTCGAGGGTCGCGCCCACCACCGAACGGATCGGTCTCGTACCGACCGTGACCACCACGCACACCGAGCCCTTCCATGTGTCCACGGCCGTGGCCACCCTCGACTGGGTGAGCCGCGGCCGCGCGGGCTGGCAGGTCGATGTGTCGACCACCGAGGCCGAGGCCCGGCTCTTCGGCCGTCGTCCGGCCGCGCCCGGCGACGCGCTGTGGCGGGAGGCCGGCGAGGTCGCCGATGTCGCCGCCCGGCTGTGGGACAGCTGGGAGGACGACGCGGAGATCCGCGACATATCGACAGGGCGCTTCATCGACCGCGACAAGCTCCACCGTGTCGACTTCCAAGGCGGCACGTTCAGTGTGCGCGGCCCCTCGATCGTGCCGAGGCCGCCGCAGGGCCGTCCCGTCACCGTCGCGGACGGCACGGGGGAGTCGGGCCGGGACGCGGCCGCCCGGCACGCCGATGTCGTTCTCGTACGGGCGGGCGCACCCGAACAGGCCGCCGCGCTCCGCGATGACATACGCCGACGCGCCGAGGCGCAGGGCCGTGACCCGGACACGCTGCGCGTCCTGGTCTCGCTCGTCGTCGACCTGGGCGAGAGCGAGCCCGGACTGGACAGTGACCCTCGGCTCGCGGGCGGTCCGCACTACAGCGGCGGCCCGGTCGACCTCGCCGAGCTGATCACCCAGTGGCACGCGGAGGTGGCGGTGGACGGCTTCCATCTGGCGCCCATCGCACCCCACCGGGACCTGGAGCGGATCGTCAACGGCACGGTCGCGCTGCTCCAGCACCGCAGTCTGTTCCGCACCTTCTATCCGGGCGGCACGCTCCGTGAGCATCTCGGTCTCGCCCGCCCGGCCAACCAGTACGCCCTCTCGGGGGGAACCTCATGACCGCCGAACGCAAACAGATGCATCTCGCCGCCCACTTCCCGGGCGTCAACAGCACCACCGTCTGGGCCGACCCGCGCTCGAAGAGCCAGATCGACTTCTCCTCCTTCGAGCATCTCGCCCGCACCGCCGAGCGCGGACTCTTCGATTTCTTCTTCCTCGCCGAGGGGCTGCGGCTGCGCGAGCACAAGGGCGAGATCCACGATCTGGACGTGGTCGGCCGACCCGAGTCCCTCACGGTGCTCAATGCCCTGGCGGCCGTCACCGAACGGCTCGGCCTCGCCGCCACCGTCAACGCCACCTTCAACGAGCCGTACGAACTGGCTCGCCGACTCGCCTCCCTGGACCATCTCAGCGGCGGCCGGGCCGCCTGGAACGTTGTCACCTCCTCCGACGCCTTCACCGGGGAGAACTTCCGCCGCGGCGGCTATCTCGACCGGGCCGACCGCTACCCCCGCGCCGCCGAGTTCGTCTCCGTCGCCCGTACGCTCTGGGACTCCTGGACGCCTGACGGGACGCCTCGTCCCTTCGCGCACTCAGGTCAACACTTCGTGATCGAGGGCGAGTTCACCGTTCCCCGGTCACCGCAGGGCCACCCCGTGGTCATCCAGGCGGGCGACTCCGACGAGGGCCGGGAGTTCGCCGCATCCACCGCGGACGTGATCTTCACCCGGCACGGCACGCTGGAGGCGGGCCGCGCCTTCTACGCCGACGTCAAGGCCCGGCTCGCCGCGTACGGACGGGAGCCCGGCGACCTCAAGATCATGCCCGGGGTCAGCTTCGTCCTCGGCGACACGGACGCCGAGGCGCAGGAGCGGGCCGCGGAGATCCGCCACCGGCAGGTCTCGCCGCAGAACGCGATCCTCGCCCTTGAGCTGGTCTGGGGCCGCGACCTCTCCTCGTACGACCCCGAAGGGCCGCTCCCCGACATCGATCCCGATCCGGACTCCGTCCTCGTCCAGGGCCGGGTCAAGGCCGGCGACCCGTTCGCGATCGCCGCCAAGTGGCGTGCGCTGTCGGAGGCCAAGGGCCTGTCCATACGGCAGACCGTCATCGAGACGACCAGCCGGCAGTCCTTCATCGGCACCGCGAGGAGCGTCGCCGCCGCGCTGGAGGAGTTCGTGTCGAAGGACGCGGCCGACGGCTTCATCCTCGTCCCCCATCTCACCCCCGACGGTCTCGACGACTTCGTCGGCCAGGTGGTACCGCTCCTCCAGGAGCGCGGGGTCTTCCGTGCGGAGTACACCGGCTCGACGCTGCGATCGCACCTCGGGCTCGCCGAGCCGGTGTGGAAAGGTTGATCGGATGAGCAAGGACGCACACGCAGCCAAGGACCAGCGGAACTGGCAGAACTGGCACGAACAGCGTGCCGCCACGGTCGCGGCCCCGTACGGACCGCTCTCGCTCACCGGTACCTACTGGCTCTCCGACTACCCGGAAGGTCGAATTCCGGCCGTCCCCGGGAGCTGGCTGGAGGACGGTGACGCGGTGGTGCTGACGGCCTCGGCCGAGGACGGTCTCACCGTGGACGACAAGCCCCTCACCGGCCCCGTCCGCCTCACCGCGGACCACGGACCGATCCCCGGATCCCGGGTCGCGCACGGCGAGCGGCGACTGGTCGTACTGCGCCGCGAAGGTCTGTGGGCGGTACGGGACTTCGACCCGGACTCACCGGCGCGGCACGCCTTCCAGGGCATCGAGGCGACGGCGTACGACGCCCGCTGGGCGCTGCCGGGACGCTTCCATCCGTACAAGGAACACCGCAGCGTACGGGTCGAGAACGCCGACGGGCGTGAGCGCGGCCTCGGCCTCGGCGGCGAGATCGCCTTCGAGCTCGACGGCGAGGAGCGCACGCTGCAGGTCGCGGTCGAGCCGGACGGCTCGCTCTGGGCGGTCTTCGCCGATGCGACCAGCGGAAACAGCAGTTACCGTTTCCGCTTTCTGCGGCCCTCCGCGCCGGCCACCGACGGCACGGTGACCGTCGACTTCAACCGGTCCCTGCTGCCGCCGTGCGCCTTCGCGGACCACTTCATCTGCCCCTTCCCGCCCCCCGGGAACACCCTCGATACCGCCGTCCCGGCGGGCGAACGGAACCTTCGGAGTCACTGACCCGTCCTACGGGTCGGACAAGTACGGCACAGCCCCGGTGGCCAACGAGCCACCGGGGCCGTCCGGCATGGGGGCGCGGAGAGGCCGAAAGGCGCCCTTGCGCGGGAAGTTGACGCACCGAATACTCCCGAACAGCGCTTGTCAGGAGCACAGTCTGTCCGAAAACCGAACATGCTCCCTGGCTGCGCCTCACGGGCCCGGAACCCCACAAAGGGCCCCCGATTCCCCTCGGGAGGAACGACAAGTGAGGATCAAGCGCACCATCCCCCGCAGTGGCACGGCGAGACGCATGCGTCTGCTCGCCGTCACCACTGGCCTGATCGCCGCCGCAGCGCTGGCCGTCCCCGCCGCCAGCGCCAACCCTGCACAGACCTTCAGCGCCAACCAACTCACCGCCGCGAGCGACGCCGTACTCGACGCGGATGTGGCAGGCACCGCCTGGCTCATCGACAAGGCGACCAACACCCTGGTCGTCACGGCCGACAGCACCGTCTCGAAGGCCGAAATAACAAAGATCAAGCAGGAAGCCGGGGCCAACGCAGGCGCGATACGCATCGAGCGCACCGCCGGCACGTTCTCCAAGCTCATCTCCGGCGGCGACGCCATCTATGCCACCAGCTGGCGCTGCTCGCTCGGCTTCAACGTCCGCAGCGGCAGCACCTACTACTTCCTGACCGCAGGCCACTGCACCGACGGCAACCCGCCCTGGTACACCAACTCCTCGCACTCCACGAGCATCGGTCCCACGGCCGGATCCAGCTTCCCGGGCAACGACTACGGCATCGTGAGGTACTCCAACACCTCGATCGCCCACCCGGGCACCGTCGGCAGCCAGGACATCACCAGCGCGGCCAACGCCACCGTCGGCATGTCCGTCTGTCGCCGCGGTTCCACCACGGGCACCCACTGCGGCAGCGTCACCGGCCTCAACGCCACGGTCAACTACGGCGGCGGTGACATCGTCTACGGCATGATCCGCACCAACGTCTGCGCCGAACCCGGAGACAGCGGCGGCTCGCTCTACTCCGGCAGCCGGGCCATCGGCCTGACCTCCGGCGGCAGCGGCAACTGCACCTCCGGCGGTACGACATTCTTCCAGCCGGTCACCGAGGCGCTGAGCGCCTACGGAGTCAGTGTCTACTGACGCACCACCACCGCAACCGACAGCAGTCGAGCCCCCGTCCAATATCAGCGGACGGGGGCTCGACGTCGCTCTCCCTTTTGAGAGGATGTCAGAGCGGTCGGGCACCGGAACAACGGGGGTTGCGGATCAGTGAAACGCATTGGAGTGACCGGCCACAGAGGCATCCCGCCCGAGGCGCACGCCCATATCCGCGCCGGGATGCGCGCCGAGTTCTGCGGTCACGAGGGCTCGATGGAAGCACTCTCCAGTCTCGCGGCGGGCGCTGACCAGCTCTTCGCGGACATCGCTCTGGAGTACGGCGCGGAACTGACCGTGGTGATCCCCAGTGGCGACTACGAAGCCGGTTTCACGGCCCCGGACGAGCTCGCCAGGTACCAGGACCTCAGGGGCAGGGCGAGCCGGGAGGTCCAGCTGTCCTTCCCGCACTCCACGGACGAGGCCTACTACGCGGCCGGCGCCTATATCGCCGACAACTGCGACCGTTTGCTGGCGGTCTGGGACGGCCGCCCGGCCCGCGGTCTCGGCGGCACGGGCGACATCGTCCGCTACGCCCGACACCTCGGCAAGCCCGTGACGGTCATCTGGCGCGAGGGCGTCGAGCGCTACTGACCATCCCTCAACTACGGTGCCTCACAAGCCAGTCGGTGTGCTGGGGCGAGACGATGCGCTCGGTCTCGTAGACCGCCGACGGCCACTCCACATCGCTGACCGAGGTCTCCATCGCCGTATGCATCGCCGCCAGGTCCTCCTCGACCAACGAGTGGGCAGCGATGAGGGGTTGATGGCGCCGGATCTCGCTCCAGGCCAGACAGGCGGCGGCTGCCGCCGACAACAGGCCCATCACATCGACGGATTCGGCGATCGAGAAGGTCTTCAGCAGCGCGAAGAAGAGTGCGAGCAGGGTGAGCAGCCCGATTGACGCGGACCAGAGCGCGGTGGCGCGGCGGGAGTTCTCCGTGCTCCGGTGGTACCAGTTGCGCTGCTCGATCAGCCGGTCCCTGACATAGGTCTCCTTGCGGATGCTGAACGTCTTCGCGTGCAGCCGCCGCATGGGTGTGGTGATCAGGTCCGCGGCGGCCACCTCGGCATCGCCGTGGCGCGGGTCCTGCCAGCCGACTTTGGCCAGCTCCCGCAGCCCTTCCTCCAGGCGCACGGCGAACAGCTCGTCCGCATCGGTGGAGTGGGAGTCGAAGGGCGCTCCATGGACGGCGTACCGCCAGCACATCGACTTGATGAACTCCGCTGCGGAGCGGTTGAGTTGCCAGTGCGACTTTGCTCTGCGCCGGGAGGTGCGATAGCCCAGCGCGAGCACCCCTGTATAGGCCAACGTGCTGAGTGCGCCCGCGAGTTGGAAAGTGTCACCGAGCTTCAGTGAGGACGGCAGCGTGGCCAGGGCGGCGCCCAGGACCAGGAGCAGCAGCTGGGAGCGGGTGGAGCCGACGGCCTCGCGCTGGTGCGAGATCGCGACGCTGTCCGTGCGATGGAAGAGAACCGGCAGATCAGTGTTACGAAAGACCATGCTGTGCAGTGGGCCGGAAAATTCGGTCATGCGCACTCCCGTCTGCAGTTTTGTCTTCACTCTTTAGGCGGAATGGCTTGTTCCGTACTGTCCTGCGAGAATGCGCCACAA
The DNA here is from genome assembly GCF_042888805.1 of Streptomyces sp. NPDC002730. NCBI lineage: Bacteria > Bacillati > Actinomycetota > Actinomycetes > Kitasatosporales > Streptomycetaceae > Streptomyces > Streptomyces sp. NPDC002730. Next base: position 71,926 of record NZ_JBIAQG010000021.1, read on the forward strand.
CTCTTTTGTTCCGTCTCCATGTGCTGAGTTGCTGCGAGTGGCCATGAGAGTAAAGTCGTGCCGCCGGCATCGCAACGGTGCGTGGTATCTGTGCTGGACACAACGCTGGACACAACATCAAGGACGGCCCCTCATGAAGTTTCAGACCTCAGCGTCCTTCGCCGCTGCGAAGAAGAATCGCGTCCCGTTGGCTCAGATCGATCTCCGTGGCGCCGTTGCCGCCAGGAAGCTCGCCCGGGTGCTCCCCGTCTCGGTCGACGTCACTCGGCGTGCGTCCACGTTCAACTCGGCGCTCTAGACTGGCGGAATGACTGGACCCCTGGTCCCATTCCGCGAGATCGTATTGAAGGTCCACAGCAGATGTGATCTTGCATGTGACCACTGTTATATCTACGAACACGCTGATCAGAGCTGGCGCACTCGCCCGAAGGCAATCTCTGACGAAGCGATTTCCTGGACAGCTCTGCGACTGGCCGAGCATGCCAAGAGTCATGCCCTGCCCTCCGTGTCAGTGATCCTGCACGGAGGGGAGCCTCTTCTGGCAGGGCCCGCACGGCTGCGACACATCTGCGAGGAGCTCACCAAGGCCCTCGACGGAATCGCCGAACTCGATCTTCGTATCCATACGAACGGCCTCCAGCTCAGCCCCCGCTACCTCGACCTCTTCAGCGAGTACGACGTCAAGGTCGGGATCTCCCTCGACGGCGACCGGAGTGCGAACGACCGCCATCGCCGCTTCGCGGACGGCCGCACCAGCCACCCCCTGGTCCTCAAAGCCGTCGACCTGCTCCGCCAGGAGCGCTACCGCCACCTCTATCTCGGTCTCCTCTGCACCATTGACGTGGCCAACGATCCGATCGCGGTGTACAACGCGCTCACCGAGCTGGAACCGCCGCGTATCGACTTTCTGCTGCCGCACGCCACCTGGGACGCCCCGCCGGCCCGCCCGGACGGTTCGGCCACCGCCTACGCCGACTGGCTCCTGGCCGTCTTCGACCGCTGGGACGAGCAGGGCCGCAGTATTCCGGTACGGCTCTTCGAATCGGTGCTCTCCACCCTCGACGGCGGCCCCAGCCTCACCGAATCCCTCGGCCTCGCGCCCACCGACCTCGTCGTCGTCGAGACCGACGGCACCCTGGAGCAGGTCGACTCCCTCAAGAGCGCCTACGAGGGCGCCGCAGCCACCGGATTCGATGTGTATGCCCACCCTTTCGACGAGGTCGCGGCCCACCCCGGAATCAGAGCACGCCAGCAGGGACTCGCCGGAGTGAGCGAGACCTGCCACCAGTGCCCGGTCGTACGGTCATGCGGCGGCGGGCTCTACACCCACCGCTACAGCTCCCGGAACGACTTCGACAACACCTCCGTGTACTGCGGCGATCTCGAGGCGCTGATCCGCGGTGTCGAACAGCGCACCGCCGCCGCGACCGTGTCCGCCGCGGTCACGGACCCCGGCGTACTCATGGCCGAGCACCAGGACGTGACCCGCACCCTGCTCGCCGACGTCCACCTGGAGCTCGACGGACAGGGCGGCGAGGCCTGGGACGAGGCCTGGGAGTTGGCGTCCGCCCTGGAGGGGCGCTCCGACGCGCTCGACGTGGTGCTCGGCCATCCCTACACCTACACCTGGCTGCAGGATTGTCTGGCCGCCCTGCGCGAGGAGCGGCCGGAGGCGGCCGGGCTCGCGCTCCGGCTGCCGTCCTACCTCGCCGCCGCGGTCGTACGAGCCGGGCTCGAGGTACCCGTCCGGGCGCCGTACCGGAACGGCAGGCTCTGGCTCCCCACGCTCGGCGAGCTGCGGCTGACGGGCCTCGGGGAGCACGGCGAGGCCGAGGTGCGCGCGGCCGAGAAGGGGTTCCTGGTACACGTGGACGGCCGCGAGCCGTGGCACGTACGCGCCGACGAGGACAGCGGCGACTGGCGGCCCGTGCGCAGGCTCGGCGGCGACGGGGTGCCCGCGCTGCGCCTCGACGACATCGACCCGTACCGGGACTGCTTCGGCTTACCCGTGCGGGAGCGGCTCGGCTCCCGTGAGGCGGACGGCTGGAGCGGGCGGCTGGCCGAGGCCTGGCAGCTGCTGCGGCAGACCGTACCCGCACAGGCCGCGGAGGCCGCCGACTGTCTGACGACCCTGACACCGCTGGTCTCGGGTGAGGCGTCGGTGCGCCGGCACGGCTATGGAGCGCTCGGGATCGCGGTGCCCGGCACGCCCGAGGAGCTGGCAACCGCGCTGCTGCGCGGTTTCAGGCGGGCCAAACTGCAGGCACTGGTCGAGGTCACCGATCTCTACGCGCAGGACGGCTGGTGGACCCATCGGGCGCCCTGGCGGGAGACGCCGATGCCCCTCTCCGAGCTGCTGGCCGGAGCGTACGAACGTGTGGGCCTCGCGGCCTTCGAACCGGCCGGAGCCGAGCAGGCCAGGCCCGCGCTGGAAACCCTGGCGCGCGCGGCCGAACTGACCGTCAGCGGCCGGCGCCTGCTGGACGAGTTGTGGAAAGAGTCGGACTGTGGCTGAGCCCGGGCGGACACGCCGGCCGGCCGTCACCCCGATGCCGTGATGACACCCGAGCAGGCGGCGGCCTTCCGGGCGGACCTGCCGGCCATCGACGTCGCCGGATCCGCAGCCGTCGGATGGGCCGGTTGGCCGAGTCCGTGCGGAGCGCCGAAGGGCCGGGTGGATTTCGCCGCCGCACTGCATTCCATCTCGCCGAATACCGGACCGGAGCACGTCCGCGCACCTACCGTTGTGTGGTGCAGCGACCGGGTGGGGACAATCAATGGGCCGAGCGCAAGGCCGTCTTCTTCTGGAAAAGGGGGCAGAAGGGACAACTGGGAGGAAGGCCCGCAAGGTTGTTCCCGATCAGGGAACGGGTCGGGCCGTGCGGAGAGCTGGATGACCGAAAAGCGGTGTTGATTGACCGAACATCGGGGGGATGGAGAGTGACCGGCTCCGGAATGATTAATTCGCTCGCAGCCTTAGGCGCTTGTGGGTCTGGGTGTGGGCGTTCACACAGGACGGGGGTCGTGTGTCAGATTCAGCGCAACGAGCGGCGGATCACCGGCCGTACTTCTTCTTGAGCTATGCACACACACCGCGGTACGGGGCCGGCGGCCCGGACCCCGATATGTGGGTCGAACGGCTTTTCCGTGATCTGTGCGGCCATGTGATGGCCATGACCGATCTGCCGGCCGGTGCGCCCGCCGGGTTCATGGACCGGGAAATCCGCTCGGGGGAGGGCTGGTCGGAGCGGCTGGGCGAAGTGCTGGCCACCTGCCGGGTGTTCGTCCCGCTCTTCTCACCGCGGTACTTCGCCAGCGAGATGTGCGGCAAGGAGTGGTACGCCTTCGCCCAGCGGGCCATCTACCACCATGCGAAGAGCAACCGGCCGGCGGAGGCGATCGTGCCCGCGCTGTGGGTGCCGATGCCGCCGGAGCAACTCCCGGGTCCCGCGGAGCGGTTGCAGTTCAACCACCGCGCCTTCGGCGACCGGTATGTCACCGACGGGCTCTACGGGCTGATCAAGTTACGGATATTCGCCGAGGAGTACGAGGCCGCCGTCTATGAACTCGCCAAACGCATCGTCAGCGTGGCGGACACTACGCGCGTCGGTTCCGGCAGCCCGGTCGACTACCGGCAGGCGCCCAGCGCCTTCGGCAAGCCCACCGGCGGCCCCCGCCCGATGCATGTGACCGTTGCCGCGCCCACCCGCCACGATCTGCCCGAGGGACGCGCCCCCGACTACTACGGCAAGCAGTCCCAGGAGTGGAATCCCTACCACCCGGACTCCGCACGCCCGTTGGCGTACATCGCCCAGGACCTGGTCCGCTCCCTCAACTACCAGGCGACCGTCTCCTCCTTCGACCACGAGACGCCGCCCGACATCAGCCAGCCACCCACCCGGCCCGAGATACTTCTGGTCGACCGCTGGGCCCTGGAGGACGACGAGCGGCGCGAACGGCTCGCCGCCTTCGACGCGGAGCCGCGCCCCTGGGTGAGCGTCGTCGTTCCCTGGAACCGCGACGACCCGCAGAGCCGGACATCGGAGGCCGAACTGGTCGAGAAGCTGGAACGGACCATGCCGCACCAGATGCGCCAGGGCCGGACCGCCTGCCGGGCGGCCGCCAAGGGCGTGCTCAGCATGGAGGCCTTCGGCCAGCTCCTGCCCCAGGTGGTGGAGGCGGCAGCCCAGGAGTATCTGCGGCACGCCGAGGTCTTCCCGCCGGTGCCACCGGCCGGCGCCGGTGCGCGTGAACGGCCCCGGCTGCGCGGCCCGATGGCCGAGTACGGCACCACCCACTACGTCCCGCACACGCATGACATCGCCCCTGATGCGGAGGACACGGATGACAGGCAGTCGTGACGGACGCATCGTCACCTTCTATTCGTACAAGGGAGGTACGGGCCGAACGATGGCCCTGGCCAACACCGCCTGGATTCTCGCCGCGAACGGCAAGCGGGTCCTGGCGGTCGACTGGGACCTGGAAGCGCCCGGCCTGCACCGCTTCTTCCACCCCTTCCTCGACCCCTCCACGCTCGGTGCCACCACCGGAGTCATCGATCTGATCACCGAGTACGCCTGGGCCGCGACCAGCCCCGAGCCGCGCCGCGACGACTGGCATCTCGACTACGCGCGCATACAGCCGCACGCCGTCTCCCTCACTCCCGAGAGCCTGGGCTGGGAGTTCCCGGACGGCGGCACGCTCGACTTCGTCTCCGCCGGCAAGCAGAACCGCGAGTACTCCGCGACCGTCTCCACCTTCGACTGGGACAACTTCTACGACCGGCTCGGCGGCGGCCACTTCTTCGACGCGCTGCGCGAGGACATGAAGGCCAACTACGACTACGTCCTCATCGACAGCCGTACCGGCCTCAGCGATATCGCCGACATCTGCACCGTCCATCTGCCCGATGTCCTGGTCGACTGCTTCACCCTCAGCGACCAGTCCATCGACGGTGCCGCCTCGGTGGCCCGGCAGATCGACGAGCGGTACGGCGGCCGCGGCATCAAGATCTTCCCGGTGCCGATGCGGATCGACGAGGGCGAGAAGGAGAAGGCGGACGCCGGACGCGCGCTGGCCAGGCTGAAGTTCGACCGCTTCCCCTCCGGGCTCAGCGGCGACGAACTGACGGCCTACTGGGGCGCGGTGGAGATTCCGTACCGGCCCTACTACGCGTACGAGGAGACGCTCGCCACCTTCGGCGACGAAGCCGGTCTGACCAACTCCCTGCTCTCCGCCTTCGAACGGCTGACCTCCGTCATCACCGAGCAGCGGATCACCTCCATGCCGCAGGTCGGCGAGGAGATCAGGCTCCGGATCAGGGACGCCTTCACCCGCCGCCGTCCCGCCCTGCCCGCCGACCTCTTCCTCAGCTATGTGGCCGAGAACCGCATGTGGGCCGACTGGGTCGAGTACATGCTCACCCGGGCCGGCTTCCGGGTCGTGCCACGCGATGTCTCCGTCGAACAGGAACCGGCCGGCGCGGACGCGCTCGCCGCCGAGAACGCCGCCCGCACGGTCGTGCTGCTGTCCAGCGCGTATCTCAAGTCCGCCCGGGCGGTGGAGGTCTGGTCGCGGGCCGCGGCCGAGGACCCGAGCGGCGGCCGACGGCATCTGCTGCCGATCAGAGTCGGCGACGTCCGGCTCACCACTCCGTACATCGACCGCAACCCGGTGGACCTCTTCCGCCTCGACGAGGTGGCCGCCACCACCGCGCTGCTGCGCGCACTGGACCGGCCGGTGCAGCTTCCCGACAGCGCGTCGCCCGGACCGCGCTTCCCCGGCACTGTGCCGAAGATCTGGAACGCGCCGCCCCGCAACCCCGGCTTCACCGGACGCTCGGTGGTGCTGGAGCGGATGCGCGACCAGCTCGGCGGCGGCATGGCCGTGGCCGCGGTGCTGCCCCAGCCGCAGACCCTCTACGGGCTCGGCGGCGTCGGCAAGACCCAGGTGGCGCTGGAGTACGTCCATCGCTTCATGGCCGACTACGACCTGGTGTGGTGGATCTCCTCCGAGCAGCCCGACGACGTGGTCGCCGGACTCGCCGAACTCGCCGTCCGGCTCGGCGCCCAGGGCGGCGAGGACATGGCGGCCGCCTCGGAGGAGGCCATCGAACTGCTGCGGAACGGAGTGCCGTCCTCGCGCTGGCTGCTGGTCTTCGACAACGCCGACGACCCCGAGCAGCTCAAGCGGTTCTTCCCGCCGCAGGGGCCCGGGCACATCCTGGTCACCTCGAGGAATCAGGCCTGGTCGCAGTACGGGGACGCGCTGCCCGTCGATGTGTTCCTGCGCGAGGAGTCCATCGAGCACCTCAGGCGGCGTGCCCGCGGACTGACCATCGATGACGCCGACCAGGTCGCCACCGCCGTCGGCGACCTGCCGCTCGCCGTCGAACAGGCCGCGGCGTGGATTGCGGAGACTGCCACACCCGTCGCCTCATATCTCGAGCAGCTGAAGGAACAGGCCGCGAGCGTCCTCGCGCTCAACCAGCCCGCCGGATATCCCGAGCCGGTCGCCGCGACCTGGAACGTCTCCATCGAGCGGCTCAAGGAGCGCTCGCCCGCCGCGGTGCGTCTCCTCCAGCTCTGTGCGTTCTTCGCACCCGAGCCGATCTCCGCGAACCTCCTCTACAGCAAGGAGATGATCGACGCGCTCAAGCCGTACGACGCCTCGCTCCAGGAGAAGCTGGTGCTCGGCCGGGTCATCCGGGAGATCGGCCGGTTCGCCCTGGCCAAGGTCGACCAGGTCTCCAACAGCATCCAGGTGCACCGGCTGGTGCAGGCGGTCATCAGGGCCCAGCTGACCGAACAGGAGCAGCAGGACGCGCGGCACGCGGTCCACCGGATCCTCGCGGGCGCGCGGCCCGACGACGACGAGCCGATCGACAACCCCGAGACCTGGCCGAGGTTCGCCACCATCTGGCCGCACCTCGGCACCTCGGAGGCACGGTTCTGCAAGGAACCTGAGACCCGTCGGCTGATGATCGACCGTGTGCGCTATCTGTGGAAGCGTGGCGACTGGAACGCCGCCTACACGCTTGCCGGCGAACTGCGCGACACCTGGAAGGAGATGCTGGGCAACGACGATCTGCAGTATCTCTACCTGCGCTTCCATCTCTCCAACATCCTTCGCTCGCAAGGCCGTTATGTGGAGGCCAAGGAGCTGGACGAGGTGACCCTGGAGCGTCAGCAGGAGGTGCTGGGCCTGTCCCATCCGCATACGTACATGACCACCAGCGGGCTGGCGATGGACCTGGGCACCCTCGGCCAGTACGGCAGGGCGATGGAGCTGGCGACCGAGGCGCACGAGGGATTCAGCCAGATCTTCCACGAGTCCCATCCGCGTACGCTCGCGGCCGCCAACAACCTTGCGCTGAATCTGCGCATGGTCGGCCAGTACGCCAGGGCGCGCGAGATCGACCAGGAGGTCTTCGACCGGCGTACGGAGGTGCTCGGCCCGGAGCATCCGTACACCCTCTCCTCCGCCGTCAGCCTCGCCAGGGATCTGCGGGAGGTCGGACGGTACGAGGACTCGGTCGCGGTGCTCGTGCGTACGTACGACATCTACAAGGAGCAGCTCGGCCGGACCTTCCCGGGCACGCTGGCGGCGGGCAAGAGCCTCGCCGTGTCGCTGCGCAGGGCCGGCCGACTCGAGGACGCGCGGCGGCTGACCACGGCCACCCGCAACCGCTACCGCGCCAAGTACACCTCGGCCAATCCGGACTCGCTCGCCTGCGATCTGAATCTGGCGGCCGACCTGTTCGCGGCCGGGGAGCCGGTGGCGGCGCGGGATCTGGCGCAGGAGGTCGTCGACCAGTACATGAAGGTGCCGGGGGAGCGGCATCCGTACACTCTCGCCGCCCTCAACAACCTCGGCATCTTCCACTGGGGCTGCGGCGCTCCGGAAGCCGCGGAACAGCTGCTGCTGAAGGTGTCCAGGACGATGCGGGAGGTCCTCGGGGAATCCCATCCGCACGCGCTGTACAGCATCATCAACCTCGCCAACGCCCTAGCCGACCTGGGCGGTCTGGAGGAGGCGCTGGAGATCGAGCAGCGGACCGTGACCAGGCTGCGCGAGGTCCTGGGCGCGCACCATCCCGAGGTGCTCGGTATCGCCTCCAACATGTCCGTCACGCTCGGCCTGCTGGGCCGCAAGGCCGAGGCGGCGCATCTGCGGGCGGAGACCGTGGAGGAGTTGCAGCGGCTGCTCGGCGAGGAGCATGCGCTGACCCGGATCGCACGGGACGAGCGCAGGGTGCACCGCGATCTGGAGCCGCTGGCGGTCTGAACCCGGGGCTCCGTCCGGGGCCCCGCTCCTCGAACTCCCCCCGGACCTTGTCCGGGGGGACCCGACGGTGGCTGGAATTCAGTGGTCCAGCAGCCAGGTCAGGATCCGGGGCAGTGCGTGCAGGGCGTCGAAGTGCGCGGCGGTCGGTTCGAGGACGGCCGTCGCGCCCGGGATGCGCTCCGCGAGCCAGCGGGAGTGGCCCACGGGTGAGAAGACGTCCTTCTCTCCGTGCCAGAGCATCACCGGGCCCTTGATGTCGGCGGGGTCGAAGCCCCAGGGGCTGCAGAAGGCGAGCGCGTCGTCGACCCAGCCGTACGCGGAAGTGCGCAGCGCCTCCTGGTAGTTGCGGAGCAGCATGGACCTGACGCCTGCGTCCGACACCACCATCCGGTCGGAGTCGGTCAGCTCCCTGCGCAGATCGTCGAGCAGCCGGATCGGGTCCTGCCTGATCTCGGCGGAGCGCAGGATGAACCGCTCGGTCATCCCTGCCGGGTCGTCCGACGCGCTGGTGTACTCCAGGACATTGGACGCGGCCATGCCCTCGAACCAGTCGAGTCCGTCGGCGTCCCTGGGCGCGAGCGTCACCAGAGCAGCGGTGCGGGTGACCCGCTCCGGCATCAGGGCCGCGCAGGCCAGCGCGTGTGGTGCGCCGCCCGAGCGGCCCACCACGGCGAACCGCTCCAGGCCGAGATCGTCGGCGATCGCCCGTACGTCCTGGGCGACATCGGCGACGCTGCGGCCCGCCAGCCGGTCGGAACCGCCGTAGCCGGGGCGGTCGTACGCGATCAGCTGCGTACCGCGCTGGTACAGCACCATGCCGCGTGGTGCCGGGCCCAGCCGGCTGCCGGGTGTGCCGTGCAGCAGGAAGACCGGTCTGCCGCGCGGATCCCCCAGCCGTTCCACCATCAGATGCCGCCCGTCCGTCACGCGCATCCGACGTCGCACTCCCGCGCCCCCTTCGTCGTAAGTGCTCTGTGCAGGCATGGTGAGCCTGGCATTCCCCACCGATTCGATGATTACCCATCAGCGGGTCATACGGGGACTCCCTTTGACGTCATTTGGGGTCTACCGTCGAAGAGGTACGTGCACGCGCGTCCACATCGCACCCCAGGGGGCCGTGATGGTAGAGGCACTGGTGACGGCCGGCGCGACGGCAGTGTCCGTCGGAGTCGTCTACGTGATGGCGGCAGCCCGGGTCGTCAAGCAGTACGAGCGGGGCGTGGTCTTCCGGCTCGGAAGGCTCAAGTCTTCGGTGCGCGGGCCCGGTTTCACGCTTGTTGTCCCGTTTGTCGACCGGCTGTGTAAGGTCAATATGCAGATCGTGACGATGCCGGTGCCCGCGCAGGACGGCATCACGCGTGACAACGTGACGGTGCGCGTGGACGCTGTGATCTATTTCAAGGTCGTGGACGCCGCCGAGGCCATCGTGCAGGTGGAGGACTATCGCTTCGCGGTCTCGCAGATGGCGCAGACGTCTCTGCGGTCGATCATCGGAAAGAGTGATCTGGACGATCTGCTCTCCAACCGTGAAAAGCTCAACCAGGGGCTGGAGTTGATGATCGACAGTCCGGCGATGGGCTGGGGTGTGCAGATCGACCGGGTCGAGATCAAGGATGTGTCGCTGCCGGAGACGATGAAGCGGTCGATGGCGCGCCAGGCCGAGGCGGACCGTGAGCGCCGGGCCCGGGTCATCAACGCCGACGCCGAGCTCCAGGCCTCCAAGAAGCTCGCCGAGGCCGCCAAGGAGATGTCGGACCAGCCCGCCGCCCTTCAGTTGAGGCTGCTGCAGACGGTGGTGGCCGTCGCGGCCGAGAAGAACTCCACCCTGGTGCTGCCGTTCCCGGTGGAGCTGCTGCGCTTCCTGGAGCGGGCCGCTCCGCCGCCGGCGGCACCGCCTCCCGCAGTGGCGCAACCGCCCTCGGAAACCGGTCCCGCAGAGTCGGAAACAAGACAGGACTAGTCCTTACGCGCTGCCCATGGCGTCGTTGCACGCGGTGTTCGCAAACGAAACCGACCAGTGTGGACGCTTTCCGTGAAGGTGCTGTGAACGCCTACGCGTTGTCGTGTGCCCGTCCTGAAGTCGACCTTGTGTGCTACCGAGCGGTATCGGAATAGTGGGCGCTCCATCCTCCGTGTCCGGGCACCCCACTTGTCCGGGCGCGGCCCCCACAGGAGGTTGATGTTGAAGCACCGACGCATGCCCAAAAGGAAAGTGGCGATGGCAGGCGGCGCTGTTGTCGCCCTGGTAGCCGCGGGCGTCACCTTCCAGAGTGCGAACGCCAGTGACAACACTGAGCAGTTCGCCGTCAAGCCGCTGTCGGCGGTGGCGGCCGGAAACCTTGCTTCCACCCTCAGCAAGGACCTGGGCGCCGACTCGGCCGGCACGTACTACGACGCCGACGCGAAGTCCCTCGTCGTGAACGTCGTCGACGAGGCGGCGGCCCAGATCGTCCGCAAGGCGGGCGGCAAGGCCAGAATCGTGGAGAACACCCTCGCCGAGCTGAAGACCGCCCGGCAGACGCTCACCACCAAGGCGACCATTCCCGGCACCTCCTGGTCCGTGAACCCGGTCACCAACACGGTGGTCGTCACCGCCGACCGTACGGTCAAGGGCGCTCAGTGGACCAAGCTCAGCCAGGTTGTCAAGGCTCTGGGCGGCAAGGCGGAACTGAAGAAGTCCGCCGGGGAGTTCAAGCCGCTCATAGCGGGCGGCGACGCCATCCATTCGGGCGGCGGACGCTGTTCGCTCGGCTTCAACGTGGTCAAGGACGGCGAGCCGCACTTCATCACCGCCGGTCACTGCGGGAAGGCCGGCAGCGAGTGGTCCGATTCCGCGGGCGGCGCGCCGATCGGCACCATGGTCGACTCGCAGTTCCCCGGCAACGACTTCTCGATCGTCAAGTACAGCGACAGCACCGAGCACCCGAGCGAGGTCAACCTCTACAACGGCAGCTCGCAGCCGATCACCAAGGCGGGTGAGGCGACCGTCGGTATGAAGGTGCAGCGCAGCGGTTCGACCACCCAGGTGCACGACGGTGAGGTCACCGGACTCGACGCCACGGTCAACTACGGCAACGGTGACATCGTCGAGGGCCTCATCCAGACCACGGTCTGCGCCGAGCCCGGCGACAGCGGCGGCTCGCTCTTCGCGGGCGACACCGCGATCGGTCTGACCTCCGGCGGCAGCGGCGACTGCTCCGCGGGTGGCGAGACCTTCTTCCAGCCGGTCCCGGAGGCGCTCGCGGCCTTCGGCGCCGAGATCGGCTGACGCGCGCCCGGCAAGAACCGAGGCTCCGCCCCGGACCCCGCGCCTCAAACGCCGGCGGGGCTGAATTTTCAGCCGTCCGGCGTTTGAGGACTGGGGGGCCGGGGGCGGAGCCCCCAGTTTGCCGCCCGGCCCTCACACGAGGGGCCCGGCCGCGGTTCCGCCCCCGACTGTCATGTCGGCCCCGATCGTCCTCGGCGCCCGGTCGCTCCGGAACAGCGCGCACGCCATCGTGACCAGCGCCCCGCCCACCGCCCACGCGGCGAGCACCAGCATCGGGCCACCCGCGCCGTTGCCCTTGAAGTACGCGATCGAGCGTGCCGTGAAGGTGCCGGCGCCCGGCGGCAGCGCGGGCCCGATGGCCCGACAGAACGGCGGCAGCAGCGGATACGGATACGCGCCGCCCGCGCTCGGATTGCCGAGGACGACCACGAGCAGGATCGCCAGACCGATACCGACGATGCCCGCCAGCCCCTGGAACGCGAGGGTGATCGCCCCGACCGCGAAGACCACCAGGGCTCCGAGGCCCCACAGCGCCATGATGCTGCCGGGCAGCGCGCCGAGGATCGGGCCCGCGATCACCGTGCCGAGCAGGCCCGCGGTGATCGCGTACAGCAGCAGCGCGCCCAGTCTGATCAGGGCGCGTGCCGTATTCGCGGGCCGCGCGCCCGCGCTGATCGCGAGGGCCGCCGCGCAGAGGTAGCCGCCCACGCACCATCCGATCACCAGATGGAACGAGGACAGCCCGCGGGCGTCACCCTTGGCGTCCGGGACCACGTCCACGACGGTCACGGTGCGCCGCTGCGCCTTCTCGGCCTGAATGATGACCTGGGCGAGGGCCTGCCGAGAGCGAGGTGCCCGCGCCGCCGGCGACCAGCAGCCTGTCGGTGGTGCCCCGCGGGTCGATGATGAGCGCCCCGTCGACATCGCGGTTCTTGATCTGCTCCAGCGCCGTCGCCCGGTCCCGGGCGGCGCGCGGGTCGAGCGGATCGCCGGGCTGCGGAGAGCCGCTGCACGGCCTGGTCGGTGGTCCGCGCCGCGGGCGCGACGGCGGCCAGTGGGATCTCGTGCGGCTTCGGCTGGTGGAAGGCGCCGATGTACGACGCGATGAAGGCGAGCTGGAGCGCCGGCACCCCGATGACCAGGACCGCCGCCCGCGTGCTCACCGCGTCCTTGACCTCGCTGAGGAAGCCCGTACGAGGGCCGTCCTGTGTCTGAGCCATGGCCCCCACGCTCCGTGGCGCACGGTATCCATGCAGGTGGGACGGGGCCGAATGGCCGATGGGGCCGGTGTCGCACGAATGTTCGAAACTTGGTCTATGGTGGAGACGGGGGAGGTGAGACGGTCTGATCCAGGAGGTGCGGGTGCCCGGGTTCACGCATCTGCACACCGTTTCCGGGTTCTCCCTGCGCTATGGAGCCTCGCACCCGGAGCGGCTTGCCGAGCGCGCCGCCGAGCGGGGCATGGACGCCCTCGCTCTGACCGACCGCGACACCTTCGCGGGCGCGGTCCGCTTTGCCAAGGCCTGCGACAAGGCCGGAGTGCGGCCGCTGTTCGGTGTGGACCTCGCGGTGGGCGAGCGGGCGCGCAAGGAGGGGCCCACCGAGCGGCGGCGCACCCCGGTGCGCGGCGGGGCGTTCGTGGACGAGTCCGCGCCCCGTACCGTCTTTCTCGCCCGGTCCCGCCGGGGCTGGGCCGAGCTGTGCCGCATGGTGACCGTCGCCCACGCGGCGGACGACGGCAGCCCGCTGCTGCCCTGGAGCGAGAACCACGGCGACGGACTGACCGTGCTGCTCGGCCCGGCATCCGAGATCGGCCGGGCACTGGCCGCAGGACGTCCCGACCGCGCGGCGAAGCTGCTCGTGCCCTGGCAGGAGCGCTACGGCGACCGGCTGCGCCTCGAGGTCGTGCACCACGGCCTCAAGGGCACCGGCCCCGGCTCGCTGCGACATGCCGCCCGCACCCTCGGCTTCGCCGCCGAACGGAGCGTACGGGCCGTGCTGACCAATGCCGTCCGGTACGCCGACCAGGGGCAGGGCCCGGTCGCCGACGTCCTCGACGCGGCCCGCCGCCTCGTCCCGATCGACCCGCGCAAGGGCCTCGACAGCGGGGAGCGCTGGCTCAAGGACCCGGCCGGGATGGCCCGTACCGCCGAGCGGGTCGCCGAAGCCGCCGGCTTCCGGCGCGACACCGCCCACCGGCTGCTCGCCATGACGGAGGAGACGGCGGCCGAGTGTCTGGTCGACCCCGAGGACGATCTGGGGATCGGCGCCGTCCACTTCCCGGAGCCGCATCTGGTCGGGGCGGGTCTGCGCACCCCGCAGCGGGTGCTGGCCTCCCGCGCCGCCGCCGGAATGGTGCTGCGCGGCTATGACGGCCGCCGTGAGTACTGGGAGCGGATGCACCACGAGCTGGACATCATCGCGCACTGGGGCTATGCCTCGTACTTCCTGACGGTCGCTCAAGTCGTCGACGACGTGCGGGAGATGGGCATCCGGGTCGCCGCGCGCGGCTCCGGGGCCGGCTCGCTCGTCAACCACCTCCTCGGCATCGCGCACGCCGACCCCGTGGAGCACGGGCTGCTGATGGAGCGCTTCCTCTCCAAGCGGCGCGCCGTGCTGCCCGATATCGACATCGACGTCGAGTCCGCCCGTCGGCTCGAGGTCTACCGTGCGATCATCGGCCGCTTCGGCGAGGAGCGGGTCGCGACCGTCGCCATGCCCGAGACCTACCGGGTGCGCCATGCGGTACGGGACGTGGGCGCCGCGCTCTCCATGGACCCGGCCGAGATCGACAGGATCGCCAAGTCCTTCCCGCACATCCGCGCCCGCGACGCCCGCGCCGCCATGGAGGAACTGCCCGAACTGCGCGAGGTGGCAAGGGAGTACCGACAGGAAGGGGCACGGCACGGCCGGCTGTGGGAGCTGGTCGAGGCGCTGGACGCGCTGCCCCGCGGGATCGCCATGCACCCGTGCGGGGTGCTGCTCTCGGACGCCACGCTCCTCGCCCGTACGCCGGTGGTGCCCACCAGCGGCGAAGGCTTCCCCATGTCGCAGTTCGACAAGGAGGACGTGGAGGACCTCGGGTTGCTCAAGCTCGACGTCCTGGGGGTGCGGATGCAGTCGGCGATGGCGCACGCGGTCGCCGAGCTGCGGCGGGCGACGGGGGAGGAGCTCGACCTCGACGACCCGGAGCAGGTGCCGCCGGGCGACCCGGCGACGTACCGACTCATCAAGTCCACCGAGACGTTGGGCTGCTTCCAGATCGAATCGCCGGGCCAGCGCGATCTGGTCGGCCGGCTGCAGCCCTCGACCTTCGACGACCTGGTCGTCGACATCTCGCTCTTCAGGCCGGGGCCGGTCGCGGCCGACATGGTGCGGCCGTTCATCGAGGCCCGGCACGGCCGGGCGCCCGTCCGCTATCCGCATCCGGATCTGGAAGGGCCGCTGAAGGAGACGTACGGAGTGGTCGTCTTCCATGAGCAGATCATCGAGATGGTGCACATCATGACCGGCTGCGGTCTGGACGAGGCCGACCGGGTGCGGCGCGGGCTCTCCCATTCCGAGTCGCAGGGGAAGATCAAGGTCTGGTTCGCGCAGCACGCGGAGGCGAGGGGGTACGGGGCAGAAGTGATCGCCCGTGCCTGGGAGATCATCGAGGCTTTCGGCTCGTACGGCTTCTGCAAGGCGCACGCGGTGGCCTTCGCCGTGCCGACGTACCAGTCGGCGTGGCTCAAGGCGCACCACCCGGCGGCCTTCTACGCCGGGCTGCTCACGCACGACCCCGGGATGTATCCGAAGCGGCTGCTGCTGGCGGACGCGCGGCGGCGCGGAGTGCCGGTGCTGCCGCTGGATGTGAACCGGTCCGCGGTCGCTCACCGAATCGAACTGGTGTCTGATGAGGGGGCTGGGCAGGGGGTGTGGGGGCTGCGGCTCGCGCTCTCGGACGTCCATGGCATCAGTGAGGCGGAGACGGCGCGGATCGAGGCGGGGCAGCCCTACTCCTCGCTGCTGGACTTCTGGCAGCGGGCCCGTCCCGGGCGGCCGGTCGCCGAACGGCTGGCCCAGGTCGGCGCGTTGGACGCCTTCGGCGCGAACCGGCGCGATCTGCTGCTGCATCTTGCCGAACTCCATCGGGGCCATCGGGGCCACCGGGGTTCCGGGGCGGGTTCAGGAGCGTACGGAAGTCAACTCCCTCCCCCACAGCTTTCAGCGTGGGAGGTACCCCCCGGCGACGGGCAGAAGACGGCCCCGGTCGGCCTCCCGGACCTCGACGACGCGGAACGCCTCAGCGCCGAGCTCGGCGTCCTCGGCATGGACGCCTCCCGCCATCTGATGGGCGATCACCACACCTTCCTGAAGGAGCTGGGAGTGCTTTCCGCACAGCGGCTGCGCTCGGCACAGCACGGGCAGACGGTGCTGGTCGCGGGCGCGAAGGCGGCCACCCAGACACCGCCGATCCGGTCCGGCAAGCGGGTCATCTTCACCACGCTCGACGACGGTACGGGCCTGGTCGACCTGGCCTTCTTCGACGACAGCCACGCCGCGTGCGCGCACACCGTCTTCCACTCCTGGCTGCTGCTGGTGCGCGGGGTGGTGCAGCGGCGCGGACCGCGCAGCCTCAGCGTGGTCGGTGCGGCGGCCTGGAACCTGGCGGAGCTGGTGGAGCTGCGGCGTACGGGCGGGCTCGACGCGGTCGCGGCGCGGCTGGCCGCACCCGTACCGGTGGAAGGGGAGGGGCCGGGCGACAACGGCCGCCGGATTCAGCTGTTGACGGGCTATGAGCTGAACCCCTGGGCCGACCTTCAGCCGCCGGGTGAGCAACAGGCCGCCACCGGGCGGAAGCTGTGGCACCAGAGCCCTGGGAGCGCGGGATGATCCTCTACGTACGCTTCCGGCGGCCGCCGCTGCGTGAGGCGGGGCGCGACGCGGGGCGCGAGGCGGGCGGCGGGGTCGAGGCGTCGCTGCCCGCGCTGCTCGGTCTGGCCGAGGACATCAGCCCCGTCGTACAGGCGCTCCCGCCGGACGCCGCGCTCATCGATGTACGGGGCGCCGAACGGTACTTCGGACGGGACGCGGCCCAGCTCGCCTCGCTGCTGCGGGTGCGTGCGCTCGCACACTGCGGGATGGACTGCGTGATCGGGGCGGGACCGAACCCGATGCTGGCCAGGACGGCGGCACGGGAGGCCACGCCGGGGACGACCCTGGTGGTGGCGGACGACGAGGCGGCGGGGTTCCTGGCCGACAAACCGGTCGCCGCGTTGGACGGGGTCGGGGCGGCGACGGCCCGCACCCTGTGCGCGTACGGTCTCGACTCCATCGGCAGAGTCGCCGGCGCGCCGCTCGCCGTACTCCAGCGGATCGTCGGCGCGCGCGCCGGGCGCGAGCTGTGGGAGCGGGCGCACGGCATCGACCGTACGAAGGTCGTCCCGAACGCCGCCGCGCGCTCGATCGCGGCCGAACGGTCCTTTGAGCGCGATGAGTTGGATCCGGTGCAGCACCGCAGGGCGCTGCTCTCGATCGCCGAGGAGCTGGGGCTGAGGATGCGCGGCGAGGGCCAGGTGTGCCGCTCGCTGAGCCTCACCGTGCGGTACGCCGACCGGTCGACGACCACGCGTGCGCGCGCCCTGCGCGAGCCGACCGCCCACTCCATGGCGCTCACCGGTGTCGCGTACCGGATCCATGAGTCGCTCGGCCTGCAGCGGGCCAGGGTGCGGAGCCTGTCGCTGCGTGCGGAGGATCTGACGCCTGTCGAACGGGCCGCGCGGCAGCTGACGTTCGACCCCGCGGACGAACGGGCGCGGCGGATCGAGGCGGTGGCGGACCGGGCGCGGGCCAGGTTCGGGCCGCAGGCGGTCGTGCCGGGCTCGCTCGCCGCGTAGCGCCCGCTATTGACACGCATTCAGTTTTTACCGGCGCGTAACTTCCATTCTTTCATTACTCGTGCGTAAGTTGGCGAGAGCACCAAAAACCAGCCATCGCTACTCCCTTGAGCCGCAAGGAGACTGCTCGATGCTGCCCTGGAAACGTGCCCTCAGACCGCTGGCCGCCCTGTTCCTGGCCGCGGCTGTCGCCCTCACCCCCACCGCCGCCGCGAACGCCGATTCGGCCAATGTCGCCTCTGCCAACGCGGAATCCGCACCCCACAGCGGATGGAACAACTACTCTTGTCGGCCCTCCACCGCCCATCCCCGCCCCGTCGTACTCGTCCACGGAACCTTCGGGAACGCCGTGGACAACTGGCTCGCCCTCGCTCCGTACCTGGTGAACCGCGGTTACTGCGTCTTCAGCCTCGACTACGGACAGCTCCCCGGCGTGCCCTTCTTCAACGGCCTCGGCCCGATCGACAAGTCGGCAGAGCAGCTCGACACGTACGTCGACAAGGTGCTCGCCGCGACCGGCGCGTCCAAAGCGGACCTCGTCGGCCACTCCCAGGGCGGCCTGATGCCGCGCTACTACCTCAAGTTCCTGGGCGGGGCCGACAAGGTGAACGCGCTGGTCGGCCTCGGGCCCGACAATCACGGCACCACGCTGAGCGGCCTTGCCAACCTGCTGCCGTACTTCCCGGGCGCCGAGGATCTGCTCAAGGCCGCCACCCCGGGGCTGGCCGACCAGACGGTCGGCTCCGCCTTCCTGACGAAACTCAACGCGGGCGGCGACACCGTGCCCGGCGTGCACTACACCGTCATCGCCACGCGCTACGACGAGGTCGTCACCCCGTATCGCTCGGCGTTCCTGGTCGGACCGGACGTGCGCAACGTCCTTCTCCAGGACCTGTGCGCGGTCGACCTGTCGGAGCATCTGGCGATCGGGCTGTTCGACCGGATCGCGTACCACGAGGTCGCGAACGCACTTGACCCGGCGCACGCGACGCGGACGACGTGCGCGTCGGTCTTCTCCTGAGATTCCCGGGAGATTCCTGAGAAACGAGCGACTGCGGTCCGTTTCCCCTCGGGGGAGCGGACCGCAGTCGTTTCTCCAGTGCTGACGATCAGCGGCCGTGACGCCCGCCGGTGGCCGTGGCCTTACGGCGGACGGTGCCGAACATCGCGGCGGCACCGATGGCGAGGGCGGCGGCGCCGCCGACGGCGATGTACGGGGTGTTGCTGTCGCCGCCGGTCTCGGCGAGGTTCTCGCTGCGGGCGTCGGGCGCGACGGCGGGCCTGGCGGCGCCGTTGGCCTCGGGAGCGTTGCCGGCCGACTGCTTGTCCGGCTGCTCGGCCGGCTGCTCGGCCGGGGTGGCCGGAGCCGCCGAGTGCTCCGAATGCTCGTCGCCGCCATGACCGTTGTGGTCGACCGTGGACTTGTCCGTGCCGTCCGCGATCTCCTTGTCGGAGGGGGCGGAGGCGACCGGGGCCGCACCGCCGCCCGCGCTGCCGTTGTCCTTGCCGAACACGACGTCGGAGCAGGTGTAGAAGGCCTCGGGGGAGTCCGAGCGCTGCCAGATGGAGTAGATCAGGTGACGGCCGGACTTGTTCGGGACGATGCCGTCGAAGACGTACTCACCGTTCACCAGCTTGGGGTTGGTGACCTTTGCGAACGGCTTCTCCTCCAGGTCCGACCACTTGAGGGCCTTCGACGGGTCGTAACCGTCCTTGGTGAGATACAGCTCGAAGGAACCCTTGTGCGGGGCGGTCGCCTTGTAGTGGAAGGTGTGATTGCCGGAGGCGAGCTTGGACGACGGCCAGTCGCCGCGGGGCAGATCGAGGCCCTTGTACTTGTCGCGACCCGCGCTGCACAGCTTGCCGTCCGGGATCAACTGCTTGTGGTTGCCAGCGGCGTTGGCGATGTTGACTTCGTTCCAGTCGTAGAAGGCCTGCGTCCCACTGGCCGCGACCGCCGCCTTGCAGGCTGCCGAGTCCGGGCTCTCCGGCCCCTCGGCAAAACAGGCGGACACCCGGCTGACCGGGTCCGTCATCGATCCGTGCGCAACGGCCGGAGCGGCAGCCAGCCCGGCCAACGCGAACGGTGCGAACCCGAGGGCGGCGACCGAGGCGGCCTTTCGGCGAGCGGTCATGGTGACGTTCTCCTTCAAGCGGCATATGGGGGGACCCGGGGCAGGCTCGAACAGGCGGCGCGGCCCCCCGTAGGACCTACTGCGCCGACTGTTCGAACCGGCCCCGGCGATCAGCAAGCTAGCCGCTCGGAACGTCGAAATCGCCTGCTGGGAGGGGGTGATGGCGATCCTTATGGTGGCTTTAAGGGGGCGCTAAGAGGGCGCTCAGGAAACGGCAGCGCCGAGGATGCAAGCCCCCTGATGAAGGTGGGGGCATCGTCCGTAGTCGTCCAGGGAGGGCTGCCTCGTGTTGGCTGCGCTGGCTCCCCGCGCGGCAGAGAGCATCCTGCGCAGGGCTTGCGCCCTCGCCGAAGTGGACCCGGACGGCATCGAGATGCTGCGATTTGGGGACCACGCAGTGTTTCGCATTGACGGCGGGATTGTCTCCCGCGTAGACCGCAGCCCCGACCGCCTGCCGTCCGTACGCAGAGAGGTAGCTGTCGCGGAATGGCTCGCGGCCGAGGGGTACCCGGCTGCGCGACTGGCGACTGAGGCTGAACAGCCCGTAGTTGTCGACGGCCACCCTGTGACCTCCTGGGAGCCGGCCGACGGCGACACCTACGCCAGTACGCGCGAGATGGGCGAATTGCTGCGGCGGCTCCATGAATTGCCGCCGGGCCTTTCCCTGCCCTAACTCCGCCCCTTCGACAAGGTCGAACAGCGCCTGGAAGGTGCCGTGATCTCGGCCGAGACCCGCAAGCCATGGCTACGTCTTCGGCATTGACAGCGGCGAACAGCGCAGCGCGTTCACCGTACGGCGCAGCTTCAGGGCATTGCTGAGGGAAGCGGGGTTCTCACATCCGGAGGAGTGGACTCCTCGGGACTGCGGCACAGCTTCGTCTCGCTGCACTCCGACCACGGCATCCCCTTGGAAGTGATTGCGCGGGTCGTCGGACACAGCGGGACTCGCACAACTGAAGCGGTCTACCGTAGGCAAATCCGTCCGGTGATCACGCAGGGGGCCGAGGCCATGGACGCGATCTTCGGAGAGCCAGGCGCAGCCGAGGCGTAACTGAAATCCAACTACATGCCATCCGGGGAGCCGCATACGGCTTCGGTAGCGGCGCAGTCAGTCTGATCACCCTGTGGTGGATGCAGAGAGAACGTCCCCAAACCCTGAACAATCCCCAGGAGCCACCCTGATGCATCCCGATGTGGAACAGCTCACCCGGATCGTCCCGCCGCCGGCGGAGCGCGGCCAGCGGGCCTGGCCCGAGGTCGAGGCACGCCTGGGCACCGCCCTGCCCGAGGACTTCAAGGACCTCGTCGACACCTACGGGGGCGGTGTCTTCGACGAGACGATCTGGGTGCTGGAGCCCGACTGCGCGGACCGCGACTACGACCTCGTGGCCATGAAGGAGGAACGCGCCGAGGTACTGGCCCGCCTGTGGGAGATCGGCCCGGAGCCCCGCCCCGTACAGCTCGAGGCCGCGGGAGCCGGCCTGCTCCCCTTCGCCTGCATCGAAGGAACCGGCGCCTATCTCTACTGGCTCACCAGCAAGGACGGGCGGCCAGAGGACTGGACCGTCCTGGCGAACGCCGGCCGCGGACCGGAATGGGAACACCACCCGGTACAGAGCACCCAATTCATCCTGTCCGTCATCACCGGCGAGATCCACTCCGAAATCCTGTACGACCTTCCGGTCGAGGACCACGCCTTCGACTCCAACGACGACATCCTGGAAGCCTGACCAGGACCTCCCCGAAGCACGGTCAACTCCCGGCAGGGCCGGGTGAACAGGAATCTCGGCGACGGTCTGCTCGCCGGCGTGGGCGAGCTGTGGCGCTCCCAGCGCCGCACAAATCGTCGGCGACAGCGCGCCACCCGTCCAGGGCTGCCGGCAGACCGGCACTCCCCCCACGCCGTATGGCGGGTGGGGAGGGGGATCGGATGTCGGTGACGCCGGCCGAACGGATCAGGCGGTGGGCTGCGAGCCCGGTGGTCCGCACCCCACGGGCGGGCGGCTCCCGGTGTCGTCAGCTGCCGATGCGTACCGCTCCGACCGCACCTGGTGTCAGCTGGGAAGACGAGCAGCCACTCGACCTCGTCGGGGGCCCCCGCACAGTGCAGCTGCGTCCTTCCCGCTGGAAGCGAATCCGGGAGCATCTCAACGCGGGGAATGCCGCCCGCGAGCTACGCACCGCGAGTGTGCCGGAGCGAGACCTTCCCGACCTCGAGGCCGGCTGCATCATTCCGGACAACCCGAAGGAGGCGAACGAGTTTTTCCTTCGCAAGGACGTCTACGCCGAGACGCTGCTACTGACCGGCGGAACCGCGGCCTTCCGGGAAGGAGCGAAGGAGATATTCGCCGTCACAAAGGACGGGCCGCCCGACGCCGCGACCGGACTTTACATTCCGGCGCCTGCAACTACCACGTTTGCCGATCCATCTACGACTGGGACGCACTGAATACGCGCAACTGGGAACAATTGCACGTGGAGTTCAGCCCACAATGGGCAAGATGACCCAGATCGCGTCCATTTCATCCAGCCGGACGTGTCGTTGCAGCTGTGCCAGCGTCCCGCTGCCCGCATCCACCCACACCCGAGTATCGCCGCTGGACACCAGGTAGCCAGAGCACGGATTGTCCACGCTCGGATAGGGCGTCGCGCAACCCGGAACGGTGAGACGGAGAAGATCGCTGGTCATCGAGGGTGCACGAGTCGGGGATGGTGGTCCGCGACATCAGCTGATCGGGCTGCCCGGCCTACGGCTTGACCGGCTCGATGGACGACCAGAACGGGGACTCGTCGCGCGGGGTCAGATCCGGCAGGCCGCTGGGGCCGCCGGGCTTGCCGGGAGTTCCCTCGGGGAAGGTCAGTTCGGACTTCGCCGCGCACGGCGAAGCAACACGCAGCCAGACGTTGCCGATGGCGCCGACCCCGAGGGAAACAGTGAAGCCGTCCGCGGTCTTGGCATTGACCGTGGGCATGGCCCGGTCGGAGTTCACGCTGGTGATGGTGAAGCCCTGCGCTTCCCAGTGGCGCTGCACCACACCCAGCAGGCTGCCGCGTCGCTGCTCCGAGATCTTGGTGGAGATGTAGCGGTTGCGGTGGACCGAGGTACTGCCGGTCGGCAGGTTCAGTCCGGTGCTACAGGCAACCTCGTTCGGCGTGTTGTAGCCCCACTTCACGGGTGGCTTGATCGCGTTCAGTGTGGCGTCAAGGATGTCCTCCGCCCGTTCCCCGGCGTGCTGCATGTCCATGCTTGATTCCTCTGCTGCAGGCGTCCGGTCCTTCGACGGTGAGTCCGGTCCGCACCCCGCCAGTGATACCGCCATCACGAGCGAGACGGTGAATCGGACGATGGTCGCTGATCGTTTCATCGCGGTTCCGTCACCTGGATGCTGTCCCCGTGTCCAGTGACGACGTTGCCGATGTTCTGCAAGGAAGTGGGTCCTTTCTCCGGGTCGAAGTAGTGGGAGTGCGCCGGGGTTTTGTCGGTGAGGAGACCGGTGAATCCCCTGTCCTCGCCCGGTTCCACGGCGAAGTGATGGCCGCCGAAGTGACGGCTGGACGGGTCCGTGCCGAACGCAAGCTTCCGATCACCGAACTCGCTGCCGGGGCCATGTACTCCAGTGGATTCCTGGGCGGCATTTTCGTCACCTGGTCATGTTCGGCGGCGCCGATGTAGACGTGGTCCGCACCCACGCCCAGTTCGCAGGCATCGACATGTGTCCCGTCCCCGTATCTCCGCAGTCGCTGTCACGCATGCGTAGCGCAGCAGTTTTACCGAGGTGGCGATTCGCGGACGCACCGCAGGTGCCCGGGAGGCGGGTTACGCCTGCCCGAGGTCGCGGCGAGGTCGCGGGTGATCCACGCCCCGGCGGCCGGGGTCGGGCTCGGGCGCCCTTTCGCCCGGAACCTTCAGGCCCGCCTGCTCTTCCAGCGTGTGGCCGGTGGCGAAGTCGACGACGGTCAGGGCGGCCCGTGCCGCGTCATCCGCGCGGGCTGGACGCCTCCAGGGCCGCTTCGCTCTCGGGCGTGGGCGCCTCCGGGGTCGCTCCGCTCTCGGGAGTCGGTGCCTTCCGGTTCGGCGTGATCACCTGAAGGGCCCATTCCAGCGGCCCGCGCCTGAGCGAAGTGGCGCGGAAGGCATACGCCCAGATGACACACCCCACCAGCGAGACGCCGCAGAACGCACCCAGGGCCGGCCAACCGTGCTGCGGTTGCAGCTCGGCCCGCGCGAGGACATGAGCGGCGTACACCGACAGGCCCATCGTCCCGACGACGGCCAGCGGGCGCAGGAGCAGTTCGAGCACGTGAAGGCGGCAGGCGGCCACGGCGAGGCCGATGAGCACCCAGCTGAACCCGATGTTGGCGACGGTCTCGAAGGGCGTCTGGCTGTAGGGATCGTCGACCAACAGCCAGGCCCAGGAGGTGCTGGGTATCGCGCCCGCCTGCTTGGCGAGCACGGCCTGCACCGGATCGGGGCCATTCACAGCGAACGCGTGGCTGTGGGCGATGGCCCGCAGCAGCACCTCGCGCCCGCCGCCGGGCCCCAGAGCCAGCGCGGACAGTCCGTGCCCGGCGAGCGTGGTCAGCGCTCCCCAACCGATGAGGCGGCCGGCGATGCCGGGTCGGCTCAGGTTTGCGACCCGGCCCAGTGCCATGCCGACGACCACGTAAGGGAAGTAGGTCAGCCAGGGGTATGCGCCGGACAGCAGCAGCGTATCCAGCGCCTCGCCGAATCCGGACCAGCTGGTGACGGCCTCGAAGCCGGGGTAGCGGCCGCGACCGATGGTGCGGTAACCGAAGTACGGCCCCAGGGCGTACGACAGGACGGGACCGAGGACCACGGAGACTGCGGCGACCGCGATCAGCGCGCGGGTGCGCAGGCGGGCGAGCGGCTCGGCGGCCAGGAAATACAGCGCGAAAAACGTGAGTATCACCGCTATCCCCGACCTCAGCTCCGTCAGCGCCAACCCGAGCGCCGCGAGCACGGCACACCGAATGAGGGTGCCGCGCAGCGCCCCGGCCGGCTGCGTGCGGGGCTTTGTGCCGCCGCGGGAGAGAGTGAGGGAGAGACCCGCGATCAGGGTGAAGATGGCGGGCGCGCGCCCGTCGAACGCGACCAGGAGATAACCCGCGCCCTCGGGCTTCACCGGGGGGCCGATGTGCGCGGCGAACATGGCGAACACGGCGATGGCGCGGGCAGAGTCCACGCTGAGCAGCCGCTTGTTGGCCGATGTTGCTGTACTTTCCTGCATTCTTGCTGCCCGCTCCCGCGTCTGTTCGTATCAACGGGCAGCGTTCAGGGACCGTCTGCGACCGATGCCGACAGAATGTCTGTGCGCCCATGCGGTCTTTAGGAGGACGAGTCGGCTCTCCAGGTTGCCTGGTCCTACAATCGGAAATCTTGGTTGGTGGGTGATGCGCGATCGGGCCGAGTCGCGGAGGTTGGCCTGCCACCCAACATCAGCCACCCGCCACTCCCGTTTCAGAAGGTGCTCATGTGCGCTGGCAAGATGCATGCCGACGAGGTGGACATCGATGCATCTCTTGTGCGCCGACTGCTCGCCGCGCAGTTTCCGCAGTGGGCTGACCTTCCCGTCGAGTTGGTCGACTCCGCCGGGACGTGCAACGCCATGTACCGGCTCGGCGAGGACATGGCCGTACGGCTGCCACGTGTCGAGTGGGCCGTCGCTGACGTGGAGAGGGAGTACGAGTGGCTGCCGCGGCTTGCCCCGCCGCTTCCGGTTGCCATTCCCGTCCCGCTCGAGAAGGGAATGCCCGCCGAGGGCTACCCCTGGCCGTGGTCCGTCTACCGCTGGCTCGACGGCGAGACCCCGGCCGTCGGCCGCATCGCCGAACCCGGCCTGCTCGCAAAGGATCTGGCGGAGTTCGTCGCCGCGTTGCACCGGATCGATCCCGTGGACGGGCCTCCTGCGGACCGCGGCGTACCCCTGGCGACGCGAGACGCTCCGACGCGCGCCGCGATCCGGGAACTGCACGGAATCATCGACACCGACGCGGCGAACGCCGCGTGGGATCTGGCCCTGCAGACCCCCGAGTGGCCCGGCCCTGCCGTATGGGTCCACGGAGATCTGCAACCCGGGAATGTGCTGACCGTCCGTGGACAGCTCAGCGCCGTCATCGACTTCGGATGCCTGGGCGTGGGTGATCCGGCCGTCGACCTGATCGTGGCGTGGAGCCTGCTGACCGCCGACACGAGGGAGGTCTTCCGGGCCGGCCTGCGGGTCGATGACGCGACCTGGGCGCGAGGTCGCGGCTGGGCGCTGTCGATCGCGCTCATCGAGCTTCCGTACTACCGGGACTCGAATCCCGTGATGGCGGCCACCGCGCGACACGTGATCCACGAAGTGCTCGCCGATCACGAGCACGCCCCATAAGGCGGACCGCGATCGGACCGCGATCGGACCGGAGCGGGACCAGCGGGCGGCGCTCCGGGCGCTCCGGGCGCGTGTTGCGGCTCAGGCGGCCATGCTCGTCCGCGCCGCAGTCATGAACGCGGTCTTGCTCGCCTCAAGGTGCTCGTTCACCTCGGTGTCGCCGATCTCTCGCCACACCGCCTGGTTGAGCGCCCGGCCGTAGACGTGAACGGGCGCCTGCAACGTCTCGTCGCAGAGCAGCACTACCGTCCGCTCCGCGGTCCACAGCGAGGTCATGACGCCCTGCGTGTGTGTCATCCAGCCTTCCTCGTCGTCACCCCACGGCTCGGGACGGCGATAGGCGGCCCGTTCGGCGTCCTGGGCGCATGCGATGAACTCCTTGATCGCCTGTAGCCGCTCCGCCCGGCGAACCTCCGCGGTGGCGGCGGACTGCCTCCGTTCCTCCGTTCGCTCGGCGGACCGTTGGGTGGCGCGCTGGGCGAAGGCCGTCAGTCCACCGCCGAGTACAACACCCGTGAGCGACAGGACCGATGCCCAGACTTCCCCAGCCACGCAATGCCCCCTCGAAGACTCTTCTGCCCATGAAACACCAGACAGGTCAGCCGATCCGCCGGTACCGCCGCTCCGGACGCCCCGTCCCCCCGTACCGCAGCGTCACCTCCACCCGACCCGTCTCCACGAAGTACTCCAGATACCGCCGCGCGCTGACCCGCGACAGTGAGCCCGCCTCCGCGCACTCCGTGGCCGAAAGACCGCCCGGGTGCTCCCGCAGGATGCGTTCCACCAGTTCCGCGGTGTGCGGCGCGAGGCCCTTGGGGAGTTCGCGGGAGCCCGGCGGACGCGTGCCGAAGATCTGGTCGACGTCCTCCTGGCGCGCCTCGCCCAGGCGGTCGAGGCGGGAGCGCAGCGAGGCCACGTGGCGCAGCTGTTCCTGCAGTGCCGCCTGGTTGAAGGGCTTGATCAGGTAGTGGAGGGCGCCCGCGCGCAGTGCCGCCCGCACAAGTCCCGCATCCCGCGCGGCCGTGATGAACAGGGCGTCCACGGAAGCACGTCCGTCACGCTCCTCGGCCGCGCGCAGCTCCCGCAGCACACTGATCCCGTCCATATCGGGCAGATAGATGTCGAGCAGTACGAGATCGGGCCGAAGCCTCTCGGCCGCGCGCAGCGCTTCGGTGCCGCAGTGCGCCACTCCGACGACCGTGAAGCCCTCCGTCGCCGACACATAGCGGCTGTGCAGCTTGGCGACCATGAAGTCGTCGTCCACCACCAGCACCGTCGTCACGCCGACACGCTAAGCCGCGACCACAAGGACCACAACGTCCGTTGATTCCGGAAGAGAGACAGCTTCTTAACTTGTTCTTTATCTTCCGGTCTCGAACAACGTCCCGAACGGGGTCACTCACCAGGGAGTTTGCCGGACGTGGGGGCGGCCTTCGTCTGATCCTGT
>NZ_JBIAQG010000022.1:0-45947 GCF_042888805.1 Streptomyces sp. NPDC002730
CAGATGTCGCAATCCACACCAGGCCAGAAGGCCCTCACCCATTTCAAGATCACTCAGCCGAGACCTGCGTCACCAACCTCCGTGGACAGAACACCAGGGCCCGGGCAGCTTTGGGAGCGGACATCAGCACCTCATAGCGGTTGGTGGGGCGGATTGCCGGTCGTGCGGGTACGGCTGATGGGGCTCGTTGAAAATGGTTCTGACCGCAGTTTCGTGAACGATCTTCGAATGAAGACCCGATCGCTGGTTAGAACGGAAGGTCGTCGGCATCGCCCCAGTGAGCCGGTTTCGCCGTCGATGATGCTGTGGTGGTGTCTTGCGGGTCGCAGACCTCGAATGCGTCTCGTCGCACTTCCAGGCCCGCGGTGTCCTCGCCCCACGCTTCAAGCGTCTCGATCGCCCGTTCGCGGTACTGCCAGAGCTCGCTCACGGCCAACGGGTCCCGGAGAAGCGGGATCAACTCGGTTCGGTGATGGTTCAGGCGCGGGTCGTCCAGCAGAGGGATGCAGGCGGCGACGGCCGCTTCACGCACATGCGGGTCTGGGTCGTCGAGGAAGGCTGCGATTGCGGAGTAGAGCGAGGGGCGAATCTGGCAGGTCTGGACGAACGGCGGGTACTCCTCCGGCGGGAAACCGAAGCGACGGCTGACCGAGGCAGCATCGTCACTGGCGGATTCGGCGACCGAGCCCAGCCAGCCCAGCAGTTCGGCGCGCAGAGGCCCTGGGAAGTCGTGGGGTCGCTTGTCGACGGGTAGGCCGGCTCGCGGGTCGGTGAGTATCGCGGACACGTAGAGCGCGGCGGGGACCGTCGCGGCATACAGGGTGTTCTGGTGGTGCACCACGTGATGCAGGTAGTCCAACGCCTCGGACCTCAGGCGCTGGTCGGCATGGAGCAGCGCGGCCAGATTCTGCGGTGTGTCCTCGGCCAGTCCCATGGCGTGCTCCAGGGCACCCCAGTCGGAGCCTGCCAGCACCACAGCCGGATCGGGTAGGTCTGCGGATACACCCACAGCATCGCTCGTCATCTGCGGATTGTGGCAGGGCTCACCGAAGCCGACATCACCGGCTGTGAACCGCCCGGACTGGCGGCGGGCAGATCAGGCCTGCCTGAGGATCCGGGTACGAAGGAGCGCGAACGAGGCCCGGCCGTACATGACTCTCTTGATCGTTTTCACTCGGTTCACATGCCCCTCGACGACACCCGAGCTCCACGGCAGAGTCAGGCCTGCTGTCACGGCGTCGAAGTCTTGTCTCAGGGAGCCGGCGAGGGACCAGAAGGGGGCGAGGTCGCTTGTCTCGGCCAGACGGATCCACTGGGGCAGCATGGTGCCGCCGCGGTGGCGGACGAGGTCGGTGAAGGCTCGAGCCAAGTCGCAGGCATGAGTGATGTCAGGGCAGGCCAGGCGGACCTGGTCGAGCTGCGCCACGTTCTTGGTGGGGAGGCTGTCACGCGGTCGTATGATCCAGCCGGTGATCGTGCGGGGGCTTGGTAGGTCGGCGGGTGCTGGGGCGGCGGTGTTCTTACGCATCGTGTGCGCGAGGGTGGAATACCCCCCCACGGTATCCACGTTCGAGAAGTTCCTGGTAGAGCGCGGCAGCATTGGTGTTGCACGCAGCAAACTGGGCCTGCAGGAAGGGCTTGTGGCGATCGAGCGGGGAGTCGCGACGGTCTCGGGCCGAGGCGATGAGAATGTCGAGCTCGGTGTCGCGGTACCGACGCACGGTCTTGCGGTCCAGGCCGAGGCGCCGTGCGATCTCGCTGAGCGGATAGCCCACTTCGACCATACGGTTGACCTGCCCGTATCTCTGCTGGACGCGATCGACGATCAAGGTCTTCGGCAACATGTCAAGGGGCGACATCCGGGGGGTGACCTGTGGGCCCTGTTCTGCTTGTTTTCGCAGGCAGGCTCGGTGCTGATGGCAGACCTTCTCGACCGCGCGGGAAAGGTTCTGAAGCAGGTGCCACCGATCGGCTACCTCAGTGGCGCCTGGGGCGGCGTCCTTGACGGCGCGGGTGTAGGTGCTGGCCCGGTCACGGCAGATGACCTCAGCCCCTGGATGCTCTCGCAGCCAGGCGGCGAAGGTTTCCGAGGTCCGGCAGCACGTCGATCACGCGCGCTGCCTCGATGTCGACCAGCACAGTGCCGTAGGTGCGGGGCGATTCACGGAACTCCGGTCAGAGCCAATTTCACCAATCCCCATCACGGCAGGGGCAGGGGCGGTGGGACCGCCCACCCGACCACTCCCCCGCCCTAATGTCAGTGGTGACCTCTACCAACTCCCCGCCCATAGCGCCGACAGCATCACGCCGCTCTGACTCTCCTTGGTGTCGTGACACCAGCTTTGAGAAGGCGAAGTTTGGCGATGCTGCCGCGGCAACTTTTGAGACGCGATGTTCTTTGGCGGCGCCCCGGCGGTGCACTACTCGTAGGACTTCGCGGGTACGCGGCGCGGTGGGAGGCTCAGGGGCCTCGTACAAGGCCTGCTCCGCGCGTACGGCGGCTGTCAGCTGCGCGGCGCAGGCCACATGTTGTGCGGTACGGGCTGGCCCAACGGCCCGTACCGCACAACAGTCGGTCAGGCTACCTAGCGGCGACGATCGCGCAGGCGCCGAGCGCGGCGGCTACGCTCGTGCAGAGAACTACGACAAGGCGTGCAGTCCAGTTGTCCTTGTCGATTGCCAACTGGATCGTCCGCCAGAACTCCCGTCCCATATCAGCTCCCATGGCGATGTTCGGGTATCGACGGACGATGACCAGTCGGCTCACCTTCTATCGCGTCACGGCCGTAAATAGCGTCACACCCGGCTGCGTTGACGTGACTCGTCTGGCTAGTTGTCGTCCTACGTGGACCCCGACCTGGCGTTTCGGTGACGGATCGGCACGATATCTGTCGTGAATCGGCAGGCTTCTGGTGGTCTGGTGGGCATTGGCGGGCAAGTTGTCGTCACCATCGGAGATCGTCCTCGGGGCATGACGAGGCACCGCTGACCTGCGGGCGTGGACGGTCTTCAGGGTGTCAGCGCCGCAGGTACGGCCGGCACTGAGGCCCTGTCCCCACTCGCCCGCCGGGGACGGACGCTTCCGCCCCGCCGGACACTCCGGTCCCGTCTGCGTGAGGGCGTGCCCGTCTCGACGTCACTGCTCGCCGACCGGTGGCTGTCGCGCCAGGAACTCTTCGAATGCCGCTGCCTGCTTGGGGTCCATGTATCCCTGGCGCGTGTGCATGGCTTTGTCCTCAAGCCACGCCGCCTCGTCGGCAGTCAGCTGCACGGCCACCACCATCCCGCTCCGGGCGAAGCTCACGCGCCTGCCATCGGCGCGCACGTACCGGATGTAGGGTCCGTACTCCTGCGGGCCGGCCAACGGCTCGACCTGGAGCCGGCCAACGTCCCACGTCGGCTTGTTCGCGTCCTGCTCTTCATCTTCCTGCGATATCGGTGCGCGTGCGGAGTAGTCGGCACGGGCCCAGTGCTCCAGCTCGGCAACCACCCCCGCCGGGAACAGGACACTTACCGGCACGTCGGCCTCAGTGAGCACGACACGTTCGCCGGTGGACTCGACCAGCGAGACGAGGCGCTGGTAGTCGATCGGGTCGGGGGCGTACCGGCGCTCAACAACGATCTTCACATCACCCATGGAGCCGGACGCTACCGTGCAGAGCGCCAGCGGCCGACAGCCATCACGACAAATACCTCGCCGACACGACAGTTAGCGCGACGAGTCACAGTTGACTGCGGCGTCGTCAATCTGTCGGAGTAGGCTGGCAACTATCTAGGGGGCCGCTGTGGTCGTCACGCATCACACGCCTGGCTGCGCGCCAGTGCGCAAAAGCGTCACACCTGAGCGGTAGAAGCCCCGGTGGGGGGAATGTCAAGGCTGCAGTCACGTGGCTGGTGGGCTCTGGTCCCGGCCAGTGGGGTGTGATGGGCGCTTCGCAACCACGAGCGCCGCGATGCCGCCGCACGCACCACCCATGGCAGAGAGGGCTCCGGCGACCGCTGTGATGATGTCGGCCGAGCCGCCTGGGGGATACCCGGGCGGGGGCGGGCTCCCCACCGGAGGCCAAAGGGGAGTTCGGTGGACGTGGTGCGCGTCATGGAGTCGCTGGCCGAGCAGGTGTCACGGTGCCCTTCAAAGCTGACGCCGAGCGCATGCGCGAAGGCGGGAAACCATGGACCCGAACACGAACTGGGCGAACGCGGAACGCAAGTCGGCTCGGCGGTTGATCAGGCCGCCTTGGTAGAAGGACTTGCTGAAAACCAGAGTCGAAGACTTCGCAATGTCCGTCTTGTTCAGGTCAAAGAACGAACGCTGCTGTGCACGGCAAGGAGTGGTTTTCCACGGCGCCCGCCATTCGGCGTAAGCCGGGGCGCGTGGGTTTGCCTGAGAGGGCTCTCGGCTAGACCATTTGAGTTAACCGGCACCTGTGGGCCGCTGCCTGACAAGGCGGCGGCCTCCTGCTGTCACAGGAGGCCGCCGGTGGTGGTGAATCCGATCTCCCGTGAAAGGAGCGGTCTTCATGGACCATGCTAGGGCGGACAACGAAGAGAGCCCACTCCAGCCAGGCCGAGTCCACCCATTGAGGCGTCGTCGGTTGCTGCTCGCTGGCGGCATTGCGATTGCTTCAGGTGTGCTGTGTGCTCTGGTGTTGCTGAACGCGGTGTCACCAGAGCAGGCATCAGCGTTCGCTGTGATCGCAGCTTCTGGCGCTGCATCGGTCAGGGCTGTTGTTCTCGGTCAGCCACGAGGTAGCACCGTGGTCGAAGACTGACGAGACTTCGACAATGCCAACGCCGTGCGGGGTCCTGGCAAGCTGATCAGGACCCCGTTTCGGTGCCAGCGACCGTACTTCGAGCCACGTGCAGAAGCGGCTGGCATCGGGCAGATGGCTGGTTACGCCGCCGACCGTTGAGGGTCTAGCCATTCGGTTCTTCTGCGACTGTCAGAATCTGCAGTGGGCCGATGGACACGACTTCGGCTGAGGCTGCCGATGCGGGCTCCTGGATCTGCAACGGCACAGCGAACCGCTCGTCGACACCCCCAACGACGTGCTGCGTCGCGAGCTTCTGGACAAGAGGAAGCCGAACGCGGAGCAGGAGTCCCGTAGTCCAGCGTTGATGTTCATCATCGAGGCCAGCCTGGCCGCGGCTGGCGACAAGCTGCAGCACCACCAGCCCCTCCGGCAGCGGACCCACGAGGCCACTGGGGCCAGTACACCCACGTTCCCAGTGGTCGCCGCCTTCAGGAACTTCGAGAAGAGGCACAGGGCCAGAAGTCACAGACCGACTGACGACATGGCTCCGACCGCACCACGGCGGAGCCTCCGGACTACCAGGGATGCTGCACATGGACAGCAAGGCCTACAGTGCCGGCCTCGAGTCGTCCTCTCCGCGCAAGCGGAGGTGAGCCGCTCGACTCCGGCGAGCTGGCGGCGTCGTACGGGTATCCTCTCCGCGCGAGCGGAGGTGAGCTGGCTGTTGCGCTGGCGTACGCGAAGGACACCAGGTCGCCTCCGCGTGAGCGGAGGTGAGCCGGCACGGCGCCGGACCTGGTCCACCCGGCTGGTGAGCTCGGCTGGCGCGATCGCCGAGGCTGACGGCCGTCCACCACGCCTGCACCGATGAAGATCAGCAGACGACAGTGCTACCGACTCTTTTCACTTCCGGCACATATGTGACGGCTGTTAAGATCGCGCGATTCGCACGGGAGTTCACCCGGGGCGCATCCGGCTCCCTTTCCCGAAGGTCGCCTTTCTACGCATATGCGGGCGGTCATCCACTTCCCGCGTGTCCGTCACCCCTGACCTCAGGTCTCCCGGAGGGATCTCTTGGCTCACCACGCCTTCTTTCGCACGAGTGTCGCAGTAGGCGTGTCCGTACTGCTCGCGGTTGGGGTCATACCGCTGGCCGGTACTCCGGCGGCCGCAGCTGCCACTGCTGACATCGTCCTGCCGGCCGCCGACAGGTACCAGCCCCGCAACGCAGTGCTTTCCGGCTTCGGCGACACAGGGCTGCTCTCCCAGCCGGAAGGATCGGCCCACCTGCGCTGGACGGACTACGCGACCGGCGCATCGCGGGACTTGCCCCAGTACGACGCCCCCCATGGGCAGGTGACACTCGCCCAGTCGGACACCGTGTACGAGATGACTCCCACCAAGCCGTACGTCGTCCGGTTTCACGACGTCGATTCGGGCGCCACCAAGGGCACGGTCACGGTTCCCGAAGGGCTGGCATGGGCGGGCACCGCAGGTGAAACGGTGGTCGCTTACCTGGGCTCCTCTTCCGCTGTTCGCGAGGTGCACCTGCTGACGTCGGCGACCGATGGCGGCACGACCGATCTGAGGGTGACCGGCTGGCCAGAGGGCGCCAAGCTGATGGCGGTGAGCGAGCGCGATGCCGAGTCTCTGTTGATGCGCTACCGCATGCCCACCGACGATCCGAAGGTGTTCATGGAACAGCTCGCGCTCGTCGATGTGGGCGACGGGTCCGTGGCAAAGATCTTCGACTCCTACAAGGCGGGCTCCGCCCGGGTTCCCTTCCTGAGCCACGACTATGTCGGATGGTGGTATCCGGGGGCCGGTGCGCGGCTGCTACGGCGGGACGACCTGGAGGGAGCTGAGATCCAGGTCCCGGGCCAACCAACCCAGGGGAAGGTCGAGTTCACGGTTGTCGGCGACCACGTGGTGGTGCAGGACTGGGGCACACACGCTGTGCTGACGATGCCGCTCGCGGGAGGCGAGTGGCGTCAGCTGTTCCCGAGGATGGGCGGATGGCTCGATGAGGCACCGGACGGTTCAGCCATCGTCCAGGCCGGTACCGGCCCGAAGGACTGGGGCGTGCAACGCCTGACCCAGTCACCCGAAGGGCAGATCGTCGCCCGGGAGATCATCGATCTTCCGCCGGTTCCCGCTGCCATCGACGGTATGTCGCTGGCCAACGGAACGCTGGCCTACACGGACGAGACCGCGCCACCGACGCACGGGGACGTCATGTTCAACACCCGCACGGTGACGGCCGGAGACAACCCGCAGGTGGGACCCGTGCGTCAAGCCGGCGGCTCGGGCAAGCCGTGCGGGATCATCTACAGCTGTGTCCGGCTGTTCGGAGCGGGTGACCGTTCCGTCGTCTACTACTACGGCGCTTCCCAGCTCTTTAGGCGTACGCCCGAGGGGGACGTCCAGGCGGTGCTGCTGCCGGAGTCCTCCGGTGAGCTCGTGGCGGCGCATGGCCGGTACGCGGTGTTCTTCGGCGGGATCACGCGCAAGAAACACCTTGTCGACTGGGCGCAGTCCAAGGTGGTGTCCACCCATGCCGTCGCGGCCGCGACGGTGTGGGACGGCCAACTATGGACCACCACCTCCACCGCGGGACGACTGTCCATGAGCCGTCTGGGAACGGGCCTGCCCGCGGTCAGTGTCGACATCGGTGCCGCCTGTTTCCCCAGTGAGCTGCAGGTCGTTGGCCGCTGGGTGTACTGGGCCTGTGAGGCTCAGCAGAAGGCGGGCGTGTTTGACCGCTCCCGCGGCCGCTCCGTGCCCGTGCCCGTGGGGCACGCCCTGCTGGCCGACGGCTTTCTGGTCCGCCACGACACCAGCCGGGGCCAACTGGTCCGCACCACGTTCGGCTCGGGTCAAGCGGTCAGTGCCGACCTCGCCCCGCTCCCGGCCACAGAGAATCTCGCGCCGGAGAGCCACCCCTCGGACCGCCGCATCAGGTGGACCGCGGACCCGTACGGAAACCGGGTGGCCTTCGTCGATGCCTCTGAGCGCATTCACCTGGTGTACGCCGGACCGACGGCGGCGCCGGTGCACCGGGATCACGCCGGCCAGGACGGCATTGCCGATCTGCTGACTCTCAACGCGTCCGGCTCACTGACCTTCCACCACGGCGACGGCACCGGAAAGTTCGCCGGCAGCACCTCCGGCTCCGGCTGGTCGACCTCGGTCCACGCCGTGCCCTTCGGGGACCTCAACGGTGACCGCTGCAACGACGTGCTCATACGTGTCGGCGGCGAGCTGCGCGCGTACAAGCCGGGCTGTGGGAAGGCGTTGACACCGACTGCTCCGTACACGTCCCTCGGCACCGTGTGGGCCCAGTTCAATGTGCTGACGTCACCCGGTGACATGACGGGCGACGGCCGGCCAGACCTGGTCGCACGCCAGGCATCGACCGGGGACATGTACCTGTACGCCGGCAATGGTGCAGGCGGTCTGACGGCGCGAGGGCGGATCGGTACGAACTGGAAGCTGTACCGGGCGATCTTCGGTGCCGGCGATCTGAACGGCGACGGCATCGGGGAACTGCTCGCCGTGGACGCCGCCAACTCACTGTGGCGGTACAACGGCATCGCGGCGGGCACGGTGAAGCCGCGGGTTCTCGTCTTCGGGAACAACTGGGGCACGGGCCGTAATGCATTCGTCGGCGTCGGGGACATCACCGGTGACGGCAGGGCGGATCTGCTGTCGAGGAACGCGGCCGGTGATCTGCTCCGTAACGGCGGGACGGGA
Organism: Streptomyces sp. NPDC002730; assembly: GCF_042888805.1. Classification (NCBI taxonomy): domain Bacteria; kingdom Bacillati; phylum Actinomycetota; class Actinomycetes; order Kitasatosporales; family Streptomycetaceae; genus Streptomyces; species Streptomyces sp. NPDC002730. The sequence continues at coordinate 8,508 of NZ_JBIAQG010000022.1, forward strand.
ACCGGCTCCTTCGGCTCGACGGTGAAGATCGCGACCGGCTGGCAGGTGCACAAGGGAATCTTCTGACCGACCGATCTGCCGGTGTCGGGCGGGCACGTCCGTCGAGGACGGGCCCGCCCGTATGCCCGGCACCCAAGAATGCCGTGCGGTAGCTGACGTGGCGGCCAAACTGACCGTCTCGTAGGCGAGCTCGCTGGTCCGACGCTCCTGGCACGATGCGCCTTACTGATCGTTTCAGAATCAGGTTCGGGGACGACAAATGTGACGGTGACCTGATGGGAGTCGGTATCGCAGGCGCTTTGCTGTTCACTCCAGTGGCGTGACGAGGCAGAAGGGGTGGCCGACGGGGTCGGCGTACACCCGGTATCCGACTGGCTTGTCTGACCCGTCGAGCAGGGTTGCACCCAATGCAAGCACCTGTGGCTCGGCCACGTCGAGATCCGCGACCATCACGTCGATGTGCATCTGCTGAGGATGGTCAGGGACGGACCACTGTGGCGGTCGGAAGTCGTGGACTTGTTGGAATGCCACGACTTCAGTACGTGCCGTGGTGCCCAGCACGACGAACTCTGGAGTGTCCTCCAGCCGTGAGAGTGACAGCAGTTTCCCGTAGAAGTTGGCGAGCTCGGATGGATTGGGGCAGTCGATGACGATGGCGTACAGCTGTCCGATCATCCCGCTGACTAGGGTGCTTGCAGCTGAGATGCACCACGGTTTTGCGGATTATCCCGGAGTGATCTGCCGAGTCGGCGCAGGCAGATGATGGCGCAGGCCAGTAGTTCCAGTAGGCCTTGGTGGAGGTCGGCCCGGCGTTCGTAGCGGGTGCGGAGTCGTTTGAACTGATGGAGCCAGGCGACGGTCCTCTCAACCACCCAACGGGTCTGGCCGAGGCCGGAACCGTGCATGGTGCCCCGGCGTGCGATGAGCGGTCTGATCCCGCGCTTCCACAGCCAGCGACGGTACTTGTCGAAGTCGTCGCCGCGATCGGCGAACAGCCGCCTGGGCCTGCGGAGCGGGCGGCCACGCAGACCCCGAATGTTGGGGATCGCGTCCAGGAGCGGGATCAATTGGGTGACATCGTGGCGGTCTCCGCCGGTCAGTGAGACAGCCAATGGAGTGCCGTGCCGATCAACGATCACATGGTGCTTCGATCCTGGGCGGCCGCGATCGACGGGTGAGGGGCCGACGCGATCCCCCCTTCAAGGGCTCTGACATGAGAACCTTCGATCGCACAGTCCCCCATGTCCAGTGCCCCGTTCACTCTCAGAAGCTGTTGTCTTTCCGGGTGTGATTGGCGTGTTTCCGCTGGTTGCGGATAGGTGCGGTAGACCCGTGGGAGTAGTGGCCTGTCAGGTCGTCGTTCCCCGGGAGGTCTCGAATGCCGTCAGTCGTTGGACTACTGGAACAGCACGAGCTCGTTGCTCGGCGTCGGGTCTGCGTGAGGAGGCCGACCGTATTCAGGCCGAGTTGGCCGCGGCCGAGGAGGAATGGCAGGAGTGGGTGATCGCCCGGCGGCGGGTCGATACGGTTCTGGCTCCGTACAGCGCCGCTGACGCCGGCCCCCGAGCCGCCGCCGGGCCTCGGGAGGCGGACAGGCAGCCGGCGTCCCGTGATGCGGCCAACCCGAAATCGCAGGTGCCGGTGTGGCGTGAGGAGGTCGCCTCTTCGGTGCTGTCGGTCGACTACCAGCGCATCCTTCAAGCCGTCGCGGACCGTGTCCGTCTCGGCCAGGGGCCGCTGACCTGCCAGGAAATGGCCGCAGTGTTCGGCATGGACGTGGTGCCGGCGCGGGTGGAGGCATTGCGGTCGAAGGCGAAACGCCTGGTCGCCCGAGGCTGGCTGGCCGAGCCCGCACCCGGCCGGTTCACCCTCGGCCCCGGTGTGGCCGGGCCAGGCGACGGGTCATGAGGGCGGCCATCGACCAGTAGATCATCGCCTCGGCACTGGCGATACGACGCTCGAAGTCGCGGGCCAGGCGGCGGCTTCGCATCAGGTGCGCGAAGAGACGCTCGACGATCCACCGCTTGGGCAGCACCACGAATCCCTTCATGTTGTCGCTGCGCTTGACGATCGCCAGGACCAGGGCGAACGCGGCCAGGCAGTGCTCGATCAGACTGCCGGTGTAGCCGCCGTCGGCCCAGACCAGGGCCAGGCGATGGTGAGCGGCAGCCACCTGTTCCAGCAGGATGTGGGCAGCGGCGCGATCGCCCACATCCGCAGCGGTGACCATCACGCCCAGCAGCAGGCCGAGGGTGTCGACCACGACGTGCCGCTTGCGTCCGTTGACCAGCTTGCCGCCGTCGAAGCCACGGGTGCCGGCGCCGACCACGGCATCCGCCTTGACCGACTGCGAATCAATCACCCCAGCCGTCGGCAGGGCATCGTGCCCAGCCCTCTCCCGGACCTGCCCGCGCACCCGGTCATGGAACTCCCGGACCAGGCCGCGATCGCGCCAGCGGCGGAAGAACGCATAGACCCGGTCCCACGGCGGGAAGTCGGCCGGCATCGCCCGCCACTTGATGCCGTTGTCCACGAGATAGCCGATCGCGTCCAGCATCGCCCGGTGGCAGTACGCTTCCGGCTGCCCGCCCTGGCCCTGCATCCAACCCGGCACCGGCAGCAGCGGCCGCACCACCACCCACTCCGCGTCCGTCATGTCGCTCGGATACCGACGCTCTCGCAGGCGATTGTCGGCAGCGTTTCCGAACCGGTGAGCCAGACAGTCACACTCCCGAGTACCCGCGGTGGACTGCACGGGCATCGGCACGCAAGACTGCGACACCAGGGCCTCCTGATGCTCGGTGATTCGACACCAGCGAGCTGTTCAGGAGGCCCTCCTCGCATGCGCCGAGCACCCGACGACCACCCAATCGAGACGGCCGTTCGAGCACCAAGTCCCCAGAGCATTACGACAAAAGCTACTTACGCGTCGGGGTGCTCCGGCAGGGCGAGCCAGTCCGACCAGGAGATCTCGCGGCCGAGGAAGCGCGGCTGCTCGAACGGCCAGTCGGCGGCGATCCACTGCGGCACCAGCTCGTCGAGGGCCTGCTCGACCTTGCTGCCCACCAGCTCGTCCACCACCCACCAGGAGATCTCGCCGTCCGCGCCGGCCCTCTCCGGTGGGTCGATGTAGACGCAGCCGAGCAGAGCTGTCTCCGCCGCGTCGAACAGCGCGTAGTTGAAAGACTGGTGTGCGGCGATCTCCTTCTCGTGCCGCAACAGGTCGGCCTGGTCGGCCTCGTAGGTCATGGTGGCCGCGGGCCAGCCCCAGGCTGGGCCGAAGATGGTCCACAGCCGCTCGCGCGAACCCATCACAGCCGGATAGTCGAGCGGGGTGTCCGCCTCCCGGATCGGCCGCAGGTGATGACCACTGCCCGGCAGCGGTACCAGGACGGGATGGACGAAGTCATCGGGGAGCCAGCTCATAGCGCCCGACCGTAGCAGCGCGCGGCCGTCCGCTCCCCTGGATTTTCCCCGTATACCGCCAGGCCCTGCTCTCATGCCGGGCAGTGCCCGCGATCACCCGATCGAGACTCCCGTTCGATCGACAGACTCCATGATCGGTATGGCAACGGCTTCTCAGTTCGGCGAGCAGCGCCAGGTGCAAATGCGGCCAGACACCGGCTTCGGTCCAGTCCCGCAGCCGACGCCAGCTGGTGACTCCAGAGCAACCCACCACCTGGGCGGGGACATCACGCCAGGCAACTCCCTTGCGCAGCACATAGATGATCCCAGCCCGTGCCACTCTGTCCGGCACGGGAAGTCGCCCAGGATGTTGGTGCCTTCGCGTCGGACGCGGCGGGAGAAGCGGCGCGATGCGCTCCCATAGGTCATCAGGAACAAGATCAGCGGGCACTCCGCAGGCCTGCCCAGACAGACCCTCTGTCATCCATCGACATCGAATCCATTCTGAAACGATCAGTTATGCAGCCGCTGCCGTTCCCCTGCCCCGCCGACCTCATCCCAGACGCCACAGGCCTCGACGCGTTCAACATCGCGTACAAGGCGGCCAGGACGGCGCGCGTGGTGTTCGTCGCCGTCAAGCGCCGCGGCAGGCGGTGGACGGTAACGGCCGACGCGCTCACAGCCGCTCCGGGGCACGTCGTCGACGGCGCATGCGACGCCATCCGGGACGCCGTCATCCGCCTGGTCCGCGACCGTGAGGTCCGCTCCGGCTCGTCGGCGGGGCTGGTACACATCACGCTGTACGACGTGGCGGACGAGGAGCGGGCCCGCGAGCTCGCGGCCGCGATGCACGCCGCCCTGTACGGCGACCTGGAACCGCTGGCCCGCGCCGTGCCCGCCGGGTCCTGAGCGGTAGGGCTCCGGGAGCGTCACCGGTTTTCCAACTCCCACGCCTCGAGCCTTATCTAGGGCTATCGCGCATCGACTCCACCACTGTGCGCGCTCACCATGACGCTGCCGGGATGCACCTGGGCGAGGGGGTCATTACCGCCCTGGAGAGGGCTGCCGCCGAGGAGGAGAGGGCCAGGTCAAAGGGGGCAGCCTCGACGAGCACCACGGTCAGGACGTCGAAGCAGATCCCGGGCGGGAAGAGCGACGACGCGTCCGGCGTCGGCGCAAACTCCGGCTGAAGGCTGCCCTCCTCGGGCGCTCCAGAGGCGGGCAGACCAGCAAGGTCCACTTCGCCGTCGACCGGAAGGGCCGCCCGCTGGCGTTCGTCCTGACCGCGGGACAGACGGCAGACGGCCCGCAGTTCATCCCCGTGCTCAAGGAAGTACGCGCAAGCGGCTTCAGCCGCGCCTACCGCGCCGCCTTCGGCATGTCGCCCAAGACCACCGGCACCGGACCCTCCACAGCCACGAGTGAACTCATTGCCAACGCAGGTGTGCACTCAGCGCTAACGACGCACCGACCACACTTCGGCACGATGGAGAGACGTTCGCCAATTGATCTGGAGGCCGTCCCGGAAGAGCCATGCATCGAACAAGAGACCCGGTGCAGCACGCGGCGTCGCAAGGACGCGTCTGCGCATCTGCGTCTCCACCGACCGCAAGAGCATCTGCTCGCGCTACTACAACGTCACCACCTGATATGGGGGACAACCAGCTGTGGCATCCATCCTCGCGCGTACTGCCGCTGTGGCAGGCGCCGCAATCATCACCGCCGCCACCTTCACCTCACCGGCCGCCGCCGACTCCACCACGCCGCTTACCCCGAAGGCTGCCGCCGGGCTTCCCAACGTCACCTTCGGATCCCGCGCCGATCAGCTCGGCGAAGGCACCATCTGGGCCAAGGACCGCTACGGAAACGTCGTCGCCGAAGCCCACTGGCAGGCCGACCCCGGCGGCACCCAGTACCCCAAGGGCGACACCCTCTACGTCTCCGACTTCATGGCCGACGGCCTCGACCCGCGCGGCGAGGCGTCCATAGGCATCAAGATCAGCCCCAGCGGATCAGGCGACCGCGTCCAGCAGACCAAGAACGTCGCCGAGGGCACCAAGCTCCACATCAACCTGTGCATGTCCAACTCCTCGGGCACCCTGTGCTCGCCCGGCCTGGCGGTGAAGGCCTGATGCGTGGCGCGCACCTCGCACGCGCCGCATGCGGCTTTCGTGGGCGGTGACATCCGTGAGGACGTCAAGCACGAGCTGAGCGTGTGCTAAATCGACAACGGCTACAACATCTGCTCGCTGCCGGTGACGGTGTATTCCTGACCGGCCCAAAGGTGGCACGAACGAGGGGGCCGCACCCGGTGGGGTGCGGCTCTCTTGTGCCGTGTGCCCACACCCGCGCGTTAGAGCACGTGTTTGCCGGTTCATCCGGCATCTTGTCCATGCCCGCTCCAACGAGGCCGTCCCGCGCCGGGAAACGTCAGTCCGTGCCGAGTAAGGAGGCTGGCGGTCGACGGGCCGACCCCGAACAGCGCGGCGACCGGGCGGGGGCACAGGAAGGCAGCGATCGCCTCAGGGGTGTGGTCGAGGGGGTGATGCCGCCGGACGCGGTGGCGTCGCCGGCCATGGCGGCCAGCACGCGGTTGCTCGCCGATCCGACCGTGGTGCTGATGCCGTGCAGGGCGAGCGCGCCCAGCCGCACAAGCTGGGCGATCTGCTGCGGGTCACGGTCGAAGAACCGCAGCGCACCCGACTCAGGAACAGTTCCGTGTCTCAAAGCGCTGGCATTTCAGTCGGCAGGGCGAATCCGTCAGACCCAGTGGCCTCATGGCCCGCGGCTTCCTCGAGCCGCGCTGCGCCGTTCTAAAGGAGGATGAGGTGGTCCTCATCGCCGCTCTCACTGCATGGCGCGCGGCCGCTGTCTCCACACCAACTGTCGCCTCCCTCAGCGTCCCCACCACGGCGCACGCCCTTCCGGCGCTGCCTGCAGGCACAGGGCGGCCCGCTGCGACGAGCAAAAAAGTCTCCCTATGCGCGAACGTGATCTACACGCAGCAGCCTCTTCAATTCAAGCTTCCCGCAAGGGAGAGTTCGCACTGACGCGATCAACTGTCACCGGCTGGGAGGGATGTTGACCAAGTCTGCCGCGGATGTCGCGGTGATTCTCGCGGCATACGATCTGACCCGCTGTGCATTCTCGGCCGCCAAGCTGGCAGGGTGCGACCCGAAGACCGTGCGAAAGTACGTCGCCCGTCGCGAAGCCGGGGTGGCACCAGGCCCGGCTCGCCGCGCACAGATGATCGACCAGTTCCGACCAAAGATCGAGGAGTTGGTCGATCACTCCAAGGGGAGCATCCGGGCCAATGTGGTCCACCAGCGGCTGGTGGCCATGGGTTTCGCCGGCACCGAACGCACCACCCGCAGGGCGGTCGCCGAGGTGAAGGCGGCATGGATGGACGGCCACGCGCGCCGCGACCAACCCTGGGTGCCCGAGCCGGGCATGTGGCTGCAGGTCGACTGGGGCGAGGGGCCAATGGTCGCCGGTCGCCGCACCCAGCTGTTCTGCGCCTGGCTGTCTTGGTCGAAGTTCCGGGTGCTTCTCCCAGCATGGGACCGGACGTCGGGCACCATGGTGACCTGCCTGGACGCAACTGTTCGGCGGATCGGTGGAGTCCCGTCGTACGTCCTGACCAAAACCCTGGGGACCGAAGCGATCAACCAAGCCGCAGAGATCGCGGTCGAGCACGCGCAGCTCGTGGCCGCGGGCACACACTACGGATGCACTGTCGCGACCTGCGAGCCGTTCGGCCCGCAGACCATGGGCGGCGTCGAGACGACTGCGAAGATCGCGGAAGCCGACCTGGTGCCCACCACCGCCGGCCTGCTCGACGAGTACTGCTCGTTCGCCGGGCTCGCCGCGGCATGCGATGCCTGGTGCGAGCAAGTCAACGCCCGCCCGCACCCATCCACACAGACCGCTCCATTGCAGCAACTGGCCACCGAAAGCGATCATCTGCATCCCGTCCCGGCCACCCCGTACTACCTCGTGCTCGGGGACGAGCGGGTTGTGGACGACGACCAGACGGTCGACTTTGCCGCCGCCCGCTACCAGACCCCGCCCGGACTCGCCGGCTCCCGGGTGTGGTGCCGAATCATCGACGACGAGCTCGCCATCACCGCGATGACATCGGAGGGCCTCAAGGAGATCACCCGTCACAGACGGTACGCGCCCGTCGGCTCGCCGGTCGTTGACGCCCGTCGCAGCCACCGCCTCAACGGGGTGGACGGTCACCTGCCCCCGCCCCGGCCCCACACCGCGCAGGACATTGCGTTCTTGGGCCCGGACGGGGCCTCCCACCACAAGTCCTCGCATCATCGGGCCTCGCATACCACCACAGGCTGGAGCCACGAGCCGGACGCACCGCTGGAACGATTGCTCTGTGCCCGCCTCTCCGTCTTTGCAGGCGGCTTCGACCTGAGCGCCGCGCAGGCCGTGTGCTCCGGCGGCCCGCTCTCGCCCGAGAAGATCCCAATTCTCCTTGACGGCCTGGTTGCCAAGTCGGTCGTATGGCAACCGGACGGACCGAACCCATTGCGCTACGGGATGCACGACACGGCGCGCGAGCATGGCGCGCAGTGGCTGAAGGACCTCGGCGAGTCACGCTCGACCCGACGTCAGCACCTGGACTGCTACCTCAACCTGGTACACCTGGCTGAGGCCGAGTGGATGGGGCCCAACCAGGTCTACTGGTGCGCGCGCTTGGTCGCCGAGCACGCGAACCTCCGTGCTGCACTGGACTTCTGCCTGGCCGAGGGCGACGGTGATCGGGCGCTGGAGATGGGCGGAGCGTTGTGGTTCTTCTGGTTCGCCTGCGGGTACGCGCGCGAAGGCCGCCACTATCTGGAACGCGCGCTCGACCTCTGGCAGGAGACGGATCCGCGGCGTTCTACGGATCCGCGGCTTGCCAAGGCGCTGTGGGCATGCGGCATCACGGCCCTCCAGCAGGGCGACAGCAGGGCCAGTACCCGGCTCGGGGCCTTGCTCCGCAGGGCCGCCCATGACTGCCGCAGCCAGGAGACGCTTGGTGCTGCGGCCTACCTCCAGGGCAGCAGCCTGAGGCTACGCGGGGCGCCTTCCCGGGCCGCCGAGGTGTTCGCTACAGCATCCGGCTCACCGCGACGCGAGGGGCCCTACGAAGCGGCCTGGCTCCTGGTCCAGCTGGCCCGCGCGCTGGCCCACGCCCACTGCGGGGAGACCGGACACGCCCTGACGATCGGACAGAAGCTGCGTGCACACTGCGCGGAGCGCGGCGACCAGTGGATGAGCGGCTGGGCCGACTACGCACGGGCGGTGGCTACCCTCAGATCGGGGAGGCCGGACGAAGCGGCTGCCCTGGCCCGCTCAGCCGTCGAGGGCGCAGCGCAGCTGAACGACAGCTTTGGATGCGCCGTGGCCCTCGACCTGAAGGCCCGGGCGATCGCGGCCGTCGGCCGAGGGAAACACGCGGCCCACCTGCTCGGCCTCGGCGAGCAGGTCTGGCGGACCCTCGGCCGGCCCCAGCTGGGCATGCCCGAACTCGTCGCCGCCCGTGTCGCCACGGAGTTACGCATCCGGCAGCACATCGGCGACACCGCCTACGAAACCGAGTACAGAGCCGCTCTGGAAAGGGACACCAACACCGGCATCGTGCTCTGCCTGGCCGCCAACGGAGCCCAATGACAACGAGCGACTTGCCTTGGCGGTAGCCGGAGGCGGGGCCAGCCTGGACTGCGGTGCCAAAGACCCATCTGCGGGGCCGAGCCGTTCGCGGGAGGCCGATGCCTTGCGGGCGATGCGGACTCCGACGCGTTTGCCGCGCAACCATTTCCGCAGTCAGGCATCCACTACCCGTGCGTCCGGTACTCGTCCGCGACGCGAGGAGACGTCAGCCTGCCCGACCTGAGTACGGTCGGGGACTGGAAACGGAGCAGCAGCCACCGCGCCAGTCCCCGACCCTACTTAGGCTTTTGCCGTTGAGGATGCGCTCGCGGACGTCGAGTTCTGCTGGCGCGATGCCGAGGCACTGGACGGCGGTGAGGAGAGCTTGTGTGTCCAGGCGACGGTCTGCCGGGATCTCCCCGGCCTGCTGGAGGGCGTTGGTGCGAGCTCACGGACTTGCTGCGGCGCGGGTAGGTCCTTGGCGGAGTGGAGGGCAAGTCGGGAGGCCGGATAGTCGGTGTTGGTGGGGCGCATGACGCGGCCTTCCTCACGGACGAGCTGAGCCCATTCGACGGCTTCGATCTGCCGCTGTCGGCCGGTGAGCGCGGCGATGTTCTCGTTCGCGAGGGCGCGGCTCCGGCGGGTCTGCCGGGCGGGTATTGCCGGTGCGCGTCCCGGCCGCGAAGAGTTGGCAGCGCGGTGGCCGGGCGGCCATCGCGACGTTCGACTCGACTACGCAGGCTGCACAGCAGCCGCGGCTACCGCAGTCCCGCCGACTACGGGACCGCCCTCGCGACCTGACCACCACACCGATGGTGTCCGTTAAAGCGGAACAACGGCGGCCGAACCGGTCGGCCGCTGACCGATGATCGTCTTTGCTTCTATCGGCACGGTCGCATAAATCCGGTGAAAGCGCGGCAGGCAGGGATTTCCGCCAATGGCCATGCAGTGTCTGTAGGCGGACAGTAAATATCCCTGCTGGCGGACTTCACATTCTCCCTGGGGGCGGCCAGTCAGGTTCCCGCCCGCGAATTGGTTGAGGTCAGTTGGACCGGTGGACTGCGCTGCCGTTTGTTTTAGGGATCGGCGACGAATTTGGCGCGGCTGTCTGAGGGCGGACGACAAAGACCGGAGCCTCCTGATCGTTGCAGGCTTCTCCCGGTCGCCCGCCACCACGGTGGGCTGCTCAGGAAGCGCGTGATGCAACAGCAAGCGCACCCCCCACAGAGGAGAGTCTGCTCATGATCAGAAGACACCCGCGGCGTGCCCTGGCCGCCGCTGCGGCCGCGGCGCTGGGCGGCTTGGCCGCCGCGCCGCCTGCCTCGGCGGATCAACCAGCCCTCGAACACTGCGTACTGGCACTCGATACGGGCCGCCAGACCTGCTACGAGGGGTTCACGGCCGCGTTCTCTGCGGCATCGGGCGGCCGGATCACCGACGCGCCGGACAACCTGAAGGCGGCTTCCCGGGGCTCGGGGCTCCAGGAGCTCCGTGCGGAAACGTTACGACTGGCGGACTCCGGCGGCGCGAGCGGCGACGTCATCGTAGGCACGGTCTTCAGGGACAAGGATTACGGCGGCGGCGAAAGCCTGACCTTCACCGCCCTCTCGCCGTGCAGGAACAACGATGCCGAGGACTGGTGGAACAACATGCCGGCGGACTGGAACGACACGATCACCTCGGTGCAGCCATGGGCGAACTGCTGGATCGAGCTCTACTCCGACGTGAATCGCGGCGGTGACCGCGATGGCGCGTTCAGGGACAATACGCCCGACATCGGCTCGTACATGAACGACCGCACCAGCTCCATCGCCTTCCGGTGATCCGGTCCGAACCACACCTCAGCGCCCGGATCGGCCCTGATCGACCCAAGAGGAGAACAGGCTTCATGCGTACATCAATCCGCACCGCGATCCTCGCGGCGGCTCTCGTCCCCATGTGCGGCATCCTGCTCGCGCCCTCCGCGCAGGCCGACGACGTCCCGTCCCCGCGTGAGCTGCTGGAGGAGTGCGAGGACGGCAGCGACTGGTGCGGCTTCCACCCTGATGGCCCGCCGAAGGAGGTTGCGGGCGAGAGTCACCAGGTCGGAACGAGTGTCTTCAACTGCACGGACGGTCCGCAGACGATGAATGTCAGCTGGTCGGATACCGACACCGAGACCAACAGCGTCGGTGTCTCCATGGGCATCGACGGCGGTTTCGCCGAGGTCTTCAAGGCTTCTCTCCAGGTATCGTATTCGCACAGCTGGGCACAGGCGCACACGGAGTCGCAGACCACCGCCATCAACGTGCCTGCGGGCAGGGTCGGTTGGATCAACCGCCAGCCGACCCTGCTGGAGGTCTCGGGCCGGTACGAGCTCCACTTCGAAGACCGGTACTACGACCACTACTACTGGTACCTGCCCTTCACGGCAACCGAGCCCAAGGGGGACGCCGGCAGCGTGACCCAGCGCACCCGGTCGATGACCTCTGACGAGGCCAAGGCGCACTGCGGAAGCTAGGAGCTGAGGCTGGGCCGGTCTGCACGCGGAAGCGTGCAGACCGGCCCAGCCGCTGCGCGGCGGCCGTAGACTCGCCCGCGAGTTCCGGCTGCCCAGTGCATCCGCAAGACCGCATGGGCGGAGGGGCGGGCCTCCCGGGGGCCGCCGCGCCGAACCGGATCAAAGCGTCGAAGGGGTGGCACTTGACGGGCCGGCACGCGTACCCATCCCTGAAGCAGCTGCTCGCTCTGTTCGGGCGCTCCGAGGTCAGCCTCCTCACCGCACCGTCTGATCCCGATGTCCAGGTGACCACGCACACCGTCCTCGATCTCGCTGAGAAGGCCGGGCCCGAGTACAAGGGCGCCCTTCTGATGGCTGTCGGAATCTGCCCCGAGGACACCGCGTTGCTCGATGCACTGCCTGCCCTCGGCGAGGCAGGCATCGCGGCGATCGCTCTGAAGACACGCGGTTCGCGTACTGGACCGCTGATTGAGGCCGCCACCGCGGCAGGAATCGCTGTGGTCGACGTGAGCGATGAGTTCCCCTGGCGGCATGTCGACGCGCTGTTGGCCGCGGCGACGGGCGATGTGAGGAACGGTGCGCCGGGCTTTTCCTCGGCGGACGCGGTCGGCGACCTCTTCGCTCTGGCCAACGCTGTGGCGGCAATGGTGGGCGGTGCGATCACGATCGAGGATCCGCAGCAGCGGATCCTCGCCTACTCCAACCTGCCCGGCCAGCCGATCGACGACGTGCGCCGCGAAGTCATCCTCGGGCGGCAGGTGCCCGATCGCTATCTGCAGGCATACAGACATCTGTACCGCGCCCAGGGCGTCGTCCGGTTCGGCTGCGCGCCCTTGCCCCGCATCGCGGTGGCGGTGCGAGCCGGAGCAGACCTGCTCGGCTCAATCTGGGCGGTGGGATCCTCCGGTGAGACGTTCGGTCCCGAGGCGGAACGAGCCCTTGCCGAGGCCGCCGCGAGTGCCGCGCTCCATCTGCTCAGGGTCCGCCGTGCCACGGACCTTGAACGCCGCGCCCGCAGCGAACTGTTGCGCTCCCTGCTGGCCGGTGAGCCTGTCTCCCCGACAGCCAGGCTCGGCATCGAGCGCGGCTCCATGACCGTGCTCGCCTTCGAACTGCCTTCCTTGCCCGGGACCTCTGTCGATGTCGACATCGTCGGGCTTCAGGTCGCCGACCTGGTGGCTGCCTGCGCCGAGACGACGGCACGCGCTTCCTCCTGCGTCTTCGAGGGAGGGATTGTCTACGCCCTGCTTCCACTGCCGGACGAGTCACCCGAGGCGTCGGGCGCCACCACACTGGCCAAGACGGTCCTGACCCGCGCCGAGGAGTCCTTGCGCATCCGACTGCGCGTGGGCATCGGCTCGGCGGTGGCCCCGTTCGCAGACGTGCCCCGTTCGCGTCAGGAGGCCGACCGGGTGCTGACCGTCCTCGCAGCCGGGCGCCACAGCAGCCGACTCGCATGCATCGAGGAAGTGCGGAGTCAGGCGATCCTGCTGGAACTCGAAGACACCGTCGTCCACGACCCACTGTTCCAGTTCACATCGGTCGCCGCCATCCTCCGCCACGACACCGAGAAGCAGACGCAGTACGCCAAGACCCTGCTCGCGTACCTCGAAGGCTTCGGCGACATCGCCGCCGCCGCGGAGACCCTGCACGTGCACGCGAACACCTTCCGGTACCGCATTCGCCGGATCGGCGACCTGTTCGGCGTGGACCTCACGAATGCGGACGAACGCCTCCTGCTCTGGCTCCAACTGCGACATCTGTACTGAGCTTGTTTGTTTGGCTTGTTCAACCCTGGCAGGGGACGTGACCAGCTGGGATGCCCGATTCCCGGACATTGGGCGCTGCCGTCTGCGACTAACTCTCGAAGTCGAAGTCCGAAGCAAAGAGCGGCCGCTGTGATGAGTCTTGCGCTGCCGGACCTGCCGTCGCCCCGTTGATTGTGTTGTTGAGCAGCCCATGCCGGTGGCGATCGAGACTCACCAAGGCTCCTGGTTGCCTGCCTCCGCGCGACCAAACGGACCGTTTACGCGATCAACCCAACGGCGGCCGCAGACTGCCATGACCCCGTACGGGCAAGCGTCGCCAGCCGGTTCGGCGGCACCTTGTCGATCCTCACCCGGCCCAGACCGAGCGAGGCGATTTCATCAACCCGCTCCAGGGCCTTCGCCATGCCCGTGCACGCCGCCACGGCGCCGCACTCCGTCCCGCTCCACCACCCACTGCGGAGGCGGCCGAGTACGGCTGCGCCGCTACTGCGAGCGCGAGGGCATCGAGGAGAAGCCCCGTACGAGGAAGTCGCGCGGCTTCGAGTCCCCCGACGAGCGGGTCGTCGCCTGAGGGGCTCACACCCCGAACCCTGATGCCGTCCGGCACCCCGAGCGCGGGGAGCCACCCGTGGACTTGATCCAGTAGATGACCTGCGCGGGGCCATCCCGCGGCCGCGAGGAGCAGCGCGCGAGTGCGTCACGAGTGGAGCGTTCGTCGGGATCATCCCCGCAGGCGCGGCGTGATCAATCCGCTGACCTGTGGAAGTGCCAGACACCGAGAGCCGGACCCAGTCCCCGGGTCCGGCTCTTTGTCGATATCCGGCACCCCACCCTGCCAGGCGGCCGGCTCTCGCTTTCGTCTCGCCGCAATCACCGGAGAAGGTGGAGGATTGGGGGTGAGCGAGTGAAGGAGGCCCGTCATGAAATCCCGCGCCTCGGATTCAGATTACGACACCTGGTTGTATTCACACACGCCGTCGCAGGCGGAGGGCGAGCGCGACGAACCGAGCGAGCGCAGTGCCATGGAGGTGCACCCGGACGTGCCCAGGACTGAACCGTCGCAGGCTGAGGGCGAGCGGGTGGACGACAAACCGACCGGGTGATCTCCGCGCCGGGAATCGACGGAACAGGAGCACGCCACATTTCGGCTTCATGCAGCTGTACGGCCAGACCCCCCAAGGTCTCCACCGACGCGGCCCGCGACCTGGTGAAGCAGACGCTCGCAGGCAGAGTAGACGTCCGTCAGATCGCGGCAACGCTCAAGAGCTGGACAAGCTGACCTCGGACCGAGCCTCTGATCGCGGCACCACCAGAAGAGATGAGTACGCGGGCTCAGGCTCCCTGTCGGCCCCTGCGCGATGATGAAGATCACCTCGCCGTCCGAAACGCAGGAGTTCCGTGCTCAGCCGCGTCGCCGCCGCCATCGTCCCCTCCCTCGGCCGTCTGACGACGTCTGCCGAACTGGCCACCGTCCCGGCCCCCGGCATCCTCGTTGCCAACCACACATCCCTGGCTGACCCCGGCATCGTGCTGGCCGCTCTGCGCCGGATGGACATCGAACCCGTCATCCTCGCCACCGCTGGCCTGTGGCGCGTCCCCGTCCTGCGGTACCTCCTGGACCGCGACGGGCACGTCCCCGTCTACCGCCGCACCACCCATGCGGCCGACGCCCTGGACAAGGCCGCGGCAGCGCTCGACGCCGGCCGCCACGTGCTCATCTACGGCGAAGGGCGCCTGCCGCGCCGCAGAGACGCCGCCGAAGCCACTCCCGACTCCTTCCGCAGCGGCCCCGCACGCCTCGCCTTCGCCTCCGGCGCGCCCATCATTCCGATCGGCCAGGCCGGAGCCCGCCGAGTCGCCTCGGGCAGTCGTACCAAGCAGGTCGCAGGGCTCCTCACGGCCCCCGCCCGCCGTCCCCGCCTGCACGTGCACGTCGGCGCCCCGATTCACCTGCCCGCCGAGATTTCGACGGCTAGCGCGGCCGCCCACCAGGCCGTCACCGCTGCCTGGCGAACCGCCGCCCGGCGCCTGGGCGAGCCCGCAGCGCTCGCGGCCTGATCAATCGTTCCGCGCTGCTGGGTAACGGGCAGATGCCGAGGTCGGGGTGCCGGATGGGCGCGAAGGGGATCAGACAGCGTCCCTGCCGGCAGCTGGCCATTGGGGAAGGGTGCAGGACGTGAGGAGGGACGGCGCAGACTGGCTTCCTCGGGTGCGGCGGCGGTAATGGACGGGGCATTGTCGTCCGGGTGCGGGGCGGCGCCCTTCTCTGGAGCCGCACCGGGGAACGCGGCGCTTACGAAGGCGTTGTCCTTCCGCTACGTGGGGGATTCAGGTGCGGACGAGACAATGAATCAGCAGCTGGAGATCGAGAACGTCTATCGAGGGTCGGCGGTCCCGGTCCTGTCCTTCAGCGCGCTCGACAAGAACCGTCAGGTGCTGCCACAGGTCAAGGTGAGCACGGTGTACGGAAGCGACCGGGGCAATCTGGTGGCGCCGTACGGGACGAGCATCGACATCCTGCGGTTCTCCGGCCCTGGAGAGCATGACGTGTCGGATGTCCGTGTGACGGTGCAGAGTACGGCCGTCGCCAAGATGCCGGGATGAACGAGGTGACGACTCAGGCATTGGACGGCAAGGGCCGTGAGATCACCAGGTTCAAGCGATTCTCGGGGGTCAGGCTTACCAACAAGGATGACCACCCGGTCTTCGCGGATCGTCCATGTCCTGTGGGACCAGCCGCCCAAGGGCGTCACCCAACAGGCCGTCGAGGTAACCGCGGTCGGCGGCCTGACGGTGATACCGGCTCACGGCACTGCCGTGGTACAGGTGACTGGGGATGCGGCCGCTGCCGTCGCACGCAATTCCAACGGCCCGGCGGTGAGCATCAAGGCCCACAACTCGCAGTAGCTTCAAAAGGCTTGCGGTGTCTGCCGCGCAGGAGAGCACCGCAAGTCGGCGGGTGAGAGGTGATGCCGCGCGAAATCTGGTTCGGCAGAGGCTGCCCGTACCGTAGAGTTCTGTTCACCGACGCGGGGTGGAGCAGCTCGGTAGCTCGCTGGGCTCATAACCCAGAGGTCGTGGGTTCAAATCCCGCCCCCGCTACTCAATACGACTTCGGGCCCGGCGCTTCGCGCCGGGCCCGAAGTCGTATGCCCGCCCGTGCCGGTGTGCGCGACGACGCGATCGGCGCGCCATCCGCCGATTCGGCGGTGAGCTTGCCTTCGTCGCCGCACAGTGCGGTCAAGTCGTCTCCGGATAGCTCCTTCAACTGGCCCATGGCGGCCCCTTCTTCGTAGGCGCCGCCCCTGTGGCAGCGGCCTACGACAATCCGCGGAGCGTACGACCGGCGTTCGACGACCGTGGTGCTCGTGCGCTTCCCCGCTGGCTTCGTGGGTGGGAACGGCCGGAGATAGCCAGCTGTGTCAGCTCAGGCGAGCCGCGCTCCGCAAGGCTCCGTGACCGGCGCATCGGTCGGCCACAGCGGCAGACCCACGCAGCTCCGGCGTCGTCCACGCTTCGGCCACAGACCCCACGTTCCGCCGATCCGGCCTACACTCGGCAGCCGCTTCCGGACCAGCGGGAGCGGCACTCATTTCGAGAGGACTGATTGACGGTATGGCAGGAAGCGCCGATTTACGACCAGCTCGTCACGGAACTCGGCGACATTCCCTCACAGGTGCGCAGCGAGGCCGAGCGCACCGTACGACATCTGGAACAGGTCATCCGCCCGAGCACGCCTTGGACCGGTGGACTCCCCCAGCCTGCCGGGCCGTTCACGAGCGAACAGCGATAGCGGCGCGCCCCCTTCCCGACCCTGTAAGCACGGGCTCGATCGCTCCTTCCGATACAGCCTGCGTCAACTGTGGGCTGGTACGCGGGTACATCTACAAGGGCCCGGTTTACGCGGCCTATGAGCTTGATGGGCGGCTGTGCCGTGGTGCATCGCGGACGGTAGCGTTGCCGAGCAGTATGACGGTCTGGCCGGGGCCACCGAACTTGCCGACCAGCCGGACGCAGTGGAGGCCATGCGTCAGGAGATCAGAGGTTGGGGCTGGCCTCCGACCCAAGTCGAGCACTACCTCGACTCCCTGAAGAAGGATGGCCAGCCAACTGCCTACCTCTTCCAGTGCCGGGTCTGTGCAACCCTTTCTTGTGGCGGTCTGGGCCTCGCTGAAAGGACCACAGCAGCCTGGGAGTAGGCCGAGCCTGGATGTCAGAGCCATGAGAATGACGACATGAGGACTGAAGAGGACACCCCACTCGCTGACCGCGTTCTGCTCATCGAGAGCCGTGCTGGCAACGGCGCTCTCGCCTCCATTGGTCAAGGGCTTCCCCGGCGCTCCGCGAACGAGGAAGCCCTCTTCCTCTCTTACAACTACGCCGACGTGCCGGTAGGTAGAAGCTTCGGCTGCTGCTTCCGAGGCTCCGACGAAAGCGATGTCGTCTGGGTGACCGCGACTGTCGTCGCCGTCACCCAGCAGTTCGGATTCGGGTGGGACGTGATCCCTCACGGCTGGAAGACACTGGCCGTGTTGAGGTTCGAGCCCAAGGCTCCCGCACTGATCCGTGATCTTCCGGAGGCCGCTGGATGGTTCGATCAGCCGGTCTCCGTCCATGTCTCCGACACAGACACCTGGGAAGCGCGAGCCGCGAGCAGGCTGGGCAGTATGAGCTGACGCGGCAGCGTGATCTACGCGGCCTGCTTGAGCGGCCGCTTGTCCGTGGGCACTCGTCCCTGGCGTTGGGTCGGCGGGCGGGTGTACCGAGCCATTGTGTCGACGAGCGGCCTTCCTTGAACTCAGGAACCACGAGGGCTTCGGGTCCGCGTCGCCCCCGTTCTGACCGATGTGCATTCAGCGGCTGGTCCACCATGCGACCCAGGCACCGGTTGCTGTGGTCACCAGCGTGACAAACCAAGCGGGCACTCGCTGAATGATCAAGTGCAGCCCGCCGCAGTGGAGTTCGAAGTGTGGACGTTGTTGATGCATGTCAGGAGTCGGTTTCATGCATTCACCCTGCATGAACATGCCAAAATGCCGCAATACGGACTTCCGTTGTTGGGTGCCTGGACGAACGCGCGATTGACCATCGAGCCCGCGCCGGAGCCGCGGGGCCGCGCCCCTGGATGCCCATCTCCCCGTTCTTGCACTGTCTTATCAGGGGACAGGGGCGCTTCGTCTCACGATCTTGTCCCATGCCGGCTGCGGAGGATGGGTCGCGGCTCGCCTACCCCCGCAGGGCAGCCCGGGCGTCCACCGGCAACCGCCCCGGATATCGCCGGCGCCTCGGTAGACGGGGCGGCAGCAGCGGAGCGGCACGTCCCACAGCTCATCAGGCACAAGATCATCCGACACCCGCAGAACTCTGCCGTCGGCAACCTCAACCGCCAAGCCCCTGCACCCAACTCATTCCGAAATGATCAGTTGGCCAAACGAGATGGCATCTCACTCTCAGGATGAGTCTCCGTAGCGGGTGGCAATCGCGGCGGCGCGGTTGCGTAGGGAGGTGCGCAACGACTGCGGGGCCAGGGCTTCCGCGGCAGTGCTGAGCTGCCACAGCGCCCATTCGGCGTGTCGTGAATCTTGGAAGGTCACCTCCAGCCGCAGCCAGCCGTCTGCGTCGGGTTCTTCTGCGCGGACGGCCAGCGCGGTGTCCAGCAGGTCCTCCCGCCGCACCGGGTTCACCCGTACCAGCACGGTGATGTGGTCGCCGCCGGAGAGAAACTGCGCGGAGCGTTCACGCCAGATCCGGTCCAGATCGACCCGGTTTGGTCGCTGTGCCGTTTCGGGGAGTTCCTCGGCGGCCAAGACCCGGGACAGCCGGTAGGTGCGGTCCGCGCCCGATCTCGTGGCCACCAAGTAGCCCTGGTCGCGTACGGTGACCAGGCCGATCGGGTCCACCGTGCGCCACTTCGGGGTCTGGTCCACAGCCGCGTAGTGGATGCGCAGCTTGTGTCCGGCGAGCACCGCGCGCCGGACCTCGATCATGGTGGTGTCGGGTACCTCTTCGGTGACCAGCCGACGTGAGAGCGTTGGACGTGTCCAAAGTTGCTCGCCAAGGAGCGCGCCGGCAAACGTCTGGACGCCGGCCGGGCCCACCTCGGTCGCCGATCAGCTCGGCAGGGGCCCGAGAAGACCGAATACCGACTTCGACACGCTCGTACGGACGAAGTCCGTTTTCAGGAGCGGAGCCCCGTAGACGACCGTGGACCTGGTAGCCACGTTCGAAGCGACGTTGCAGCCCGCGCTCGAGCGGGACAACTGGCTGCGGGCGGGATGGCTCATGCGACGGGACGGCAGTTGCGGCTCCGGGGCCCTCGGAGCACGGTCAGTCGGCGGAGCTCCGGAAGGAGCGCAGGAAGACGTCCAGCGCGCGCCGGTTAGCGGCGTCGTTCCAGTTGTCGGCCGGGGTCGTCCAGCGTAA
Organism: Streptomyces sp. NPDC002730; assembly: GCF_042888805.1. Taxonomy (NCBI): domain Bacteria; kingdom Bacillati; phylum Actinomycetota; class Actinomycetes; order Kitasatosporales; family Streptomycetaceae; genus Streptomyces; species Streptomyces sp. NPDC002730. Next base: position 28,254 of record NZ_JBIAQG010000022.1, read on the forward strand.
GGAGAAGCCACGGCCGGAGCCGATGAGGAAACCGCGGCCGAGCGTGCGCTCGCGGACACCGGTGTCCTCGGAGAACCACTCCATGTCCGCCGCGTCGAGGCCACGGTAGTCGGCGGCGCGGATGTCGCCCAGCCGCTCGTAGTCGACGAACACCCGCTTCAAGGACGGCTCCAGTGCCCGCCAGACTGCGACGGGGTCCGGTCCGAGCTGGTCGCTGTAGGTGATCGCCAGCGTGCGAGGGTCGCCGGACGCGCCGAACGTGACGCGGTAGGACGCATCGGCTGAACCGCTGCGGTCGAGCGGCTTCCACCCGGTGGGCAGGTCGATGGAGAAGCCCTCCGGAGCCTCGTAGCCGTAGAAAGAGTTAGGGTCGGCGGTTCCGCTGGGGGCCGGGCGGGACGGCGTGGGGCCCGACGCGGAGGGGCCGTCGTCCGATCCTCCGGTCAGGGCGAGGGCGGTGAGCGAGGCCCCGACCACAGCCAGCGCCAGGACCTCGAGGAGCGCGGGCCGATCGACGGTTCGCCTGCTCCATACCCGCCCGGTCCGCCGGACGGCAGCGTACGCGTCGCGCAGGCAGGGGAGCGGCGCCGCCTGCTTTGGTTCCTCGGGATCCTCGCGCAGGATGCGGGTGAACGCCGCGCGGACCACCGGCGCGGGCAGGCGCTCCTGCGGGTCCCTGCGGAGCAGCCCCTGGATGGCAGGGCCGAGCAACCCCGCGCTCCGCGGGGACCGGATGGGCCGCAGGTCAACCGCTCGCAGCGTCGCCTCGACCGGTCCACGGTCCCGGACAGGCGGACGCCCCTCTACCATCATGTACAAGATTGCCCCAAGTGCCCACAGATCTGACGCGGGTTCCGTGCCCTCGCCGCGGGCTTGCTCGGGAGAGGCGTACGACGGCGCGGTAACGCGTGGGGCCGACGCGTTCCCCAGCAGCCCGAAGCCGGCGACCAGCGTTCCGCCGTCCTTGCGCACAAATACTTGCCCGGGGCTGAGATCGCCGTGCGTGATGCCTTCACGATGGGCCGCCGCGACAACGTCGAGGATCTCCAGGCCTATGCGGGCAGCGCGGACGTAGTTGACCGGGCCTCGCCACAGGAGGTCGCTGAGGGGAGCGCCCTCAATCCGATCCATGACCGTCCACACGGCGCCGTCCTCCTCCAGGACGTCGAAGACAGTGGCCGCCCGGCCGGGGCAGGTCAGCTCCATGGCCTCGGACTCGCGCAGAATCCGAGCGGCGGTGCGGCGTGCACCGGTGGCCTGAACTGGCCGCGCCTCCATCAAGGAAACCGGCCGTCCGAACCGGACGTCCTGACCGTGCCAGCCGGTGCGGCCTTCCTCACGGTGTACGACCTCCTGCGGCCAGTAGCGTCCGGCGATCAACTCCTGCGTGGTGGCTTGCCCTTCGGTCACTGTCATCCCTTGCTGCGCGCCGGTCTCTCCCCTTTCTCAGTTGTACGGCGGGACTGACCGCGGGTGTTCAACGCGTACGTGATTTGGGGCCGGATCTTCGTCCACCCCAGCCCAAAGGCGAAGCTGTTGTGCCGGCACAGCCTGCCGGAGAAGTTCGACCTCGGGCAGCCGCGGACCGGCCGGTTGTACCTGGATGTGCCCGCCTGCCGGCTCCTTGTGGCTGCGCGTCACGACTCCTACCGCTCGCTCCCGCACCAGCCGACGTTGTGCCTTCCTCGCTTCCCACCCCAGCCGACCAAGGTCAAAGGGCGAGTTGAAGATCTGCCCGCCCTGGATCCTTGGCACAGGGTCTGGACAAGGCCCCGGCGTGCAGCATGCGGCGTTTCAAGGAGTTCATCGAACGGCGCGGCGAGGAATCCGGATCGTGGCGGGGCCGCGTCGGCCCCGCCTGAACATCAACCCGGCATGAAAGATGCCAAGGATTCCTGCCCAAGACCGTTCGGGATGCAAAAACCCAAGGGCGCTGATTCCCTGAGGGGGCCAGGGCTCATCCCGAACGTCCGAGGAGTGGTCATGAGCGGTACAGGCGAATCCGGGAGCCACGTCCGTCAACTGCGACACGAGGCCGATGCCCTTAAAAAGGAGGCGGAACGGGCGACCGACCCGGAGGAGCGTCAGCGCCTCCTGGACAGGGCGCGCAAACTGCTCGCGCAGAGCGAGCAGGAGAGCGCCATGGCCGCTGGGGATATCTACCCCCAGGAGTAACAGCCGTTACTCCACGTTACGTCCTTCACCTGGCCGGAAAGGCCCACACACCCGGCCGACGGGGGCGGCCCCGTCAGCCTGTGTTCACTGACGCGTGCGCGGCGGACGGGGTTGGCAGTCGTGTCGATGGCCCCGCATTGTGGCATCCAGCACCTGAGCAGCCTCGGACAGGGGCAGATCCCTGGCTCCGCCGAGGGTGTCAGTGCTGGCTGGGCAGGAGCGTGACGAGCCATGCTCAAGACCTGTGGATCGAGCTCGGGGAACGCGCGAAGGGCGTACCTTCCCGAGTGATCGACTGATGGTCATCGAGTAGGCCGGTGTTCGCGGTACCGGTCAGAAAAGCACGCCCGTGCTCAGCGTAGTCAACGACGACGGCACCACGCCGAACGGCTCCCTGATCGACGAGATCGTCCGGGAGGGTGCCCGCCGGATGCTGGCCGCCGCGCTGGAAGTCGAAGTAAACGCCTATATAGCCGAGTTGGCCGACGAACGGGACGAGAAGGGCCGGCGCCTGGTCGTCCGTAAATGGCTACCACCAGCCGCGTAAGGTCACCACCGCGGCCGGGGTGGTGGAGGTGAAGGCGCCGCGCGTGAACGACAAGCGCGTCAACGAAGCCACGGGCGAGCGCAAGCGGTTCTCCTCGGCGATCCTGCCGCCCTGGTGCCGCAAGTCCCCGAAGGTCAGCGAGGTGCTGCCCCTGCTCTACCTGCACGGCCTGTCGTCCGGGGACTTCCTGCCGGCGCTGGAGCAGTTCCTCGGCTCCGCAGCCGGACTGTCACCCGCCACCGTGACGCGGCTGACCCAGCAGTGGCAGGCCGACCATGCCGCGTTCATGGACCGCGACCACGCGGAGGTCGACTACGTGTACGTCTGGGCAGACGGCATCCACCTCAACGTCCGCCTGGAAGAGGCCAAGGCGTGCGTGCTCGTACTCGTCGGCGTGCGCGCGGACGGCAGCAAGGAACTGGTCGCGCTCAAGGACGGCTACCGCGAATCGGGCGAGTCCTGGGCAGACCTGCTGCGCGACTGCGCCCGCCGAGGCATGCGTGCCCCGGTCCTGGCGGTCGGCGACGGGGCCCTGGGCTACTGGAAGGCCCTGGCCGAGGCCTTCCCCGCCTCCCGGCATCAGAGGTGCTGGGTTCACAAAACAGCCAACATCCTCGACTCCCTTCCGAAGTCCGCCCAGCCCGGCGCGAAGAAGGCCATCCAGGACATCTACAACGCTGAGGACCGCGACCACGCGGCGCGGGCGATCAAGACGTTCGCCCAGCTCTACGGCGCGAAGTTCCCCAAGGCCGTCAAGAAGATCACCGACGACGAAGCCGAGCTGCTGGCGTTCTTCGACTTCCCCGCCGAGCACTGGATCCATCTGCGGACCACGAATCCGATCGAGTCCACGTTCTCCACGGTCCGGCTGCGGACCAAGGTCACTCGCGGGGCCGGCTCCCGCACCGCTGCCCTGGCCATGGTCTCAAGCTCGTCGAGTCCGCCCAGCAGCGGTGGCGGGCCGTGAACGCACCTCACCTCGTCGCCCTCGTCCGCGCCGGAGCCCGCTTCGAACGCGGTCAGCTCGTCGAGCGCCCGAGCTCAGCGCCGCCTGAGCCACCTCAAGGAACCGGCCAACGCACCCCTGTCGGTCCCCGGGATGCTGCGACTGCGCATCATGGCCGTCTCGGCGGCTCGGGAACTGAGGAGGTACCTGCTGTTGTTGGGACTGCCGGGAGACCACCTGGACATCGCACGCGGCCACGTGGCGCGTCGCTGCATGGACAGCGGCCGGCCATGGTTGGCCAATCACGCCTCGGACGACCTAATGCGCAAGGTGGCGCCCATCCCCGAGCGGGTAGGTGTCTACCGTTCGGCTGGCATCCACTCGCTTCTCCTCGTCCCCCTCCCCACCGCAGGCCGCTCGATCGGCGCCATGCTCCTGGGGCGGGCGGGTGCATCGGCACCCTTCAGTGACGAGGACATACTGACAGCCCAGGGCCTGGCTGCCCGCGCCGCCGTCGCCAGTGTCCACCGGTACACCACCGAACGCACCATGGCGCGCGAACTCCAGACAGCTCTGCTGTCCGAACATGATAGCCCTCACCTTGATGTCGGAGTTGCTGCCTGCTATGGCGCCGGACTGTCCGCAAGCCGCAGGGGGTGGTCCCGACGGGGACCGCCCTGCGTGGAGGGATCGGCGGCGCGGCGGTGGGCCGCAGGCGCCTGCGACGGCGCGGCAGTTACCGGGAGGTTCGTGCAGCCCGTCACTGCCGCGCCATGAGACCGCGGGTGCGTGCGCTGTGGCCGTGCTACGGGGTGATGTCGGCGCACACCACGCGGGCGATGATCCCGATGCCCTCGGTGGTCTCATTTCTGATGATCACTCTCCATCCCACCACCACGCCGGACCCATCGAGGATCGAAGAACTTTCGAGGTTGCCTGGCCATGGACCAAAGACGTTGAACCCGCCGCCGGTGCCAATGTCCCCGGTGTCACAAAACACGAGGGCCTGGCCGAAGACCCCAGGGGGCACTGTTACTGGCTCTCCCTGGCGTTCGTAGGTGGTCGTCGGGGGTCCGGTGGGGCCGGTCGGGCCCGTCTCACCAGTGGGCCCGGTGGGACCCGTGGCACCGGCGGCGCCGCTCTCACCGGCCAGACCCGTGTCGCCCGTGGGCCCGGTCGCGCCCGTGGGGCCCGTCGGCCCGGTCGCGCCCGTGGGGCCCGTCGGCCCGGTCGCGCCCTTGCACCGCTTTCCGTCTCGGTCCCCGAACACGCCGGCCACGAGGTCGTAGCGGTACCTGTCACACCTGTCGTCCCCTGACGCCGGTGCCTTGCTCGCCTCGGGCGGCGTTCGGTGGGCGAGGGCGGCGGCCAGGGCGGGGGTGGTGGGGCCCAGAGCCAGCAGGGCCAGTGACGCCGCGGCCGCGCTGGTGAGCAATCTCGCGCGATGGGTAAGTGGACCGAGTCCGTGCTCGGGACGCATGCGTGCCCTGCTTTCTGGATCGAATCAGTCATTCCAAGGCTGGTGGAGCACCGTGAGGCTCCTGCGGAGCTTCCTTGGCCATGATTCGGTCGGGTCCGGCAGGGCGGTGGGAGGCGCGCTCCGTCATCGGCTGAACGGCCTATGAGGGCTGCCACGGGGCCACGCGACAGAGCGACTGAGCTTGTTCTTTAAGTTCTGAGGCGGTTGCGCCTTGCGCTTGCCGGTGGGGATGATCAGGTCGGGTTGGATCTGCTCGACGGATTCGCTGCCGGCGCGGCGGCGCAGCACGGTGTACAGCATGTCGTCGGTGATGACCGGGGCCGTCCGCCGTGCTTGCCCTTGCGGGAGGGGGTGTCAAGACTCTCGAGCATGGACTCGCGGATGTTCACTCGTTCGGTCTCCGCCATCGCCGCGAAGAACGCGATATTGGACGTGGAACCGGCACCCTGCCGACGGCGGGGGCTTCCATGGCGATCGGGGTGCGGTAGGCGACGACCACACATCGGCGGGCGTGTTTGCTGCTCCCGGTCACGTTGTGTATCTCGCGTACGAGAGTATCGATCTGCCTGGCTCGCGGGATCCGGTGCCCGCTTCGGGCCGTGCCGTCGAGCAGCAGTCCGACCGCGTACTGCTGCCTCTTCATCCCGTCCACCTCCCGGCGGAGGGCGTCGATATCGGTTCGCAGAGGGCTTCGCCGTACGGGCCACACCGCGCTCCACGAGCTGATCGATCGCGTGAGGGCAGGGTGCAGGACTTGCTTGGTCAAGCGGTTGCGCAGGAGAGACGCCATGCCCGGGAACGTACGGGTGGACGTCCGCCATGCACACCACGCGCCAGTGTGGTGCGGGGTGAAGTGTTGGTTGCGCCGCGGCGACGGGAGGGCGGCGGCGCGGGTGGTGTCGTCCCCCGGGTTCGTGCTCTGTGCGTCCACGTGCGAAGTGCCGTAGGGGCTGCCGTCCGCGAACCAACCGGGCCGGTGAAGCCGGGGGCGACCACGATGCCGCCCAAGTGGTGGAGCTGGTACAGAGCGTCTGCAGCGTGGTCTCCTGGCCGGGCATGGAGGGTCACAGAGGAGGTGAACCCGCTGTAGACCTTGTAGGCCTGCTTGCCCTGCGCCCAGAGCCCGCCGAGGTGTCGATGGACTGCTTGAGCTGGGAGGAGATGTTGCCGAAGCGGGTCGCGGAACCGAACAGCACGGCGTCGGCCCACTCGATGTCCTCGGGGACGTCCGTAGTGGCGGCATGGTTGGCCCCAGCCGGATTGGCACCGGCATTCGCAGCGACATCGGGACGAACTCGTCAGGCCGAGGAGTTCCCCGAATCGGGCATGCAGGCGGTCAGCATGCGCCAGGTGCGCGAGACAGTTGCTCCGGCCACGCCGAGGAGAGCCATGGGAGGGCCAGCCCAATAGGCGAGTTCATGGTGCACCTCCGGGGCCAACTCGATAGTCACCTGAACGTACCGGTTCCGGAGCACGGCGACCTTGGTCATGCTCCGCGGTTCTGGATTCCGGTGCAGGGCTGCACGGTAGCTGTCCTTGCGTCGGCTCACGCCGTGTGCCGCTTCATGAGTTCCTCCGCGAGGTCCATATAGGCCGACCCTTTGACCTTGACTTGCATGCCGAATGACTGGGCGTACAGATCGAGCCGGGGGATCTGCGTCCCCAATACGTCGTAGCCGCGCTCGGTGAGCACCTCGCGTGCGTCGGCATCCGGACCGGTACGAGTGGGCTCATGGCGATTGGTGCGGTTGAGCAGTACCGCGGTGCGTGCCGGCTCGACACGCAGGGACTCCACGTCGTCCATCTCTGTCCGAATAGGCGCCATCCGGTCGAGCTCGATGGGCGCCGGCGTCACGGGGATGATCCACTCGTTCGCGTGGCGCATGATGCTGCGGGCAATACGTGCATGGTCCTCCAGCTGCGGAGCGTCGAAGACGACCGCCCGCCGGTCACCGAGGAAGTCGTCAACCCGGCGGTGTACATCACCGACTGGCAGGGCGACCACCGGGAACGGGAATCCGTCGGCTAGATCGCTCCAGCGCAGGGCGGAGCCAGCCGGATCCCCGTCAACGAAGAGGGGAGACATGCCCGACTCATGGAGCGCGTGGGCCAGCCAGATCGCGCTCGTCGTTTTGCCGACTCCCGGCTTGAGATTCACGAACGCACAGCTCAACAGCACTCGCGAATCGTAGCACTCAGGCATAATTCGTAAGAGAATTACCCAATCCTCGGCGAGCCGCTACCCGCTCCCACTGGCGGGCGCCGAGCCGACCGCACGATCAGTGCCGCGATCGCCGGCAGGTCGTCGAAGTCGACCGTGTTCACGATGCCCGCGTTCGCCACGACAATCGCCGGCCGGCCATCCAGCTCTGCCGGCGCGGCATCGAGCTCGGCCACGTCGACGTCTTCGCGATCACCGGGCAGTACGGGTACCTGCCGCAGCCGGTTGCGGCCGATGCCGAGGGCAGGCAGCACCTTGCTGATGCTGGGGTCCGGACTGCCGGAGAGGACGTCGACGGCTCATGAGGTTTACGGCGGCAAGGTTGACGCGGGTGCGGCCCCCTCTTCGCTCGCTGCCAGGCATTGGCAACCCGTAGGCCCGGCGGCCGGGGATCGTGTGGCCACGGCTGCTCTCGCACGCAGCCTCAGTGACAGTGCCGCCGGCGCTTGTGTCGTGCTCGGCCCTCAGACCGCGGGAACTGTGTGGTGGATCTGCCGCAGGAACGTGGCATTGTTCGGCGTATGCCGGATCCTGTCGAGCAGGGTCTCCAGGGCCGGCTGCCCGTCCCGCGAGTGCAGAGCGCGGCGCAGCCCACGAAGCGCTGCCAACTCCGCAGGAGAACGTAGGAGTTCTTCGCGCCGAGTGCCGGAGGGGGTGATGGCCACTGCCGGGAAGATCCGTCTGTCCGCCAGCGCGCGGTCCAGTCGGAGCTCCATGTTGCCCGTGCTCTTCAGCTCTTCGAAGAAGTAGTCGTCAGCGCGGAATCCGGTGTCGACCAGCGCCGTGGCGAGGATGGTCAGCGAGCCTCCTTCCTCGGCGAGGCGGGCGGCTCCAAAGAGACGCTTGGGACCCTGTACGGCCGCGGCGTCCACGCCGCCGGTGAGGGTTCGGCCGCCCGAAGCCGCCGCGTTGTTGTGCGCCCGGCACAGCCGGGTGAGGGAATCCAGCAGAATGACGACGTCCTGGCCCTGCTCCACAAGCCGCTTCGCTCGCTCCACCGCGAGTTCAGCAAGGGCGATGTGTTCCTTGGCGGAGCGGTCGAAGGTCGAGGCGAGTACTTCACCTCGTACCGAACGGCGCATGTCGGTGACCTCTTCAGGGCGTTCGTCGAGCAGCACCACCATGAGATGGCATTCAGGATGGTTGGCGGACACGGCGGCAGCCAGTTGCTGCAGAAGTACCGTCTTGCCGGTCTTGGGCGGCGCGACAATGAGCCCCCGCTGCCCCTTGCCGACGGGCGCGACCAGGTCGACGAGCCGTGTTGTCAAGCTCCCCGCTCCGTGTTCGAGATGCAGGCGTTGCCTGGGGTGGAGCGGAGTGAGGTCGCCGAAGTGCGGACGGCCGCAGAGCTCCTTCGGTGGGCGGCCGTTGACCAGCTCCACCTGGGCGAGGGAGCGCGGCCGGCCGACGCGACCTTCGATGACATCGCCCTTCCGCAGGCCGTGCTGGCGGATCTGGGCTGATGACACCTGCACGTCGCCCGTGCTCGGCAGAATGCCTTGGGTGCGGAGGAAGCCCTGCCCGTTGCTGGCGATGTCGAGGACGCCGACGGCCTGAACCGGTAGTTGTTGCTGGACAGAGGGGGTTTCAAGAGTGCTGGTCACGCGGGTCCTTTCGCGGACATGATGAAGGAGGGCCCGGGGGATGCTGCAGAGTTACGCATCGTGCGGCGGGCAAAGGGCCGAGGGCCAGGAGGAAGATCTGGTGCTGAGAGCTGGACTGCCGGTCATGAATAGACGGGCGTAACAGCGAAATGAAGGAAACAAGCACTGGCGCCGATGTGAAGGCGTACACACGTGCTGTTTGCAAGGTACCACTCAGCGCAAGGGAATGCTAGCGGCCGTGTTGCGGAGCCCGTTCGCCCCAGTGACCAAGCGCCTGGTGGGGAGGGCTTGGGTGGCTCTGGCACGACCGACCTTGTTGTCGTCGTGTGCCGAGCTCGTCCGGGACCAGGCGGTGGATTTTGGCCACACCCGCGGGTCCCAGAACAAGCTCTACGGCCACAGCCCGCCAAGAGCTGGTCCAGGTCCCGGAGTTCTGCCGCCCGGCCGCACGCTCTCTCCGGGACACGTCCACATCGCCCATCGTCTGTGCCAACTTCTCCCCGCACCTGACGACGAAGAAGTGCGACGAGTCGGCGACTGGGCCGCGGCGAACCATGACGACGCGGCCTCCGGCCACCGCGCCCGATAGATGCCTCGGGTCGCTGGTGGTGGTCGGAGGCCGCTGCTGCGTCGGTCAGCCCGCGTTCTTCACGAATTCGGTGGTGTAGGTCTTGCTCAGGTCCACCGTGGCGTTCTTCAGGTTCGGGTTGAATGCCTTCAAGACGCACTCGACGGTCTCCGGTCCGTTCGCCAGCATGACTCCGTCCGCCGTGAACATAGGCGTGCTCTTGATCGACTGAGCGATCAGCTCCTTGCCGCCCTTCACGTAGTCAGCGGGCATCTTCGCGGCGATCTCTTCGGGCGTATGGGGGGACATCCACTTGAGGGTCTTCACGAAAGCGGTGGCCAGCTTTGCACCTGCTCCTTGTGGCTGTTCACCCAGTCGGTGTTCATGTAGAGGCTGGAGGAGGGATAGGGGCCGCCGAGAGCCTTCTTGGAGCCTTCCGGGCGTACGCATGTCGATCAGGACCTTGCCGAGCTTCTTGTCCAGGATCTGCGCGACGGTCGGGTCGGTGGTCATGCCGCCCTGGATCGAGCCTTGCTGCAGGGCCGAGATGAAGGTCTGGCCCGCGCCGACGGCCACCAGCGTGAACTCACTTGTTTTCACACCATCGTTGACCGCGAGGTACTTGGTGAGGAAGTCCGTGGACGAGCCGAGGCCGGTGACGCCGAGCTTCTGGCCTTGAAGTCCTTGGGAGACGTGATGTCGCCCGCCGCCTTGTTGGAGACCACCTCGACCTCACCGGGCGTGTGTGAGAACTGCACCACTGATTCCACCTGCTTGGCCTTGACCTGCAGGTCGAGCGTGTGGTCGTAGAAGCCGACGACGCCCTGCACGTCACCGGAGACGAGCGAGGTGGTGGCCTGCACGCCGGCCGGCTCGGTGAGCAGCTGGACGTCGATACCCTGCTCCTTGAAGTAGCCGAGCTGCTGGGTGAGCATCGACCGCACTCGGCCCGGTCCGGCGGCCACGCCGGCCATGCAAGCCAACTCGCACGAGGGCCAGACGAATGAGACTCCCACTCGCTCACCCCAGCATGCAGCGCTACCTCCCCTACATGGAGAAACCGGCGGCGGCACCCGTCGGCGCGGTCACCGCACGCTTCCTCGGCACATCGTCGCTGCTGCTGCAGGACGGCACAACGACCGTACTCAGCGACGGATTCGTCACCCGCCCCTCCATCGCCCGCACCGTGGCCGGCACGATCCAACCCGACCGGGACGTCATCACCCGCGCCATCAACCGCCTCGACATCACCACGATGTCAGCAGTGTTCTGCTGCCACTCCCACTACGACCACGCCCTCGACGCACCCATCTGGGCAGCACAGACCGGCGCGCAACTCCTCGGATCGCAATCAACCGCCAACGTAGGACGCGGCCTCGGCCTGCAAGAGCAGTGCCCTACGGGTCGTCGGCGACGGCGACACCATGACCTACGGCGACTTCCAGCTGACCTTCCTGGAATCCGTCCACATCCCGGGCGACCACTACCCCGGCACGATCGACGAGCCGCGCGGTGACCACGCCCACAGTCACCGAGCTCCTGCTGCCAGCGGCCGGAGACCTGTCCTGGGAGCAGTACGCGGGCCGCGCCTGCGTCTGGTGCGACAGGCCCATCACCCGTGGCGGACGAAGCGTCGGTATAGCCAGCGGCCGAATGGGCGCCGATGTTCTCGACATCGAGGTGTACGCGGGCCCCGTGCTGCAAGCAGGAGGTACAACGGCCATGACGACGATGAGCGGCATCCGTTTCTGCTGCATCTGTGACAGACCCATCGCGGGCAAGGCGCAGAAAGTCGAGCAGTTCTCTGCAAGCGGCGCGCGGCCGGACAAGCTCCGGCATCCGCCGGGAGACCCGGCCTGCAGACCGCACTGTTAGTCCCCTGCCCGTGCTCCGTCCCCCGTACCGACTCGGATGAGCACGGGCAGGTCCGCCCCAGCCGTGGTCGCCGTCAATCGGCCCTGGCGGGCTGCAGGTCCGGCCTGTCCGCGTCCTAGGTTCGGCACCAAGACGGGGTGCCGGGACGCACAGGGGAAGTGGCGTCCGCTTCGCTGGAAGCGCCTTCGCGACGCCCCGCCGACGACGGACCGGCGGGACGACTCGCGTCACCTCCCACGAAGAGCGCACGTCCCTTCTCCCCGTTCGCTCGGGCCCCGCGGCACTCCGGGTTAAGATCAACAGATGTCCGAACCGTCATCACCAGCCCGTCAGTTGATGAGGTGGTCGCGGCTGATGATTGCCGTTGTGGTCAGCGTCTGCGCGCTGGTTGGCGTGGTGCGATTGGTCGCGCCCGCCACCGCGGGTACGAAGGGTGAGCCGGCCGGGGTTCAGCGGCAGCTGGCGTTCATACGCGCTGCACTGGACGGCGGGGCCGGTGACGAGGCGCAACGTCAGTTCCCTGAGGGGTACTTCTTTCTGCACGCGCTGTACGGCCTGGGCTGGGTCGAGATCGGGATGCGCCAACCGGTCGGCGATCGGTCAGCGGCGCTGCGGGAGGCACGGTGGGCGTTGGATCGGTTGGATTCGCCGTCCGGCCGCGCCCCGTTCAGCCCGGACCTCGTCCCGTCGTACGGTGTCTTCTTCTGCGGCTGGAGCAACTGGCTGCGCGGCGGCTTGCTGAGCCTGCAGCCTGCCGGGCAGCGCGATCCGGCCGAGCTGCACCGCTTCGCCGCGGATTCCGCCGCGCTCGGCGCGGCGTTCGGCGCCTCGGCGTCGCCGTACCTGGCGGCGTATCCTGGTCAGGCGTGGCCGGTCGATTCGACCGTGGCGATCGCGTCGTTGCGGCTGCACGACGCGCTGCTGCCCACCCGGTTCGCAGGGACTGTCGAGCGATGGCTTGAGGGAGTACGCCAGCGGCTTGATCCGAGGACCGGACTGCTTCCGCATCGTGCCGACCCCAGCACTGGCGACCCGGTCGAGGTGGCCAGGGGCACTTCGCAAAGCTTGATTCAGCGTTTTCTGCTCGACGTCGATCCGGGCTTCGCCGGTGAGCAGTACCTGCGCTTCCGCGACCTGTACGTCGTCTCGCCGCTCGGCCTCGGGCCAGCCGTGCGGGAGTATCCCAAGGGCGTGGATGGTCCGGCCGACGTCGACTCCGGCCCGCTGCCACTCGGTGTGAGTCTGTCGGCCAGCGTGGTCACCATCGGCGCGGCTCAAGTGCACGGCGACGCCCCGCTCGCCGAAGCAATGTCCAACTACAGCGAGTTGGCCGGCCTACCGGTCGACACCCCCTGGACCAAGCGGTACGCCTTCGGCCTGCTCCCGATCGGTGACGCGTTCCTCGCCTGGTCGAAGAGCGCACAGCCCTGGGTGGCGGAAACGCCGTCGCCACCCCCGGCGAGTATCTCCTCGTGGTGGCGGCTGCCGCTGCTGACGGTACTGGTCGTACTCGGCGCTGCGCCGTGGTCGCTAGCCCTGCGGCGGCGCTGGCAACGCCGCCGGGCTCGTCCCAGTCCGGTCGAGTGAAGCAGTCAGCAGCAACCCCACCGACTGACCGATCTCTGTACCGAGGTCGATTGGCGACGGTACGGAGGTTCTCTGGGGGCAGACTTGGCCCGGTTCCGGCTCGAAGACCTCGTGGTCCCGCACCGGCCGCTCACGCAGTTGTGCACTGTGTCGGACGAGCCAACCGAGCGTCGGGCACGGCACCCCGGGCGCAAGCGGCATCCGGACCGGCTGGTGTTCCAGGGCATCCTGTTCGTGCTGCACACCGGGATCGCCTGGGAACATCTGCCGCAGGAACTCGGCTTCGGCTCAGGCATGACCTGCTGGCGCCGGCTGGCTGAGTGGACTGAGGCCGGTGTGTGGCGCCGGCTGCACGAGGTCCTCCTGGTCAAGCTGCGCAGTGTGGATGCCCTGGACTTCTCCCGGGCGGCCGTCGACCGCTCCCACATCCGGGCGTTAAAAGGGGCTCCAAGAGCGGACGAAGCCCCATCGATCGGGGCAGGACGGGCTGCAACCACCACCTGATCACCGACCCCACCGGCATCCCTCTGGCCGCCACCCTGAGGGCAACCGCAACGACGTCACCCAGCTGATCCCACTGCTGGAGGCGATCCCGCCAGTATGGGGCAAGCGCGGTCGGCCCCGTCGCCGCCCCAACGTGATCCTGGGCCACCGCGGCTACGACCACGACAAGTACCGCCGCCTGGTCTGGGCGCTCGGTGTGAAGCCGGTGATCGCCCGCCGGGGCACCGAGCATGGCGGCCTGGGCACCCAATGCTGGGTCGTCGAGCGGGCGTTCGCCCACCTGCACTGGTTCCGCCGCCTGCGGATCCGCTGGGAGATACGCGACGACATTCACGAGGCCTTGCTCACCCTCGGATGCACACTGCTCTGCTGGCGACGCCTGAACACTAGCTGTCGACCGCTAACTCTTCTGCAGGGTGCGGGTGACACCCGCGATGACCGCGGTCGTCAGCACCCAGCCGAAGGCGATCAGCAGGTAAGCCAGCCACTGGAGGCTGCCGTTCGACCAGTACCAGGCCGTGCGCTGGCCCAGACCACCGATGGGGATCAAGAGGTCGAGTGTGTAGACGAGGGGCTGGAATGGGGCGCCTTCGCCTTGTTTGACTGGGTTGGGGGAGTGAGTGCCGAAGGACAGCGTGCCCAGCAAGGTCAGCGCGAGAAGCCAGACGCCGGCCAGCCAGGGGCGGTAGCCATAGCCGACGGTCACGTCGAGCAGGTGCCCCCACACGCGCGCGGCCGGGAGCAGAGTTTGACGCCGATGGCGCTGTTTGGCCAGGAGTACGCGGCGGGCGTCGTCGTCGTGGCCGGCCTTCCGGTACCAGCTCGCCAACTGCTCATAGGGCTGGGGGTTGTAGCCCGGGCCGCGTATCCACGCCACGCGGCGGGCCACGGAGTCCCGCCGCCCCACTGCCTCCCGTCGCTCGCCCGCCTCGTCCACCTTGATGGAGCCGTAGACAAAGCCGTCCAGCTCCACCACGTCCGGCCAGCTGTGCTCACTGTCGTGGAGGTAGGACACCTGCCCGCCCCGCAGGTCCACGGTGCCGGACGGTGGCCGGGCGAGGGTGAAGTCGAAGTCGACGGCCTGCATCAGCAGGGCGACCAATGACGGGCCGTGGCCGTCGGGCGGCCCGTTCAGGACGGCTCCTTCAAAGGTCAGGTTGTCCGAGATCCGAGCACCCCGCAGCCGAACGGTCCCGTTCGCGATGAACCCGTCGGAGAAGTCGAGCGTCGAGGCCACGGCGTTGTCCAGGGCGAGCGCCACCCCACGCTGGCCGGGGCGTTCCAGTAGTGCGCCCCGCATGTGCAGTCCGCCTGGCAACTGTGCCCCCATGAGACGGACTTCACCGTGCGCGACGAATCCGTCCACGCAGTAGACGCCGCCCTCCGCGACCAGGCCGCCAGCGGACACCGCCCATTCCTCGGGTGCGGTGATCTCGGCGCCACTGAGGTTCACGGCGCCGCTCACATGGGCGTTGATGAGCGACAAGGCGGTGACCCTGCGGTGGAAGGGCGAGGCAGAGCCGCTTTCCAGGCGAGAGCGCCGCAGGTCGAGGCGCCCCTCGATACGGATCAAGCCGGCTTCCACGCCCGGCACTCGGCTGCCCACGATCGCAATCGACTGGGTCGACGCACCAGAGAGGTCCACGCCCTCCTCGAACCAGCAGTCCTCGAGCCAGAGGGCGTGAGCGACCTGCGCACCGGCCAGGTTGAGGTGCCCGGATATCCGCGCCCCGGCGAGCCTCAGGCACGCGACGACGCCTGGCTGCGCGGTGTTCGCGCCCAGGAGGAGCGCCACGATCACGGCGGCCCGAACCGTCCGCCCGGGGCTCCACTGCCCACCCTCGGCGACACGGTCGTCCGCGGGCACACCCGTGCGCAGGTCCACGCGGCGTCTCTCGGGGAACGCATCCCACAGCTCACGCTCCGGTGAAGTCAACTCGTCGTATGAGAGCACTCATGCAGAATAGTGATCTTCCTTCGCGCTCGCCTTGCCCCACCGCGCACGGATCGGAGGGCGGCCCATTCTGTTAGGAGTTCTTAGGCAGCGGTGCCTTGATCGGTGCGGCCGGACGGTGCAATGGCAGTGAACGCGGTGAAGAAGACGCTGGATGCAGCGCCGGATGCCGAGGCCATGACACCGTCCTGGGCCCACAGGTGCCACAACATGAACATGCTGCAGGCGGCCGCGGCCAGGCAGGTCACCCCGGCGAGCACGTAGCGGACTGTCATGAGAAGACGTCGGCTGAAACAGGCGGATGGAAACGTCATCGCTGCACTCTCCGGCGGCTGGTTGGGCGGCGGCTCGTGTGGTGAGTGTCGGTTCGGTTCTCTTCGCAGCGCGATGGTTGCCGCGTTTGGCTGCCTTCCGTGTGCGAAGCCCGCAACCATGGAGCAGAGCCACTCCGCGTGGCTGCTGTCGATTGCCATTGACTTGGGTGACCACTACGCGCTAGGGCCGCGCAAGATGAGGGGGACCGTTGCGACAGACCTGGGAATGGGCAGAGTGGACACGGCGCCTGTCCAGCCCCGAGGGCGAAGACCTGGCGCAGGTGTTATCGCATGTCAAGGTTCAAACTCGACGCGATACGCAGATCAAGTGTGCCCGAGATCCTCGTACGCGCATGTTTCTGGATCTCGGCCTGCATCTGCTCTACGAGCATCACTTCGCTGGCGCAGCCCACCGCTCGGTGACGTCAGAGATCAAGCTGTTCAGGAACCTGGGCCCCGAAGACCTCATGCGGCACGCTGCACTGCTGATCCCCGACCCTGCGGCAGCGGAGGAAATCGACCGGCAGCGCTGGCTCGACACCTGGCACCACCACTCAGCTTTCCTCGAGGACCTGATCGCCTATCTGTTCCGTCCGGCCATCACCGTAGGACGCGTGCGAGAGGTGCAGGTGCTGCTGCTCGCCGAGGCACCCGGCCTGACGTTGGGACAGCTCGTCAGAGAAGGCACCGCAGCAGAGCTGAGATCGACGCTTGACGACCCCACGGTCAGCCTGCAGACATTCCTCCAGGCGGCACTTCCAGGGCATCCCTTGATCCGGGACGCCACTGAGACCATCGAGCACGCGTTACTTGGCATGTGGGCGTCGCTGTACGCAGCGGTGTTTCCCGCCTATGGGATCGAAATACGCCCCGGCTTCAGCTGGGGGGGGACATGGCCCGCCTGTTCGACACTGCTATCGAGGGTGCTCTCCTCAAAGCGAGATTGCGCGGAGACGTGCCATGCCTGGACAACGACGACAACGTGCTAGCAGGAGCCATCTTCGCGATGCTGCCCGGGCTGTGTGACGTAGCTGTAGGAGACATTGAGCACCGCACCGTCAGATGGCCAATCCGTCTGGAGCCGGGGTACCAGCTCGCCCTGGACGCGATACCCCCGCAGCCACCCGGCCGATCGGTCGGCCGCCGTTGAGCGTTCGCCGGAGGGAGCTGCGCCACGGGGTCGCACTCGCCCATGAGACCGCAGGGGCGCGACCGCGCTCCGGTGTCGGCGGCGCCGCTCAGGCCGCGACGCCGGAAGGCCCCTTCCGGGCCCTCCGCCTCGCCCCACCAGCTCGCTCTGGTGCGCACCACGGACCACCGGACTCGACAGCATCAGGGATGCCCTTTCTCGGGGGGTGTTCTCGGCGCGGCGGGTGTGCCACTCCCCCGCCCCCGGGTGGGGCGGGGGGGTGTCAGCCCCAGGTGGCGCGCAGGCCTCGGGCCTGGGCGTACTCGGCGAGCTCGCGCAGCTCGTTCAGCCGCGACTGGGCGTAGCCCTCGATGCGGCCGCAGTCCGTGAAGCGGCCGTCCGTGACGGCGGGGCGCCCGGCGTCCTCGGGGTCGAGGGCGAGCGCGAGCAGGACGCGGCCGAGGAAAGGCCGGGCGTCCTCGACGCCGTACGGCTCGGCGTATCCGAGGGTTTCCAGCACGCGGGCGGCGTTGGAGTTGGCCATGTTGACCGGCTCGCCGGTGAGTTGGGCGGTGAAGGTGACCGACATGCTGGGCTCCTCTCGGCGGGTGGGTGTTTCCGGTTGCGGCGGGGGTGCCACTCCCCCGCCGCGGGGGCCCGGGGGGCCCCCCGCGGGGGGCCCCCCCCCCCCCCGCCCGCGGGGGGGGGGGGGGGGGCCGGGGGGGCGCCCCCCCCGGTGTATGGGGGGGCGGGGGGTGACCGCGGGGGGCGGGCCCCCAGCCAACCGGGG
>NZ_JBIAQG010000022.1:45957-89892 GCF_042888805.1 Streptomyces sp. NPDC002730
GGCACGCCCCGGGTTCGGGGTGGGGGGGGGGGGGGGGTTTTTGGGGGGGGGGGGGGGGCCCCCCCCCCCCCCCCCGGGCCGGGGGCGCCGCGGGGGGGCGGCCCCCCGGGCCGGCTTCCCGGCGGAAGGGCGGCAGGATCCGGGTCGTGCCCGGAAAGTGGCTATGCCGAGGCGGGCTGTCACCGGGTGCGCCTGCTCCCGTACAGTCCGTGGTGCCGGTGCGCCGTTACGGCCAAGCACAGCGGTTGACCAGGAGAAGAATCATGGACCCCGAAGTCAGTCTCGGCTCCCTTTCGCACGTTCCCGGAACGGGGCGGCCGGTCCCCGAAGCCGGGCCTGGACTCGTGCAGCGGTGGCGTTCGGGGGGAGGTGAACTGGTCGAGCTGCTGTCCCAGGTGCGCGAGCGGTTCGGCAGCATCGCCGTGTTCCGCCTCGGGCCGGCCCCCACCGTTCTCGTCACCGACCCGCAGGCGGTCCAGCACGTACTCGCCCGGCACCCGGAGCGGTACGTCAAGCGCTCCCACCGCGCCCGTCTGCTGATCGGCGACGGAGTCCTCGCCGCCACCGGTGCGGCGTGGAAGCGCCAACGCCGCTTGTTGCAGTCCCAGTTCACCGGTACCGGGATGCGCCGCTACGAACAGCGGATCACTGAGGCTGCCAGGACCACCGCCGGGCGCTGGGGCGGGTACGCCCGTACCGGGCAAACCCTCGATGTCGGGCGGGAGATGCGCCGCTTCGCCCTGGACGCCATCTGGCGCTCTCTTACCGGGCACCCCCTCGATGACGGGACCGAGCGCGAACTGACCGCCGTGGCAGCCGTGGCAGCCGCCCTTCCGACGCTGCCCGCTGATGTCACCGACGCCCACGACGCCGTTGCCGCCGATCTCGCCCGGATCGATGCGGTCGCCCGGCACGCCATCGAGGCCGCCCGCGGCGGGGCGGTCGGCCCCGACGGCCCGGGCCTGCTTCACGTCCTGATCGATGCCGCCAACGAGCGCCCCGAGTACACCGACCGGCTGATCCGCGACGAGCTGGTCACGTTGCTCGTGGCTGGGCACGAGACCACCGCCACCACCCTGACCTGGCTCTACCTGCTTCTCGACCGGTACCCCGCCGCCCGCGAACAAGCTCTCGCCGCCGGCGACGAAGGTTCGGCGCAACGCCGCCAGGCCATCCAGGCTCTGGTCCACGAGACGCTCCGGCTCTACCCATCCGCCTGGATCCTGCCCCGCCACGCCACCGAGGACGACACCCTCGCCGGCTATACCGTCGAGGCGGGCACCGACATCCTGATCTGCCCGTACCTCACGCACCGCGATCCTGAGCTGTGGCCGGACCCAGAGCACTTCGACCCTCGGCGCTTCATCACCCCGGACGGCCGGCCTGCCCACCCGGGCGCCTACTTCCCCTTCGGCATCGGTCCCCGCGCCTGCCTCGGTCTGCAATTCGCTCTCCGCGAATCGACGGTCCTGCTCGAACACCTGCTGCCAGTCCACACCCTGGCCTTCTCCTCCACCCCCACGAAGGCGGCGTACGGCATCACCGTCCGCCCCGACGGCCCCACCCCCGCGACCTTGGAACCGCCACGCACCTGAAGTGGGCCATGGCGGGAACGGCACGGAGGAAGGGCAGCGCATCCCCAGCTCGGTGCAGGCCTGTGTCCAGTGCCGGGAGCGGTAGGCCGAGCCGTTGTCGGTGAGCACCCGCTCGACGGTCACCCCGCGAGCGGCGAACCAGTCGACCGAGCGACGCAGGACACCGACCGCCGTGGCGGCTTTCTCGTCGTCGCAGATCTCGGCGTAGGCGACCCGGGCATGATCGTCGACGACGGTGTGGACGAACGCGGTGCCCAGCAGCGGTCCGCGGTACGTGTTGCGGGGCCTGTCCGGTGTCGCGGCGCGGTTCCTGCGGCCCTGGACGCGTCCGACGTAGCGCCGGCCGCCGCCGTCGGGAACGTTCCCGAGCTTCTTCACGTCGATGTGGAGCATCGCGCCGGGATGGTCGTGTTCGTAGCGGCGAACCGGCTCGCTGGTGGCGCGGTCGATGTGGGAGAGCCTGTTGATCCGGCACCGGGTCAGGACGGCGTGCACGGTCGAGGCAGGCATGCCCAGCCGTCCGGCGATCTGGACCGGGCCCAGGCGCTGCTTCCCGACCGGTCGGCCATCACTGCCGGACCGGACTCGGCGTAGCGGTCGGCCCAGCGCTTCGCGGTGGGCCAGGACACGTCGTAACGCTCGGCAGCACGAGCGACCGGCCACCCGTCATCAACAATCAGACGCGCCAGGCGAAGACGGGCACGAGGAGTCAAAGCAGCGTTAGCGTGAGACACGACGGCCTCCTGGTTGGCGGAGCGGTTCCCAGACAGCTCCACTCCACAACCGGAGGCCTTCGTCATCTCACAGATTCAGACCGTGTCGCCGCATGAACTCGATCAACCTGCCTGGGCAGTACACCTAGCTCAGCGTCTTCAGCGCCGCCGCGTCGTACGGCTTCACCTCCTCGAACCGGTCTCCCAGGACCTTCGCCGCCCACTGCGGGTCCTGGAGCAGGGCGCGGCCGACGGCGACCAGGTCGAACTCGTCGCGCTCCAGGCGGTCGAGGAGGTTGTCGATGCCCTGGACCGGGGCGCCCTCGCCCATGAAGCCGCGGATGAAGTCGCCGTCGAGGCCGACCGAGCCGACGGTGATGGTGGGCCTGCCGGTGAGCTTCTTGGTCCAGCCGGCCAGGTTCAGGTCCGAGCCCTCGAACTCCGGGAGCCAGTAGCGGCGAGTGGAGGCGTGGAAGGCGTCGACGCCGGCCGCGGCGAGCGGGGTCAGGATCGCCTCCAGCTCCTCCGGGGTCCGGGCAAGTCGTGCATCGTAGGCTTCCTGCTTCCACTGCGAGTAGCGGAAGATCACCGGGAAGTCGGGCGAGACGGTCTCGCGGACCGCGGCCACGATCTCGGCCGCGAACTTCGTGCGGGCCACAAGGTCGCCGCCGTAGGCGTCGGTACGGCGGTTCGTCCCCGCCCACAGGAACTGGTCGAGGAGGTAGCCGTGGGCGCCGTGCAGTTCGACGCCGTCGAAGCCGATGCGCTCGGCAGCCGCGGCGGCCTCGGCGAAGGCGCCGATGACGTCGTCCAGGTCGCGCCGGGTCATCGCCTTGCCGGCGTTCTCGGTGCCGTCGACGCGGATGCCGGAGGGGCCGACGGCGGGGGCGTCCGCGTAGGGCGCATCACCCTGCTTGCGCACCATGCCGATGTGCCACAGCTGCGGCACGATCGTGCCGCCCGCCGCGTGAACGGCCTCGGCGACCTTCGCCCACCCCGCCAGCTGCTCCTCACCGTGGAACCGCGGCACACGGTCACTCTGCCCGGCCGACTCGTGGCCGACGTAGGTCCCCTCGGTGACGATCAGGCCCACACCCGCGGCGGCGCGACGGGCGTAGTACGACCGCACGTCCTCACCAGGGACACCGCCCGGGGAGAACATGCGCGTCATCGGCGCCATCACGATGCGGTTCGGGACAGTCAGGCCGTTCAGCACGACGGGCCGGGACAGGATCTCGGCCGCACGGGAGGCGGAGGACGTAGTGACGGTCATGAGGTGCTCCTTGTAAGCATCAGTAGATATATGCAACGTGCATTGAATGCGTGTAGGGGTCGACCGTCCGGGCGGTCACGGCATTCCGCCTGTCCGGCGAGCTGCCCTGTGATCCCGGACACCGCCGCCTACTGCGCCGCAGGGTGCGCCAGCGCCATGTCGAAGCCGTCCGTACCGCGCCCCTCGACGGCCAGCGTCGACGCCACGGGCGGGTAGCCGCTGGCGATGAGCGAGTACTCGCCCGCGGTCAGATCGGTGAAGGCGTACGCGCCGTCGGCGTCCGTGATGGTGGTGCGCACCACGTTCCCGGCAGCGTCCACCAGCGTCAGCCGGGCATCGGGCAGCCGGCGGCCGCCCTCCCCGGCGCGTACGGTGCCCCGCACCTGCAGACCGGCCGGTCCTGTGGCGCGGGAGAGCTTGATGCCGTACGCGACCGGGGCGGCCGCCGCCATGACCGTGGCGGCCTGCGGCTGATGGCCGTCGGCGGCCGTGATCAGGACGTACGGGCCACTGGTGGGGGCGTCCAGCGCGTACCGGCCGTCGGGTTGGGAGACCGTGCGGCCCACCTGCCGTCCATCCGGCGAGACAAGGGCGAGGGCGGCACCGCCCAGCACGTCGCCGTCGGCGTCCCGCACCAGGCCCTGGAACCCGGCCCCGGCCGGGACAGCATCGGCCTGGACCGCAGGCTCCGTAACCGGATCAGCAACGGCCGTCTCCACGGACGGAGTTGACGGCGTGCCCGCGCTTGCCTTGCCCGTCTCGATGACCCGGGGGCCGTGCTGTCCGCGCAGGCCGAGCCAGCTGATCGCCGCGACCAGTGCGAAGGCGACGGCCCCGATGCCGAAGGTGAGGGTGAACCCGGATTCGGCGGGCAGCGGCGGCACACCAGCCGGCAGGTGCTCGATGGTCTTGGACGCCAGGATCGTGGTGACGATCGCGCTGCCGATCGCGCTGCCGGTGGAGCGGGAGATCGAGTTGATGCCGTTGGCGATGCCGCTCTGGTGGTGTGGAACGCTCGCCATGATGACGGCGGGCATGGCGGCGTAGCCGAAGCTGACGGCCGCGCCGACGATGAGGCCGGCGCCGATCACCGAGGCGGTGTGGGTGTGGTCGAGGGTGAGCCAGCCGAAGCCGACGGCTCCGAATGCTGCGGCCATGGCGAGCACGTACCGGGGGCCGCGGTGGCGGACCAGCTGGCCGCCGACGGGCGAGGTGAGCAGTGAGACGATCGCGCCGGGCAGCAGGAACTGGACGGATGCGCGCAGGATGGAGGCGTCGAAGCCGAAGCCGGTGAGCGCCTCGGGCATCTGCACGAGGTAGGAGACGCCGAGAAAGTTCGCGAACATGCCGAAGCCGACGAGGATGCCGGCCAGGTTGGCCATGAGGACCGGGCGGTGGACGAACATTCCCATGTCGACGAGTGGCTCGCGCACTTTGCGCTCGACCAGCACCCAGAGGGCGGTCATGACGGCCGCGCCGGCGAAGCTGCTCAGCGTACGGGGGGAGGTCCAGCCCCACTCGTGGCCCTGGGAGATGGGCAGCAGGAGCAGCAGCAGGGCGATGCCGAGGGTCAGCGCGCCGAGAATGTCGGTGCGGCCGCCGGTCTTGTGCCGGGTCGCGGGGACCAGGAAGACGACGGCGAGCAGGGCGAGGACCGCGAAGCCGGTCGCCATCCAGAAGGCGTTGCGGTAGTCGGCGTCGTCGCCGGAGGTGAGCAGGCCGGTGGCGACGAGTGCGAGCCCGCTGCCGAACGCGAGCGTGCCGCTGACCAGTGCCATGGCGCCGGGCAGCTTCTGCGGCCGGACCTCTTCACGCAGGACGGACAGGGCCAGTGGGAAGATCGCGGTGGCGGCACCCTGGAGCACCCGGCCCAGGATCAGCAGCGGCAGCGAGCTCGCGACCGCGGCGATGACGGAGCCGGCGACCATGACGCCGAGGACGGCCACCAGGGTGGGCTTCTTGCCGTGCTGGTCGCCGAAGCGGCCGAGCAGCGGGGTGAAGACGGCGGCGGACAGCAGGGTGGCGGTGGTCACCCAGCTGACGCCGGCGGTCGAGGTGCCGAGGTCGCCCTGGATCAGGCCCAGGATCGGGACCGGCAGGGTCTGCATCATCGACACGACCATGGCGGCAAGGCTCAGGGCGAAGACGATGACCGTCTCGTTCCTGTGCCGGGCGTCGGCGACGGGTGTGGGCGCGGCGTGGCTCATGGCTGACGGGACCTTCTCAATGCTTCAGATCGCAGATGTTTGATGACATCAAGTACTTGCGCAGACGGTAGACGTAAATGGTTAAGGTGGTCAAGTAAATAATTGATAATGTGAAGCATCTTGAGTACGCTCCGGCCATGAGCGCCACTGCCCCACAAGCCCCCACCAAGCTCCAGCTGCTGGAACTGCTGGCCGCCATCGGCACCGCCCAATGGCGCGATTTCGCGGCGGCCGCCGCCCACCACGGCCTCACTTCCACCCAGGCCAAGGTCCTCGCCCAGCTCGACGGCCCGCTGCCGATGCGCGGCCTCGCCGCCCTGCTGGTGTGCGACGCGTCGAACGTCACCGGGATCGTGGACCGCCTGGAGGCCCGCGAGCTGGTCCGTCGTGAAGCCGACCCCGCAGACCGCCGCGTGAAGAACGTCGTCGCGACCGACGCGGGCCGCGAGATCATCCGCTGCGTGCGCGAGGAGATGCAGGAGACGCACGGCGCCCTCGACGCCCTGGACGAAGCCGAGAGCGCGACGCTCTACGCCCTGCTGGAACGCTTGCGACCGACGACGGAGAAGGACGCCTGACAGCGAGTGCTATCCAGTCCGGCGTGCGGGCTTTTGGGGAGAGACGGTGCTCGGTGAGGGAGGCGTGGGCGGCGGTGACCAGGGTGACGTAGTGGTGCCAGCCGGTCCAGGACCGGCCCTCAAAGTGGTCCAGTCCCAGTGCGTGCTTGAGTTCCCGGTAGTAGTGTTCGATGCGCCAGCGGATCTTCGCCAGGCGCACCAGCTCGGCGACCGGGACTGTGCCGGGCAGGCTGGACAGCCAGTAGTCGGTGGGCGCTTCGGCTTCCTTGGGCCATTCGACCAGCAGCCGGATGTCGGGCAGGACACCGTCCCAGTGGCCGTCGCCCGCGGTGGCGGCAGCCTGGACCAGGCGGCGGGCCCGCACCCCGGCCGGACGCACCCGCAGCGCCAGGAAGCGTGAGCGCATCGGGCCGCGTGAGCCTTCACGCCAGGTCACCTCGGTGAAAGCCTCCCGTCCCTGACCCGTTGCCAGTGCGGCCACCGAGGACGGCTTGTCGCGGTAACGGGGCTGCGGGCGGCGGCCGTTGCCGGACCAGAGCAGGGCGGTGGGCACCGCATCGTGCGGGTGGACAGTCACATCCGAACGGACTGCGACGACATATCCGATGCCCCGGTCGGTCAGCCCGGCCCGGAAGTCGGCGTTCTGCCCGTAGCCGGCATCGGCCACTAGCATCGGCGACACCAGGCCCCACCCGGCCAGCTCGTCAGGACGTCCAGAGCCAGGGGCCACTTCTCGCGGTGCCCGATGTCCTCAGGTATCCCGCTCTTGTGCCGCCGTCCGGCATTGTCCGCCCACTCCCGCGGCACGAACAGGCGCCACTGCAGCGGACAGGACGCGGTGTCGATGACCGCGTGCACGCTCACCGCGACCTGGCAGTTGGCCTGCTATGCCCCGACACAGTAAACGGCCAGGTTCTGGCGCATCTTCTGTCGGGCCCGACCACACGACGGGGAGCTGCACCACGTCGAAGGGCGCCGCCGGATATCACCGACGCCTCGGTCGGACGTCCGGTGCATGCTCCACCGCCCGGACGAGGACGACGACACCCACGGCGAGCATCAGCCGTACGAGCTCTGCGCGGAGTCGGTCCGGCCGTGAGCACCGGCCCGAACCCACACCCGCGTCCGCTCACCCCGGCCGAACTACCGGACGGTGACACCTGGTTCCTTCTCTGCACTTCACTCTGCGGAGTGACCCAGAGGCTGAGGACGCCGAGAAATCCGGTCGCAGAAGATGATCTGGTTCTGCAGACTCTGGGCTGTGGATCGCTTGGTGGAGATCGCGGATCGGTTGACCGAGGTCGGCGGCATCGTCGGGGTGTGTCTGGGCGGCAGCCGGGCGAGAGGAACGCATCGTCCAGACTCTGATTTCGACCTGGGCTTGTACTACCGGCCGCCGCTTGACACTGCTGCCTTGCGCCTCCTCGCGTCCGAGCTGACTGGCGAGCCGGTGGAAGTGACGGAGCCAGGCGGCTGGGGACCGTGGGTGGACGGCGGGGCTTGGCTGACCATTGACGGCCATCGCGTCGACTGGATCTACCGCGATCTGGACCGGGCGCATCGGATCTGGCAAGACTGCCAGGCAGGGCGCTTCGAGGTGGGCATTCAAGCTGGCCACCCGCTGGGGGTGTACTCCCATTCCTATGTCGGCGAGGTGGCTCTTGGGCGCATTCTCGCTGGCCCTGGTGGTGAGCTTCAGGCCCTGCAGCAGGAGACTCGCCGTTATCCGGAGCCGCTGCGCGAAGCACTGATCGCCAACGCGCAATGGGAGGCTCCGTTCATCCTGGCCTGCGCCCGCAAGGGAGCGGCCCGCGGTGACGCCTTCTATGTCGCCGGCTGCCTCTTCCGCGCGGTTGGGCTTCTCGTGCAGGCCCTGCATGCTCACGCCGGTTGCTGGGTGCTGAACGAAAAGGGGGCAGTTCAGGCTGCGGGAGAACTTCCTGCCGCTCCCACGCATTTCGCCGCCCGGGCAAACGAGTTGTTTGCCTCGCTTGGCACGACCCCGGACGTACTCTCCACCGCGCTCGATGGCGCTGACGAGCTGGCCGCCGCGGCATGCAGACAGCTCGCGTCCTGATGGCAGCCATGATGGCGTAGTCGACTGCCTGGCCGCCGTCGAGGAGGACCGGCGCGCGCAGTATCCGCAGCGTCTCTGTACTGCACTCGATCGAGGTTCGTTGCGGATCACTGAGTCTCCTCGGGGCGGGGACGGGGGATGCCGAGGTCGGTGACGGACCTCTTGAGGAAGCGTGTGGCTTCGGCTTGCTTGGCTCGGAGGAAGACCAGGGCGGAGTCGATTCCTTCGACCTCTCCGAGCCACTGCTCCTCCTGCGCGCGTTTGCGTCGCATGAGGAGACGTCCGGCTAGGCGAGCGGCGAGAGCATGACCGGGATGAGCATCGTGGTGGCGTCGGCGCCGGATGGTGCGGGGGTACTTGTGGTTGACCGCGTCCTGGACGTCCTGCAGCGGTACCCCCGCGTCGAGGGAGTCGGTGATGAAGCTTCTTCTTGTGCCCGCAAAGGCCGTGTGCAGGTCACCCGTGTGGCGATTGAGCAGGCGTGTCGTTGCGGACCACTTTCGCGACGCAGGCAGCTGGATGTGTTGCATTCCGATACCGTAGATGTGATGTAGATCAATCTCTGGGTGCTTCGGGTCAGGCATGCGCGATCATGATCGGAATGGACACTCGTTTCCTTGGCATCGCTGAGCTGGTCGAAGCCCCGTCCGTGGCGGTCGTAGTCGACGTTATGCGTGCTTTCACCGTGGCTGCCTGGGCCTTTGCCCAGGGGGCGGAAAAGATCGTTCTTGCTGAGTCGCTGGACGAAGCCCTGGCGCTCAAGGCTTCCCATCCGGATTGGGTGGCGCTCAAAGACGGTCCGCCCGCGCCCGGGTTCGACATGGTCAACTCGCCGGGCCTGCTGCGGTCTGTTGACCTTGGCGGACGGACCGTTGTGCAGAAGACCACGGCAGGCACGGTCGGCGCCCTCGCGGTCAAGGAGGCGTCGCTGGTGCTGTGCGCCAGCTTCGTGGTGGCGGAGGCAACGGCTCGGCTCTTGCGGACACGCAAGAGTGACAGTGTCACGTTCGTGGTCACTGGCGACGATGGGCAGGCCGATGAAGATCTGGCGTGCGCTCAATACATCGCTCGGAGATCCACCGAGGCTGGGACAGATGCTGCTGAGTTCCTCCGCCGCGCTGCCGAGTCGCACGCCGCCGCCGAGCTGGCGGAGGGTGTGCGTCAAGGAGTCCATCCTGATGACGTTGCACTCTGTCTTGAGGTCGATCGGTTCCCCTTCGCCATGGCGGCGACCTTGGAAGGCTCGCTCATGGTCCTCCGTCCGTGCGCCGTGCCTTCGCTGACCGACGGTGCCCCGATCTGATCGCTGGTGAAGTCCAACTCTCACCATGCGAGAGCCAGCACCCAGTCGGGTATGCGGCATCAGCTGCATGTCCCGATGACGGTGGTTCGGGGTGGCAGCAGGCGGCTGACCTGGGTTGTGCCGGCGGCGGCTTCGCGGAGCCGGATGATTTCTTCGTGCTGGGCGGCGAGCCGGGCCAGGGCCCGACCGCGGAAGTCGGTGAGTTCTTCGACCGTCTGCTCCGATTGGGCCAGCCGTTCCCGGAGCTTGGTGATCTCTTCCTTGAGCCGGGCGATCCGGGCCTCGCGAGGGTCGGGGATCTCGCCTTCGTCGTGAAGTGCCTGGACCCGTCGTTCGAACTCGGCGCGGAGGTGAGCGTAAGCAGCCGGAAGCCGTCGTACTTCGGATCCAGCACAGTGCCGCCGGGCAGGGCGCCTGGCCCCGGGAGCTGCGGCACCGCGCGGGCCAGCATCGCCTCCACAGGAGGAGCAAGATGAGGTGACCGCGTTCGGGGGCGGACGGTTCTGGCGAGAGCCCACCATTCGCGCCTGGCAAGCCTGTCACTACCGAACCAAGTCCCCCCAGGCTCAACCGTGTTGGAATTTCAGACATGGCCACACCTGCCGACGGATCCACGCGACTCGCCCCGGTCGAGCCCTCACGTCGCCTGCGCGCCGAGATCGAGCGGTTGCACGAAGAAGCGGCGCAACAGAAGGCACTGGCCCATCGAAGGGCCGAATTCTGGAACAGGGCCCACATCGTGCTGGGTTTCCCCGCGGCTCTGCTCGCGGGCGTGGCCGGCGCCGCCGGACTGGCCACGGCGGACGCACGCGTCCCCGCGGCGCTGCTCGCCCTGGCCTCTGCCGGGTTCACGGCCGGGGCCGGCTTCCTGCGGAGCGATGCCAGGCGCGTGGCCAACAAACGCGCCCGGCAGGCGTGGGCGGACGTGGAGGGCAAGGCAAGCGTGAAGCTGGCGCACGAGCACCTGACCCCCGAAGACCTGCGCGAGCTGCTGGAAAGCCGTCAGACCGCGCTCGCCGCGTACGACGGTGACGGCCCTCAGCCGAACCCAGCATCGACGCTGCCCGGCTGAACGAGCGCTCCCGGGGTGACGATCAAAGGCTCCGGGCCCAGCAGACGTCGCAGCGGCGCCACTTCCTGGGGCGAGGCGATCACACCGTGGCAGCCGGCGCCCTTCGCCAGCCGGGCCAGTCGTAGGACCTGCTCCTCGGCCGACGCGCCAGCTCCTCAGGCGGGTGGAACGTCCTGGGGCGCGACGTCGGTCCTGATCCGCCGCGCCTGGACCGGATGCCGCACCGGCTGTGGTCGATCGTTGAGTCGCCGACGAATTCGGCGACGAGGTGGGGCGCCACACAGGTGAAGTTCAGCGGCTCTCGGCTGTCCCAATGGGAGGTGATGCGCACGGTGTGGTGCGGGCGACCAGGCGCAGTCGGCCGCTGGGGCTGTAGCGGCCGAGCAGGAGGGTGCCGGAACGGGTGACGGCTCCGACGATGGCCTCCGCGGTGTCCCTGGCCAGCACTCATCCAGCTTGACCAAACATATAGGGGCACCCCCCGCGAGCTGTTCGTCGCCCTCAACAGCGCCCTGAAGGCAGCACGGATCGCTACCGTCGTGCGCCGCAGCGGATACACCGACACGGATGCCGATCCGGATTCGAGTAGAGCCCAGGTGCGCATGGGCTCGTCCAGTGATTTCAGGTGCCGTCGATGGCAGTGACGCGACGTACGGTCTCAGCCTTGACCGTGGCGGACCGCTCGGCCGCCAGCTACGCGGGTATGGGGCCTGTAGGTGTTGATGACGGACCAACCTGCGATGACCATGCCAGTACCGAGTATCTGGTGCCACCTGACTGCTTCATTGAGGATCAGGGCGCCGAGCAGCATGCCCACGACGGGCATTGCGTAGGTGACGGATGCGGTGCGTACGGATCCCCATGCCGCCACGAGATTGCAGTGCCAGATGTAGGCCAGGCCGGTGCCCGCGCAGCCCAGCACGCCCATGGCGGTGATGACCGTGGGGTCCGGCCGGGGTGGTGGCGCGGCCACCCATGGCGTAAGCGCGAGCATGATCACGGCTCCGGCGAGGACGTGGCTGAACGCGACATCATGGGCAGGCAGGGCACGTGGTGAAATGCTGCGCTCGAAGTAGATGAATCCCAGGGCGTAGCAGAAGGCAGCGGCCAGGCACAGGGCTGACGCCCCGAGGCTGTCGTGGTGCCAAGCGGCTTGCCATGGGCAACGATGAGTACGACGCCGGTGAATCCCGTCATCAGGCCGATGGCTCTGCCGCCGCCTTCGGGGGCTTTGTCTCCTCTCGCGAGGAGACCTGAGAGGAGGGCGGTGAGCAATGGTGTGGTGGCGTTGATGCTGCTTGCCAGGCTCGAATGGATATGACGTTCGGCTTGTGCGTACAGCAGGAAAGGAGCTGTGCACAGCAGCAGCGACAAAAGCGCAAGGTGTCCCCACAGCCTGACACCCATCCGCGGCCTTCGTCTGCGAAACACAGCGATCACGCCCAGCGTCGCCGCGCCCAATACCATTCGTGTCCATACCACCTGAGTCAGGTCACCCCTCGCAGCCCCACTTTGACGAGGAGAAAGCTCGCTCCCCAGATCACGGCGAGCAGCAGGAACTGCACAGCCGGGCAGTGCGCAACGGTGGAGGCACCGCGGGTCAAACCGGTGCCCATGTGAATCGGGAGCCGCACTTCGCCGCTGGCATGAGCGGACCGCCGCATCCTCGGCACAGCCGCGGCCCGGTGTCGTCGTCCGTGACCACGACCAGCCGCAGCCGGGGCACTCCGTCCCTGCCCATGCGGCCACCGTACGACTGGCAACACCCCGTACGGCAGTTCACTCAAGGGACACTGTGCCAGCATGACCCAGTGACCGAGCATCTGCTGCAACCTTCCGGCGTTGACCTCCTGCACGTTCACCGACTCCGCTTTGCTGAAGGTGCTCCGTCTTCGCTGTCGCCCGAAGAGCGGCAAGCCATGAACCGCGTGTGGGACGAAGCGGTCCAGGCCAACCCGAGTCTCTTCGACGGGCCGGCAGTGGCGTGCACGCGGCTGCACTGGGAAGACCCAGGCAGCTTGGTGATCTTCTGGGCGCGGGCAACGTATCGGTATCGCGCACTGCGCCGGGTTCCCGGCGCTCCCTCGGTGTCCTCCATGTTCGTCTGCGTCGTGCAGCCGACGGATGACGGCCGTCTGCTTGTAGGGCGCATGTCGTCGTCGACGGCCGCCCCTGGCCGTTGGCAGCTGCCCGGAGGATCGATAGAGCCGCCGCCTCAAGGCGAGCTGCTCGACTTGGCCGCGCTCCGTAGCCACGCAGCTCGGGAACTTGTCGAAGAGACGGGTGTCGACACACCGCCCGAGGACCTGAACTTGTGGCTTGTCACGCGCGGAGAGCACGGGAACGTCGGTTTCCTGTTCCAAGCTCCGGTCCGGCCAGCCCAGCTGCTTCACCAACGATTCGCAGCCCAGACGGCCTCGGAGAGAACACTCGGACGCGAGCCGGAGCTGGACCAGATCGCCCTTGTACGCTCTCCGGCCGAGCTGGCGGGCCTGGGTAACTCACACGTGGACTACCTGGATCCGGTCGTCCACCGTTACGCAGAGACAGTCGTTACCGATCAACGACTAACGACGAGCACTGACCTGCGCTGAAGCCCCACTCAACTTGTCATGGAAGGCTCAGGCACAGCTTCTAACGACTCGCCCACCAAGTTGTCCCCGTGCCAGCAGCAGCGGCGATCAGAGTGATCAGCCACGCAGGGACACCCTGAATCGTCAAGTGCATGCCTCCCACGCGGAGTTCGATCTGCGGTGGGGACTCAGAGCTGGGCGTCTTCGAAGTCATGAGAACAAGACAGCACAGCCAGGGGTGACGCATCGTCGGCCACAACGGTGCGGCGCCGCTTGCCTACTTCCCAGGCGGAATGGCCTCGCAGGTCGTCGCACCGGCTGGTCTCGACCTAATCGGGCCGTCATCCTGATCTCCGCATCGCTACACCACTTCCTGGGACGCGACCCCATGGGGCCGCGTTGACAGCGAAGTTTGTCCGCGCAGGTCAGTGCCATCCGCCGGACTAACTTCGCTGTCAACGGACACCGGGCATTGAGTCGTATCGCAGCAAGGCGCAATGCGCCGCAGGAAGCCGTCGTCGCGCCAGTACGGGAATGCCGCAGCCAGCTGCCCCTGTCCCACGCAGAAACGCCGAAGGGGTCCACCCAGGCAGGAGCACCTGGTGGCTCCCTGGCGAGCGGGGCAGTCTCTCCCCTGAGGGGAGGCCGGATGGACGGCGTGGCCCGCCCGACGGCGTGCGGGCCCAGCGTGGACACCAGGTAGAGGGCGGCCGCGCTGGTTCTCAGCAAGCGTGCCCCGGGCAGCATGTCCTCCGGCCAGGAGGTGCCGTGGTGTGTCTCTAGTCGAGGGTCAGCCGATGCAGCCGGGTACGGCTCCGGGCGGCGCGCAGTTGTTGGGCGTGTTGTTGGCGACTTCCGTCCGGCCGAGAATGACGGTGCTGCCGAGCTCTTCGAAGATGCCGCCGCCGCCGGCCACCGCCCGGTTTTTCACGACCTTGGAGTCGGTAAGGGTCACGGTACCGCTGTCGTTGAACAGGCCGCCGCCCCGGGACCCTGCGCCGGTTGCCCGGTTCCCCTTGAGGACGGTCTCCTCGAGGTCGGCGTCCGGCTTGCACAGGGTCTCGGTGGGCAGTCTCGGGGCAGGTGCCCGCGCGCCTGGGTCAGGTAGCCGCACAGTGCGTCCATCGCAGCAGGGTCCGCCGGATCCGACGGCGAGTTCAGTTTTGAGTACGGCACCCCGTCGCGGATCGCGGGCGCGTAGTCGTCCCGCAGCAGCAGACCGATCAACACGCGCCTGTCAGCCCACTCGCGCAGGGCCATCCCCCCGCCGGCGCAGCCGCGTCAGCAATAAAGTGAAGTGAAAGTACTGGCGTGTTGCGCGCTCGCGCTCACGGCCCGGCTCGCAGCTAACACTGCAGATGAAAGGGAGGAAGAAGATGCCCACGTGGGCCCACACGCTCGACCAGGCACACATCAGCGGCCCCCAGCTGCGCCGCGACTACAGCGAGCAGCGTCGGCTGGTGGCACGGTTCGCTCGAGCTGAGTACGCAGCGGTACGTCTGCTCCTGCCCGCACCCCTTGTCCCCGACGTCATCGCCGCCACCGCATTCATGCACCACAGTGACAACCTTCTCGACCAAGGGCCGCGACGTGAGCGCCTCGCCGCCCTCACCGATTGGGACGGACAAGTCCGGACGGCCTTGGAGACCGGCACAGCCGATCAACCGGTTCTGCGAACACTGGCCCACACCATCACCAGACACCCGCAGCTGCGGGAGCACGTCGAGCACTACCTCGACGGAGCACCACTGGAGGTGGAGTGGGAAGGCTTCTCAACCGAGAGCGACTTCCAGCGCTACGTGGACGCATATTCGCTGCCTGCGTTCATGCTCATTGCCTGCTTACTCGCCTCCCCCTCCTCGGCCGCTGCCTACCGCTCTGGCTGCCGAACCTTCATCGAGGCAAGCCAGCGGCTCGATTTCCTCGAAGACATCGCCGAGGACCTACACACCGGGCGACTTGGCATTCCCCATGACGCCCTCACTCTGCACGGCGTCACGCGCAACGACCTGCACCAGGCCCACACCACCGATGGCGTCGATGAACTGATTCGCCATCAGATTGCACAGATCCGTCCCGGACTGACGACGTCGTACGGCCTCGTGGAACTCGTGGAACCGCACAGCCGACCGCTCACCCGCGCTCTCGTCGCCTTGCAAGGTCTGCGGCTCCGCGCAGTGGACAACAAGGGCGCCGCCCTCCTACGCGGGACCGCTCGCCCTTCCGTATCTGCAGCACTTCGTGTCCTGGTACGGGAATACCGCGCTTCACGCCATCAGCGCTGCGATCAGCCCAGCGTCTGAAGCCAGGCGAGAGGAGCGCCCATGCCGCGAGCGCGGTCTTCGCCGCGAGGGCCGGGATGACCTCGGGGAACCGCTCGAAGGCGTTGTCGGAGATCCGGGTGCGGGTGGGACCCGGCGCGACGGTGTTGACGCGGATGCCCTGCTTGCTGAACTCCTTGGCCATGTAGCGGGTCAGCACGATCAGGCCGCCCTTCATCGACGCGTAGGCCGAGTAACCGGGCTCCGTACCGGACACCAGCGCGGAGTTGCTGGTCGTGTTGACGATGGCCCCGCCGTCTGCCATCAGCGGCAGCAGCTTCTTGTCGAACAGTTCCTTGGTCGTGTCCTCGAACAGCGACATCTGCCCGAAACCGGCGTTGTTGACCAGGTATTCCAACGTGTCCGCGCTCCCCAGGTGTCACGAAGCACGTCGACGACGGAATCGCAGAAGGCCGGAAAGTCGCCGCTCTGACCGACGTCCAGTGGCAGCGCGACAGCCGTGCCCCCCTCCTTCTCAATCGCCGCGACCGTGTCCAGGCCGCCTTGCCGGTTGGTGCCGTGGGTCAGGATTACTCCCACGCCCGCCTTGCGATCTGTATAGCCTGGCCGCGTTCTGCCCGATGCTCGAGCCAGCGCCGGTGACGATGGCGACCTTCATGACGTACCTCCTGTCCATTAGTGGATAGTGGAGCCATTGAGCTCCCCTCGGGGATTGAGGTGACCGGCAGGTCGACCGACGGACATGGGATGCCGCGTCGCTGAGGTTGTCGGCTTCCAGTCGCTCGTCGAAGTCGTATGGGTCGTCGACGCCGTTTATGACGGCAGCCGAGGTGGCGTCCAGGACGTCGGCGAACGCGTCGTGAACGCCGGCGTCCTTCAGGGCCTGGACGACGATGTCGTGGTCGGTGCCCCGCTGGACGGCGTCGGTGAGCAGGCGCAGCGCGGCGGCCCCTGCCGGGGCGAGGAAGGCGAGTTCACCGGTGTCGCCCGCGCGGTCGGCAGTGGTCTCGATAGGGCCGGGCGCCTCTCCTGCCCAACGGCAACTGAATTGCCGTCGGCAACAGGACAATCTACGACTGGAGTACCAGGCAACCGTCCGAATAGGGGAGGGCCTTGGCCCGCGGCAGGTGCACCAGGAATTCCTCGATCCCCGGAACACCGTCCTCCCGCGGCACCTTCGTCTTGATGAGCCGGCCGGCCACCTCGATCTCCAGCACGCGCTGCGGCCCGTGGTCCCGGACGCCCCGAAGCCTGGCGGGAAACGTATTGGGCCCTGGTCCCGTGACGATCTTGACGTACTCGGGCCGGATTCCCACCTGGACCTCGGTGGTGCCATCCGGGATGTCCCACGCCACGGCCAGGGCCCGGCCGCCAAGGGTGAAGTTCCCGCGTGACCCGTCCACTGTAAGGAAGTTCATCGCCGGGGAGCCGATGAAGTAGCCGACGTACGCTGACGAGGGTGCCTCGAAAAGCTGCTCCGGCGTGCCCTGCTGCATGGCGCGGCCGTCCTTCATGACCAGTACTTCCTGGGCAATGCTCATTGCTTCGTACTGGTCGTGAGTAACGTAGATCACCGTGGGCTGGAAGTGTTCGGTGATTTCACGGATTTTGCGCCGCAGCGAGTGCTTCAGCTGCGGATCGATGACGGTCAGCGGCTCGTCCATGAGTACGGCCGCCACGTCGTCGCGGACAAGGCCACGGCCGAGCGAGATCAGCTGCTTGTCGTCGGCGGTGAGTCGCCGGGCGGGCTGCTTGAGCCGATCATCCAGGTCCAGTGCCTCGGCGACCTGGTGGACCTTGGCGTCGATCCTCGCCTTGTCCCAACGGCGGCACTGCAACGGGAAGGCGAGGTTCTCGTACACCGTCATGGACTGGTAGATGACGGGAAACTGGAACACCTGGGCTATGTTGCGCGCCTTCGTGGGCAGAGCCGTGACGTCCACGCCGTCGAACAGAACCTGGCCCTGTGACGGTTTGACCAGGCCGGACAGAATGTTCAGCAGCGTGGTCTTGCCGCAACCCGACGGTCCGACCAATGCGTAGGTCCTGCCGGCTTCGAATGTCAGCTGCAGTGGCTTGAGAGCCCACCGCTCCTCTTCGACACCCGGGGCGTAGCTGTGCCCGACGTCGATGATGTCCAACTGCGCCATATCAACGGCCTTCCACTGAAGCGAGATCGTATGAAGGTGTCTGCACGAGCGTGCCCTTCTCGTCGAAGGCGAACAGCCGCTCCGGACGTAGCCGCAGTTTCACCAGATCACCGAGAGCGATGTTGTGGATGCCCTCGATCTGCACGACGAAGGGAGTCTCGCCGACGACCGCGTGAACGAAGGTCTCGGACCCGGAGATCTCGACGAAGGTGACTGCGCCCTCGACCCCGGCGGAGGCCAGACTGACGTCCGTTGCCCGCAGGCCGAACTGGTAGGCGCCGTCGGGCAGGTCGGCGAGATGCGGGGATACGTGCGTGGCCTGGAAACCGGCCACGGTGACCTGACCGCCCTCGATTCGGCCCGTGAAGATATTCATGGGCGGGTCGTTGATGATGGACGCCACCGTGGTCGTCGCCGGGCGCTCGAAGACCTCCTGCGGAGGGCCGATCTGGAGGATCTGTCCCTCATGCATGACCAGTACCACGTCCCCCAGCATCATCGCCTCAGCGGGTTCGGTGGTCGTGTAGACCACTATCGTGTCGCCTTGGTCCGAGAAGAGAGTCTTGAACTCGTCGCGCAACTGCTCACGCAACTTGTAGTCCAGGTTCGCCAGTGGCTCGTCGAGCAGGAGAATGCCCGTGCCGCGTGCAAGGGCGCGTGCCACCGCGACTCGCTGCTGCTGTCCGCCGGAGAGCTGAGATGGTTTGCGCCGCTCCAGGTCGGCCAGGCCGACACTCGCCAGGCTCTTCCTGACACGTAGCTGAATCTCGGCTCGTGACAGTCCCGCCCGCCTGAGCGGAAAGGCCACGTTGTCGAACACGTTGAGATGCGGGTAGTTGATGAACTGCTGGTAGACCATGGCGGTGTCGCGCCGCCAGACCGGCGTTTTCAGGAAGTCGGCTCCATCCCTGGTCAGGGAGCCGGAGTCCACCACCTGCAGTCCGGCCAGCACCCGCAGCAGCGTTGTCTTTCCCGCCATCGTCCGGCCGATGACAGTGTGGAGCCGTCCCGGGACAAAGGTCGCGGTCACATCCTTGAGATGGTTCACGCCGTCGACAGTCAGGCACAGATCAGTGGTACTCATGTTCATCGGACCGCTCCCGACAGGTTGCCTTTTGATAGATAGCGCTCCACCCAGAGCGCGAGCAGGACCAACGGCGCTACGCCGAAGAGGGCGGCGGCGGACAGGGTCCACCACGGCGGGATCGAGGAGTTGAGGGCGACGACCGCCTGGGGCAGGGTCTGCACCTCGGTGAACGTCAGCCTGAAGGCGAAGAAGAAGTCGTTCCAGCCGAACACCGCGCAGAACATCGCAGCCACGGTCAGCCCGGGCAGGGAGTTCGGCAGGATCGCACGCACGAAGGTCTGCAACGGGCCGCATCCGTCGAGCATGGCCATCTCGTCGATCTCACGCGGGATGCCGTTGAAGAAGTCCACCATCACCCAGACGGCGATAGGCAGCAGCAGGGCAACCGTCACGATGACCAGGCCCGCGATGCTGTCCAGAAGGTTGACCCACTGCAGGAGGTAGAAGAAGGGGATCACCAGGACGACAGGCGGCATGATTCGTTGTGACACGAAGAAGAACACGATGTCGCTGTTCTTGATGAAGCCGAGCTTGAACCGGTAACGGGACAATGCGTAGGCGGCCAGGGAACCGAGGAGGAGGCTGATGGCGGAGGCGGTGATGGTGACGATGGCGCTGTTGAGGAACGGCTGCATCACATCGACACCACCGGCCCCGCCGAAGATGTTGCGCCACCCGGCGGCGGTGGGTTTGTACTGGATCCATGGAAGGTAGGTGGCGCCGCCCTGGACCCCGTTGGCGTCCTTGAAACTGGTCGTCATGGCCCAGAAGAACGGTCCCGCGACGAAGCAGGCCCAGAGTGCGATCACGGTGTACTTGAACACGGGATAGAGGCTCGACCTCATGAGTCCCCCTTCAGCTTGAAGGCCCTGGTGAGCAATGCGGCGACAACCGTGAGCGTGACGATCATCAGGACCAGATACGTCAGGGACATCGCGCCGCTGTAGCCGGTCTGCTGATCGCGGAGCCCCTGGATGTAGAGGTAGTAGCCGGGAGTCTCCGTGGAGGAGCCCGGTCCCCCGGAGGTGAGCACGTAGACGCTGTCGGAGAGCTTGGACGCCTCGATCAGCCGGATGATGACCGCCGCGACCGACACCGGCGCCATGAGCGGGAAGGTCACCTTCCGGAAGGTGCGCCAAACATCGGCGCCGTCGATCGCGGCGGCCATGAACGGTTCCTTGGGAAGACTCAAGAGACCGGCCAGCAGCAGCAGGAACATGAACGGGGTCCACTGCCAGACCTCGACAGTCATCAGCGCGACCAGCGCCGGCCCGGACTCGGTGAGCCAGGGAACCTCGGTCAGGCCCAGCATCCCGAGGAGATCGTTCACCGGGCCCAGGGACTCGTGGAAGATCATCTGCCAGATGGCGGCCATCACTACGGGGGTGGTCATCATGGGGATGAGGAACAGCACCCGCCAGAAACGACGGCCGCGTACGTCACGCCAGACGAGCAGCGCCATCCCGAATCCGATGACGTACTGGAGCAGGACGGTGCCGCCCGCGAGCAGGATCAGGCGCATGATCGATGCCCAGAAACGACTGTCGTGCAGCATCGTGGCGTAGTTGGCCCCACCGATGAAGTCCATCTGAGGGTTGCTGACGTTCCAGCCGGAGAAGCTGACACGAATGGTGAACAGCAGCGGAAAAATGATGATGAGTGCGAGCGTGAGTAGTCCTGGGAGGAGGAACATGCTCTTGTGTCGGCGCAGGCCGTCCATGGTTCTCCTTGCGGAAGTGGCCGGGCGCCCCCGGTGTGGCCGGCCGGCTTGGGCGGCCACCCGGGGCGTCCTGCGATCGGGTCAGGAGTTGTCTTCGAGTGCGACCACGTTTCGGTAGGCGCTCCGGACCTTGTCCTTGCCGATCTGTTCGGTGATCTTGGCCCATTCCTTGGCCACTTCGTCCAGCGCCCGCTGCGGATCCTTCTGTCCCGCCAGCGCCGCGGCGACGCCGTTGGCCAGCGCGGACATGTATCCGTTGACACCCGGTACGCGCAGGTCGAAGACGCGGTTGGTGCTCTTCTCCATGCCGGAGAGTGTCTTGACGTACGACTCCGCTACGTCCTTGTCCCACCCCTGCTTCTCCCAGAACGCCGCGTCGAAGTGGGCGTTGCGGTAGGGGTTGACACCGAAGCGGCCGATGGTCAGATCGAGA
This sequence comes from Streptomyces sp. NPDC002730, assembly GCF_042888805.1. NCBI lineage: Bacteria > Bacillati > Actinomycetota > Actinomycetes > Kitasatosporales > Streptomycetaceae > Streptomyces > Streptomyces sp. NPDC002730. Next base: position 67,021 of record NZ_JBIAQG010000022.1, read on the forward strand.
GCGGTGTTGGCCTCGTTGCTGAAGAAGCACAGATAGTCGAAGGCCATCTTCTGGTTGCGTGCGGCCTTGGCGACCGCCGAGGTCCACCCCCAGGTGAAGTAGGGGGCCTGATTCGGCTTCTTGTCCCACGCCTTCTTGGTGAGGTTGTAGACCTCATCGGATCCCGGCAACTCCGCTGCCTTGATCTTGTTGCGGATCCTGCTGTCCGGTGACTGGCCCTGAATGAAGGCGTCGTCCCACGAATAGGACATCAGCGTCTGGCCGCCTCCGAACGAGAAGATCTCGTCACCCAGACCGAAGTTGGCGCCACCGGGCGCCCAGGTCGGCTTGGCCTTGACCATGTCGTCGAGGGCTCGTACGAAGCCGGGCGTGTTGATCAGCGGCTTCATGGTCTCCAGGTCGAAGAAGATGCCACCCTTGACGTCGGGGTGCTTCACATAAGGCGCCGCACGACTGATGAACGCGGAAAAGGTCAGGTCGTCACGCTTGGTCACCTCGGCGCTGCCGAAGTTGGGCTTGCCGTCACCGTCGACGTCCTTGCCGCTGAAAAAGCCCGCGATCTCCTGGTATTCGGCCCACGTCTTGGGCGTCCGGAGTTCCTTGCCCGTGGCCGCCTTATACGCCGCCTGCCTCTTCGGGTCCTCAAGGACATCCGTACGGACCTTGAGGTAATGCCGGTCGCCGTCCACGGGGTACTGCACGACCTTCCCGTTCCAGGTCGCCACGTCCATGTAGGCCCTCGTGACGTCCTTCATGCCCGGAGTGTCCAGATACTTCTTCGGCACCGGGGCCAGATAAGGGGCCATGTCGCCGATCCACAAGGAGGGGTAGAACATGACGTCGTACGCCGGCTGGCCTGCTTGCAGGGGCGTGAGGATCTTCTGGTGCAGCTCCCCGAACGGGACGTTGATCACCTCCACCTTCGCCCCGGTGATTTCCTCGAACTGCCTGGCGTGCAGGCGGGTCGGCTCGCCGATGACAGGGACGGCATGGCTGATGATCTTCAGCGTCTGCCCGGAGTAGTCCTTACGGCTGATCGACTCGTAACTGCAGGGACCCGGTACGTCCTTGACCTTCGTGGCCGGGTAGTCCTTGCCGTACTTTCTGTAGCCGATCTCCGAACCCGGCTTGAACAGCGCCGGCTTGTCGGGCTTGCTCTCCGCCTGGTCCTGGCTGGTACATCCGGTGGCGGTGAGGGCCACGACGGCCGCGGCGGCGATCATGCCCTTGTACGAGTTGTTGCGCATGGGGCTGCTCCTTCGACTCACGGGATCAAGATCGCTCGGCCGCGGACGGCACCGGCGGACAAGTCGTCGAGGGCGTCACGGAAGGACGCCAGGGGGTACCGCTGGGTGTGCAGGCTGACCTTGCCCTGGGCCGCCAGGACCATCAGCTCGGAAAGGTCGTTGTAGGACCCCACGAGGTTGCCGATGAAGTTGATCTCGGTGGAGATGACGTCGATCGTCGGAACGTCGAGACGGCCGCCGTAGCCGATGACGTAGTAGTTGCCGTTGCGGCGCAGGCAGGCCACGCCGGTCTCGACGGCACCGCCCTCGCCCACGAAGTCCAAAACCGCCTCGGCCCCGTGCCCGCCGGTGAGCTCCAGGACGCGTTCGCTCTCATTCCCGTCCGCGACCAGCGTGTGTTCGGCGCCCAGTTCCTTGGCCAGGGCAAGAGCGTCCGGGCTTCGGTCGATCACGATCATCTCGACCGGCGACAGGGCCCGGAGCACTTGGATGCCGATGTGCCCGAGACCTCCGGCGCCGATCACCACGGCCCGATCGCCCGGTCGCAGGACCCGGGCCGCCTTGGCGACAGCGTGGTACGCCGTGAGCCCGGCATCGGCCAGGGCCGCAACCGAGGCCGGCTCAAGGGACGGGTCGAGTGCCACCACTGAGCGGGCTGTGGTCTTCAGGTACTCCGCATAGCCCCCGTCGGTGTCGATGCCCGGGAAGGCCGAGTTCATACAGTGCACGTCGTCGCCGGCCCGGCAGGCGCGGCACAGGCCGCAGGTCACGAGCGGGTGCAGGATGACCGGGTCGCCGACCTTGACGTTGGTGACGGCCTGTCCCACCTCCTGCACCCAGCCGGCATTCTCATGACCGATGGTGTAGGGCAGGACAACCCCGCTCTTGTCGCTCCACTGTCCTTCGAGAATGTGCAGATCGGTGCGGCAGACCCCCGCGCCCCCGACCTTCACGATCACATCCAGCGGACCGGTGATCTGCGGGTCCGGCACATCCACGAGCACTGGCGGCTCGTCGTACTCGATGACCTGCACGGCTTTCATGGCGCTCCCTGCGAATCGGCGGGGTGGATGGTGCGCCGATTACACAGCCCGCCGCGCGCAGGCCGATGTCTCAGAAGCGGTCCGCGGATGTATCAATGTGATACAGGCCATAGGCGCGGCGTCATCGAGCTGCTCCAATCACTCCACCGAGGGATGACGCGCGCGATACGGGAGTGTTAAATGCCCCGACGTCAACCTGGCAGCTCACTGACAGCAGCCAGAGAGCTTTACCAGGCGATCACCAAGGATCCGAGCGCCCGCCCGCTCGTGGTCGCCTCCTGGCAACGCTCGATCGAGTACCAGGTGAAGTCGAGTTGCATCGACGCTCCCTACCTCGAGAACCCCAATCTGGACAGCCCGCTCGCCAGAGCGGCGCTACCGATCCTGAACGGGCTGCACGAGCAACTGGCCGACGACCCGGTGTCCACGATGGTCACCGATCGCAACGGCGTGGTGCTGTCCCGCATGGTCTCCCACCAGGCTCTGACGACGCGGCTGAACCGAGTGCAACTGGCCCCGGGACACGTGTTCGCCGAGCGCTACGTGGGCACCAACGGCATCGGGACCGCACTGGCCAGCGGCCGCCCGGTCATGATCGCCGGAAGTCAGCACTACGTCGAGGCGCTGCGGGACTTCCACTGCGCGGCCGTGCCGATCCTGCATCCCACCCGGCGCACCCTGCTGGGAGCCTTCAACCTGACCACGGCCCGTCAGGGCTCAGCCGGCATGCTCATGGCCCTGGCCCGCTCTGTCGCGGGCCAGATCGAAAGTGAGATCGCCGCGATCAGCTCGCGACGGGAACGGGCCCTGTTCCAGGACTACATGGACGCGTGCTCCTCGGTGCGCCCCGGACCTGTCCTGGCCATCAATCGCGATGTCGTCATGATGAACGAGCAGCTGAGGTCGGCCGTGACAGGGACGGATCACTACGCACTGCTCGACCACGCACGTGAGATCGCCGACGACCCCCGGTTCGAAGGGACCCGGAGCATCGCACTCCCCTCCGGACGCATCGCCCAGCTCCGGGTCAGCCGTAGCCGGCGCGAGGACAGCGACGCGGGCACCATCTTCCGAGTCCGAGTCATCGGGCGTCCCCAGTCCGGACCGGTCGCTTCCGCTGGATCCATACGATCGGGCCTGGGCCTGGTGGGCTCCTCCCCGCGATGGCTGAGCGCGGTCGCCGAAACCGAAGCGGCGTTCGTCGCCGGGTCCTGGCTTCATCTCGTGGGAGAAGCCGGGGCCGGGAAGAGGACGCTGATCGAAGCCCTCCACCGAACCAAAGGTGCCGGGCGCCGGCTCGAGAGGGTGGAAGCGCCGCTGTCGGAGTCAACGCACGCCACCGAGCAATGGCTGCGCAACGTCCGCGAGCTACTGGCCGAGCCGTCGAACGTGGTCGTCCTGCGCGATGTCCACCTTCTTGCTGCTCACTTGCGCCAGCAGCTGCGAAGCCTCCTGACACACCTGGACACGACGGCCACCGGGCAACTGATCATGACCAGCCAACCGTCCATGGTCACGACCGACGACGTGCTCGACCGTCTGTGCGACGCCTCGGTGGAGGTGCCTCCCCTCCGTCATCGCTATGGGGACATCGAGCACCTGGTCCGGTTCTTCCTGCTCAAATACCGGCCGAGCGGAGAGAGCAGCTGCTCGCCGGATGCGCTGACGATGCTGCAGCGCTGCCCCTGGCCGGAGAATGTCCGGCAGCTCGAGTCGGTGATCCGTGGCCTGGCGCGGCGGCCGTCCGTCCGGATCCTGCGAGTGGAGGATCTCCCGCCGGAATGCCGGGTGTCCTCGCACAAAGTCCTGACCACCATCGAAGCGCTGGAGCGGGACGCCATTCTCCGCGGGCTGATGGACCGCAACTCCAACGTCCAGCGCACCGCACAGGATCTCGGCATCTCCCGCGCCACCATGTACCGCAAGATGCGCCGTTACGGGATCGTCCCATCGAGCCTCACTTAGTAGTGCTTCGTTTAGTAGTGCTTCGTTGGATCTGCCGATCCTGCCTGCTGGGGCATGGTGTCGGCAGCACCGGCATTCATCGGCGAACGGAGTTGGCCCTATAGCGGCCGCGTGAGGGCACCGCCGTCCTGGTGCTGGAGCGTGCGGAGTTCGCCCGCTCGCGTGGCGCCCGTGCTCCTGGCGTCCTTGTCCCAGCGGGGGTCACGTTGAGCGCCCAGCACATCACTGCCTCTGACACCACTGGCCAGGTACTGGCCATGCGCATGGCGTGAAATGGGGCGGTCTGGCACGGGAGGACATCGGCCTCGTGTACGCGCACGCCACGTCCACGCCTCAGGGAGACCTCGCGGAGGCCACGGCCCTAGCCGAGGCCATGGGAACGCACCCAGCATTTACCACTACCAGTCGATGACAGGCCACTTCCTGGGCGCCTCCGGTGCCTTGGGCGCTGTCGCTGCTTTCCTTTCACTGCGGGACAGCATCGTTCCGGCCGGCGGAAACCTCGACAAGTTGGATCCAGCGATCAACCTCGATGTTGTCTCCACGCATTCGCGCCAAGGGCGTGGAGGGCCGCTCGGTTGGCCAATCCCTTCGGCTTCGGCGGGCATAACGTCTCCTTGGCTTTCGCTACTGTCCGCTGAGCAGCCGCTGTGGCCTTGGGGCAAAATAGCGCTGGATGTCCCGAACCTTGTGCCAGCCGGATCCGATCGTCTTCATGCCCAGCGAACACTTGACCTTGGCCCGGACCAGAGCGGGCCACGCGGACAGGTCGGTGCTTCCTCCGGATCCGTTAGGAAAGAGCAGTATCTGCAAGGCGGGGCGGATACCTGGTGAGGCCGTGCGGGTGAATGGCTGCCACGCCGCGGCACTCCACACGGAAAGCTGCCGCGCTTGACCGGATTCAATAGGCTCACATGGATGACCTTGGTCTCTTGCACCGGACATCTTGTGGCCCGGCGAAGTGACCGGCCGGGGCTGAGCTACGCCAGTCTCGGTCGCGCGCCAGTACCAGCGGGAGAACATCGGTAGCCGAGTAGAGGTGGTGTCCGGCAGTGGACCAGCGGGTGACGATGCTCAGCGAGAGCCGGGATGATCCGTTCGCCGTGCATCTGGCCGCCTCGGCGGTGCTCGACGACCGGGGAACCGTGGTCGGATGGAGCCGGCGGGCCCAGGATCTGCTCGGCTACCCGGAGACAGCAGTGATCGGCCGGCCGGCGCTCGAAGTCCTGATCGATCCCCGCGACCTGCCTGCAGCCAAGGACGCCGCTGCGGCATGCAGAAGAACCGGCGGCTGGTTCGGTGTACTGACGGTTCGGCATCTCAGCGGGCGGCTCGTGGAGATGGGGGTCAGGGCACGTGCGCTCCTGCGCGATGGCAATCTCCGCGAGTGGTTCCTTGTCGGGGCGCCGGCGGCGGAGATCCTCGAGTGGCAGAGGGACCGCGCGGTTCTCGACGGGCTGTTCCGCCGGTGCCCGATCGGCCTCGTCGTCCACAGTCCCGAGATGACGATTATCCGGGTCAACCGGTCAATCGAACGGTTCACCGGCGTTCCGGCCGCCTCCTTCCGGGGAATGCCTACCGGCGCGTTGCTGGTGGCCGAGGACGCGCGCAAGGCTGTGGACCGGGTGCGCCAGGTGATGCAGACCGGGAGATCACTGATCTCCACCGAGCAGTACACCCGCCTGGAGCGGGATCCGGCACGAGAGCGGGCCGCGTCCGTCTCGGCCTTCCGGTTGGAGGATCCCTCGGGCCGGGTCCTGGGAGTGGCCGAGACCGTCGAGGACGTCACCGAACGCCATCGGGCTCGGCTTCGGCTGGCGCTCCTTGCCCAAGCCGGCGCCCGCATCGGAACTACGCTCGATGTGGGAGAGACGGCCTCGGAGCTCGCTGATGTGATGGTCCCTCAGCTGGCCGACCACGTATCAGTGGACGTGGCGCAACCTGTGACAAGCGGTGAGGAGCCGGCGCAGGGCTCGACGGAGCCTGTCGTACGGGTGGCGGTCCGCAGCGTCCTGGCCCAGCAACCCGAACTGCCGCAGCCAGGAGGAAAGCCCGTCGAGTTCACACCGGGCACCCCACAAGCCAGGTGCCTGGCCGACGGGCGGGCCGTACTGGAATCAGTTCTTCCGCCTGACTGGTTCACCATGGCACCGCGCCAAGGTGAACATGCTCCCGACCTCGGTGTCCATTCCCTGATCGTGGTGCCCCTGGCCGCACGGGGCCTGGTACTGGGCACGATGAGCCTGTGGCGCTCGCGGCGCCCCGACCCGTTCGAAGCGGACGACCTTACACTGGCCCAAGAAATCGCCTCGCGCGCCGCCGTGTGCATCGACAACGCCCGGCGCTACACCCAGCAGCAACAGACCGCGCTCACCCTGCAACGCAGCCTGCTGCCGAGGGCGGTTCCGCACCAACTGGCCGTCGAAGTGACCCCTCGCTACATCCCCGCCAGAGCGGCCTCGGGGCTGGGCGGCGACTGGTTCGATGTCATCCCCCTGTCCGGGGCCAGGGTCGCGCTCGTTGTCGGCGACGTGGTCGGCCACAGCCTCCACGCCTCAGCCACTATGGGCCGGCTCCGTACCGCCGTGCAGACCCTCGCCAGCCTGGACCTGGAACCGGACGAGGTTCTCTCCCGCCTGGACGACCTGGTCAACCTGCTGGCCGCCGAACAAGAAGCAGTCGGCGAGCAGGTCATCGGCGCCACCTGCCTGTATGCCATCTACGACCCCGTCTCCCGGCTGTGCTCCGCGGCCCGCGCCGGCCACCCACCACCTGTAGTGACCACCCCGGACGGACAGGTGAGCCTGCTCGAGCTGCCCGCCGGCCCACCACTCGGCCTGGGCGGACTGCCGTTCGAGACCCGGGACAGCGAACTGGCCGAGGGAAGCCTGCTCACCCTCTACACCAACGGACTCATTGGTGAACGCCACATCGACGTCGACATGGGTCTGGCACGGCTGTGCGCGGCACTCGCCCGCCCCACCGACCCCCTGGAACGGACCTGTCAGGCGGTGGTCGACTCCCTCGTACCCGCTCGGCCCGCCGACGACATCGCCCTGCTCATCGCCCGCACCCGCGTGCTCCCCCCGCAGAACGTCGCCTCCTGGCTACTTCCGCTGGACCCGACCTCCGCCGGCCAGGCCAGGACACTGACGACAGCCCAGCTGACCGAATGGGGCCTGGAACACCTGACCTTCACCACAGAACTCATCGCCAGCGAGTTGGTCACCAACGCCTACCGGTACGCCAGCGGCCCCGTGACCCTGCGACTCATTCGTGAACGTTCTCTGATCTGCGAAGTCACCGACACCAGCCACACCTCACCGCACCTGCGCCGGGCACGCACCACTGACGAGGGCGGGCGCGGGCTGTTTCTGGTGGCCCAGCTGACCGAGCGCTGGGGCACCCGGTACACCCGCGAGGGGAAGACGGTCTGGACCGAGCAGCCACTGCTGGGGCTGTAAACCGTCGGGCACCGGTACGTCCCGGCGGGGACATACCGCCGCGCCCAGCGTTGCGCTACGGTCGTCCTCCTGCATCCAGTACTTGGGCGAACATGACCATCCAAAGACCCGCGTGGATTGCGGCTGCCGTGCTCTCCGCCTCGGTCCTCAGCAGTTGCAGCAGCACGGCACCCCGAGCCACAGCCCACCGTGACCGTCACCGCAACGCCGGAGGTCGGCGACGCGGCCGGAGGCTTGGCAGCGGAGACCGGCGAGACGGTCCGCGCCCGCGTGGAACATGCCTTCGCCCGCATGAAGAACTACAAGATTCTCCGTGACTGCCGGCAGCGGCGACGGTCTCCACCATGCCGTCCGGGCCGTCGCCTGGTGGTCGACGGACACGTTCAAGGCGTGGGCGAGGGCGTGCCAGCTCTTGAAATCCGATGGTGCGGCCCTGCTCGATCTCGATGAGGGTGCGCCTGGCCAGGCCGCCGCGGCTAGCCAGTTCGTCGTAGGTCCAGCCGCCCGCGCTCCTCAGGCGCGCCAGGGGCAGGGCATCAGCCACAGGTCCGAGCGCACCACGACGCGCCAGGACCACACGTCCAGTGACGCACGCGAGGCATTCTCTTGATTCAGTTGCTCGGTCGCTGCTGATCTTGGAAGGCCTCGCTCCGTCTCGCCCTCGCGCCACGGCGTGGACGCGGACACCACGAGACGGCTCATCCAGGCTCATCGACGAGATTCTTAAAAAAGTTCGGACGGCGATGTCGAGAACCCGTGACCGGCTCCGTCCCCGCATTGAAGGCGACCACAATGGGTCGTACCAGTACCGAGGAGAGACACGATGGCCAAGTACCTGCTGCTCAAGCACTACCGCGGCGCCCCGGCGGCGGTCAACGACGTGCCCATGGACCAGTGGACGCCGGAGGAGATCTCGGCCCACATGCAGTACATGCAGGACTTCGCGGACCGGCTCGAGAAGACCGGCGAGTTCGTCGACGGTCAGGCGCTCGCCCCCGAGGGGACGTTCGTCCGGTACGACGGCGAGGGGCGCCCGCCGGTCACCGACGGACCGTTCGCCGAGACCAAGGACCTCATCGCCGGCTGGATGGTGATCGACGTCGACAGTTACGACCGCGCCGTCGAGCTGGCCGGGGAACTGTCGGCCGCTCCTGGGAAGGGCGGGAAGCCGATCCACGAGTGGCTCGAGCTGCGCCCGTTCTACGGCGTGTCGCCCACCATCACAGAGTGACCTCCCAGGTGACTCAGATGAACGAGGCCCTGCTCCGGAGCCTCACACCGAGCGTGCTCGGCATCCTCGTCCGCCGCGGAGCCGATTTCGCGGCGGCCGAGGACGCCGCGCAGGACGCGCTGGTCGAGGCGGTCCGCGTGTGGCCGGCCGACCCTCCGCGGGATGCGAAGGGCTGGCTGGTCACCGTGGCCTGGCGCAAGTTCCTCGACGCAACCCGGGCGGACACTGCCCGCCGCCGGCGTGAGGACCTCGTCGACGAGGAGCCGACGACCGGGCCCGCGCCCGCGGTGGACGACACGCTCCAGCTCTACTTCCTGTGCGCCCACCCGTCGCTGACGCCGTCCTCCGCGGTCGCACTCACGCTGCGCGCCGTCGGCGGGCTGACCACCCGCCAGATCGCCCAGGCCTACCTGGTACCCGAGGCGACGATGGCGCAGCGCATCAGCCGGGCCAAGCGCACCGTCTCCGGCGTGCGGTTCGACCAGCCCGGCGACGTCGCCACCGTGCTGCGCGTCCTCTACCTGGTCTTCAACGAGGGCTACTCCGGCGACGTCGACCTCGCCGCCGAGGCCATCCGGCTCACCCGCCAGCTCGCCGCCGCGATCGACCACCCCGAGGTGGCGGGGCTGCTCGCCCTCATGCTGCTCCACCACGCCCGGCGCGCCGCCCGGACCGCGCCCGACGGCAGCCTGGTGCCGCTCGCCGAGCAGGACCGCGGCCGCTGGGACACCAAGTCGATCGCCGAGGGCGTCGAGATCCTGCAGGCGGCCCTCGCCCGCGACCGGCTGGGCGAGTTCCAGGCCCAGGCCGCCATCGCGGCACTCCACGCTGACGCGCCCACCGCCGAGGAGACGGACTGGGTGCAGATCGTCGAGTGGTACGACGAGCTCGCGCGCCTGACCGACAGCCCGGTCGTCCGGCTGAACCGCGCGGTGGCCGTCGGCGAGGCCGACGGACCGCGCGCCGGCCTGGCGGCGCTCGTGGCGCTGGACGACTCACTGCCCCGCCACGCCGCGGTGGCGGCATACCTCCACGAGCGCGACGGCGACCTGGCGACGGCGGCACGGCTGTACGCCGAGGCGGCCCAAAAGGCACCCAACCTCGCCGAGCGCGACCACCTGACGCGCCAGGCCGCCCGGCTCAACGCCCGCCGGTGTCGCTGACGGGTCGCGCTCGGATTTGCCCGCGGCACTTGGCGCGGCCCCGTGGCCAGAGCGGTCGTCTCACAGTGAGTAGGCACGGCGAGACCAGCTGCACGAGGCGTTGCCGGCGGGCGCGGTCAGGTAGGCATCGTTGGTGGTCATGTTCGTCGAAGTCCCGGCCCCCCTTGGATCATGTCAACGACGAATTGGTCGTGCAGGTGCCCATTGCGGATCTCTCGGCAGGCGGCGACGATGGCCTGAGCTTTCTTTCGGTCGAGCAGACCAAGTTCTTCGTTGGCGCTTGCCGCGACCTCTTTCACCGCGGCAAGCCCGTCAACGAGGTGTAGGTAGGTGGAAATCGGCGTTCCGGTGATTGAGAAGTTCTCGCACGCGCGAGCGTGTGGACGCCCCAGTACACATCGGCGGGCACGGCGGTCACCGAGCGGGTCATGTTCGGTGCGGTGGCCCAGTGTCATCGGTGCAGGTCTCCCTGTTTCAGTGTCGGGTGCTGTCCTGCGAGTTCTTCTTTTGCGGCCCAGGAGCCGGCGGTCCCGCGGGGAAGCCGCAGGCCAGTGCCCCCACAGCGCTCAGGCTGCTGACCGTGGTCGTGCCGCTGAGTACGGACGTGCTGGCGAACTCGGCGAGGAGTGCGGGATCGACTCCGCACAGCGCGAGAGCGGCTGCGGCCACTGGCATCCGGGCGCGGTCTGCACCGTCAGCAATCTTCACGCCGATGGCTCGGCCATCGGGCAGGGCGGCCACTTGGACCCCTTCAAATCCGTCCTTGGCCAGCAGGCCAGGGACAGCCCTCATGAGCCGTGCGACATCCCGCCAGGAGCCGGAAGCCATCTCCGGATACTCGCGTATCGCGTAGGCCACACGGGATTCCTCGGTGCCCGGCGCCGCAGAGTTGATGCTGGCCACGGCTCGGGTGAGTCCGCGCAGGGAGGTGGAGAAGAGCGGTGCTCCGCACCCGTCGACTGACACCCTGGCAATACTCTCGCCGGTCAGCTCCTCAACCGTCCTGGCGATCAACCGCTGCAGCCGATGGCCGGGATCGAGGTAGTCCTCGAGCGGCCAAGCCCGGGCCCGGGCCGTCATCAGCATGGCCGCGTGCTTTCCGGAGCACTTCTGGGCGAGCCGGGACGGGCCGCGCCCGCGGCGGACCCACTCCTCCCGCACTGCGGGATCGTAGGGCTGGTCGGGCGTATTGCCCAGGTCGTCTTCAGTCAGCCCGGCAGTGGCCAGGATGCGTCGGACTCCGGCGAGGTGGCGCTCCTCGCCGGAATGGCTGGCCGTGGCCAGCGCAAGCAATTCGTCCTCCAGCGACAGGCCGGCGCGCAGCATGGCCACCGTCTGGAGCGGCTTGAGGGCAGAGCGCGGGTAGAACGCGGCCTCGATGTCGCCACTCTGGAAATCCACGCTTCCGTCGGCGGCCAGGACGACAACTGATCCGTAGTGGACGCCCTCGACGATGTCTCCGCGCATCATATGGGCGAGCGGAGCGTAGCGGGGCTCGCGAATCACCGGTGTCTTGGCCGACGGACGCTCCGGGGAGTCGGCGTCCCTGATGGGCTTCGCCACGGCTAGCTCTTGGTCTCGCTGCGCGTGGCCGCCTGGGTGCTGCGTACGGCATCCACCCGGCCGCGCACCAAGAACCAGCCCCCGACCAAGGCCGCCGCGATCAGCGGCAGGCACAGCACGGTGGTGCGGCCGGCGCCCTCGTCGGCGTACATCAGGACCAACACCCCAGCGAGGAAGGCGAGCGTGATGATCTGTGTGTACGGGGCCCAGGGCAGCCGGTAGCCGGGGCGGGTGACCCGGCCGTCCTTGGAGCGGTTCCAGAAGAGCAATGAGCTGACCATGATCATGCCCCAAGTGCCGAGGATGCCGATCGCGGCGAAGTTCAGCACGATTTCGAAGGCGTTTTCCGGGACGACGAAGTTGAGGCCGACGCCCAGCACACAGAAGAAGGCTGTGAGCAGGATGCCGCCGTAGGGTACCTGGCCCTTGTTCATCCGGCCGGTGAAGCGGGGCGCGGAGCCGGACATGGCCATGGAGCGCAGGATACGGCCGGTCGAATAGAGGCCGGAGTTGAGGCTGGAGAGGGCGGCGGTGAGCACGACGAGGTTCATCACGTCGGCCGCGGCCGGGACGCCCAGCTTGGAGAGGACGGTGACGAAGGGGCTCTCGTCGCCGGTGTAGGCGGTGTACGGCAGCAGCAGCGCGAGCAGGACGACCGAGCCCACGTAGAAGACGCCAACGCGCCACATGATCGCGTTGATCGCCTTCGGCATGATCTTCTCGGGGTTCTGGGTCTCGCCCGCAGTGACACCGCACAGCTCGACCGAGGCGTACGCGAAGACGACCCCCTGGACGACGAGCAGCATCGGCAGCAAGCCCGACGGGAAGAGGCCGCCGTGTTCGGTGATGGTGGAAAGACCCGGAGTGTTGCCGTCGATCGAGTGCTGGGTGAACAGCAGGACGATGCCGATACACATGAAGACGACGAGGGCGGCGACCTTGATGATCGCGAACCAGAATTCCATCTCGCCGAAGTACTTCACCGAGATCAGGTTCACGGTGAGGACGACCGCGAGGGCGATCAGTGCGAGCGCCCACTGCGGGATGTCGCTGAAGATGCCCCAGTAGTGGGTGTAGGTGGCGACGGCCGTGATGTCGGCGATGCCGGTGGTGGCCCAGTTGAGGAAGTAGAGCCAGCCGGCGGTGAAGGCGCCCTTCTCGCCCATGAATTCACGGGCGTATGAGACGAAGGCACCGGAGGACGGGCGGTACAGGACCAGTTCGCCGAGGGCACGGACGACGAAGAAGGCGAACACTCCGCAGACCGCGTAGGCGATGAAGAGGGAGGGCCCCGCGTTCGCGAGGCGGCCGCCCGCCCCGAGGAAGAGGCCAGTGCCTATCGCCCCGCCGATCGCGATCATGTTGACGTGCCGGGACTTGAGGTCCTTGCTGTAGCCCTCGTCACCGGCGTCGACGTGCGCGATCGGCGGGTCTTGGCGTACCGCCTGGTCCAGGGATTTGTCAGTCACGTCTGCTGTCCGCCTTGCGTAGAGGGTTGCGTGCGGTCGGGACGCACGATGGAGTTCAGGGTTGTGTTCACGCTGTCTAAGTGGTGGGCCATGGCGTCCACCGCGTCGTATTCGGAACCGTGGATGAGTGCCTCGACGATCGCCCGGCGTCCGCGATTCGACTGCTCGCGCCGTCCGCCGAGCTCGTCGAGGAACGCCGACTGGCGTGCCAGGGGCGTCGCGGAGCTCCTCGAGCATCTTGGGGAGGACCAGGTTGTGGGGCGCCTGGGCGATGGTGGTGTGGAACAGCGTGTCCCTTGCCACCCACGCGGTGGTGTCCCTCTCGCGCTCCATCCGTCCCAGCAGGTGGGACAGGTTGTCGAGGTCCTCGGCCGTATGCCGCGCGGCTGCGTAACCGGCTACCGGGAGCTCCACGTGCGGCCGCGCCTCGAGCAGGTCGCTCGTCGGGATAGTTGCCGAAGTCGGGGTCCCCCACCGGCCCGTTGGACATGACGAAATCCCCTTTCCCATACGGGAGGTTGTGAGGCCCATGACCTGCAGAGCAGCAGGACCTCGTGGATCACTGGACGGCTGACCTCCAGCTGGCGGCCGAGCTCCGCCTCTGGGGGAGCCTGGTCCGATGCGTCACGACATCCATTGCTTGTCTGGCTGTCTGACAAGTGAAGACCTGTCTGGCTGTCTGACAAGTTCACGTGGAGATCCTGCGGCTATTCAGTGTCACTGTCAAGGTCTTGACTCGCCCCTGGGCGTGGGTAGTTGGAGGAGCGCTCACGACATCTGCGGGCTCCGGAGGACTCCGGTCGAGGCGGCGGAGAGGCCCGGGGGCGGTCGGCGTCGCCTCTCTTGGGTGGCCTGTTGGGCTGATCTCGGTGCCCTGTCACCGAAGGTTGACTGATCTCACCGAACGTTGACCGAGCTGCCGGGGTCCGGCGCACTGCTCGCGGGGCCCGGGTGGTCAAAATCGGTTGAGTCGTTGGTCAACCTTCGGTAGGACGAGACACGCCGCTCAGCGGCAGGATTACGGCCGGGGATCAGGTCGCCGAGGTCATGGGGGTGGGAGCGACGGGTATATCGCTGGAGGGACTGGACGCGGTGCCGTGGGACCGGCTCGAGTCGGGGCTTCCGCAGCACCCGGTCAAGGAGGTGCCGCGCACGCTGCGCCGCCTCGCGCTGGCGGGCGGGGCCGCGACCGAGGACGACTGCTATCCGCTGTTCTCCTGTCTTGCTGTGGGGGAAAACGGCCGGGTGAGCTCCGCGGTGACCGCCGCGCTGCCGTTCGTGGTTGCCCTCGCCGCTGATCCGGGCATGGGAGCGCGGGTCACGCTCGTCGAGGTGTTGGAGTGTCTGTTCCGGGCGGCGACGACGGCAGAGCCGCACTTGGTCGACGAGGAGTGGCCCGCGGCATGGCGACGCCACCGGGGCGCGGTCCGGGGGCTGCTGGCCGATCCGGACCCCGAGGTGCGGCGGGCGGCCATTCCCGTCGCGGACGGTGTCGCACCGCTGCTGGAGCGGTGGCGGGTCGAGGCGGATCCTGCGGTGCGTCTGCCGGTGCTGCTCGCGTTGGGTGTGGCTGCGGCCGAGGCCGCCGACGCCGCCACCGAGGGGAGCGCGGCCGGGGTGGCCGAGCACGGCGCCGCGACGGTGGAGGACGGTGCCGGGTCGGTCGAGGAGGCGCGGGCGGTGCTGGCCGGCGTGCTGCGTGACGGTGGCCCCGTCATGAAGGTCGCGGCCACACACGCCTGGGCGTGCCTCGACCCGGACGTGCCGGTCCGGCAGGCCGACCTGCTGGTGGAGATTCTCACCGACGCCGACGTGCGGCCACAGTTCGAGGCGGTCTGGTGGGTGCCGGGCGTCGAGAGCGGCACCCTCTCCCGCGAGGAAGTCGTCTCCTGGACGGGCAGCCTGTTCGACCACGCCCCCAAGACGGCTGCCTCGTTCGTGGTCCGGCTGGCCGACGCGGCAGACCGGATCGGGGACACCGACCTGTGCCGGGCCTCGCTGGACGAGGCGTGGCGGCTGCTGGTGCGATGGCCGTCCGCGGCACCCGCGCTGCTGCCGGTGGCGGGCGGACTGCTGGCCAACCCGGACGACGCTGTGCGACTCAAGGCGGCGAACCTCCTGGCGATGCTCGGCCAACGGGCGGCTGTGTATGCCGACCGGCTCGCCACACTTGTCGATGACCCGGGTGAGGACGGCGTCACCTTCATCGACGGCACCGTCGGCGACTACGCGCGCTGGACACTTGCCCGGATCGGCGACACGCGCGCCCTCCCGGGGCTCGTGGAGCAGCTGTATGAGCCGTATCGGGAGCATTACTCACGCAGCTACTGCCACGGCGACCCGCGGCTTCCGGACATCGACGACGTCCTGGTTCCGCTGCGGGCGCACGCGGACGTCCTGCTGCCGGCATTGCGGCAGGTGATGCGGCACCACTCCGCACGCAACGGCGGCCACGGCCCGCTGACGGGCGCCTTCCTGCGAGTCCTGGAGGCGTGGGGGCAGGACGCGCTACCAGCGCTGCCGGAGGTCGTGCCGTTGCTGGACAACGCGCGCGGCTCGCTGTCGGCCGCCGATGTACTGGCGGCGATGGGACCGGCCGCCGCGTCCGCCGAGCCCGCCCTGCGCGGCTGCACGATCCTCGACCACCCGGCAAACCACTGGAAGGTGGCATGGGCCGCCTGGCGCATCGGCGGCGACGCGACGTCGGCGCTGCGGCTCATCGGCAACGCGGTGCTGAACGAGGAGGGCCCGTTCTACGGACCGGTCCACCTCCTGGCCGACTTCGGTCCCTCGGCCGCACCGTACGCCAACCGGGTACGGCACATCATGAAGAACACCGAGGGCTGGCACCGGATACAGGCCGCGGTCACCCTGTGGTCGATCACGGGCGAGCCGGAGCCGAGCACCTCGGTCCTGGAAGAGTTCATCCTGCCGGTCGCCGACGGCGACGACAGGTACGGGAACTTCGGTGAGGCGCTGCGGGCCCTGACCCGGATCGGCATGATCACCCCGGCGGTGCGTACCGCTCTTCGGACGGTGAAGGGGTTCGACCGGCGCCTGTCGTCGGACTGGGACTACCGGGCGTTCCTCCAGGACGAGGAGCTTCGGGCCGCGATCGAAGACGTGCTCGCCCTTCCATGAGGCGAAGGCGTCGAGGCTCCGACAATGCGCCCGTGCGCCGCAAGCCAGTCGTGGACGGGCGGCTGACGGCGGCTTCGGCGCCCCGGGCCATCGCCACATCCCGGTGACCGCCCGCGCCCCCGGCGCCCTCGCCGCTACCTGTGGCCTGCTCGCCTCGATGCACCTCAAAATTCCCTGCGTTCTTGCCTGGGACCGGACAATCAGCTGGCGGGGCGAGGCTCGGATGCCAGTCCTGCGCGTCTGAACTTTCCGGGGTTGGGAATCACCTGCCGCGCGCCTGGATGATCAATGTCGACGTTCGATGTCACTGCGTGGGTGAGTCGCTCATCAGCTGGACGCCAGGACACGTTCAAGAGTCGCCCAGCCTGCGTGTCCCCATGTCGGACCCGCCCAAAGTGCAGCTCTCCAAGCTCGTCAACAGCCTCAAGGCCGTCAGCTCACGAACACTCCGCCAGGAGTACGACGCGCATGTGCGCCGATACCTGTGGCGCGGTCTCTTCTGGTCCGGCTGGGTTGGTGGGGTGGCCGGTGGCGAGGACTCTGCCCAATCCTGAAGGTGTGCTCGACATCGAAGCGGCGGAGGAAGACCTGCCGCCATCGGTCGACGTCCGCCGCGGTGGCGCCGGGTCTTGGAAACACCACAGCCAGACCGGCTTCGGGTCGGCCCGGAGGGCAGTCTTCCGACCTGGCGGCGGATCACGACGCCCCCGATGGTGGGCAGTTAGGCGGCGTGGTCGATCCAGGCGACCCGGCGGGTGAGCCGAGGGTGGAGCCGGTCCCAGGCCCGGGCCGTTGCCTTTCCAATAGAGCCGTCTCTCACAGCTGGTCACCACGTGCTCGTCGCCCCAGGTGTCGGGCTCGCCGAAGCCAAACTCGCTGCCGTGCTTGGCCGGCCGGCCCCCCTGGGGTCGTGGACCCGGGAAGGGGTCGGGCGGCGCATCACCCGGTCCGACCGTGTACGAGGCTGGGCTCGGCGAAACGGTCAGCCACCCGGCCGAAAAGCTCCTGAAGCTCCATGGCCGGGATGCTGATAGACCGCACTGACATCGCCGCCGCTGTGGGTCCTGCCTGGGGCCGGGCAGCCAGTGATGTGCCGGTGATCGCGCCCAATCTGTGCGCCGGGTCGTACACGATCAGGGTTCGCTGTTCTGGTGGGTTCGGCGCAATCGAGTTTGACCACCCGTGTTGACCGGTGTCCGGTCACAGGGCGCGCGGCCTCTCCTCGGATCCCCAACGAGTACTCGCAGAGTTACTTAGGGTGCCGGTCATGACACAAATTGTGATCCTTCCCCATCCGACCTACTGCCCGGAAGGGACGGTCATCGAGGCCTCCTCGGGTGAAAGCATCTGCGACGCGTTGTTGAATCACGACATCGAAATCGAGCACGCCTGCGAGAAGTCGGTAGCTTGCACCACGTGCCATGTGGTGGTGCGCGAGGGCTACGCGTCATTGAACGAGCTCGACGACAAGGAAGAGGACCTGCTGGACATGGCTTGGGGGCTGGAGGCGACTTCACGCCTCTCGTGCCAGGCCCTGATCGGCCAGGAGGACCTGGTCGTCGAGATCCCCAAGTACACGATCAACCACGCCTCAGAGAACCACTAGACGGTCGGCTACCGCACCGCGGAAAGCTCGGTGGAGGGCGCGTCCACCGACTCGGGTGCCAGCAGCGGAACCTGACTGCCGGCACCCGAGTCGTGGTCAGGCTTCGATGAGAGGAACTGGCCGATCGTCAAACTTCGGCGAGATCGGCCAGCCTTCGGGGCTGTTACCTGGGGCGACCACATGGATTGAGACTTCAAGCGGCGAAAACCTCAGCCGATCTGGTCTTGGGCGCGCGGATACTGGTGCTCGTCTCAGTTGATTCGGTTCAGCTCTTCTCGGTCTCCTCGCCGGCCACGATGCCCATCTGCTCCGCGAACGCGATCACCGCGTACGCGCGCAGCTGTCGGGGCGTGAGGTCCTTCGCGGCCGTCATCGGCAGCCACACGAACGCCTCGGTCCGCTTGACCGGCCGCGTACGGCGATCCGCCTCCGTGCCCCGGCCGCTCCAGCCGCACCGAGTTCGGTGGCGTGCTGGGTTCGGTGGCACAGGGCAAGGAGTCAAAGACTCAGTCGGTGACGCGCAGCACCAGCTTGCCGCGGGTGCGGCCCTCCTCGCCCCGGCGGTGCGCCTCGGCGGCGTCCGCCAGTGGCAGCACGTCCTCGACCTCGACGCTCACCGCGCCCTTGTCGATCAGTGAGGCGATCCTGGTGAGCGCCGCGCCGTCCGGCTCCACCAGGAAGGGCTTCGCCCGCAGGCCCTGTGCGCCGGCGGCCTCCAGGAGTTCGGGGGAGACACCCGACGGCACCGCGACGATGGTGCCGCCAGGGCGCAGGGTCTTCAGCGAACGGGTGCTGGTCGAGTCCTGCCCGTCGCCGACCAGGTCGATGACGAGGTCGACGTCGTGCACCGCTTCTTCGAAGCGGACCTGGGTGTAGTCGATCAGCTCGTCGGCGCCGAGCGAGCGCAGCCAGTCGTGCTTGGCGGCCCGCGCGGTGCCGATGACGTGCGCGCCGAAATGCTTGGCGAACTGCACGGCGAAGTGCCCCACGCCGCCCGCTGCCGCGTGGATCAGCACCCGCTGTCCCGCCTCGATCCGAGCGGCGTCGGCGAGCGCCTGCCAGGCGGTGAGCGCGGCGAGCGGCACCGCGGCAGCACCGTCGTGGTCAACAGCTGCGGGCTTGCGCGCGAACTGCCGCGCGGGCGCGGTTACATATTCCGCGTACGCACCGGCCTGGCGCGGGAACCACGGCATGCCGTAGACCTCGTCGCCGACCTCGAGCGTATGGACGCCGAAGCCGACCTCTTCCACCACGCCCGACACGTCCCAGCCGAGGACGAACGGTGGCTCGCCCAGCACCTGCGCCATGCCGCCGCCCTCGCGGGTCTTCCAGTCCACCGGGTTCACACACGCGGAACGCACCCGCACCAACACCTCGGTGGGCAGCGGCGCGGGCCGCGGCACCTCGGCGAGTCGCAGCACCTCGGGTCCGCCGAAGCGGTCCTGGGTGATCGCGCGCATGGTCTCACTGCTGCTCATCTGGGTTCTCCTGCATACCTTGCCGGGGGTGCGGACGCACGGCCCGGTCGGCTGATCATCGACGCTCGAAAGCTACCCGTCGGGTAGTGGTAACCCGCAAGGGCTACTACTATCTACAGGGAAGCATTGAGGTCACAGCCGCGTAGGAGGCACCGTTCATGTCCGTTCCCTGTACGACGGGGCAGCACGCCGATCACGATGTGTTCGCGTCAGAGTGCCCATGCCGTGACGTCCTGGACGTCCTGGCAAGCAAGTGGTCGGCGCTGGCCATCGGTGCCATGGGGGACGGCCCGCAGCGCTTCGGCTCGCTGCAGCGGCGGCTCCAGGGTGTCAGCCCCAAGGTGCTCACCAACACCCTGCGCAGGCTGGAGCTCCACGGCTTCGTCGACCGCACGGTCTATCCGGCCGTGCCGCTGCACGTCGAGTACGAACTGACCGAGCTGGGGCGCGGCGTCGCCGTGCCGCTGGGTCAGCTGCGCGGCTGGGTGGAGCTGCACCTCGACGAGATTCGCTCCGCCGGGGCCGACGAGCCCGGCTGCGACTGAGGAGCTGAACGCCGGGCGCGGTCAGCGGAGGGCGGGCGCTCCGAACGGCACCTTCAGCAGAATGAAGCCGATGCCGACTTCGCGAAGGCATTGCGCCACGTCGTCGGCGGTGAGGTCGAGTGGCAGGTCCAGGGCTTCGAGGACGTCGGCGGAACCAGCCTTGCTGGACACCGAACGGCCGCCGTTCTTGACCACCGGGGCGCCAGCAGCAGCGACAACGATGGCCGCCATGGTGCTCACGTTCACCGTGTGGGCGGTCGCCCACGATGTCCACAACACCCTGCGCACTCCATTCCGTCACGGCGTACCAAGTACCCTTGCAACGTGACGATGCACAAGACCGTCGATGTGAGTGTTGACGCGATGATTGAGGACCTCAGGACACTCGTCGAAATCGAGTCTCCATCGCGCGATCTCGACGCCTTGACGGCATCGGCCAAAGCTGTCGCCGCTGTCATCGAGAGCCGTCTTGGCGGGCAGGCCATCCTCGTTGAGAGCGAAGCCGGGCCGCACGTCCACTGGTCAGCTGGTGGCGATCCCAAAGTGCTGATCCTCGGTCACCATGACACGGTGTTTCCGCTCGGCACCCTTGAACGCCGCCCGTTCGTGGTCGAAGACGGGCATGCAACTGGCCCCGGGGTCTTCGACATGCTTGGCGGTTTGGTACAGGCCGTTCATGGCCTGGCAACGCTCGATGACCGATCAGGCGTCGAGATCCTGATCACCGCCGACGAAGAGGTCGGCTCCCGCTCCTCTCGAGCTCTCATCGAAGAGCGAGCTCTTGCCTGCGGCGCTGTACTTGTGCTCGAGGGCGCTGCTGATGGCGGAGCCCTGAAGACCGGCCGTAAAGGCTGCGGCACCTTCCAAGTCTCTATCGCGGGCCGGGCGTCGCACGCAGGCCTTGAGCCCGCAGCCGGGGTCAACGCCCTGATCGAAGCATCACACCAGGTACTGGATATCGCGGCGCTTGGTCGACCCGACATGGGCACGACTGTTACCCCGACCGTCGCGTCCGCAGGAACCCTGGACAACGTCGTTCCCGCAGAGGCGACCATCCTCGTCGACGTCCGGGTCGAGTCGGTCGGCGAGAAAGAACGAATCGAATCTGCGTTCGCAGCACTGGCTCCGCATCTCGATGAGGCGGAGATCGTAGTTCAGGGAGCTGTCAGCCGACCCCCGATGCCTGAGTCGGCGTCGGCCGAGCTCTTTGCGGTGGCAAAGCAGCTGCTTCCTGACCTCGAAGGCAAGGCAGTCGGCGGCGGAAGCGACGGCAACTTCACGGCCGCACTGGGGGTGCCAACACTCGATGGCCTTGGAGCAGTCGGGGGCGGTGCCCACGCCGACCACGAGTACCTGGTGATCGAAGCCATGGCCGTGCGGGCGAACCTTGTTGCCGGACTGGTGAACGCGATTCAGAACACATAGGAGAACGAGAGCATGCGCGACCTGTGAGCGATCACGCGAGGTCGCGATCTGCGATCACCGGGATTCGCGTTCGGTGATCGGGCCGCTGCCGGCGGTGCGGTTAGCGAGGGCTCCTTTCGGGGGCGGTGGCGATGCCGCAGCAGATCGGGACCGTGCCGTAGTGCGTCGTCACCCGCGTGTACCCGGCGTGGGGAAGGACGACAGGGCCTCATCGACCAGCCCCAACGCGGTGTCCCTCGCCGCCGGGTGACACTGCTGGGCGATGTCCAGGAGTAGAGGGGCCGCGACCACAGCCGCCGGAAACACCGCGGCACTGTGGCCATGGACGATTCCGCCGCCACCGAGCAGCGAGCCGGCCTCCGCCGCCTGCACCATGTTCGCCGCACTGGCCAGGGCGAGCAGACCGCAGGCGGCACGAGCCGGTTCATACCAGTCCGGATGGCCCGGTATGGCGCCCCGGTTCACCGCGTCGATCGCATTCAACACGGCAGCATCCTCGCACCTGGCTGCTACCCCCTTCCCCAGGGCCCAACGAGGTCTTGAGAGTCATTCCGTTACTAGTTCTTAAGGCGAGAGGGCCTCAAGGACCAGGAGAACGCCGATTCGCATCTGCTGGACATCATCACGGCCGAGCTTCCCGCTGATCCGGTGGTGACGACGCTGGACAACCTGGCGGGGATCGTTCAGGACAACTTCGCCGCGCAGATGCGGTTCTCCGTCCGCGCAGGACATGGCCGACGCCCCGAAAGGCAAGGGAGACCTGCTGTCCAAGGAGGTCCTGGCCCGGCTGGGCGGGGGTGCTGCAGCCGGCACGGCAGCCTTCACCAAGGCGGCTGCGGCGGGAGCGGGTACCGGCGTGTGGGTGCTCCGTCCTGCACGCGTAGACGGCGCGGCCGGTAACGCAAAGAGGGAGGCAGGTGCTACGCCCCGGGGGTTGGGCGTGGCACCTGCCTCCCTGTTATTGAACGTACTGCTGGACGGGACGGTCAGCTACCGCCGAGCTTCTGATGGATCTTCACCAATACGCGTACGTGGCGGAGTTCGGGCTAGCGGAGCCTTCTTGGCTGGACCTTCTCGGTGCGGGGTAAACCATGGCCTTGGCCATATGGCCTTGAGGGTGCGTCTGATGAGCTTGCGTCGAACATACGTACCCTCAAGGAGGATTCGAAGTTGAGACGCATACGCACCTTGTCGACCCTGCGGCACCTGGCCGCAGGCGCCGTCCTCGCTCTGCTCGCGGGAGTGGGAACGGCGTCAGCCGCCGACTTCACGCCGAGTCCCACCCCTTCCGCTGCTCCGGCGTCGCGTCCAGCAGCCGGTCCGGAAGACGCGGCAGCCGCTGGATCGCGCCCCGTATCGGGCAAGAACCCCTCGGCCGGCCCGCAGTTCAAGAAGAGCGGCAGCACCTGGCGCGTCATCGCACCCGAGGCCGTCTTAAGACGTCATCTCATTTGGCTGGGTAAGCTCGTGCCGTGGCGAGGATCGTTGAGCGGCTGGTGCCGGATGAGTTGTGGGAGCTGTTCCAGCGGGTG
>NZ_JBIAQG010000023.1:0-83847 GCF_042888805.1 Streptomyces sp. NPDC002730
CGCAGTGAGGGGTATGACCCGCTGCAGAGGCTCATGGAGCTGTTCGAGGGCGTCAACATGAAGTCGATGAAGGCGGGCAAGGCGGAGGAACTCCTCGCGCTGCCGTTGGACGAGCGCCTCAAGCGCCGCATCATCGACGGCGAGAAGAACGGCCTGGAGGCAGACCTCGACGAGGCGCTCCAGATCCGCCCCGCCCTCGGCATCGTCAACGAGACGCTGCTGGACGGCATGAAGGTCGTCGGTGAGCTGTTCGGCTCGGGCCAGATGCAGCTGCCGTTCGTCCTGCAGTCGGCCGAGGTGATGAAGAACGCGGTCGCGTATCTCGAGCCGCATATGGAGAAGTCGGATGCGGAGGGCAAGGGCACGATCGTTCTGGCGACGGTCCGCGGGGACGTCCATGACATCGGCAAGAACCTTGTCGACATCATTTTGTCCAACAACGGCTACAACGTGGTCAACCTGGGTATCAAGCAGCCGGTCTCGGCGATCCTGGAGGCCGCGGAGGAGCACCGGGCCGATGTGATCGGCATGTCGGGTCTGCTGGTGAAGTCCACGGTGATCATGAAGGAGAACCTGCAGGAGCTGAACCAGCGCAAGATGGCCGCCGACTACCCGGTCATCCTCGGCGGCGCCGCACTGACCCGGGCGTATGTCGAGCAGGATCTGCATGAGATCTACGAGGGCGAAGTCCGCTACGCGCGTGATGCGTTCGAGGGGCTGCGGCTGATGGACGCCCTGATCGCGGTCAAGCGCGGCGTCCCCGGGGCCGTCCTGCCCGAACTCAAGCAGCGCCGGGTCCGGGCCGCCGCGAACGCGGTGATCGAGGAGCGTCCCGAGGAGGGCTGGGCCCGCTCCGATGTGGCCGTCGACAATCCGGTGCCCGCCCCGCCGTTCTGGGGCACGCGGGTGATCAAGGGGATCCAGCTGAAGGAGTACGCGTCCTGGCTGGACGAGGGCGCGCTGTTCAAGGGGCAGTGGGGGCTGAAGCAGGCCCGTACGGGGGACGGGCCCACGTATGAGGAGCTGGTGGAGAGTGAGGGCCGGCCGCGGCTGCGGGGCTGGCTGGAGCAGCTGCAGACCAGGAACCTGCTGGAGGCGGCCGTGGTCTACGGCTACTTCCCGTGTGTGTCCAAGGGTGACGATCTGATCCTGTTGAACGAGGACGGTTCCGAGCGGACCCGGTTCTCCTTCCCGCGTCAGCGCCGTGGCCGGCGGCTGTGTCTGGCGGACTTCTTCCGTCCCGAGGAGTCCGGCGAGAGGGACGTGGTCGGTCTGCAGGTCGTCACCGTCGGCTCCAGGATCGGTGAGGCGACCGCCGAGCTCTTCGCGTCCGACTCCTACCGCGACTACCTCGAACTGCACGGCCTGTCCGTGCAGTTGGCCGAGGCACTGGCCGAATACTGGCACGCCCGTGTCCGTGCGGAGCTCGGTTTCGCGGGCGAGGACCCCGCCGATGTGGAGGACATGTTCGCCCTGAAGTACCGGGGCGCCCGTTTCTCGCTCGGCTACGGCGCCTGCCCCGATCTGGAGGACCGCGCGAAGATCGCGACCCTGCTGGAACCCGAGCGGATCGGTGTCCAGCTGTCCGAAGAGTTCCAGCTCCACCCGGAACAGTCCACCGACGCCATCGTCATCCACCACCCCGAAGCGAAGTACTTCAACGCACGTTAGTCGAACGAGTCGTACACTGGTCGGTCCAGTGCAGGCCGGTCGCCTTCCCAGCTGGGAAGGCGACCGGCCTTCTCGTCCCTAGTGGAGGTGTGCCGGATGACCAGTACGGTCCCCGCGTCCTTGACCCGTTCGGCCGAAAGCTCTGCCCTTCAGGCCGTCTTTCTCGACATGGACGGCACCCTCGTGGACACCGAAGGCTTCTGGTGGGACGCGGAGGTGGAGGTCTTCGCCGATCTCGGCCATCGACTCGACGAGGCGTGGAAGGACGTGGTGGTCGGTGGTCCCATGACGCGCAGCGCCGGGTATCTCATCGAGGCCACCGGCGCGGACATCACGCTCGCCGAGCTGACCGTGCTGCTCAATGATCGCTTCGAGGATCGCATCGGTCGCGGTGTGCCGCTGATGCCCGGTGCCGCCCGGCTGCTCGCCGAGCTCGCCAGGCACAACGTGCCCACCGCGCTGGTCTCCGCCTCCCACCGCCGCATCATCGACCGGATCCTTGCCTCGCTCGGCCCCCAGCACTTCGCGCTTTCCGTCGCGGGTGACGAGGTGGCGCGGACGAAGCCGCACCCCGATCCCTATCTGCTCGCCGCCCAGGGGCTGGGCGCCGAGCCGGCGAGATGCGCCGTCATCGAGGACACGGCGACGGGTGTGGCGGCCGCCGAGGCTGCGGGCTGCCGGGTGGTGGCCGTGCCGTCCGTGGCGCCGATCGCGCCCGCCGACGGCCGGGTGGTCGTACGCTCGCTCGAAGAAGTCGACCTTGTTTTTCTGCGGACTCTCATCACCACAATGAACTGATGCGTGTACTGTCCGTGTTTCTTGAATGCACGGGAAACTCTCGGCACCGGATCGCTCATTTTCCGTGACATGAGCAACTGCTTTCCGGCGTCCCGTAAGGGGTTTCACTGCG
The DNA here is from genome assembly GCF_042888805.1 of Streptomyces sp. NPDC002730. NCBI lineage: Bacteria > Bacillati > Actinomycetota > Actinomycetes > Kitasatosporales > Streptomycetaceae > Streptomyces > Streptomyces sp. NPDC002730. The sequence continues at coordinate 2,582 of NZ_JBIAQG010000023.1, forward strand.
TGACGTTCGTCACGCTCAGTGGTATTGAAGGGATAGGTCCAGACCGTTCCGTGCCCGTCCAGGGCGGGTCGGTCCCGCCGTTCTGTCCGTATTGATGGAGTGGTGTGCGAATCATTCCGTGGCGCAATCATCCACTCACAGGCACAACTGATCACTGAGCGAATACGCTCCAACTCAGGCGCGGTCAAGCTTTCCTGGCGTTGCCGACTAATCTCATCGCGAGAACTTCGCCGCATCATCGATGTGCCCCGGCGGCCATCAAGCCGACGCGAACACAGAACTGATCGTTCTGTTCCCCGGCCCGATCGCACCGCCCCGAACGGGCGGTCGCGGCGGAGTGTCCCGTAAGCATCGCTGTATCCCAGTGCCGGATGAGGGAGTACGTCCAGGATGAACCGTAAGACTTTGGTGCTGCCGGCCGTGGTCGGCCTGCTCGCGCCCGTGCTCGTCGCCTGCGGCGGGACGGACGGCGGGTCCGGCGGCGGTGGTGCCATTGTCGTGGGCACCACGGACCAGTTCACCGCCACCGCGGACGCGCCCGCGCCCCTCGACCCGGCCTACGCGTACGACACCGGCGCCTGGAACGTGCTCCGGCAGACCATCCAGACGCTGATGCACGCGCCGCGCGGCGGCGGCGAGCCGGTGCCCGACGCCGCCCAGTCCTGCTCCTTCACGGACAACGCGAGCGAGAGCTACCGCTGCAAGCTGCGCAGCGGGCTGCAGTTCGCCGACGGCACCCCCATCACCGCCGACGATGTGAAGTTCTCCATCGAGCGTGTGCGGGACATCAACGCCGACAACGGTACGGCCGCCCTCCTCGCGAACATCGACACCATCGAGGCCAACGGCGACGAGGTGGCCTTCCACCTCTCCACGCCGGACGCGACCTTCCCGTACAAGCTCTCGACGCCGGCCGCCGGCATCGTCAGCAAGAAGAACTACGAGGGCAAGAAGCTCCGCGACGGCTTCCAGGTGGACGGCTCCGGCCCGTACACCATGAAGACGGAGACCAAGGGCGAGAACATCTCCAGGGTCGTCTTCACCAAGAACCCCAAGTACCAGGGCGACCTCAAGCTCCTCAACGACAAGGTCGAGCTGCGATCGTTCCCGGACGCCGCCTCCATGGGCAAGGCGCTGGAGGACGGGGACATCGACGTCATGACCCGCGCGATGTCGCCCGAGCAGATCAAGGATCTGTCCGAGAACCCCAAGAAGGACATCGAGCTCACCGAGATGCCGGGTCTGGAGATCCGCTACCTCGGCTTCAACACCAACGACCCGTCGGTGAAGAACAAGGCGGTCCGGCAGGCCATGGCGGCGGTCGTCGACCGCGGTCACATCGCCGGCGAGGTGTACGGCTCCACCGCCGAGCCGCTCTACTCGCTCATCCCGACGAGCATCGCCGCGCACACCAACTCCTTCTACAACAAGTACGGCGAGCCGAGCCGCAGCAAGGCCGCGGAGATCCTCAGTGCCGCCAACATCACCACGCCGGTGAAGCTGAAGCTCCACTACACGACCGACCACTACGGTGCCGGTACGGCCAAGGAGTTCGAGGCGCTCAAGAACCAGCTGAACGCCACCAAGCTCTTCGACGTCACCGTCGAGGGCGCCGAGTGGTCGAAGTTCCGGCCCGCCCAGAAGCACGGTGACTACGCGGTTTACGGACTGGGCTGGTTCCCCGACTTCCCGGACCCCGACAACTACATCGCCCCGTTCCTGGACAAGGGCAACTTCCTCAACACCCCGTACGTGAGCACCGTGGTCCGCGACCTCATCCCGCAGTCGCGGCGCTCCGCGGACCGCACCGCCGCGTCCAAGGCCTTCACCCAGATGCAGGACATCGTCGCGAACGACGTCCCGGTGCTGCCGCTGTGGCAGGGCAAGCAGTACGTCGCCGCCCGCGTCGGTGTCACCGGCGTCGAGCGGGTGCTCAACTCCAGCTCCGACCTGCAGCTCTGGGAGCTGGGTCGCGGCACCGCATGACCCCCGCGGTATCCGGATAGACAAGCGGCGGCGGGCATCAGCCCGCCGCCGCTTGCTCTTCCCCCGGTGCCCTACTGCGCGCCGGGACGCACCAGACCGCTCTCGTACGCGTACACGGCGGCCTGTACGCGGTCGCGCAGGCTCAGCTTCGTCAGGACATGGCCCACATGTGTCTTGACGGTGGTCTCGCTGACGAAGAGGTCCGCGGCGATCTCGGCGTTGGACAGACCCCGAGCGACGAGCTTGAGCACCTCCACCTCACGCTCGGTCAGCGTGTTCAGCGTGTTGGGGACCGGCTCCTCGCCGGACGGCAGATGGTCCGCGTACTTGTCGAGCAGCCTGCGGGTGATGCTCGGCGCCAGCATCGCCTCGCCCGCCGCGACCACCCGGATCGCCTGCACCAGCTCATCGGCGGGCGCGTCCTTCAGCAGGAAGCCGCTCGCGCCGGCGCGCAGCGCCTCCACCACATACTCGTCGAGGTCGAAGGTGGTCAGCACCAGCACCTTGGCCGGACCGTCCCGGCCGGGCCCGGTGATCTGCCGGGTCGCCTCGACCCCGTCCATCCGCGGCATCCGGATGTCCATAAGCACCACATCGGGCTGCAGCGCCCGCACCTGGTCCAGAGCCTGGAGGCCGTCCCCGGCCTCGCCGACGACCGCGATGTCCTGCTCCGCCTCCAGAATCATCCGGAAGCCGGTACGCAGCAGCGGTTGGTCGTCGACCAGTAGGACGCGGATAGCCACGGGTACTCCTTCGTTTAGACCGGGCCCATTCTGCCCTGGCCATCCTCCGCCGATGCGGTCGGGGAAATGCTCAGCGGATAAACCGGGGGAGTGCCGCCGAATTCCGGACAGACTTCCTGGTGGTCGCACCAGCCGCACAGCTTGGTCGGCCGCGGCCGCCAGTCGCCCGTCTCGGTCGCCTGCTTGATCGCGTCCCAGAGCGCCAACAGCTTGCGCTCCATACGCTCCAGGTCCGCCGGGACCGGGTCGTACGTCAGCACATCGCCGCTGCCCAGATATACGAGCTGCAGCCGACGCGGCACCACGTCCTTCAGCCTCCAGATCACCAGGGCGTAGAACTTCATCTGGAACAGCGCGCCCTCGCTGTACTCAGGACGCGGGGCCTTGCCCGTCTTGTAGTCGACGATCCGTACCTCGCCAGTGGGCGCGACATCGACCCGGTCGATGACGCCGCGCAGCCGAAGCCCCGACTCCAGCTCCGTCTCGACGAACATCTCCCGCTCGGCGGGCTCGAGCCGGGTCGGGTCCTCCAGCGAGAACCACCGTTCGACCAGCCGTTCCGCCTCACCCAGCCAGCCCGCCAGCCGCACGCCGTCGGCATCCTCGGCGAACAGCTCGCCGAGCTCCGGCTTTGTCTCGAGCAGCCGGTCCCACTGACCCGGGATCAGCGACTTGGCGCGCGGAGCCGTACGCTCAGCCGCCGGGGCGTCGAAGAGTCGCTCCAGCACCGCGTGGACCAACGTGCCGCGGGTAGCTGCCTCACTGGGCTTCTCCGGCAGCCTGTCGATCACCCGAAACCGGTACAGCAGGGGGCACTGCATGAAGTCGCTCGCCCGCGACGGCGACAGCGATGTGGGCTGCTGGCTCGTACTCATGACTCAGACCCTACGGCCCGCCACTGACAGCGAGCGGAATACCATCGACGTCAGACGCTGCGCATTGCATGATCGAGATGCATGATCAAGATGATCGAGATGACCGAACGAGCGACGTACTCCGCAACGAAGGGAACCCGTGAACGAGGACGACACGAGCGGTGATCGCGAGCGGCCGCAGTCCGGAACGGGGGGAGCGAACCCCGGCGGAGGCAAGCCGCGGCGCTCCGACGGCCCCGGCGGCGGAATCCTCATGGGCCGTCCCTTCGGGGTGCCTGTCTACGTCGCCCCCAGCTGGTTCATCGTCGCCGCCCTCATCACCTGGGTGTTCGGCGGCCAGCTCGACCGGGTGCTCCCCGAACTCGGCGGCGTCCGCTATCTCGTCTCCCTCTTCTTCGCGGTTGCCTTCTACGCTTCCGTACTCGTCCATGAACTGGCGCACACGATCGCCGCGCTGCGCTTCAAACTGCCGGTGCGCCGCATCCAGCTCCAGTTCTTCGGCGGCGTCTCGGAGATCGAGAAGGACTCCGAGACCCCGGGCCGGGAGTTCATCCTCGCCTTCGTCGGGCCGCTGCTCTCCCTCGTCCTGTCCGGCGTCTTCTATCTGGGGATGAAGGCCGTCGAGCCGGGCACCGTCCCCGGCGTGCTGCTCGCCGGCCTGATGATCTCCAACCTCATCGTCGCCGCGTTCAACCTGCTGCCCGGCCTGCCGCTGGACGGCGGCAGGATGCTGCGCGCCGTCGTCTGGAAGATCACCGGCAAGCCGATGTCGGGCACGATCGCCGCCGCCTGGGTCGGCCGGGCGCTGGCCGTCACCGTCCTCATCGGCCTGCCGCTCCTCACCCACACCGGAGCGCTCGGCAATGCCACCGAGGACATCGGCGGCATGGAGACCGTCACCGACGCGCTGCTCGCCGCGATCCTCGCCGCGATCATCTGGACCGGGGCCGGCAACAGCCTGCGGATGGCGCGGCTGCGTGAACACCTCCCGGAGCTCGAGGCCCGTACGCTCACCAGACGCGCCGTTCCCGTCGAGTCCGACACCCCGCTCTCCGAGGCCCTGCGCCGCGCCAACGAGGCCGGAGCCCGCGCCCTGGTCGTCGTCGACGGCCACGGCGACCCGAAGGCCCTGGTCCGCGAGACAGCCATCGTCGGTGTCCCCGAACACCGCCGCCCCTGGGTCGCCGTCAGCGGCCTCGCACAGGAACTCACCGAGGGCATGAAGGTCTCGGCCGAACTGGCCGGCGAGGCGCTCCTCGACAGGCTCAGGGCCTCGCCGGCGACGGAGTACCTGGTGGTCGAGGAGACGGGCGAGATCTACGGCGTCCTGTCCACGGCAGATGTCGAGCGCGCGTTCGTCGCCGCCATGGCCCGGCCTGCTTCTTCTTAGAGGCTCGGTTCGCCTCCGGGGCGCCTTCAGCGTCTGTCGACGGTCGACCGTGCTCGACCACTCGGCTTCTTCTTGGAGGCTCGGTTCGCCTCCGGGGCGCTTTAGCGTCTGTCGACGGTCGACCGTGCTCGACCACTCGTTCCTCGCGGCCTCCGCGCGCTCTCCCTTTCGACACCCGCGCGCCCCTTCGGCTCACTCGCCGCAGAGGTGAGCGCTCGGGGCGGGCCAGGCCCACGGGCGCGGCGGGCTCGGCTCACTCGCCAGGCGGCTGGGGTGGGGTCGTCAGGACCCACGGGCCGGGCGGCCGGGGCAGGACCCGCGAGGTTCGGGGACCGCGCCCGGCTCGCCAGGGCGAGGCTGTCCCGCAGGCTTCACGTGGTCATCGGGGCCCGGCCCGGCCCGGTAGGCTGTTCACATGTCCGAACCGACCGGTGCCGCCCGCCGACGCGGGCCCTTCAAGGTCGGGGACCAGGTCCAGCTCACCGACCCCAAGGGACGCCACTACACGTTCACGCTCGAGGCCGGGAAGAATTTCCACACCCACAAGGGTTCCTTCCCGCACGACGAGCTGATCGGGGCTCCCGAGGGCAGTGTTGTCCGTACCACGGGAAACGTCGCCTACCTCGCGCTGCGCCCCCTGCTCCCCGACTATGTCCTGTCCATGCCCCGCGGCGCCGCCGTGGTCTACCCCAAGGACGCGGGGCAGATCCTGGCCTTCGCCGACATCTTCGCCGGCGCTCGCGTCGTCGAGGCGGGGGTGGGCTCCGGCTCGCTCAGTGCCTTCCTGCTGCGCGCCATCGGCGACCACGGCATGCTGCACTCCTACGAGCGCCGCGAGGACTTCGCCGAGATCGCCCAGCAGAATGTGGAGCGCTACTTCGGCGGCCCGCACCCTGCCTGGCAGCTCACCGTCGGCGACCTCCAGGACAACCTGACCGACGCCGACGTCGACCGCGTCATCCTGGACATGCTCGCCCCCTGGGAGTGCCTGGAGGCCGTCTCCAAGGCGCTCGTCCCCGGCGGCATCCTCTGCTGCTACGTCGCGACCACCACCCAGCTCGCGCGCACAGTCGAGTCCATCCGTGAGATCGGATGCTTCGCCGAGCCGCAGCCCTGGGAGTCGATGATCCGCAACTGGCATGTCGAAGGACTGGCCGTCCGCCCGGACCACCGGATGATCGGCCACACCGGCTTCCTCGTCACCGCCCGCCGTCTCGCCGACGGTGTGGAGCCCCCGATGCGCCGCCGTCGCCCCGCCAAGGGTGCGTACGGCGATGACTACGAAGGCCCCAACAAGGGCTGACTCCCGCACAACGCACCGACGCCGCCGCCGAGTTCCCGTGACACCACGGAGAACTCGGCGGCGGCGTCATCGCGTTGACCATCTCCACACCGTGTGTACGTCGGGTGTCTTTACGTGAGAGTTACGGACCCCGCTGTTCCGCACCCGCTGTGACGTATGGCACGATGCAGACTTCCTCCCGTCGCTGACTCCCCGCCGGTACCGCCTTCCCAGGAGACATCCCGCGTGCAGACCTCCGCCGTCCCGGACCTCGCGCACACCGACGCCCGCCCGGTGCACTGGCTCGCCACCGCGACGGCGATGGCAGCGGTCGTCGCGGCCGCCGGACTGCTGCAGCCCAAGGCCGCCACCGCGTCCCAGCCGGGCTCGCAGCCGCAGATCAGCACCGCCGCAGCCCCGGCGCCCGACCCCGCGGGAGTGCAGCTTCCGCTGGAGTGCGGCGGCGCGAAAAGTGTGGTGACCAAGAAGGCCTCGGGCGATCTCGACGGCGACGGCAGCCCCGAGACCGTGGCGGTGGCCCGCTGCGACGCAGGCTCCGGCACCCCGCCGAGCGCCATCTTCGTACTTACCCGGGGCAACGGGACGGGCCCGCGCGTCGTCGCGACGCTGCTCGAGCCCGTGCAGAAGCAGAGCGTCGGCGACTTCGCCGTACGTGACGGAGCGGTCACGGCGACGCTGCTCGGCTACTCCTCGCCCGATGTCCCGAGCTGCTGCCCCGACAAGCAGGAGAAGGTCAAGTGGCAGTGGAAGGGCGGGAAGTTCGTACGCACCGCCCCCGCCGAAGCGCTCGGTGTGTGATCCGTCACCCTGCGTCGGGTCCGTAGACCTCGACCCTGTCCGAAACGCGACGTACGTGGATACAGTCGCCCGGGCACTCCTTTGCGGAGTCCACGACATCCCTCAGCAACGGCAGGGGTACGGGCGTTGTGGCGCCCGGGTTCTGGAGCAGTTCGTCGTCGGTGCTCTTCACGTAGGCGAGCCCGTCGATGTCGAGCTCGAAGACCTCCGGGGCGTACTGGGCGCAGATCCCGTCCCCTGTGCAGAGGTCCTGGTCGATCCAGACCTCCAGAGCCTCCCCGACGCCTTCCGTGGGGGCCTCGTGCTGCACGGTCATATCTCCTGCCGTTTCCTTCGTCGGGTGTAGCAATGTGAAGCAAGTCGTGCCAGCCCTGACGGGTGTTGAACGCTTCGACGATACCTCCGCCCGCTTTCCGATGTTGTTGGGTGGGTATTCCCCTGGCGTAAGGGAGAGCGCAAGGGTGAAGATCGGACACACCCCTACCGTCTTTGTGATCTAGGGGTTTCAATCATCACCCACGCAGGTAGGGTCAGGAAGCGTCCAGCTCCCCTTGGAGGAGGTGAGGACCGTGGCAGCCCACGACGACGACATCAACCGCGGCATCCGGCCGGGGCGGGGGTCTGAAGACCCAGCCGGCCAGGTTGCCTATCTCGAGCAGGAAATCGCCGTCCTGCGCCGCAAGCTCGCCGACTCTCCGCGTCATACGAGGATTCTCGAAGAGCGGATCGTCGAGTTGCAGACCAACCTGGCCGGCGTGTCCGCACAGAACGAGCGGCTCGCCAACACGCTCCGCGAGGCCCGCGACCAGATCGTGGCCCTCAAGGAGGAGGTCGACCGGCTCGCGCAGCCGCCGGCCGGCTTCGGTGTCTTCCTGCAGGCGAATGAGGACGGCACATGTGACATCTTCACCGGGGGCCGCAAGCTCCGGGTGAATGTGAGCCCCAGCGTCGAGCTCGAAGAGCTCCGGCGCGGCCAGGAAGTCATGCTCAACGAGGCGCTCAACGTGGTCGAGGCCATGGAGTACGAGCGTGCCGGGGACATCGTCACCCTCAAGGAGATCCTCGAGGACGGCGAGCGCGCCCTGGTGGTCGGGCACACCGACGAGGAAAGGGTGGTGCGGCTCGCGGAGCCGCTGCTGGACATCACCATCCGCCCCGGCGACGCCCTGCTCCTCGAGCCCCGCTCCGGCTACGTCTACGAGGTTGTTCCCAAGAGCGAGGTCGAGGAACTCGTCCTCGAAGAGGTCCCGGACGTCGACTACGACAAGATCGGCGGTCTGGGCGGCCAGATCGAGATGATCCGCGACGCGGTCGAGCTCCCCTACCTCTATCCGGACCTCTTCAAGGAGCACGAACTGCGGCCGCCGAAGGGCATCCTGCTCTACGGCCCGCCCGGATGCGGCAAGACGCTGATCGCGAAGGCGGTCGCCAACTCCCTTGCCAAGAAGGTCGCCGAGGTGACCGGCCAGCCCGCGGGGAAGAGCTACTTCCTCAACATCAAGGGCCCCGAGCTCCTCAACAAGTACGTCGGTGAGACCGAGCGGCACATCCGCCTCGTCTTCCAGCGTGCCCGGGAGAAGGCGAGTGAGGGCACCCCCGTCATCGTCTTCTTCGACGAGATGGAATCCCTCTTCCGCACCCGTGGTTCCGGTGTCAGCTCGGACGTGGAGAACACCATCGTCCCGCAGCTGCTCGCCGAGATCGACGGTGTGGAGGGCCTGGAAAACGTCATCGTCATCGGCGCCTCCAACCGCGAGGACATGATCGACCCCGCGATCCTGCGGCCCGGCCGGCTCGATGTGAAGATCAAGATCGAGCGTCCGGACGCGGAGGCCGCGAAGGACATCTTCGCCAAGTACCTGACGGCTTCGCTGCCGCTGCACTCGGACGACCTCTCCGAGCACAACGGCTCCAAGGACGCCGCGGCACACGCGATGATCCAGTCGGTCGTCGAGCAGATGTACGCGGAGTCCGAGGAGAACCGCTTCCTCGAGGTCACGTACGCCAACGGCGACAAGGAAGTCCTGTACTTCAAGGACTTCAACTCCGGCGCGATGATCCAGAACATCGTCGACCGGGCCAAGAAGATGGCCATCAAGGCCTTCCTCGACCAAAACCAGAAGGGCCTCCGGGTCTCCCATCTCCTCCAGGCTTGCGTGGACGAGTTCAAGGAGAACGAGGACCTGCCGAACACCACCAACCCGGACGACTGGGCCCGGATCTCCGGAAAGAAGGGCGAGCGGATTGTCTTCATCCGCACCCTTGTCACCGGAAAGCAGGGCGCGGACACAGGGCGTTCCATCGACACGGTGGCGAACACCGGGCAGTACCTGTAGAACGCAAACCGGCTGCGGATGCCCGGCCGGGCATCCGCAGCCGGTTGCTTTCTCGACAGGTCCGGCCATACCGGAGCAATGACGCAATTGATCTCCCCACCAGCGCAGAGGCGTTCTAGGCTCTTCGGTACCGCCGAGTCGCGCAGTGCGGGGACGGGCACCGCACACGCACCGGAGAGACAGCGGTACTTGAGCGCCGTTCCCGGAGGGGAGCGACGCCGGGCAAGGAGGGCCGCATGACCGTACGGCGAGTAATGGGCATCGAGACGGAGTACGGAATCTCCGTCCCTGGCCACCCGAACGCCAATGCCATGCTCACCTCGTCCCAGATCGTCAACGCTTACGCGGCGGCGATGCACAGGGCGCGGCGCGCACGCTGGGACTTCGAGGAGGAGAATCCGCTGCGGGACGCCCGCGGCTTCGACCTCGCCCGCGAGGCCGCCGACTCCAGCCAGCTCACCGATGAGGACATCGGCCTCGCCAATGTCATCCTCACCAACGGTGCGCGGCTCTACGTCGACCATGCCCACCCGGAATACAGCTCGCCCGAGGTGACCAACCCGCGCGACGCCGTGCTCTGGGACAAGGCCGGCGAACGCATCATGGCGGAGGCCGCCGAGCGCGCGGCCCAGCTCCCCGGCGCCCAGCCGATCCACCTCTACAAAAACAACACCGACAACAAAGGCGCTTCCTACGGGACCCACGAGAACTATCTGATGAAGCGGGAGACCGCCTTTTCGGACATCGTGCGCCACCTGACGCCGTTCTTCGTCTCCCGCCAGGTCGTCACTGGCGCCGGACGGGTCGGAATCGGCCAGGACGGCCATGAACACGGCTTTCAGATCAGCCAGCGCGCCGACTACTTCGAGGTCGAGGTCGGGCTCGAGACCACCCTCAAGCGGCCCATCATCAACACCCGCGACGAGCCGCACTCCGACGCCGAGAAATACCGCAGGCTCCATGTGATCATCGGCGACGCAAACCTGTCGGAGATCTCGACCTATCTCAAGCTGGGCACCACGGCCCTGGTCCTGTCCATGATCGAGGACGGCTTCATCGCCGTGGACCTGGCCGTCGACCAGCCGGTACGCACCCTGCACCAGGTCTCCCACGACCCGACCCTGAAGCGGCTGGTCACGCTGCGCAGCGGCCGGACACTCACCGCAGTCCAGCTCCAGATGGAGTACTTCGAGCTGGCGCGGAAGTACGTCGAGGAGCGCTTCGGCGTGGACGCCGACGAACAGACCAAGGACGTCCTGATCCGCTGGGAGGACACGCTCAACCGGCTCGAGAACGACCCGATGAGCCTGTCCGGTGAGCTGGACTGGATCGCCAAGAAGGAGCTGATGGAGGGCTACCGGCGGCGTGACAACCTCGAGTGGGACGCGGCACGACTGCACCTGGTGGACCTCCAGTACGCCGACGTACGCCCCGAGAAGGGCCTGTACAACCGGCTGGCGGCCCGCGGGAAGATGAAACGGCTCCTGGACGAGCCGGACGTCGCGCGGGCCCGGACGAAGCCGCCCGAGGACACCCGTGCGTACTTCCGCGGTCGCTGCCTGGAGCAGTACGCCGACGACGTCGCCGCGGCCTCCTGGGACTCGGTGATCTTCGATCTGCCGGGCCGGGACTCGCTGCAGCGGGTGCCGACGCTGGAACCGCTGCGCGGTACACGCAACCACGTCAAGGAGCTCCTGGACCGGTGCCGGACCGCGGAAGACCTGGTCCGGGTGCTGTCCGGGGGCTGAAATGGTTCCAGTCCGGGAATCATCGAGGTGGTCCCCGGACGTTGAGGCAAGTGCGGGGCCGATGTCGGACCCTGCTTGTAGGGTCTGATCTTGACCGAGCGAACTCACGTCAGGGCAAACCGAGCGGGGTGAGGGATATGGCGACCAAGGACACCGGCGGCGGACAGCAGAAGGCCACGCGTTCCACTGAGGAGACCGAGGAGCAGACGCAGGAAGCGCAGGCTTCGGAGGACCTCAAGGAGCGCCAGGAGAAGCTGTCGGACGACGTCGACTCCGTACTGGACGAGATTGACGACGTCCTCGAGGAGAACGCCGAGGACTTCGTGCGTTCCTTTGTCCAAAAGGGCGGGGAGTAGCACCTGTTGTCCGTCTGCGGTGCCGTCGGCGAAAGCCGGTGGCACCGGGGCGGATGACCGGCGACGGCGCGGGTAAGGTCCGTGCACAGTTCGTAAGATCGGCCCGCGCCCGACATGGCGGGCCGCCGCCAATCCGGAAGGAAACGCGTGGAAGCCAACCCTCGTAGCACCGGGCGTCTGCCGGCAGCCTTCCTGACGCCCGGCTCGTCCTCGTTCATGGACTTTCTGGGCCAGCACTCCCCGGAGATGCTGCCCGGCAAGCGCGTCCTGCCGCCTGTGCAGGGCGCCATCGAGGCACCGCACGGGACGACCATCGTCGCGACGACCTTTCCCGGCGGTGTGGTGCTCGCCGGTGACCGTCGGGCGACCATGGGCAACATGATCGCCCAGCGCGATATCGAAAAGGTCTTCCCGGCCGACGAGTACTCGGCCGTGGGCATCGCCGGCACCGCCGGTCTCGCGGTGGAGATGGTCAAGCTCTTCCAGCTCGAGCTGGAGCACTTCGAGAAGGTCGAAGGCGCCCAGCTCTCCCTGGAGGGCAAGGCCAACCGGCTCTCCACCATGATCCGAGGCAACCTCGGCATGGCCATGCAGGGCCTGGCCGTCGTGCCGCTCTTCGCGGGCTACGACGTCGACCGGGAGAAGGGCCGCATCTTCTCGTACGACGTGACGGGCGGCCGCTCCGAGGAGCACGGCTACGCGGCCACCGGCTCCGGTTCGATCTTCGCCCGCGGGGCGATGAAGAAGCTGTACCACGACGACATGACCGAGCAGCAGGCCGTCACTCTGGTCATCCAGGCGCTGTACGACGCGGCCGACGACGACTCGGCGACCGGCGGGCCCGATGTGGCCCGGCGGATCTACCCCATCGTCACCGTCATCACCGACGAGGGCTTCCGCAAGCTCACCGAGGCCGAGTCCTCCGAGGTCGCCCGCTCGATCCTGGAGCGGCGCCTCGAACGGCCCGACGGCCCGCGCGCCTCGCTGCTCTGATGCCCCCTTCTTCTGAACCGATATGCCACTGACAGAAAGGGACGGATAGCCGGTGTCGACGCCGTTCTATGTCTCACCCCAGCAGGCCATGGCCGACCGGGCGGAATACGCCCGGAAGGGCATCGCCCGTGGTCGCAGCCTCGTCGTGCTGCAGTACACCGACGGCATTGTCTTCGTCGGTGAGAACCCGTCCCGTGCCCTGCACAAATTCAGTGAGATCTACGACCGGATCGGCTTCGCCGCGGCCGGCAAGTACAACGAGTACGAGAATCTGCGGATCGGCGGCGTGCGCTACGCCGATCTGCGCGGATACACCTACGACCGCGACGATGTGACGGCCCGTGGGCTCGCCAACGTCTACGCCCAGACCTTGGGCACGATCTTCTCCAGTGCGGCCGAGAAGCCGTATGAGGTGGAGCTGGTCGTCGCCGAGGTCGGCGCCACACCTGAGGGCGACCAGATCTACCGGCTGCCGCACGACGGATCGATCGTGGACGAGCACGGCTCGGTCGCGGTCGGCGGCAATTCCGAACAGATCAGCACCTACCTCGACCAGCGGCACCGTGACGGAATGTCGCTGGCGGAGGCACTGAAGCTGGCCGTCCAGGCCCTGTCCAACCAGACCAACGGCAACGACCGGGAAATCCCCGCGGAGCGGCTGGAGGTGGCGGTCCTGGACCGCACGCGACCGCAGCAGCGGAAGTTCAAGCGCATTGTCGGGCGGCAGCTGTCGCGGCTGCTCGAGGCCGACGGCGCCGCGTCGACCCCGACGGATGCCCCGTCGGACACCGAGGAGACGGAAGAGGACGCCGGGGAGTAGCCCGGACCGCTGACCACGACCGAAGACGACCGCTGACAACCACATACATGGCTTTACACGGCTGCGCCCCGGACCGCCTTGTGCGGTTCCGGGGCGCAGCCGTATCGCCGGCTCAGGGGAGCGCCCAGTGGTGGAGGCGTTCGCAATCCCGGGTGAGCCAGCTCCCGTCACCGAGCGGGGTCGCCTCAGCGCCGACCGGCACGGGGTAGCGGACCCGGCCGAGCGGCAGCAGTGTCGCCGTGTCACAGAGCCAGTGGCGGACCGCCGCCGGGCGCCCGGGAAGGTACACCCGGCCGGTGACCAGGACATGCGCGGTATCGAGCAGATACGCACCGGTGAACTCGTCGTTGTCGGGGTCGACGGCCAGTTCGCCGAGGTCGAGCAGTCCGGCCGGGTCATCGGCGCTCACATCGTGTGACGCGAGCTCGTCGCGGTCGTCATTGTGGGCGATCGCCTCGGCGCGCCGCAGCGTGAGCACACGCGACGTATCCGGCAGGAAGTCGATCACCTCGCGCATGGTCGTGCCGCCGCGGATGTGCAGCCCGTCCCGGCGCGGCTCGATCCACCAGGTCGACCAGCTGTACCAGGCCGTCCAGCAGGAGAGAGCGAGCAGCGAGCCGTCCGGATGCCACCGCTGCGTCACGTCCGAGGCGACCGCACCGATCGGCCGCCGCGCTCTGACCTGGCCGGACGCGGTGTCGATGAGGAGCAGGGCGTCGCGGGCGTACCGGTGCCGGGGCGGATCGTCGTAGACCAGCGCCGCAGGGGTGTCGCCGTCGGCGAGCGTCGGAACCACGACGCTGATGAGCCCGCCGTCCGGGCTCGCGGCCGGGGCGCCCGGTGGACTGGGGTTCCACTGACCGCCGTGCCAGGGCGCGTGGGGCAGTTCCCAGCGGGTGCTGCCGTCGGGGTCCAGGGCGCGGATTCGGGTGCCCTCGGCGACGACGAGGCCGCCGTCGGGCAACGGGGTCGCCGCGGAGTGCGCCGGGAGGCGCAGCGACTGCGTGGGGGACGGCGTGCCGGCGAGGAACGCCTCCCGGTCGTGTATCTCGAGCCGGTCGTCCGTCCTGACGGAAAGACGTCCCTCGGAGAGCGGCTCGATCCAGCCTGCCGCGGGAACCGTTCCGATCAGCGTCGCGTCGATCGGATTCGCCGCCGTACTCATCATGATCGTGATGGTTCCACGGCGGGTCTCGTGGGCTCAAGACCGGTCCGCACGGACGGGATCAGGAGGAGGGGGCGGCCGAAGAGCCCCGTACGACCAGATTCACCGGGAGATCGCCCTCCTCGGGCGGGCGGCCGTCGAGGACCGCGAGGAGAGCGGACATGCCGCGCTCGCCGACCCGTTCCGCAGGCAGGCGCACCGTAGTGAGCTCGGGCTCCACGGCGGTGGCGAGCGCGAGATCGTCGAAGCCGGTGACGGAGATGTCCTCGGGCACCCGCAGGCCCAGCCGCCGTACCGCCTTGCAGGCTCCGGCGGCCAGGATGTCGTCGTCGCAGAGGATGGCGGTGGGCCGCGGTCCCGGGCCGATGAGCGCCCGCTCCACGGCCGCGCGTGCGCTGCCCACGTCGAGCGGCGCGGGGACAGTCCGTACGACGGCGTCGGGGACGTCACGCAGATGCTCGTGGAGAGCCCGGGCCCGTACGTCGAAGGTCCAGGAGGCCACGGCCGAGGCGAGATGGACGAAGCGACGGTGGCCGAGTGCGAGGAGATGGTCCGTCATCTGCCGCATGCCGTCGGCGATATCGAGGTTGACGTGGGCCGCGGCGCCGGGGTCGGCCGGGTCGCTGTCGAGCATCACCAGCGGGAGGTCCGTACCGCGGATGGCCGTCAGCGCCTCGGCGGCCATGGAGGAGGCGATCACCCCGTCGAGCGCGGCACGGGCGGAGGCGAAGGGGTCCTTGGCGGGGCCGATGCCTTCGGGGGAGGGGTAGAGCACCACACCGAAGCCGTGCTCGGCGGCGACGGTGGCCGCGCCCGTGTAGACGCGGGCGAAGAACTCATTGGTGAGGGCCGGGACGACGAGCAGCGCGGTCCTGGTCCGCCCGAGCCGCAGATTGCGGGCGGCGAGATTCGGCCGGTACCCGAGCTCGCGCGCGGCGTCCCGCACCAGCCCGGCGGTCCGTTCGGACACCCTGCCGCGCCACTTGTCACCGAGGACGAGCGACACGGTGGCCTGCGAAACCCCGGCGGCCCGGGCGACATCCCGGCTGGTGGGCCGGGGGCTGCTCTCGCTGCGGTGGCCGGTGGGCGGCTTGCGTTCCGCCGCGGCGTGGGTGGGCGGTTCGCCCGGCCGGGCAGGGCCATGACCCGCGGCCGTGTGGGCGGCGGCCGGTCCGGTTCGGCTCGTCGCTCCGCCGGTGGTGGGCGGTTCCTCGTCCACCGCGCCGCGAGTGGGGCGGTCGCCCGACAGGCCTGGTCGGGCTTCCGCGGCGGCGGCCGGGGCCGTTCCGCCTGCGGGCGCGTCGGAGGTGCGGGGTCCGGCGGAGGGCGCCCCGTCCGCCTCGGTGCCGGCGGGCGGCACTTGGTCCGACGTGCCGCGGGCGGGGCGGTCAGCCGGCTGGAGTGCGCCGGGCCTCTCGGCCGCGAGGGCGCCGCCCGGCCCCCTTTCGCCCGGCCCCCTTTCGCCCGGTCCGGCGGGCTGCCGCCCGCCTGCCACGAGGCCGTCGGTCCCGGGGGCGGGTGCCGCGGGCTCGTCCTGGGACCCGTGTGCCATCGGTGCCGTCCTCCGCCGCTCGGCGCTCGCCGCTCGTTCCGTTATGCGCCCGCGGTGGACCCGCGGACTGCCGACATGGTACGTATGACCGACCACGTTATACGTAAAACCTCGGGTCAGCCGGGAGAGAGGGGCGGAACATGGCCCTGGGAGCCACCGGCTACGCAGACATCCTCAAGGCGCCGCACGCGGCACGGCTGCTCGCCGGCACGCTCGTCGGCAGGCTGCCCAACGCCACCGCCCACATCGCCATCGTCCTGTTCACCCGCGCCGAAGGCGGCAGCTACACCCTCGCCGGGGCGCTTGCCGCCGTGTACGGACTGGCGACCGCGATGGGCCAGCCGCTGCTCGGCCGCGCCGTGGACCTGTACGGACAGCCACGGGTCCAGCTGCCCGCCGCCGTCCTCTCCGCCCTCGGCATGACCCTCCTCGCCGCCGTCGGCACCGGCTCACTGCCCGCCGCGTACGCCGCCGTGGTTGTCGCAGGCCTCTTCACCCCGCCCCTCGAAGGCGGACTGCGGGCCCTGTGGCCCAGCGTTCTCGGCCGTGAGGACCAGGTGCACCGGGCCTACGCCATGGACGCCGTGGCCCAGGAAGTCATGTTCACCGTCGGCCCACTGCTGGTCACCCTGCTCGTCTCGCTCTGGTCGCCCGCCGCCGCCCTGCTCGTCATCAACGCCGTGGGCGTGCTCGGTGCGCTCTCCGTCGTCCTCGCCGAACCGTCCCGCGTCTGGCGTTCCGCCCCCCGCGAGTCCCACTGGCTCGGCGCACTGCGCTCACCCGGGCTGCTCGCTCTCCTCGGCGCCTTCTTCTTCGTCGGCCTCGCGCTCGGCTCCATCACCGTCGCCGGCGTCGCGTACGCCGACGACCACGGCCGCCAGGCGGTGTACGGCTGGCTGATGGCCGCCCTCGGCCTCGGCGCACTCCTCGGCGGCGTGGTCTACGGTGCCCGGCAGTGGGCCGGAGCACCCGAGCGCCGCCTGCGCGTCATCGTCGCCCTCCTCGCGCTCGGCTATCTGCCGCTCGCGCTCACCCCAGGCGTGGTCGCCATGACCGCGCTGTCCGCCGTCGCCGGAATCTTCCTGGCGCCCGCGATCGCCTGCGCCTTCATCGTCGTCGACCGGCACGCTCCGAGCGGCACGGTGACCGAGGCCTTCTCCTGGCTCGTCACGACCTTCGGCGTCGGCGCGGCGGTCGGAACGGCTGTCGCGGGCCCGGCGGTCGAGCTGGGCGGGACGAGCTGGAGCTTCGCCGTCGCCGGAGCCGGAGGGATCGCCGCACTCATGGTTCTGATGGCCACTCAGCGGGTACTCGCAGTTCCCGGCCGTACCAAGGACATCGCGAGCTCATCGGAAAATGATCGAAACGGTGCTGCCGAACCCGGTTTCAGCACAGGCCTTGAGGCGTAATGTTCAGACATGGACCGCCGCATTTTCGGGCTGGAGAACGAGTACGGCGTCACGTGCACGTTCAGGGGACAGCGCCGACTGTCACCTGACGAAGTGGCGCGCTACCTCTTCCGCCGTGTTGTCTCATGGGGCCGCAGCAGCAATGTCTTCCTGCGGAACGGCGCCCGCCTCTACCTCGACGTGGGTTCGCATCCGGAATACGCAACTCCCGAATGCGACAACGTGACCGAACTGGTCACGCACGACAAGGCGGGCGAGCGCATTCTCGAAGGCCTGCTCGTCGACGCCGAACGCCGCCTGCACGAGGAGGGAATCGCGGGCGACGTCTATCTCTTCAAGAACAACACCGACTCGGCGGGAAACTCCTACGGCTGCCACGAGAACTATCTCGTCGCCCGCCACGGAGAGTTCTCCCGGCTCGCGGACATCCTCATTCCGTTCCTGGTCACCCGTCAGCTGCTGTGCGGCGCGGGCAAGGTACTGCAGACCCCACGTGGCGCGGTCTACTGCGTCAGCCAGCGCGCCGAGCACATCTGGGAGGGCGTCAGCTCCGCCACCACCCGCTCGCGCCCGATCATCAACACCCGCGACGAACCGCACGCCGACGCGGAGCGCTACCGCCGTCTGCATGTCATCGTCGGCGACTCGAACATGTCCGAGACGACCATGCTGCTGAAGGTCGGCGCGACCGACCTCGTACTGCGCATGATCGAGGCGGGCACGGTCATGCGCGATCTGACCCTGGAGAACCCGATCCGGGCGATCCGCGAGGTCAGCCATGACATCACCGGACAGCGCAAGGTGCGCCTGGCCAGCGGCCGCGAGGCCTCGGCCCTCGAAGTGCAGCGCGAGTACTACGAGAAAGCCGTGGACTTCGTCGAGCGGCGCGGGATCCGCACCGGCACCGTCGAGCAGGTCCTGGAACTCTGGGGCCGCACGCTGGACGCGATCGATTCGGAGGACCTCGACCGGATCGGCACCGAAATCGACTGGGTGATGAAGTACAAGCTCATCGAGCGGTACCGGGCCAAGCACAATATGACCATGTCGCATCCGCGAGTCGCCCAGATAGACCTCGCGTACCACGACATCCACCGCCGCCGGGGGCTGTACTACCTCCTCGAGCGGAAGGGCCAGGCCGCCCGGATCTGCAACGACCTGAAGATCTTCGAGGGCAAGTCGGTGCCCCCGCAGACCACCAGGGCGCGGCTGCGCGGCGACTTCATCCGCCGGGCTCAGGAGCAGCGGCGGGACTTCACCGTCGACTGGGTGCACCTCAAGCTCAACGACCAGGCGCAGCGCACCGTGTTGTGCAAGGACCCGTTCCGGTCGGTCGATGACCGGGTGGAGAAGCTCATCGCCGGTATGTAGCCACCACCCGGTGGAACGCGACTCGGGCCCCGTACGTCCTCGTACGGGGCCCTTGGCACGCCCTAGAGTGTCGGGCAACTACTGTGCCGTCTGAGATCTGAGGAACACGTGCGCCGACTTGCCGGCCTTCTCGTCGTCCCCTTGCTGCTGTTGTCGACAGTGGCGTGCGGCAGTGACGACAAGGGCTCCGACTCCACCTCGTCCAAAAACGGACTGCCTGCGATCACCGCCGGCGCCAAGTTCGGTCAGAAGCCGACCTTGGCGAAGGGCGAAGGTGATCCGCCCAAGGAGCTGAAGGTCGAGGTCATCAGCAAGGGTGACGGCGCGACGACCAAGAAGGGCGATGCCCTTCAGGTCAATTACCTCGGGCAGACCTGGGTTTCGGACAAGCCGTTCGACAACAGCTTCGACCGCAAGGAACCGCTCGACCTCACGCTCGGTGCCGGCGATGTCATCCCGGGCTGGGAGAAGGGCCTCGAGGGCCAGAAGGTCGGCAGCCGTGTCGAGATGTCGATCCCGCCGGCGCTCGGTTACGGGGATCAGGCCAAGGGCGACCAGATCCCGGCCAACTCCACTCTGGTCTTCGTCGTCGACATTCTGAAGGCGACCACCATTCCGGTGTCCGCCAAGGGCACTGAGGTCGCACAGGACAACATCGACCTGCCGAAGGTGGGCACCAACACCGACGGCAAGGCCCCTTCGGTCACCTTCCCCAAGGAGCCCGACCCGCCGAAGAAGCTCGTCTCCAACTACGTGCTCGAGGGCACGGGCCCGGTGGTCACGGCGAAGGACACCGTCATCGTGAACTACGAGGCCTATCTCTGGAACGGCGGCAAGAAGTTCGACAGCACGTACCAGCGGGGCAAGCCCCAGACCTTCCCGCTGGCGCAGGTGACGCTCAAGGGCCTCAAGGACGGTCTCGTCGGTAAGAAGGTCGGCAGCCGCCTGCTGCTGGTCATCCCGCCGGACCAGGCATTCGGGGCCGAGGAGAAGCAGGGCGTCCCGAAGAACTCGACGCTCGTCTTCGCCGTGGACCTTCTGACAAAGGTGTAAGACTGTCCAGGTTGCCCCGTTCATCATTTAGAGGAGCAGTTCAGTGAGCATCGAGAAGCCCGAGATCGATTTCCCGGGTGGCGAGCCGCCGGCCGACCTGGAGATCAAGGACATCTGGGAGGGTGACGGACCGGTGGCCAAGGCCGGCGACACCGTCTCCGTCCACTACGTGGGCGTGGCCTTCTCCACCGGCGAGGAGTTCGACGCGTCCTGGAACCGCGGTACGCCGCTGCAGTTCCAGCTCGGTGTCGGCCAGGTCATCTCCGGCTGGGACCAGGGCGTGCAGGGTATGAAGGTCGGCGGCCGTCGCCAGCTGATCATCCCCGCGCACCTTGCCTACGGCGAGCGCGGCGCCGGTGGCGGCGCCATCGCTCCCGGCGAGACGCTGATCTTCGTCTGCGATCTGGTTGCTGTCTGAGTCCGATCGCTTCGTAGCGTAACGAGGGCCCATGCCGTCTGGCGTGGGCCCTCGCTTTTGCCCCGACAGCCCGGAGCGGTACGGTCAACGCTCAGAAGTGCTACGTAGATGGGGGCGAAGGGCGTCGATGGCCATTGCCAAGGCCGAGCGGCTGATGAATCTGGCGCTGTGCCTGCTGGGGACCCGGCGTCCGCTCAGCAAGCGCGAGCTGCGCGGGTCCATCGAGGCCTATCTGGAGGCCGGCTCCGACGACTCCTTCAACCGGATGTTCGAGCGCGACAAGGACGATCTGCGCGAACTCGGCCTGGTCATCGAGACGGTGGAGAACCTCGAAGGAGACACCGGTTATCTCGCACGCCGCGACTCCAACCGGCTGCCCGCCATCACGCTGGACGCCGAGGAGGCCGCTGCCCTCGGCCTCGCGGCCAAGGTGTGGCAGCAGGCGCGGCTGGCCGGAGCCGCCAGCGGTGCCCTGCAGAAGCTGCGCGCGGCCGGTATGCCCGAGGCCGGGGATTCGTACGAGGCCCATCACAGCGCGCTCGAGCCCCGCATCCCGGTCCATGAGGCCGCCTTCGAACCGCTGATGCTCGCCTGCCGCGACCGCCGGCCCGTCGTCTTCGACTACCGCAAGGCCAATGCCGCCCGCCCCGAGCAGCGCCAGGTCGAACCATGGACGCTCGAGTTCTGGCGCGGTCACTGGTATCTCGCCGGCTGGGACCGGGACCGGGGCGCCGAGCGGGTCTTCCGGCTCTCTCGTATCACCGGCCGGGTCCGCTCCCGCGTCGGCTCGTTCACCGCGCCCGTGCCCGACGTCGTGACCGTCCGTGAGACCGTCGAGAGCTGGGCGGGTGAGATCGCGACCCGCTCCGCGGTGATCAGGCTGCGCACCGGCTGCGGCTATCCGCTGCGCTCAAGAGCACAGTCCATCCGGGAACTGGGCGAGGGCTGGGACGAGTTGGAGATTCCGTACGGGCACGGGCTCGATGCCTGGCTCGTGGAATTCGGCCCGGACGTCGTCGTACTGGAGCCCGCGGATCTGCGGGCCGATGTGGTCGACCGGCTCCGTGCCGTGGCCAAGGGCTGAGGGGGACTCGTACAACCATGGCCGCCAACGCCATTGACCAGACCCGGCGAATGCTCTCGCTGGTGACCTATCTGCGCGAGCGCCCCGGCGCGCGCGTGGGGGACGTCGCCCGCGCCTTCGGGATCACCGAGGACGAGCTGATCTCCGACCTCGACGTACTGCCGATGTGCGGGACCAGCTTCCGCGGCGGCGATCTGCTCGACATCGACACTGACGGTGACCGCATCTGGTGGCGCAATCCGGATGCCTCCGGCACGAGTACAGCTGAGCCGCTGCGGCTCGCTGCCGACGAGGCGACCGCCCTGCTGGTGGCCGCGCGCGCGGTCGCCACCCTGCCCGGGCTGCGCGAGGGCGATCGCGAGGCGCTGCTGCGGGCCACCGCCAAACTGGAGACCGCGGCGGGCGAGGCGGCCGGCGCGAGCTCCCGGCTCTCGGTCACCTTCCAGTCCGAGGGCGGTGTCTTCGCCGATGTGGACCGGGCGATCTCGGAGCGGCGGCGGCTGTGGCTGAAGTACTACTCGCCCGCGCGCGACGAGCTCACCGAGCGCGAGGTGGACCCGATCCGGCTCTTCGCGGTGGGTCATACGTATATGGAGGCATGGTGCCGTCTCTCCGAGGCGCGCAGGACCTTCCGCCTCGACCGGGTGGCCGAGATCAAGCTGCTCGACGCCCCGGCCGCACCGCCCGAGATCGAGCTGCGGGATCTGTCCGAAGGGCTGGTGCAGCCGTCGGCGGACGATCCGGAGGTTGTGGTCGAGGTCGGCCCCGGCGGGCGCTGGGTCGCCGAGTACTACCCGCACGACAGCGCGGAGGAGTTGCCGGAGGGTGGTCTGCGCATCACTTTGCGTACGCCTGCCCCCGCTTCGCTGCGGCGGCTGGCGCTGCGGCTGGGGCGGGACGGGCGGATCGTCTCGCCGCAGGACCTTACGGACAGTGCCCGGCTGGCGGCGCGTGAGGCGCTCGCTGCCTATGACGCCCAGGAATAGCTCGCTGCCTATGACGCTCAGGAATAAGGGGATTCGCGCGGCATGTCTGTGATGTCTGGAATTCCGGCGACGGTGGGGCCGGTCCTCTACAAGGCCGCGTGCCCCGAGTGCCGCGCTCGTTTCGAGCTCTCCGCAGGGGCGCTGCGGCTCGCCATCGGAGCCAGCCGCCGCACCACCTTCTACTCCTTCACCTGCCCCGAGTGCGACATGGCCGTCCGCAAGCCGGCCGGGGAGCGCATCGTCGAGCTCCTCACCGGCGGCGGCGTACGGACCCTGCGCCTCTACTCCACCGTCTAGAACGGTCTAGGTTCTGCCCATGCTCTGGCCCATGCTCGCCATCGCCCTCGGCTTCCTCGGGATCGCTGTACTCGGCATCCTCGGTGTCCGCGTCTTTCTCGAGGCCCAGCGGCTGGGCATCGAGGTGGCCCGCACCACGGAGCGGATCAACCGGGCCGCGGAGGATCTGGAGAACGCGGCGACCGGTCTGGCCCGCACCGGTGACGCTTTGCGCTAGCCCGGGTGCACTCTGCTGCGCCGAAACTGCGAGCGGTACGCTGCTGGTGGCGGCCCGGACAGTGGGGGCACGGGCTGCAATCGTGCGTATGCGCAGGCATTGCCCTGTGTTTACTCCTGCGGGTTACGATCGCTGGTAGCGCGGTGGCCAGACATTTGTCCGGCAGTCGGGCAATCAGACTCCCTGTCGCCTCGGTGAAGAAGGTAAACAGCTATGGGTAGGCTCGGCCCCACCGAGATCATTCTCATCCTTGTCGTCATCGTCCTGCTGTTCGGCGCCAAGAAGCTTCCGGACATGGCCCGTTCGCTGGGCAAGTCGGCCCGAATCCTCAAGAGCGAGGCCAAGGCCATGAAGTCGGACGACACGCAGAGCGCCCCGGCCGACCCGCCGCAGCCGGGCGCCGCCCAGGACCAGCCCGCGCCGCGCACCATCCAGGCCGCGCCCGGTGATGTGACCAGCTCACGTCCCGTAACCGAGCCGACCGACACCACCAAGCGCTGACCCTGGGCCGCCGCAGGCACCGAAACAACGGTGATGGCCTGCCGCACGAGATGAGGACGTGGGTTGCTCAAGTCTGCCCGCAAGCAGGAGAAGGACCCCGAGGGGCGGATGCCTCTCGTGGAGCACCTGCGAGAGCTTCGCAACCGGCTCGCGAAGGGAATGCTCGCCATCATGGCGGTCACGATTGTGGCCCTGATGTACAGCGAGCAGCTCATGCAGTTCCTGACGAAGTCGGTGCCCAAATGTCCGCCGGGCGTGACGAGTAACGGCGGAAACTGCGCGATCGTCTCCTTCAACACGCTGATTGCGCCTTTCAGCACGACGATCCAGCTGAGCTTGACCACCGGCCTCGTTGTCGCGAGCCCGGTCTGGCTCTACCAGCTCTGGGCTTTCGTGGCACCTGGACTGCACAAGAGCGAGAAGAGGTACACGTACGCCTTCGTCGGCGCGGCGGTACCGCTGTTCGCCGCCGGTGCCTACCTCGCGTACCTCATCCTCCCCGTCAGCGTGAAGGTCCTGATCAGCCTTACGCCGGACGGCTCGGCGAACATCCTGTCGCTGGGCGATGTCCTCGATTTCACGCTGCGGATGGTGCTCGTCTTCGGGCTCGCCTTCGAGCTGCCGCTCGTGCTGGTGATGCTCAACCTCACGGGCATCCTCAGCGGCCGGCGCATGGCCCGGTGGTGGCGCGGCGTCATCATGGGTGTCTTCGTCTTCGGTGCCGTGATCACCCCGACGACGGACCCGATCGGCATGATCGCGCTGGCCGGGCCGATCAGCATCCTCTACTTCATGGCCGTCGGCTTCTCGCTACTGAACGACAAGCGGCGACGCCGCAACGACCCGGACGCCGAGCTGGACGACGACGAGGCCTCCGACCTCGATCTGACCCCCGAGGCCGTCAGTGACGTCGAGCCCGTCCTGGCCGCGCGCTCCGTACCGGAGCAGACCGGCGGCGAAGCGGACGGTGGGCGTTCGAACCGGCTCAACGGTTACGACGACATCACCTGACCTTGCCGGGTCCGCCGGATGACCGGCGGGATCACCTTCTTCGCCAATACCACCGCGGGACGCGGCCGGGGCGCGCACTCCGCGCAACCGGCCGCTCGTGCGTTCCGGGCGACGTGCGGGTGACCGTACCGGTACTTGCCCCGGTCAATTAAAGATCGCGCTCACTGTCAGAGGTGACGGGTAGGCTCGTGAGCAAGATGACCGAGGACCTCTCTCCCGCTGAGCGCTACGCCGCTGCCCGTATCCGCGCCGCTGAGGAGGCCACTGCGCTGGCCCCCTTCCGAGCGCTGTACGAATTCGACCTGGACCCCTTCCAGATCGAGGCCTGTCAGGCCCTGGAAGCGGGCAAGGGCGTGCTCGTCGCGGCGCCCACCGGCTCCGGCAAGACCATCGTCGGCGAGTTCGCCGTCCACCTGGCTCTTCAGCAGGGCCGCAAATGCTTCTACACCACACCCATCAAGGCACTGTCCAACCAGAAGTACACCGACCTCGCCAGGCGCTACGGCGCGGACAAGGTCGGCCTGCTCACCGGCGACAACAGCGTCAACTCCGAGGCGCCGGTGGTCGTGATGACCACCGAGGTGCTGCGCAACATGCTGTACGCGGGCTCGCAGTCCCTGCTCGGCCTCGGCCATGTGGTCATGGACGAGGTCCACTACCTCTCCGACCGCTTCCGCGGTGCCGTCTGGGAGGAAGTGATCATCCACCTCCCCGAGTCGGTGACCCTGGTGTCCCTGTCGGCCACCGTGTCGAACGCCGAGGAGTTCGGCGACTGGCTGGACACCGTCCGTGGCGACACCGAGGTGATCGTCTCCGAGCACCGGCCCGTGCCGCTGTGGCAGCACGTCATGGCCGGCCGCCGGATGTACGACCTCTTCGAGGAGGAGACCGACCACGGCGGCCGCGGCGTGACCCGGCGCGAGGTCAACCCCGATCTCGTACGCCTGGCGCGGATGGAGAACCAGCGCACGTACAACCCCCGCGACCGCCGCCGCGGCAAGATGGTCCGTGAGGCGGACCGTGAGCGTGAGCGGCGCCAGCGCACCCGGATCTGGACGCCGGGACGGCCCGAGGTCATCGAGCGACTCGACGCGGAAGGGCTGCTGCCCGCGATCACCTTCATCTTCAGCCGGGCGGGCTGCGAAGCTGCCGTACAGCAGTGCATGTACGCGGGGCTGCGGCTCAACGACGAGGAAGCGCGGCTCAAGGTGCGCGAGATCGTCGAGGAGCGGACCGCAGCCATCCCCGGCGAGGATCTGCATGTCCTGGGTTACTACGAGTGGTTGGAAGGTCTGGAGCGGGGCATCGCCGCGCACCACGCCGGCATGCTGCCGACCTTCAAGGAGGTCGTCGAAGAGCTCTTCGTACGCGGTCTGGTCAAGGCCGTCTTCGCCACCGAGACACTGGCGCTCGGCATCAACATGCCTGCCCGCTCAGTGGTGTTGGAGAAGCTCGTCAAGTGGAACGGCGAGCAGCACGCCGACATCACCCCTGGTGAGTACACCCAGCTCACCGGCCGGGCCGGACGGCGCGGCATCGATGTCGAGGGCCATGCGGTGGTGCTGTGGCAGCGGGGCATGGACCCGGCCGCGCTCGCCGGTCTCGCGGGCACCCGCACGTATCCCCTGCGTTCCAGCTTCAGGCCCTCGTACAACATGGCCGTCAATCTGGTGCAGCAGTTCGGGCGCCACCGCTCGCGCGAGCTGCTCGAGACGTCGTTCGCGCAGTTCCAGGCGGACAAGTCGGTAGTCGGCATAAGTCGCCAGGTGCAGAAGAACGAAGAGGGACTCGAGGGCTACCGCGAGGGCATGACCTGCCACTTGGGGGACTTCGAGGAGTACGCACGGCTGCGCCGTGAGCTCAAGGACCGCGAGACGGAGCTGGCCAAGCAGGGCGTCGCACAGCGGCGGGCCGCCGCGGCCTCCTCGCTGGAGAAGCTGAAGCCCGGTGATGTCATCCATGTCCCGACGGGCAAGTTCGCGGGCCTCGCGCTGGTGCTCGACCCGGGCTTCCCGGCCGGACGTAGTAACGGCCACCGCGGCTTCGAGCAGCACGACGGCCCGCGGCCGCTGGTCCTGACCGCCGAGCGGCAGGTCAAGCGGCTGGCGTCGATGGACTTCCCGGTGCCGGTCGAGGCGCTGGAGCGGATGCGGATCCCGAAGTCCTTCAATCCGCGCTCGCCCCAGTCACGGCGCGATCTGGCGTCCGCGCTGCGGACGAAGGCCGGCCACATCGTTCCCGAGCGGCACCGCAAGCAGCGGGCCGCGGCCGCCGACGACCGTGAGATCACCCGGCTCCGTGCCGAGCTGCGCGCGCACCCCTGCCACGGTTGCGACGAGCGCGAGGACCATGCGCGGTGGGCGGAGCGGTACCACCGGTTGCAGCGCGACACCCAGCAGCTGGAGCGGCGCATCGAGGGGCGTACGAACACCATCGCCCGTACCTTCGACCGGATCGTGGCGCTGCTGACCGAGCTGGACTATCTGCGCGGGGACGAGGTCACCGAGCACGGCAGGCGGCTCGCCCGGCTGTACGGCGAGCTGGATCTGCTGGCGAGCGAATGCCTGCGTGACGGTGTGTGGGAGGGACTCAGTCCGGCCGAACTGGCCGCGTGCGCCTCGGCGTTGGTGTACGAGGCGCGGCAGTCGGACGACGCGGTGGCGCCCAAGGTCCCGGCGGGCAAGGCGAAGGTCGCACTCGGCGAGATGGTGCACATCTGGGGCCGGCTCGACGCCCTGGAGGAAGAGTTCAAGATCAACCAGGCGGAGGGCGTCGGACAGCGCGAACCCGATCTCGGCTTCGCCTGGGCCGCGTACCAGTGGGCCTCCGACCGGAGCCTGGACGAGGTGCTGCGCGAGGCGGAGATGCCTGCCGGCGACTTCGTCCGCTGGAGCAAGCAGGTCATCGATGTCCTCGGCCAGATCGCGGCAGCCGCGCCGCGCGAGGGCAGCACGGTCGCCAAGAACGCGCGCAGGGCGGTCGACGCGCTGCTGCGGGGTGTGGTGGCGTACAGCTCGGTGGGCTGAGCGGGACGACGCATGAAGGCCCCGTTCACCACCGGCCGCTGGTGAACGGGGCAGCGTTTCCGGTCAGCTCCAGAACCTGTCCGACTCGTCGATGTCTTCGAGGCACTCGTCGATGTCGGAGATCTTTCCGCCGACGATCGTGAAGAACAGTCCTTCGCGCATTTCGAGGCCGTGGTCACCCCGGTCGGCCCGGGATGTGTGGAAGGACATCACATGGCCGCGCCCGTCGGCGAGCACGGCTTCGAGCTCGATCAGCATGGTGCCGTTGGTCTCCTCGCCGAACCTGCGGTAGAGCTGGAGAACGGCGTCCCGGCCCTTGTGGTGCCCGGATATCGGGCTGCTTCCGGGTACGTGGTGGACGACATCCGCCGTCATCAAGGAGCCCAGCGTCTCCATGTCACCTGATCCGAACGCTGCGTAACCCCGGCGTATCAGGGCACAGTCCGGGTGTTCAGCCATAGCGATTCCCACCTTCCGTCCCTATGGATCCCTCTTTTCCCATCATCCGCCGGGTCCAGAGGGCTGTCCACGCAAGGTGCCGGGGCCCGCCGTCGTCACGCGGCGGCGTCAATCGCCTTCGCGGCGTCGCGCTTGGCGACTTCCTCACGCACGATCGGGATCACCTGGCGGCCGAAGTCGATCGCGTCGTCCAGCAGGTCGTAGCCGCGGGCGGAGAGAATCTCCACGCCGAGGTCGTAGTAGTCGAGCAGTGCCCGGGCGACGGTCTCGGGTGTGCCGACGAGCGCGGTGGAGTTGCCCGCGCCGCCCGTTTCGGCCGCGGTCGGCGTCCACAGCGCGCGGTCGTGCCGCTCGCTCCGCGCGGCGACGGCCAGAAGGCGCTGTGAGCCCGTGTTCTCCGGGTCCTTGAGCGGGTGGCGGCGGCTGAGCGGCGCGCCCGCCCTGCGTGCCTTGATCCGGTCGAGGGTCCGGTACGCCTTCTCCCAGGCGAGTTCCTCGGTGGGCGCGATGATCGGACGGAACGCCACCTGGATCTTCGGGACATCGGTACGGCCCGCCGCCTTCGCGGCCGCCTTCACCGACTCGATCTGCTGAGCGGTCTCGGCGAGAGGCTCGCCCCAGAGGCAGTAGATATCGGCCTCGGCGCCACCGGCCTCGTAGGCCGCGGGTGAGGAACCGCCGAACGAGACGCGCGGATGCGGCTGTTGTACGGGGAAGGTGTCGCTCACGAAGTCGCTGAAGCGGTAGTGCGTGCCCTCGTGGTCGAAGGGCTCATGGCTCGTCCAGGCCTTCTTGATGATCTGGATGGCTTCGCGGGTACGGGCGTAGCGCTCGTCCTTGGTGAGGAAGTCGCCCTCGCGCTGTTGCTCGTGGTCGTTGCCGCCGGTGATGAAGTGGACGGCGAGCCGGCCGTCGCTGATCCGGTCCAGCGTGGCGAAGGTCTTCGCGGCGAAGGTCGGGTACGCGACGTTGGGGCGGTGCGCGACGAGGATCTGGAGCTTCTCGGTGCGGGCCGCGATGTACGCGGCGGCCGGGGAGGGGTCGGGCGAGCCGGAGCCGTACGCGAACAGGACGCGGTCCCAGCCGTGGTCCTCGTGGGCGCGGGCGAGCTTGAGCGTGTACTCCTTGTCGAAGGACGGCCCGGAACGGGGCGTGACTTCGGAGCCTTCATTGGTTGCGGCGATGCCGAGAAACTCGACGGGCATGGTGCGGCCTCATATCTCGTGATGCGGTGACGTGGTCAGTGGCGTGGAGCCGGTGTGGAACCGTCAGAGGCAACACGAGGCGGACCACACACGACCGAAGTCGATGTGGTCGCGGGTGACCAACCGCAGCCGAGGGCGCATCTGCCCAGTGGAACAGGCGTGTTGGGGCCGAGTCAACTGTTTCTGTACGCTCGCCAGCCGCCGTACTCCGTGATGTCGACGGCGTCGTCGAGGGCGGCGGGTTCGCAGAGGAAACCGGGGGCGGTGGTGCCGTCGGCCAGTTCCAGGCGGCCGATCGCCATGGGGCGGGGGAGGGCGGCGGTGAGCGTGCCGAGGCCCTCCGGAGGCAGCTCCCAGATCTCGGCCTCGATATGCCGGCCGCCGCTGTCCACATGGACAAGGCCCGGCTTGGGCGGGTCGGTACGCAGGGCGAAGAGCCGGTAGGCGGGGGCTGTGGTGGTGGTACGGATCAACCGGGCGCCGAGGGCGAGGAGTTGGGGGTTGAGGGGCTGGCCGGTGAGATGGGCTCCGACGACGGCGAGGCGAACGTGCGGAGTGAGCAGTGCCGCGATCCGGGCGAGTCGGTCGTCCGTGCCGGCCGGGCCGATCAGCATGACACCGAAGGGGCGGGCGTCCACTTCACCTGCGGGGACGGCGACCGCGGCGAGGTCGAAGAGATTGGTGGAGTTGGTGAACCGGCCGAGCCGGGCATTGGCGCCGAACGGGTCGGCGGCGACGTCGTCGAGGGTGGGGTGGCCCGGGGTGGTGGGCAGGAGGAGCGCGTCCGCTTCGGCGAGGGCGGTCATGGCGCGGGCGCGGAGGGCGGCGAGCCGGGCCTGGTCGGCGAAGAGCCGATGGGCGGGGATGTCGCGGGCGCGGCGGATGATGGCGGCGACGGTGGGATCGAGGTCGTTCATTTCCTTATCGACAAAGGCGCCTGTGGCGGTGTAGCGCTCGGCGACGAATGCGCCGTCGTAGAGGAGCGCGGCCGCCTCGGTGAAGGCGGTGAGGTCGATGGGGCTGAGGCGGGCGCCGGCAGCAGCGAGACGGTCTGCTGCCGCTTCGTATGCCTCGGCCCAGCCCTCGTCCATGGCCCCGAGCTGCTCCGCCGGCGGCACAGCGACCCGCCAGGGGCCGGGGGTACGGTGCGGGGCCGCGCGGCCGGGTGGCGTGGCGATGAGGGCGAGGGCGAGTTCGGCCTCGGGGAGTGTTCGGGCGAAGACGCTGACGCAGTCGATGCTCGCGCAGGCGGGGACGACGCCGTCGGTGGGGACGAGGCCTCGGGTGGGCTTGATGCCGACGATGCCGTTGAAGGCGGCGGGGACACGGCCGGAGCCGGCGGTGTCCGTGCCGAGCGCGAGGTCCGCGATGCCGAGGGCGACGGCGACGGCGGATCCGGAGCTGGATCCTCCGGCGATCCTTGCCGGGTCGTGGGCGCTGCGTACCGCGCCGTACGGCGAGCGGGTGCCGACGAGGCCGGTGGCGAACTGATCCATGTTGGTACTGCCGAGCACGACGGCACCGGCGGCTCTGAGCCTGGCGACGGAGGGGGCGTCGGCGGGCGGGTCATAGGCGTAGGAGGGGCAGCCGGCGGTGGTGGGGAGGCCGACGATGTCGATGTTGCCCTTGACGGCGACGGTGCGGCCTGCGAGGGGGAGTTGCTCACCGGCGGCGACGCGCGCGTCGACGGCGCGGGCGTCCGATTCGGCGTCGGCGCGGGGGCGGAGGGTGATCCAGATGTCTGGCCGACGGGCGCGGTCGATGCGGTCGTATGCGTCCCGGACACGGGCGAGGGCGGTGGTGGGGGTGGGCATGGGGGCGGCTCCTTGAGGTGGGGGCGGTTGGGGTACGGGCTGGGGATCTTGTCCCCCACCCGCCCCTCCCCGTAACCGGGCTCCGTCCCGGACCCCGCGCCTCAATCGCCGGCGAGGCTTGATTTTCCGCCGGACGGGCTGAATCTTTCAGCCCGTCCGGCGATTGAAAACTGGGGTCCGGGGGCGAAGCCCCCAGTTACGGGAAGGGGCGGGGTGGGGGAAGACTCCGCCCCGGTCAGGGGTTCGTGGGGGTCAGGATGGCCAGCGGGGTGCCCGCTTCCACCTGGGTGCCGGGCGTGACCAGGAATCGCGCGACCCGCGCCGCGTACGGCGCGTGCACGCGGGATTCCATCTTCATCGCTTCCAGCGTCAGCAGCGGCTGACCGGGCGTGACAACAGCCCCCGGCTCCGCGTTCAACTGCCAGACCGAGGCGGCGAATTCGGCCTCCAGGACCTGCCCGCCCGGCGGAACGTCCAGTTCAGGGACCGCGGGCGCGGCAGGCGACTCCGCGCGGGTGAACTCGCCCGCCGCCTCCCATGCGTCCCGTTCCGCCCCGAACGCCCTCGACTGGCGGGCGCGGAAGGACGCGATCGACTCCGCCTTCTCGGCGAGGAAGCGCTGGTAGTCCGCCAGCGAGAAGGTCCCCTCCTCGGTACGGGGCGTGAAGCGGCCCGCCGCCATGTCCGCGCGAAGTTCCACGAGTTCGTCCGCCTCGACCGCGTACCACTTGATCCGGTCGAAGAAGCGCAGCAGCCACGGCCGTTCCTGCCAGCGCGACCACACCTGAGTCGTACGGCCCACGAACTGATAACCGCCGGGCCCTTCCATGCCGTAGACGCACAAGTACGCGCCGCCGATTCCGACCGAGTTCTCCGCCGTCCATGTCCGGGCCGGGTTGTACTTCGTCGTGACCAGCCGGTGCCGCGGGTCCAGCGGCGTGGCGACCGGTGCGCCCAAGTAGACGTCGCCCAGCCCGAGTACGAGATATTCCGCGTCGAAGACCGTGCGGTAGACGTCGTCCACCGAATCGAGGCCGTTGACGCGGCGGATGAACTCGATGTTCCAGGGGCACCACGGCGCATCGTCCCGTACCCCGGCCATATAGCGGGCGATCGCCTCCCGCGTCGCCGGGTCGTCCCAGGACAGCGGGAGGTGGACCGTCCGTGACGGCACCACCAGGGCGTCCGTGGGCGGGAGTTCGGACTCGAGGCGGGTCAGGACGGAGAGGAGCGCCGACTGGGAGAGGGCTTCCGGGTCGATCTGGATCTGGAGCGAGCGGATGCCCGGCGTCAGATCCACGACGCCCGGCAGCCCCTCTGCCGCCACCGCCTCGGCCAGCGCGTGCACCCGCATCCGCAGAGCGAGATCCAGCTGCATCTCCCCGTACTCGACCAGCAGATTGTCGTCCCCGCTGCGGCGGTACGTGACCGACTCGCCCCGCCCGAGGATCCCGCCGTCGACGATGATCCGGCGCTCCTCGCCCTCGACCGTCACCGGGACGAACCTGACCGTGTCACCCGGCCGCAGCTGGCCGAGTTTCCAACGCTCCGCCTTCAGAATCGTCGCCGGGCAGACGAAGCCACCGAGCGACGGCCCGTCCGGGCCCAGCAGCACGGGCATGTCTCCGGTGTAGTCGACCGCGCCGACCGAGTACGGAGTGTCGTGGATGTTGGACGGGTGCAGTCCCGCCTCCCCGCCGTCCGTCCGCGCCCACCGCGGCTTCGGGCCGATCAGCCGCACGCCCGTGCGCGCGGAGTTGAAGTGGATCTTCCACTCGGCGGCGTAGAAGTCGTGGATGTCCTCCTCGGTGAAGAACTCCGGTGCGGCGTGCGGGCCTTCTGTCACCGCGATGTGCCAGATGTTCGGGAAGGCAGGGCGCTCGGCGTGCGGGACGGGCGCGCCGGCAACGCCCGGGCCGGTCACCGCCGCCGCGCCGCCGTGCAGGACATCGCCCGTACGCAGCGCCCGTCCGCCGTGGCCGCCGAACCGGCCCAGCGTGAACGTGGCCGCGCTGCCCAGGAAGTCCGGGACGTCCAGACCGCCCGCGAACAGGATGTAGGTGCGCAGGCCCTGGCCGCCGGGGGTGCCGACGGCCAGCGAGGAACCCGCGGGGACGGTGAACGGCTCCCACTGGCGGACCGGTTCGCCGTCGACCGTCACCGGCGCGGGCGCGCCCGCAACGCAGACCGTCGCCGCGTGCGTGAACCGCAGCGTCGGGCCCTGCAGCGTGCACTCCAGTCCTGGCGTGCCCTCGTCGTTGCCGAGCGCGCGGTTGCCGAGGCGGAACGAGCGATCGTCCATCGGCCCCGACGGCGGCACGCCGACCTGCCAGTAGCCGGTGCGGCCCGGCCAGTCCTGGACGGTGGTGAGGGTTCCCGACGCCATGACCTCGATCCGCGGCGTCGGGTCGCTGATCGTCGCCAGCGTCGCGGTGTTGTGTGCGGCGGCCCGTACGGACGCGTCGGCGAGCGCGGCCCGCACCAGGCCCAGATTTGTCTCGATGCCGTCGACGCGGGTCGCGGCCAGCGCGGAGTCCAGCCGGTCGATGGCCTCGGCACGATCGGCACCGTACGCCACGACCTTCGCCAGCATCGGGTCGTACGCCGTCGTCACCTCTGTCCCCGTCTCGACCCAGGAGTCGACACGTACGTCGGTGGGGAAGGACACCCGGGTCAGCAGGCCGGCGCCGGGGCGGTGGTCGCGGCTCGGGTCCTCGGCGTAGACGCGGGCCTCGACGGCGTGTCCGCGCGGTGCGCCCGGCTCGCGTACGACAGCCGTCTCGCCCTGCGCGAGCCGCAGCATCCACTCGACGAGATCGACGCCATAGATCTCCTCGGTCACCGGATGCTCCACCTGGAGGCGGGTGTTGACCTCCAGGAAGTACGCCTCCTCCCGGGCCGTGTCGTACACGAACTCGACCGTGCCGGCCGAGCGGTATCCGACACTGGCGCACAACTCCCGTGCCGAAGACGTCAGTTGTGCGCGTACGGAATCGGGCAGACCTGGGGCCGGGGCCTCTTCCAGCACTTTCTGGTTGCGGCGCTGGAGCGAGCAGTCGCGGTCGCCGAAGGTGACCACCCGGCCCTCGCCGTCGCCGAAGACCTGCACCTCGACATGGCGGGCGCGCTCGACCAGGCGCTCCAGGAAGACGCCGGCCGAGGAGAAGGAGGCCGCGGCGACCCGGTGCACCCGCTCCCATGCGTCGACCAGGCCCTCGGCGTCGTGCACGGCCCGCATGCCGATGCCGCCACCGCCGCCCGTCGCCTTGAGCATCACCGGGTAGCCGATGCCGTCCGCCGCCGCCAGCGCGGCGGCCAGATCGGGCAGCAGCCCGGTGCCGGGGGCGAGCGGTACGCCCGCGGCCTCGGCGGCGGCCCGCGCGGTGTGCTTCGCGCCGAAGAGTTCCAGCTGCCCGGCGGTCGGCCCGACGAAGACGAGCCCGGCGTCCTCGCAGCGGCGCGCGAAGTCCGCGTCCTCGGAGAGGAAGCCGTAACCGGGGTGGATGGCGCCCGAGCCCGTGTCCTTCGCGGCCTTGAGTATGAGATCGGCGTCGAGGTACGACTCCTTGGCGGGCGCGGGGCCGAGCCGTACCGCCTCGTCGGCGAGCCGGACATGGGGTGCGGCGCGGTCGGGGTCGGAGAAGACGGCGACCGTACGCAGCCCGAGGCGGCGGGCGGTGCGGATGATACGGACGGCGATCTCGCCCCGATTGGCGACCAGCAGCGTGTCGAACGCGGTCATACGGCGGCCTCGCTGATCGTCATCTCGACGGCGGTCGGTTCGAATCCGTTGCACGGGTTGTTGATCTGAGGACAGTTGGAGACGAGGACCAGGACATCGGTCTCGGCGTGCAGGGTGACGCGCAGGCCCGGCGCGGAGATGCCGTCGACGATGCCGAGCGTGCCGTCCTTCTCGACCGGGACGTTCATGTACCAGTTGATGTTGGAGACCAGATCGCGCTTGCCGAGGCCGTAACGCGCGCCCTCCGCAAGGAAGTTGTCGACGCAGGCGTGCTGCGACCAGGTGTGGTGGCCGTAGCGCAGGGTGTTGGACTCCTTGGAGCAGGCGCCGCCGACCGTGTCGTGCCGTCCGCAGGTGTCCTCGGTGACGGTCATCAGCGGGGTGTGCTCGTTCGACATCAGCACGCTCCCGGTGGTGAGGAAGATGTTCCCCCGGGCGTGGATGGTGTCGGCGGCGCTGTAGCGGACGGCGGTGTCGTGGGCGTCGTACACCAGGAAGTCCACGGCCTGATTGCCGTGCAGATCGGTGATGGTCAGCTGCTCACCGGCGCGGACGACGGCGGACCAGGCGGCGCGGGCGGGTACGACGGTGGTCGCGCTCATGCGAGTCCCCTCGAGGCAAGGAAATCAATGGTGTTGGCGTAGGCGCGGCGTCCCTCGGGTGAGGCCTCCCGGAGCGGATCGCCGGGCGCGGTGGGCGCGGCGCGCCAGGCCAGCACCTCCAGCGCCGTGCTGGTGTACTCGGCGCGCGGGTCCAGAGGATGCGGGACGTTCGCGATCAGCACCGTCAGATCCTGCTCGGCGCGGAGCGTCACGGAGGCTCCGGGGCCGGCGGATCCGGTGAAGTCCAGTGCGCCGTCGTCCCGTACCTCCACGCCCTGGAAGAAGGAGAGGGAGGGCGGGAGATCGCGCGGCTCCAGTCCGTTCTTGAGCGCGGCGAGCTTGAGGAGCTCGCGGCCGGCGGGGGAGGCGGACTGGGGTGAGCCGTCCCCGTACCGCTGTGTGTTGCGTACGAGCGTGGAGGTGCCGCACAGGGCGTCGTGCCGGCCTCCGGTGTCCGCGACGAGAGTGGCGAGTACGCGGCCCTGGTCGGAGAGGAGCAGCTGCCCGGCGCGGAGGTAGGCGTTCCACTGGACCTTGACGGTGTCGGCGGCGTTGAGGCGCTCCCACGGTCGCCCGTCCACGTACAGCAGCACATGCGCGCAGGCGTCTCCGTGCAGGTCCGTGAGGCGCAGCTCAGTGCCGCGGGCGAGCACGCGGTGGGTGTAGTTGCCGCCCCCGACGGTCTCGGCCCACACCAGATGACCGGCCCCGCAGGGCGGCGCGGGCCAGTCGGTCGCGGGCACGACCGGCATGGCCTCGGCGCGGGCGCCGTCCTGCGCACGGGCGTGGTCGCGGGCCCCGTATGTCGTCGCGGTCGCCATTGCGGCGTACCTCCTCCGGCTCGGCAGTTATTTCTGTCGCGCGACAGAAATTAGGCGGAGGGGGAGTCGGGACCGTTGCCCGTCCGTTGCCGGTCAGTTACGGAACGCTCACCGGGACCTTGGTCGAAGGGGTGTGCGGTTGGCGCTCCGAGGGTGTGCGACGATCGGCTGCATGGGCACCACCTCAGGACGACGGGTCGGGCGGCCGCGCGCGGAGCAGCGGCCGGACAGCGGGCTGTCCGCGCGGGACGAACTGCTGGCCGCGGCGGCCGAGTTGTTCACGACGCACGGCTACGCGGCGACCACGACGCGGGTGGTCGCGGAGAGCGCGGGGATGCGCCAGGCGACGATGTACCACTACTTCGGGGGCAAGGAGGACCTGCTCGCGGAGCTCCTCGAGTCGACGGTCACGCCCTCCCTGACCCTGGCGCGCGACCTGCTCGCGGACGATACGCGCCCGGCGGAGACGCGCCTGTGGGAGCTGTGCCGCTCGGACGTGGAACTGCTGTGCGGCGGGCCGCACAACCTGGGCGCGCTGTATCTGCTGCCGGAGGTGCGGGGCGAACGCTTCGCGGGCTTCCACCGGGTGCGGGCGGATTTGAAGGACGCGTACGGGCAGCTGCTGGGGGCGACGGCGGTGGGGGCCGAGCTGGACAAGGGCGAGCTGCAGCTCCGTACGGACCTGGTGTTCGGGCTGATCGAGGGCGTGATCCTGGTGCACAGGTCGGATCCGGAGCGGGCTGTGGGGGTGTTCGCGCGGGCGACGGCGGATGCGGCGCTGCGGATCGCCGGGGCGTGAGATAGGGCGCGGTTTTCCTCACCCCGCCCCTTCCCGAAACCGAAGACTCCCCCCGGGCCCCTGGCTGGCGGGCTGCACAGAGGCTGACACCCCACACCGCCGCCGTGCGGCGGCCTCGCGCCGTCGGAGACTCATCGGCCGCCCCGCACAGGCCCGGCCCTCTGGTGGCCGTCACGGCTCCAACGCCTCGGCCAGCCACGTCAGTTCAGCCAGTCGCAGCACCCGGCCCCCGTACCCCGGCAGCGGTACGTGCAGCGGCTCCAGCCATCTCGTCGGGATGGCCCCGATCCCGTACACCGCCCCCGCCAGCATGCCCGTCACCGCCGCCACCGTGTCCGTGTCGCCGCCCAGGTCGATCGCCGCCGCCACGGACTCCTCGTACGACGCCGTTGTACGCAGTGCCCAGAGCGCCGAGCCCAGGCACGGCCATACCGCGCCGTTGAACTCCGTCGCCTCGTCCGGGTGCCAGTCAGCCGCGAGTACCTTCGCCCATCCGGCGCGGTGGTCCGCGTCGACCAGCTGCAGCGTCGGCGGCACGGCGGTGAGCGGATCCGCGCCGTCCAGGGCCGCTCGGACCAGTTCGTGGAGGATCGCCGTGCCCTCCCAGGCCGCGCGGTCACCGTGGGTCAGCGCCGCGATCCGGCGGGCGGCCGCCATCGTGGCCTCGCGTCCTGCGCCCGCGAAGTACACCGCCGATGTCGAGGCCCGCATCACGGAGCCGTTCCCGGCCGCCCGGCCCGTGATCCGGAAGTGCAGCGGTGCCGCGAGGTCCCACGGCGAGCCGTTCGTCAGCACGTCCTCGGTCTGGAGGCCGATGTCCTTCGGCTCGTCCGCCGCCCAGCGCTGGAAGCGGCCGAAGATGTCCGGCAGATCCAGTCCGTTCCGTTCCAGCAGCGATTCGCCGACCAGCACCGCCATCTGTGTGTCGTCCGTCGCTTCGCCGGGGTCCCAGCCGCCGCCCCCGCACATCTCGCCCACGCCGTCCGGGAATTGCGTGGTGTAGACGCCCGGCTCACGGAACTCGAAGGGGGCACCCAGCGCGTCGCCGACCGCCGAGCCTACGACTGTGCCGATCACTCGGTCCATGCGGTTGACGCGGTCCACGCGGTTCATTCCGCCAGCGTAGAGAGGCTCAGCAGCGGGCCGCACGCCGCATCCGCACCCGCGCCGCAGCGGTAACCTCCGGTCATGAACAACTGGCTGCCGGACTTCGAGCCGCTACCCGATCCCGAGGCTCTCATCGCCCCGGAGATCACCGAGACCGAGTGCAGGCAGTGCGGTACCCGCGTATCCGGTCTCGACGGGCGCTACGCATGCGGAGTGTGCGGCTGGGTCAACGACCACACGGAGGGGCACCGGCCGCTTCCGCTGGCCGAGGACGACGCCGATTTTCCGCGCAGGAAGCGGATCAGGACCGGCACAGCCTGAGGCACGGGACGGGGCGGCCCAGCGCGGCCACGGCGGCGGCTACAGTGCGCCTTCCGGCAGCCCTCCAGCGGGCCCGGCCTCCGGCGTCTGCCCGGCCTCCGGCGCCGGGATCGCCTTGCGCGACCGCCACGCGCGCGCAATCGCTCCGAGTCCCACCGTGCCCAGCAGGAACAGCACCGTGAACCACTGGAAGTACCAGTGCCCGCCCGACGGGTCGTACACCGCCGCCCGCGGCCAGGCCAGGTTCACCGTCATGAACAGGCCGTACGCCAGAGCCACGATGTTGACCGGCAGGCCCCAGCGGCCGAGCGAGAACAGTGGGCGGCCCGACTCGTCCACCTCGTCGGCGCCGGGGCCGCGGGCCCATTCGCCGCGCAGCCTGCGTACCAGCATCGGGCCCGTCACCATCGCGTAGGCCAGATACAGCATGGCGATGCAAGTCGTGCCGATGGCGAGGAAGGCCTCCGGCGAAGCGAGGTTGAGCAGGCCCAGCGCCGCGGCCGCTGCGCCGACGGCCAGCGCGGGGCCGGCCGGCATTCCGGTGCGCGGGGAGACTTTCGCGAGGCGGGCCGAGAAGGGCAGCACGCCGTCGCGCGCCATCGAGAAGAGCATCCGGGCGCCCGCCGTCTGGATGGCCAGCGTGGCCACCGCGATGGCGATCACCACATCGATGAGCAGCGCCTTGCCGACGCCGTTGCCGAGGCTGCTCGTGAGGACGTACGACAGACCCTCGGTCGCGAGCCGCCCGTCGGTCAGACTCGGCGCGGCCAGCACCCCGCCGAGCAGTAGCAGTCCGCCGAGGACACCGGCCGAGACCAGTGCGAGAAGGATCGTGCGCGGGGCGGTACGGCGAGGGCTGCGGGTCTCCTCGCTGAGTTCGCCGGCGCTGTCGAAACCGATGAGGACGTACGCCGCCGTGAAGGAGCCGACGAGCAGCGCGCCGATCGCTCCGCCCTGGCCGCCGGTGTGCAGGGTGACGCCCGCGCCACGCTCGGAGTGGGTCAGGAGCAGCACCACGATCAGCACCGCGCCGATGATCTCCGCGGTCACACCGATGCGGTTGACGGCGGACATGACGCGGTTGTCGAGGAGGTTGACGGCGGTGGTCAGGGCGAGGAGTACGACCGCGAGCAGCGCGGCGTTCGCGGCGCCCGACGGCGTCACGGGCGACGGGTCGCCGCCGAACAGCTGGAAGCCCGACCAGATCGCGGGGAGTACGACCTGGAGTGCCAGGGCTGCCGCGGCGACCACCACGATCTGGCCGATCACCATGATCCAGCCCGCGAACCAGCCGAAGGACGGTGTGCTGAGCCGCGTCGACCACTGGTAGATCGCGCCCGACAGCGGGTAGCGGGCGGCGAGTTCGGCGAAGCAGGCCGCGACCAGCAACTGCCCGGCCAGCACGGCAGGCCAGGTCCAGAAGAAGGCCGCGCCACCGAAGGAGAAGCCGAACGCGAAGAACTGGAAGACCGTGGTGAGGACGGAGATGAAGGAGAACCCGGCGGCGAAGGAGGCGTACCGCCCCATGCTGCGGTGCAGCTCCTGCCGGTAGCCGAAGCCGGCCAGCGCGGCCGTGTCGCCGCCGCGGTCGTTCTCCGGGGGATCGGGCCGTACGTCGGTGGGTGCGGTGGCGGTCATGGCAGCCCCTGTCGCTGATTCCGGTTGTTGATTCCGGTCGGGTGACAGAAATTAGGGACGGGCTGTTTCACCGGTGTCACACGTCCATGTCCGCGCGGGGCCCAACTCCTCACGCCCGTACTCCTTGTGCGCCGTCCGCCGAAAGATCTCCCCGTCGACCAATCCAACGCCCCCACCGCGCCGAATGAACGGTGGACGGCGGTGCCGGAGCCGGCCGGGAGGGGAGCGGGAATGACAGCGGAACGGCGGCGTACGGCCGTGGTCGGCGGTGGAGTCGCAGGGCTGAGCGCCGCGTACGTGCTGCAGCGCTCGCACAAGGTGTCGCTGTACGAGGCGGACGACCGGCTCGGCGGGCATACGCACACCCCCCTGCTCCGTGCGGCCCTGGGCAACCCCTCTCCACCCCGGCCGTATCCGCCGGTATCCC
This sequence comes from Streptomyces sp. NPDC002730, assembly GCF_042888805.1. Taxonomy (NCBI): domain Bacteria; kingdom Bacillati; phylum Actinomycetota; class Actinomycetes; order Kitasatosporales; family Streptomycetaceae; genus Streptomyces; species Streptomyces sp. NPDC002730. Next base: position 42,955 of record NZ_JBIAQG010000023.1, read on the forward strand.
GTTCCACGGCATCCGCCTCCATCGGCGCGGACCGCCCGTACAACCTCGTTCCCGCCATGTGCCCCCAGGAGGGTGTGAAGTGAGCGTGACCGTGTCCCCGGCACCATCGAGAGCCGCGTCCGTCGACGCGCGGAGCTGGCCCGACGTGGCCCGGCTGCCCCGGACCTCCCGGCTGCGGACCGCCGCCGCCGAACGGCTCGTCCTGCGCGCGCTCGGCAGGCTGCCGCTACGGGTCCGCCTCGCGGGCGGCGAGCCGATCGGCCTGGGCGGGCCCCTCATGGAGGTGCACAATCCGCAGGCCTTCTTCCGCCGTCTCGGCGCGAGCGGACTCATCGGCTTCGGCGAGTCGTACATGGCGGGCGAATGGGAGGCCCGTGACCTCGTGGGCGTACTGGCCGTACTCGCCGAGCACCCCGCGACCCTCGTCCCCGAGCCGCTCCGCCGGCTGCGCGGAGCCTGGGGGCCCACGCGGCCGGCCGGGCACCGCAACACGTCCGACGGCCCCCGCGCCGGCATCGGCCACCACTACGACCTGCCGAACGAGCTCTTCGCGCTCTTCCTCGACGAGACCCTGTCGTACTCCTCCGCCCTCTTCCGCGGTTTCCCCGCCGAACAGAATCTGCTGCCCGCCGCCCAGCACCGCAAGATCGACCGGCTGCTCGACCTGGCGCAGGTCGGATCCGGAACTCAGCTGCTCGAAATCGGCACAGGCTGGGGTGAGTTGGCGATCCGTGCGGCACAGCGCGGCGCCCGCGTGCTGACCGTGACCCTCTCGGGCGAGCAGCATGCGCTTGCGCGGCGACGCGTCCACGAGGCGGGACTGGCGGACCGGGTGACCGTCCTGCTGCGCGACTACCGCAAGGTGCTCGGCCGCTACGACGCGATCGTCAGCGTGGAGACGATCGAGGCCGTCGGCGAGGAGCTCTGGCCGGAGTACTTCAGGATGCTGGACCGGCTGCTCGCGCCGGGCGGGCGGATCGCGCTTCAGTCGATCACCACGCCGCAGGAGAGGTTGCCGGCCTCCCGAACCAACTACAGCTGGATCCAGAAGTACATCTTCCCGCGCGGGCTGCTGCCCTCGACCGAGGCGATCGAGCAGGTCGTCACCGGCTGCACCGGACTGCGGGTGGCCGAGCGGTACGGCTTCGGCCCGCACTACGCCGAGACGCTGCGGCTGTGGCGCGAACGCTTCGCCCACCGAGCCGCCGCGGTCGGCGCCCTCGGTTTCGACGAGACCTTCCGCCGGATGTGGACCTTCTATCTCGCCTACTCCGAAGCGGGCTTCCGCTCCGGCCGGCTGGATGTGCAGCAACTGCTGCTGACGAAGGAGGAGATGGCGTGATGGCCACCCCGCCCCGGGTGCCCGGCGCCCGGGAGATCTTCGATCAGTGCAGGCCGCGGGCCCGCTCGAACCGCGCCCGCCCTTCCTCCGGTTCCACCAGCGGATCGGGATAGTCGAGCCTGGCCCGTTCCAGCCCGTCGAGATTCCACGGCTGGTGCACGGCGGGCCCGGCCAGCTGTGCGAGCTCAGGGACCCAGCGGCGTACGTAGTCGCCCTGCGGGTCGAAGCGCTTCGCCTGAGCGAGCGGATTGAGGACACGGTTGGGGCGGGTGTCGGTCCCGGTGCCCGCCACCCACTGCCAGTTGAGCTGGTTGTTGGCGATGTCCCCGTCCACCAGCAGATCCAGGAAGTGGCGGGCGCCGATGCGCCAGTCCATGTACAGAGTCTTGGTGAAGTAGCTCGCCGTCAGCAGCCGCCCGCGGTTGTGCATCCAGCCCTCGTGCAGCAGCTGACGCATCGCCGCGTCCACGATCGGGCAGCCGGTGCGGCCCGCCTTCCAGGCGGCGATCGCCTTCTCGTCACTGCGCCAGTGGTCGCCGCGCGCACGGTAGTCGGCGTGGGCCGCCCCGGGCCGGGCCGCCAGGACCTGGTGGTGGAAGTCCCGCCAGGCGAGCTGCCGTACGAAGGCGTCCGCGCCAGGACCGCCCTTGCGCCGCGCCCGGTGGACGAGTTCGGTGGCGGAGAGCGTGCCGAAGTGCAGATGCGGCGAGAGCCGGGAGGTGGCATCGCCCGGCAGATCGTCGTGCCGCTCCGCGTACGCCGCGATGCCCGCGTCTGTGTCGGCGAGCCAGGCGCTCAGCCGCCGTCGGCCCGCCGGCTCCCCGCCCTTGGCGAGGCCGGGTGACACGCCGGTCACCGCGGTGCGGCGCGGCAGCGGATGGCCGGCGAGCTCGGGGACCGGCACCGACCGCGGCGCCGCCATGGTCTCGCGCAGCCCGGCCGCCTCCCACCTGCGGAAGTACGCCGAGAACACCGCGAAATGGTCGCGGTCGGCAGGCGTGACCTGTCCCGGCGGCAGCGCGGTGACCACCGCGTCATGGACGTGCAGGGCACAGCGCACCGCCGCCAGCGCACTGCGCAGCTGCTCCTCCCTGCGTACGGCGTAGGCGCTGACCCCGGCGGCGACATGCACAGCGCGGGCCCCGGTCTCGGCGACGACCCGGCAGACCTGCTCGGCGACATGGCCGGTACGGATCACCAGCCGACCGCCGCGTTCATGCAGCCCGGCATCGAGCGAGGCCAGGCAGTCGGCGAGGAAGGCGCGGCGGTTGGGTGCGTCGAAGCCCGCTTTCCGGATGCCCGGATCCAGCACGAACAGCGGTACGACCGCGTCGGCGCCGCGCAGTGCCGCACGCAGCGCCGGCTGGTCGTGCAGCCGTAGATCGGAGGTGAAGAGCATGACCGCAACTCTCATGCGCCGTCCTTCCTCAGGCGGGGAAGCTCGTCAGGGCAAGGGGGGCGGAGGTCGGCTGGGGGGAGCCGCCCGCCGGTTCGAGGGTGATGCCCATGCCCGAGGCGGTGTTCACCGGTCCGTCCATCAGGACGGCGTTGGTGGTGGTTGCGGAGTCCATCAGCCCCGCCGAACGCATCTTTCCGCTGTCGCTGAACCAGAGTTGGTAGACCTTGCCCTGCGGCGGCTTCGGCAGGTCGGAGGCGAGGAAGGCCGCCTTGTTCCTGTCGCGTGAGACGACCACTGTGCCGGTCGCCCCGTCCTTGAGTTTCACGGCGCTGACCCTCGCGTCCGGGGCGGCGAGCACCGAGGCCAGCTCCTCGGCCTGCTGCTGAGAGCGCTGCGCCAGGTCGCGTGCGTCCTGCGCCTCCTGGTGCTGCCAGACGGCCACCCCGCCGAAGGCGGCGGCAGCGGCGAGGCAGGCCGCCAGCGCGAAGCGCGACAGAGTCCGGCCGCGGCTCCCGCCGGGGCGTGCCCGGCGTGAGACCCGCGGCGGAACCTGGCGCTCCCCGGAGACCTGCCGCATCACCCGCTGCTTGAGCGCGGGCGGCGGCGTCACGGCCACAGCGAGCCCCAACTTTCCGACGGTGGCGGCCAGTTCGCGTACTTCCTGCGCGCAGGCCGGACACACCTCCAGATGCTGCTCGAACTCGGCACGCTCGTCGGGCGCCAGCGCGTGCAGCACATAGGCGCCGGTCAGCGTGTGCAGATCAGCGATGGTCATGCGCTCACCCCCAGGCAGTCGCGCAGCCGGATGAGCCCGTCGCGCAGTCGTGTCTTGACCGTGCCGAGCGGCACGGAAAGCAGTTCGGCCACTTCCCGGTAGGCCAGCCCCCGGTAGTACGCGAGCGTCACCGACTGCCGCTGCAGCTCGGTCAGGCTGCGCAGACACCGCCGTACCTGCTCACGTTCCAGGCGGGCCTCGACCTGCTCGGTGACGTCGTCATAGGCCGGCGTCCGTTCGAGCAGCGCCGCTCGCCGCTCGCGGTCGCTCGCGGACTGTGCCGACCGGACCCGGTCCACGGCTCGCCGGTGCGCGAGCGTGAGAATCCAGGTCATCGCCGATCCGCGGGACGGCTGGAAGCGGGCTGCCGTACGCCAGACCTCGATCAGCACCTCCTGGGTCACCTCCTCCGACTGGGCGGGGTCGCGCAGCACGGCGCGCACCAGCCCGAGGACAGGTCCGCAGACACTGTCGTAGACCCGGGAGAAGGCCTCCTGGTCGCCTCTGGCCACCAGGCCGAGCAGTTGCTGCAGATCGGGACCCGCCGAGGTCGGGCCGCCGATGTGTACGGCTTCTTTCACGCGCACTTTCCTCCACGGTGTGGATGAGTGGACGGACAGATTTCATCAGGCATTCGGAGCCGATGGCCAGGTGGATTGGTACAGGGTTCGAAGCTGATTCCAGGCGGATTGGTTCGGGTGCGGCACGCCGAACCGCTTCCTGACCAGAAGACCGTTGAGCTTTCTAGTACGAGAGCGGGTGTACGGCCCGGTCCGTGACTCCGGTCGCGGACCGGGCCTTCACCGTGCGCAGCACCAGGAAGACGGGCAGGGCGAACGGCGACAGCAGGATGGTCAGCACCAGCAGCGGGCCCATCACCAGGGGATGGATACCCAGCCGCCGCGCCTCGAGGAACATCCACTGGCCGATGAGCAGATCCCAGGCGATGACCTGTGCCCAGAGGGCGCCGGCGCCGTTGGCCCGTACCGCCAGCTCGCGGAATGTGTCGATGTCCGGGCTGCTCACCGCGGTCCAGAGCTCCGGGAAGACCGGTACCGCCATGACGACATAGATGACGAGGACACCCGAGATGGTCCAGGGCGAAGCGGCCAGCCGCGCGGTCGGCCGCCAGGCGGGCGCGAAGATCATCAGCAGCCAGAACGGGGCGGCCAGCCAGAAGGTGATTTCAAAGAGCGCTCCGGTCATGCCACAAGCTCCTTCTCGGTGTCATCTGCGGTGCCCTGTGCGGGAGTTGGTGCGGGAGTTGTACTCAGGAGCGATACGAGCGCTCCGGCTGCGGCGGCGACGAGGATCAGAGCCGCGGCGCCGAGCGTCGCACCGTCCGGGTGGATCAGCGGCTGGCCGCGCAGCGCCTGCCAGGTAACGAGAGCGAGCACGGCGGCGTACGTGCCCGAGGCGACCAGCACGAGCCGCAGCCGTACGCGTTCGTCCCGCAGCCGGGCGAAGCGCGGAGCCAGGACGATGAGCGCGAGCAGGAAGAGCGGGATCAGTTGAAGGGCGTGCATACCGACGAAGTGCGGGATGCGAAGATCGCCGCCGGTGGTCGACCAGCCGGTGAGCGGCATGGCGGGACCGCCTTCGGGTACGCCGACGCTGTGGGCGCCGACCACCTGGGAGACGCTGCGGCCACCGGCCGCCTCCTGCTCCGGCGTCGCCCGTGTCATCAGGTTTCCGAGGGCGGCGCCCACCAGTGCGATGGCCGCGCCGAGCCGCATCGCCCAGGCGGCGGCGCGGTCGGCCATCGGCGAGCGGAACAACAGGATGACGATGATCAGAGAGCTGATCCAGAGGGTGACGATGGTCGCCCCCATGATGTTGAACAGCATCCCGTCGAAGGCGGTTTCGAAGTTGAAGTGACTGCGCTTTCCGCGGATCACCTGCCCGGTGATGATCACCATCTCGATCGCGCCGGTCAGCGCGACGACGGTGCCGGCCCACCAGCCCAGCCGGCGGCCGCGGCCGGCCAGCGAGAGCATCCAGGCCAGCGTCAGCGCGTAGATCATCAGTGAGGCCGAGAACTTGAGGGGCTTGAACCAGATCGGCGAGCCCACCAAAACCCGGTTGTCGACGACCATGCCCACGCCGGACACGGCGAATACGACCGCCATCGAGGCGGCGAAGACCATGAGCGGCCGGTGCCAAGAACGCCATGAAGACATAGGTATCCCCTCCGTCGGATTCCTCGAATGGATAGCGGAACTATCCGCTATCCGATAGTGGAACTATCTATGATGAGTGCTGTGGCTGGCAAGAGCGAAGAGGTGAACACGCGGTGCGCATCGGAGAGCTGAGTCGCAGAACCGGGGTCCCGGTGCCGACGATCAAGTACTACGTCCGGGAAGGCCTGCTCCCCGCCGGGCAGCTGACGAGCCCGAACCAGGCGAGCTATGACGACGCGCACGAGCGCAGGCTGCGGCTGATCCGCGCGCTGCTCGATGTGGGCGGGCTGAAGGTGGCGGCGATCGCGGAGGTCCTCGCGGCGGTCGACGACCCCGGCCGATCCGTGCACAAGGTGCTGGGCGCGGCCACGGACCCCATCGTCCCGCGGTACGCCGAAGGTGAGCCGGACGCGGAGCTGGAAGGGGCGCGGGACGAGGTCCGGGAACTGATCGCACGGCGTGGCTGGCGGGTGGACGACGACACCCCGGCCGTCGAGGCGCTCGCGACCGCGCTGGCCGCGATGGACCGTGTGGGGCACGGAGCCTTCATCGAAGTGCTGGACGACTACGCGTCCGCCGCGGAACAGGTGGCGCGGGCGGACATCGCGTATGTCGGACGCCGGGCGGGCCTTGACGACCTGGTGGAGAGCGTGGTGATCGGCACGGTGCTGGGTGACGCGGTGCTGGTCGCACTGCGCCGACTTGCCCACGTGGACGTCTCGGCGCGCAGGTACGGGGACGACAGACCGCCGGACTGAAGGGACGAGGGGGTCGGACTGAAGGGGCGAGGGGTCGGGCTGAGGGGGGCGAGGGGTCGGTGTCCGATGCCGTTCCCCCTTCGTGCGGCCGACTGCCTCTGCCCGTCACGTAGAGAACGGCTGACGGCTCTGCCCGCTACGCAGAGAACGGCATCGCTCGGCCGCGCGCCGGTCAGGTCCCGGCCGAGCCCCCTGCCCCAGGAACGAAAACGCCCCCGGCCGCAACCGCAGCCGAGGGCCAGGAGACGCCTGCGTCAGGCCGCCTTCTCCTGTTCCTGTTCCCGCTCCACCTGATCGTTCCATTCGCGCTTCACCGCGCGCCACGCCTCGTCGTTCTGGCCCAGTCGCCAGTACCCCGAGATCGACAGATGCTCGCGCGGAATCTGCCGGTCCAGCCGCAGATGGCGCCGCAGCTCCCGCACGAACGCCGCCTCGCCGTGCACGAACGCGCAGACGTCGCCCGCCGGGAACTCCAGCGCGGTGACCGCCGCGACCAGTGCCTCACCGGCCGGCCGGGCCCCGCGGTGCAGCCAGTTGATCTCGACTCCCTCGGGCGTGTCGACCTTCTGCTCGTCCTCGGGGCCGTCGATCTCGACGAAGGCATGGACACGAGCGCCCGACGGCAGCGCCTCCAGCGACGCGGCGATCGCGGGCAGCGCGCTCTCGTCGCCCACCAGCAGATGCCAGTCCGCCGTCGCAGCCGGGGCATAGCCGCCGCCGGGCCCCAGGAAGCGCACCGTCTCGCCCACCCGCGCCCGGGCCGCCCACGGCCCGGCCAGGCCTTCATCGCCGTGAACCACGAAATCGACCGTCAGCTCACGCCGGGCCGGGTCCCAGCTCCGTACCGTGTATGTGCGGTTGGCGGGCCACTGCTCGCGCGGGAACTCCTCACGGATCCGGTCGATGTCGAACGGCTCCGGATATGTCACGCCCTCGGGCGCGAACAGCAGCTTGATGTAGTGGTCGGTGAACTCGTCGATGGCGAACCCGGCAAGGCCCTCACCGCCCAGCACGACGCGCACCATGTGAGGCGTGATCCGCTCCACGCGCACCACCTGCGCCTCGTGGGCCTTCCTTGCCTTGCGGGCCGGTCGTTCCGCCACGTCAGTCTCCCCTGAACTCGTGCAGTGCTTAGGCTTGCCTAAGCTAACATCTCAGCCCTGGAGTGTGGACAGCAGACGCTTGAGCGCGCCACCGAGCCCCCACTGGGCCGCGAGCTCGTCGAGCGACGCCGGATCCCGCGGCTCGGAGGGCAGCGCGGGGTCGAAGTCGGGCAGTGATACGTCCGAGGCCACCCGTACGACCTTGGGCGCGACCGCGACATAGTCCCGCGCCTCGTCGAGCCGCTTGCGCTGCGACGGTGTCAGCTTGGCGAGCGGATCGTCGACGGCGGCCATGATCCCGGCCAGGTCGCCGAACGAGTCCAGCAGCTTGGCCGCGGTCTTCTCGCCGATCCCGGGCACACCCGGCAGCCCGTCGCTCGGGTCGCCGCGCAGCAGCGCCAGATCGACATAGCCCGGTCCGTCGACGCCGTACTTCTCGCGCAGCCACGCCTCGTCCGTGACCTGCAGTGTCCCGACGCCCTTCAGCGGATACAGCACGCGCCGGCCGCGGGCGTCGTCGACCAGCTGGAAGAGGTCGCGGTCGCCGGTGACGATGTCGACGGGCCCGGTGGCGCGCCCCGTGAGCGTGCCGATGATGTCGTCCGCCTCGTACCCGTCAACGCCGACACGGGCGATGCCGAGGGCGTCGAGCACGTCCACGATCACCGGAACCTGGGGCGCGAGGGTGTCCGGGGTCTCTTCCTCGTCCGGCCCCGTCTCCGTCTCGACGGCGACGCGGTGTGCCTTGTACGAAGGGATCAGCTCGACCCGCCAGTGCGGCCGCCAGTCGTTGTCCCAGCAGGCCACGAGGTCGTCGGGGCGGTGGTCCTGGACCAGCCGGGCGATGAAGTCGAGCAGTCCGCGCACGGCGTTGACCGGAGTGCCGTCGGGGGCCCGTACCGAGTCGGGGACCCCGAAATAGGCCCGGAAGTACAGGGAAGCGGTGTCGAGGAGCATCAGGCGTCGCGTCACAACCTTGATGATGCCGCACCCCACTGACAGCCACCCGCTCTCCACCCACAGCGGCCCCCTCGCACCGCCCTCGTGAGGTGGGTCACTGTTGGGTTTGGCCCGAAATGGCGCGGGCAGGCGCGGACCCGGAGCGGACCCCGCGGCACGGCTTTGGATCAAGACGGCCGGCACATGCCACGGGCAAGCGGGCGGAACCCGTCCTGCTCCACGGCTCGCCTGCGGGGGTTGGCGAGCCGTTTTCGGTTCAACGCGTGAGGTGTATGTGTCCAGGCTGCAAGCCGAGCACTTGTACAAGGTGTTCGGCAGACGACCCGACGAAGCGGTGCGCAAGCTCGAGAGCGGCAGTGACCGCGACGAGCTGCGCGCCGACGGAACGACCGCAGCGGTGATCGACGCATCGTTCGCCGTCGAGCCGGGGCAGATATTCGTCGTCATGGGTCTGTCCGGGTCCGGTAAGTCCACGCTGCTGCGCATGCTGAACGGACTGCTCGAGCCCACCGCCGGACGCGTGCTCTTCGACGGTCAGGACCTGACCGCCCTGAGCCGCCGCGAGCTGCGCTCCGTACGCTCGACCAAGATCAGCATGGTGTTCCAGCACTTCGCGCTCTTCCCGCACCGCAGCGTGCTGGAGAACGCCGGCTACGGCCTCGAGGTGCAGGGTGTCCCGCGTGCCGAGCGCGACAAGCGCGCCGCCGAGGCCCTGGAGCTGGCCGGCCTCGCCGGCTGGGAGAACTCCTGGCCCGACGAGCTCTCCGGCGGTATGCAGCAGCGCGTCGGCCTGGCCCGCGCGCTCGCCACCGACGCCGATCTGCTGCTGATGGACGAGTCCTTCAGCGCGCTCGACCCGCTGATCCGCCGCGATATGCAGGACCAGCTGCTCGAGCTGCAGAAACGGCTCAAGAAGACCATCGTCTTCATCACCCACGACCTCAACGAGGCCATGCGCCTCGGCGACCGGATCGCGGTGATGCGGGACGGCAGGATCGTCCAGCTCGGCACCGCCGAGGACATCCTGGTCACCCCGGCCAACGACTATGTCGCCTCCTTCACCCAGGACGTCGACCGCTCGCGGGTGCTGACCGCCGGCGCGATCATGGCCGATCCGCAGACGTCGTTCGGCAGGAAGACGGACAGCGGCAAGGAACTGCGCAACGCCAAGGACGTGCTCGCCGCGGCGCCCGCCACCGTCTCCGCCGACACGCCGATCATCGAGCTGTTCACCCCCTGCTCCACCAGCGGCGTCGCCGTAGCCGTCATCGACGACGAGGGGGAGCTGATCGGCGTCGTACCGCGCGCCCGGCTGCTCGCGGTCCTCGGCGAGCCGATGACCCCGGCAGCGATTCCGCCGCAGGACGCGGGATCGCGGCAGGCTGCGGTCCCGCAGCAGGGCGTGACCAAGGAGGTGGCCAGTGCCTAGGCTCCATCTCGGCGACTGGGTCGACGCCGGTGTCAACTGGCTCCAGTCCCATCTCTCCTGGCTCTTCGACGCCATCACCTCGGTCGTCACCGGTATGTACGACGGCATCGACGCGGCGCTCTCCGCGCCCCAGCCGCTGCTCTTCGCGGGCATCCTCGCCGTCGTCGCCTGGTGGCTGCGCGGGCTGCTCGGCGGCGTGCTGGCCTTCGCCGGCTTCGCGCTGATCGACTCCATCGAGCTGTGGGACGACGCGATGTCGACCCTCTCCCTGGTGCTCGTCGCCACGATCGTCACCCTGGTGATCGCCGTACCGCTCGGTATCTGGGCCTCGCGCTCCAAGACCGTCAGCGCCGTCACCCGGCCGGTCCTGGACTTCATGCAGACCATGCCGGCGATGGTCTATCTGATCCCCGGCATCATCTTCTTCGGCGTCGGCGTGGTCCCCGGCATCATCGCCACCATCGTCTTCGCCCTGCCGCCCGGTGTACGGATGACCGAACTCGGCATCCGGCAGGTCGACGAGGAGCTCGTCGAGGCCGCCGAGGCCTTCGGTACCACGCCGCGCAACACCCTGCTCCGCGTCCAGCTCCCGCTCGCCCTGCCCACGATCATGGCCGGAATCAACCAGGTGATCATGCTGGGCCTGTCCATGGTCGTCATCGCCGGCATGGTCGGCGGCGGTGGTCTCGGCGGCGCGGTCTACCGCGCCATCGGCAATGTGGACATCGGCCTCGGCTTCGAAGCGGGCATCTCCATCGTCATCCTGGCGATGTACCTCGACCGGATGACCGGCGCGCTGGGCCGGCAGGTCTCACCGCTCGGCCGTCGCGCCCTCGCCAAGGCGAAGTCGCTGACCGGCGGGGTGAAGATCTGGAACTACCGTCCGCAGCCGGCCGTCGCCGTCGCGGGCGTCGTCGTCCTCGCCCTCGTCGCGGGCGGCATGGGCATGTTCGGCGGAGCCAAGTCCGCCGACGCCTCGGCCGGCAACGTCGGCCAGGGCAAGAAGGTCTCCATCGGATACATCCCGTGGGACGAGGGCATCGCCTCCACCTTCCTCTGGAAGGAGATGCTGGAGAAGCGCGGCTTCGAGGTCGAGACCAAGCAGCTGGAGGCCGGCGCGCTCTACACCGGTCTGGCCGGCGGTCAGGTCGACTTCCAGACCGACTCCTGGCTCCCGGTCACCCACGCCCAGTACTGGAAGAAGTACCAGAACAAGCTCGAGGACCTGGGCCCCTGGTACGGCCCCACCTCGCTGGAGCTCTCCGTTCCCTCGTACATGAAGGGCATCGACTCCCTCGAGGACCTCAAGGGCAAGTCGAGTCAGTTCAAGGGCCGGATCGTCGGCATCGAGCCGAGCGCCGGAATGATGGGCATCCTCAAGGACAAGGTCCTGAAGGACTACGGCCTGGAGGGCGAGTACAAGGTCGTCGACGGCTCGACGCCCGGCATGCTCGCCGAGCTGAAGCGCGCGTACGACAAGAAGGAACCCGTCGTCACCACGCTGTGGTCGCCGCACTGGGCGTACAGCAGCTACGACCTGAAGAAGCTCAAGGACCCCAAGGGCTCCTGGGGCAAGGGCGACGGCGTGCACACCCTGGCCCGCAAGGGCTTCGGCGCCGACAACCCGCAGGTCGGCAAGTGGCTCAAGAACTTCAAGATGACCGAGAAGCAGCTCACGGACCTTGAAGCCAAGATCCAGACGACGGGCAAGGGCAAGGAGCAGGACGCGGTACGCGCCTGGCTCAAGGAGAACCCGGACCTCGCCGAGAAGTGGACCCCGTTCGCCGAGGCGGGCAAGGCCGCGAGCACGACGGCTCCGCAGTAGCGGCTGAGCGTTGCGCGAAGGGGTGGGCCCCGCTTCTGGCGGGCCCACCCCTTCGGGCTTTCCGGGCCGGGGCGGCCGCGGTACCGGCCTGCTCCCTGAGCACCGGCGGTCGGAAGCTGCGTAAGGTGAGACAGGACCAGGGAGGGGAGCCCGGCTGATGGACGCGATGGACGCGAAGGACGCGAAGGACCCGAAGGAGACCGAACCCCTTCGGGTGGGCGCGGCCGTCCGCAGGCGCCGCCGGTCCCTTGACCTCACGCTGGCCGCCGTGGCGGAGCGCAGCGGTCTCTCCGTGCCCTTCCTCAGCCAGATCGAGAACGAGCGGGCCCGCCCCAGCATGCGTTCGCTCCAGCGAGTCGCCGACGCGCTGGAGACCACGGCCGGCCGGTTGATCGCCGCATCCGACGCCGCCCGCACCATCAATGTCGTACGCGCCCCGGACGACGCCGGGCTTCCGCCTGCCGCCACGACCCGCCGCCTCGTGCGCGGACAGCATCAGCTGCAAGCCCTCGAATTCACCGGTGAGCAGGATGCGGGACGCGAGTTCCAGCACCGCAACGACGAGCTGATGTACGTCGCCGAAGGTACGGCGGAGGTCGAGGCGGAAGGACGCGCCTACCGGCTCGCGCGCGGCGACACCCTCTTCCTCTCCGGCGGCGTCCGGCACCGCTGGCGCGCCACCACGCCCGACACCCGGATCCTGGTCGTCACCGTCTCCGACCACATCGACGCGTCCACAGACCAGCGGCGCTGAGGGCGGCCCCGGTGCGTGTCGTCTCGCTGGTGCCTTCGCTGACCGAGGCCGTGGCCGTCAGCGCACCCGGGCTGCTGGTCGGGGCCACGGACTGGTGCAGCCATCCCCCGGACCTCGATGTCGTACGGATCGGGGGCACCAAGAACCCGGACGTGGCGGCCGTCGTCCGGCTCCGCCCGGATCTCGTGATCGCGAACGAGGAGGAGAACCGGGAGCCCGATCTGGCCGCACTGCGGGCGGCGGGCCTCGAGGTCCTCGTCACCGAGGTACGCGATCTGGAGCAGGCGTTCCGCGAGCTGCAGCGGGTGCTGGTGGCCGGGTGCGGGATGGCGCGGCCGCGCTGGCTGGACGAGGCGGAGGCGGCGTGGGCCGCGGTCGCGTCGTTGGGGGAGTGGCGGGCGGTCGTGCCGATCTGGCGGCGACCGTGGATGGTGCTCGGCCGCGACACCTTCGCCGGTGATCTGCTGGCCCGGCTCGGTGTCAGGAATGTGTACGCGGGGCACGCCGAGCGCTATCCGCGTATCCCGTTGGAGGAACTGCGGAACCGCGGCGCCCAGTTGGTGGTCCTGCCCGACGAGCCGTATCGCTTCGCGGCCGACGACGGACCCGAGGCCTTTCCCGGGCTGCCCGCCGCGCTTGTCGGCGGCCGCCATCTGACCTGGTACGGGCCCTCACTGGCCGAGGCGCCCGCGGTGCTCGGCGCGGCGCTGCGACGAGCAACCCAGCAGATGTAACTGCGTTGCACGGCCGGCGACTTGGTGCATCGGGCACATGGGGGAAACCTTCCGAGGAGGCCGGTGCGACCAACCGGACCCTGGCAATCGACGCCCGCACGATCCTTCATTCCTTGTTGCGGGCGCGGGTCACGTTGTCCTTGCAATCCTCTGCGATGTCCCACGCGCCTCTGGTATTGCCCGTCAGGTCATTGCCCTCGATCACGCCACCGCCATCCTCGTAAATCCATACCGCCTCGTATCCGTTGTCGTTGACCCGGTTGGCACGCAAGGTCGGTTTGCCGCCCGTTGTGATCTGCACGCCCGCGAAAGCGTTGCCGGTGATGTCGTTGTCCTCCAGCGTGCCCATGCCGCTGTCGAGGACGTACACGCCGTTCTGCTTGTTGTCGTGGATCTGGTTGTGGTGCAGCGTGGGGTCGCCGCCCGTTTTGATCGTCACACCCGAATAGGCGTTGCCGGTGATGTCGTTGTCCTCCAGCGTGCCCATGCCGCTGTCCAGGACGAGTACGCCGTTCTGCTTGTTGTCGTGGATCTGGTTGCGGTGCAGCGTGGGGTCGCCGCCCGTTTGGATCGTCACACCCGCGAAAGCGTTGCCGGTGATGTCGTTGTCCTCCAGCGTGCCGACGCCGCTGTCCAGGACGAGCACGCCGCCACCTTTGTTGTCGTGGATCTGGTTGCGGTGCAGCGTGGGGTTGCTGCCCGTTTTGATCGTCACACCCGAATAGGCGTTGCCGGTGATGTCGTTGTCCTCCAGCGTGCCCATGCCGCTGTCCTGGACGAACACGCCGCCACCTTTGTTGTCGTTGAGCCGGTTGGCGCGCAAGGTCGGGTTGCCGCCCGTTGTGATCTCCACGCCCGAAAGAGCGTTGCCGGTGATGTCGTTGTCCTCCAGCGTGCCGACGCCGCTGTCCTGGACGTACACGCCGTTCTGCTTGTTGTCGTGGATCTGGTTGCGGCGCAGCGTGGGGTTGCCGCCCGTTGTGATCTCCACGCCCGAAAGAGCGTTGCCGGTGATGTCGTTGTCCTCCAGCGTGCCCGCGCCGCCGGCCTGGACGTACACGCCGCTCTGCTTACCGTCGTGGATCTGGTTGCGGCGCAGCCGCGGGTCGGCGCCGTCGCGGATGGCGACGCACGCGAGGCCCTGGCTGCTGATGTCGCAGCCTTCCAGCTCCAGCCGCCCCTGGGTGATGTCCACGCCGAACCATTTACCTCCCGTCTGGCGCAGTGTCAGGTTCGCGACCCGGCCGATGCTGGCCTGGAACATCAGCGCGTCGGCGTTGCGGGCGCGGATCTCGATGTCGGCGACCGGGCCGTCGCCGAGGATTTCCAGCGGCTTGTCGACCACGAGGCCCTCCTCGTACAGGCCCGGCCGGACCAGGATCCGGTCACCGGGTCTCGCGGTCTTGATCGCAGCGCTGACCGTGACGAAGTCCCCCCGCTGATAGGGATCCACCACATGGGTCGGCGGCTCGGTCTTGGCCGTGACTCTGGCCGTGTCCCCCGTCTGTTCCATCGGCCCGGCCGTGGCTCGACTGGCCTCCGCACGCCTGGCGGGGCGAATCGGGGCGGTGGCGGGCGGCTGCCAGAACGTGTCCCGCATCCGCGACGCCAGGTGCGCGATGGCCTTGCGCACGAGCGGTGAGGTGAACGGCTCAAACCGCAGCTCCCGCCAGTCGGCGTGCTGCCGTGAGGCCAGCATCCGGGCCATGTCATCGGCTTCGCGCAGCCCGGGATCGTCCAGCTCCCGGGCGCTGATGTAATACACCGGCAGGATCAGGTCCTGGCGGCCCAGGTCACGCTCCCGCTCCAGGAACCGTGCCACCTCTGCCCGGCAGGCGGGGCTGCGGAACAGGCTCGGCGTGATGATGACCAGCAACAGTGTCACTGCGTCCAGCGCTTCATCGATGCGCTGCTGCCAGTTCTGCCCCCAGGCGACATCGTTACGATCCTGGAAGATCACGAACTCCTCGCCGGTCTGCGCCCGGACTTCGGTACCGAGCCGTTCCCGGAACGCGGTGAGCAGGCCGTCATCGTGCTGGTCATTGAAACGGACATAACTCATGAACGCCACAGGCTTACCGGGCATTGCATCCCCCTCCCCACCACAGTGGGCGCCAGCGGGCGGCGGGTTGCCTTCAGGCCCGGTGTCGACTGGGGTGTTGGGTTCCGTGGTCACACGACGTTCTTAGTTCAGTGGCAGATGCGGGAGCGCAAGGAAAGCGCATTGTGACTGACCCGTTACGGATGGCGGCAGCATCCGCTACGGACGCCAATGCGCCGACAGCCTGGGCGCGAGGCCGTGCGTCGGATGTCGCCGGCTGGACACCGCCCGGACTCTGCTCAGCACGGAGGGATCAGCGGCGCTGTCACCGCTGTACAGGTGCTGCGAGCAGCGCTCCGCTGAACAGACCGCGCAAGGTACGCACCCCGGTCACGGCCCACGCCGTGACGAGCAGGGCGAACAGGCCGACCGCGAGCCACTCGAACGGGGCCTGCCCGGTGTGGGCCGCCAGAGCCTCCGCGCCGGTCACACAGGTACCGACCGGGAAGGTGAAGGCCCACCAGGTCATCGTGAACGGCATGCCTTCGCGTGCGGCCCGCACCACCGTCGCGCCCGCGAGCGCCAGCCACATCAGGGCGAAACCCATCACCGGGACGCCGTAGACCACCGCGAAGGTGCCGAGACCGGTGGCGTACGGAGCCGAGATCGCGGCCGGAGCCACTTCCGCGAGCCTGTTGACGGCGGTGGTCGACTGGCCGAGCGGTCCGAGGACCAGGAAGAGGGCGGGGGTGAGCGCGAGCGGCAGCGGGCCGTGGTGCATGAGCCGGGCGAAGACCATCGGCAGGATGACGAGGGTGGCCAGCAGACTGATCCCGAACATCGCATAGCTCCCGAGCAGCATCGCCTCCCGCCACTGGCCGGCCGGCAGATGAGGCACCAGCAGGGGACCGAGCGATGCGGAGACCATGGGAGAGACGACGGGGAGCAGCCAGACGGGCGAGGCGGTGCCGGGCGTCACCAGGTGGCGTACGACCATGAGGTACGGGACGACGGCGGCGGCGGAGAGTCCGACGAGGGTGCCGACACCGAAGAGCACGGCTGCGGCCGCCACGGCCGCGCGCTCGCCGATGAAGTCCTGGCCCACGGTCAACGTGCCGATGCCGACGGCCAGCAGCGCCATGGACAGGCAGCCGTAGAAGGGTGCGATCGCCGGGTCGACGAGGTGGGCGCGGGCCTGGTCGCGGTGGTGGATCCAGTGCGTGGCGCGCGCTGTCAGGACGAGGGCCAGCAGCACGGCGGAGAGCACCCACACCGCGGCGCAGGCCGTCCGCAGCCCCGGGACATCGACGGGGAGGGCGACGCCGGCGTTCGCGACGATGGCGGTGCCCATGACGGTCGCGTACCAGTTGGGGCCGAAGTGGCGGAACGAGGGCAGCCGTACGGCCGCGAGTGCGACGGCGGTGCGTGGGCTGGGCTGCACGGCGGTGACCATGTCTCCACTGTCACGCGGGGTGAGGGGCCCCACCAGGGATCACTCCTCTATGGCCCCATAAGCTGGATTTATGAGTGACGAGGACGACGGACGGGTGCCGCTCGCACACCGGGTGCCGGATCTGGGCGCGCTGGAGCTCCTGCTCGCTGTCGCCCGGCACGGCAGTCTGGGGCGTGCGGCGCGCGAGCTCGGGATCACCCAGCCGGCCGCGAGCAGCCGGATCCGCTCGATGGAACGGCAGCTGGGCGTGGCCCTGGTCGACCGGTCGCCGCGCGGCTCCCGGCTCACGGACGCCGGTGCGCTCGTCACGGACTGGGCGCGGCGGGTGGTGGAGGCGGCGGAAGCGTTCGACGCGGGGGCGCAGGCGCTGCGGGGGCGGCGCGATTCGCGGCTGCGGGTGGCGGCTTCGATGACCATCGCGGAGTACCTGCTGCCGGGCTGGCTGATCGCGCTCCGTGCCGAGCGCCCCGGCACTGCGGTCTCGCTGATGGCCGGAAACTCGGCGATGGTGGCCCGGAGCCTGCTCGCGGGCGAGGCGGATCTGGGCTTCGTGGAGGGCCTGTCCGTGCCGGAGGGCCTGGACGGGACGCCCATCGGCCACGACCGGCTCGTCGTGTTGGCCGCCCCGAGCCACCCGTGGGCCCGCCGCCGGTCACCGCTGCCCCTGGCGGAACTGGCGGCAACCCCGCTGATCCTCCGCGAACGGGGTTCGGGCACCCGCCAGGTCCTCGACTCGGCGCTCAGCGAGTACGGGGGCCTCGCGGACCCGCTTCTGGAGCTCGCGTCGACGACGGCGGTCAAGGCGGCGGCGGTGAGCGGCGCGGGCCCGGCGGTCCTGAGCGAACTGGCGGTCACGGAGGAACTGACGGCCCGCCGCCTGACGGCCGTCCCGGTGGAGGATGTGGACCTTCACCGGGATCTGCGTGCCGTCTGGCCGACGTCGCATCGCCCGACGGGCCCGGCGCGGGATCTGCTCACGCTGACGAGGAGACGTCCGACGTCGGGCTGACCCGGATTCCCGCGCGTCGATCGCCTGCGGCGGGCCCACGCGGCGGATCCGCAGATCGGATACAGCCCCCACCCCGCCCCTTCCCGTAACCGGGGCTCTGCCCCGGGCCGTGCGTCTCAGTCGCCGGCGGGGCTGGTTTCCGGGGGCTTCGCTCCGGGCCCCGCGCCTCAAACGCCGAAGGGGCGGGGGTCCGGGGCTCTACCCCGGACCCCCGCCCCTCGATCGCCGGAGGGGCTCAATTTGCCGACGCCGCCGCGACCAGCGCCGACATCACTCGGTCGTCCTCGCCCGCCTCCGGATGCCACTGCACCCCCAGCGCCCACCCCGCACCCGGCAGTTCCACCGCCTCCACCGTGCCGTCCTCCGCGTACGCGCTCGCCACCAGCGCGTCCGCCAGGCGGTCCACCGACTGGTGGTGGTACGTAGGGACCGACGACTCCTCCGGCACGATCTCCGCATACCGCGTCCCCGGCACAGGTTTCACCGTGTGCCGGCCGAAGACGCCCACACCCCCGACATGCCCGTCCAGGTGCTGGACCAGCGTCCCGCCGAGCGCCACGTTCAGCAGCTGCAGGCCCCGGCAGATCCCCAGCAGCGGTGTGCCGGACTCCAACGCCGCCCGGATCAGGGCGAGTTCCCACGCGTCCCGGTCCCGCGCCGGTGGGCCGGTGCGGGAATCGGGCTCGGCCCCGTACCGTACGGGCTCGACATCCGCACCGCCCGCGATGACGAGCCCGTCCAGCCGCGATACGACCGACTCGGCCAGGGCCGGATCGTCCGGTGGGAGCAGCGCGGCGAGGCCGCCTGCCGCCTGGACGAGGCGCGGATACCCGGCGGGCAGCAACGCCGCGGGCATATCCCACACGCCCCATTTGGCCGGTTCCAGATAGGTCGTGACGCCGATCAGCGGCTTGGACACAGTGACTCCGTTCAGCTTCGTTCGAATTGCGCTCGTTCGAGTTCAGCTCAGTCCCGTTCGAGTTCCGCCTCGGCCGCCGCCAGCGCCGCGAACTCCTCCTCCGGCGCCCGCGCGACCAGATGGTGCCGACTGTAGATCGCGAAGTAGGCGAGAGCGACGGCGTAGACGCCCAGAGCGATGAACGCCGCGTCCTTGTCCACCAGGAACGTCGCCACCAGCGCGGACAGCGCAAGGACGAAGGCCACGGACGAGGTGAGGATGCCGCCGGGCGTGCGGTACGGGCGGTTGAGTTCGGGCTCGCGGCGCCGCAGCACAATGTGCGAGAGAGCCATCAGCGCGTACGAGATCGTCGCGCCGAAGACCGCGATGTTCAGCATCCGCGCCCCGTTGCCCGTCCCCGCCGCCAGCGCGAAGCCGATCGCTCCCGGGATCAGCAGTCCGAGATACGGCGACTTCCGGCGGCTGGTCAGCGAGAGGAAGCGCGGCAGATAGCCGGCCCGCGAGAGCGCGAAGAGCTGGCGCGAGCCCGCGTAGATGAGGGAGAAGAAGGACGCGACCAGGCCCGCCAGGCCCGCGTAGTTGACGAAGCGGCTCAGTGCCGTCGGGTCGCCGTCTCCCTGCAACGCCACCACCAGCGGGTTTCCGGCCTCCTGGATGGCGTTCGAGCCGCGTGCGCCGGTCGAGGCGAAGAAGGTCAGCACGGCCAGCAGCACCAGGATGCCCATGGAGATCGAGAGCGCCCGCGGCATGGAGCGCACCGGGTCCTTCGCCTCCTCCGCCGCCAGCGGTACGCCCTCGACGCCGAGGAAGAACCACATGCCGAACGGGAACGCCGACCAGATGCCCAGCAGCCCGAACGGCAGCCAGGAGCCCGAGCCGAGCGCGTCCTTGTCCACGGGGATGTCGTCGAGCCCGCTCGCGCTGAACTCGGTGAACGCGCCGACCGCGAAGATCAGCAGTGCCGCGACCGCGATCGCCGTCACCACCAGGCTGAAGCGCAGCGCCTCGCCGACACCCCACAGATGGATGCCGATGAAGATCGCGAAGCAGGCGAGATAGACCGGCCAGCCGGACTCCAGGCCGAAGAGACCGAGCGATTCGACGTAGTCGCCGATGAAGATGGAGATCGCGGCGGGCGCGAGGATGTACTCGATGAGGATCGCGGTACCGGTCAGGAACCCGCCCCAGGTCCCGAGCGCGCGGCGGGCGAAGCCGTAGCCGCCGCCCGCTGTCGGCAGGATCGCGGAGAGTTCGGCGAGCGCGAAGACCAGGCAGGCGTACATCACGCCCATCAGCAGCGTGGCTATCGCGAGTCCGCCGAAGCCGCCCTTGGACAGGCCGATGTTCCAGCCGGAGAAGTCCCCGGAGACGACATAGGCGACGCCGAGGCCGGTGAGCAGAAGCCAGCCGGCGCTGCCCCTGCGCAGCGTGCGGCGGTTGAGGTAGGCGTCGTCGGCCGGTGATGGCGCGCGCGTGGTGGTGTCTTCGGCCATGAGTCGCTCCTGGCAGAGGTCAAAGGTTTGTGGGCACACCTTTGCGCTAGCCATCACGGATGCGCAAGCCCCGCGCGTAAAGCCGAGGTTACGGATCGGTTGACGCGAAGGGTCGGAGGGAGGGGCAGGAGATGGTCAGGGAAGGAAGCCGCGCAGCAGCGCCGCCGTCCCCTCGCAGTGCTCCCGCATCACCTCGCGGGCCGCGTCCGCATCCGCATCCAGCACCGCCTCGACCAGTGCGGTGTGCTGATGCTGCGAGTGCTCGAGGTTCCGTACGAGCAGCGGAATGCAGTCCAGCAGCTCGTTCAGCGTCGACCGCACCGCGGCGTACTGCGCGGTCAGCGTGGGGGAGCCGGAGAGCTCGGCGAGGGTGAGATGCAGCAGTGTGTCCTGCCTGCGGTACTCGGCGAGCGGTGCGTCGTGCGTCGCGGCCAGTGCCGTACGCAGCCGGTCCGCGCCCTCCTCGGTCAGGCCGTGCGCGGCGCAGAGACCGGCCGCCCCCACCTCGAGAACCTCCCGGAAACGCAGCGTGTCCTCGACGTCCACCGCCGCCACGCGCCGCCGCAGCTCGTCCTCGCCGTGACTGTCGGGGCGCTGCAGCACGAACGTTCCGCCGTACCGGCCGCGCCGGCTCTCCACCAGCCCCTGGTCGGTGAGGACCTTCAGCACCTCGCGCAGCGTGACCCGGCTGATCCCCATCCGTTCCGAGAGTTCGCGCTCCGCGGGCAGCCGCTCCCCGCCGGGGACCAGGCCGAGCCGCAGCAGCTGAAGAATCTGTTCCAGCGCTTCTTCGAAGCCGTTGCCCGCACGCACGGGGCGCAGTACGGGTGTCAGCCGGTCGGCCGGTTCATTCGTCTTCACCACGTCGCCGTTTCCTCTTCCCAGACAATGGTCTTCGGTAATACCTTAAGGCTTCCGGCTGACCCAAGGAGGCGTATCCCGTGGCAGACCGCAAAGCCCCGCTCGGGGTCGAGGAGCTTCGTGCCCTCGTCGCGAGCGGTGAGATCGACACAGTCGTCCTGGCCTTCCCCGATATGCAAGGGCGGCTCCAGGGCAAGCGGTTCGCCGCACCTTTCTTCCTCGACGAGGTCCTGGAACACGGCACCGAGGGCTGCAACTACCTCCTCGCCGTCGACACCGAGATGAACACCGTCGACGGATACGAGATGTCCTCCTGGGAGCGCGGCTACGGCGACTTCGCCATGCACCCCGACCTCACCACACTGCGCCGCATCCCCTGGAACGAGGGCACGGCACTGCTCGTCGCCGACCTCGCCTGGAACGACGGCTCACCCGTCGTCGCCGCACCCCGCCAGGTGCTGCGCCGCCAGCTGGACCGCCTCGCCGAGCACGGCTTCACCGCACATGTCGGCACCGAGCTCGAGTTCATCGTCTTCAGGGACACGTACGAGGAGGCCTGGGACCGCAACTACCGCGACCTCATCCCGGCCAACCAGTACAACATCGACTACTCGGTTCTCGGCACCGGCCGTATCGAACCGCTGCTGCGCAGGATCCGCAACGAGATGGCCTCGGCCGGCCTGACCGTCGAGTCCGCCAAGGGCGAGTGCAACCCCGGCCAGCACGAGATCGCCTTCAAGTACGACGAGGCCGTGGTCACCTGCGACCAGCACGCCGTCTACAAGACCGGCGCGAAGGAGATCGCCTCCCAGGAAGGTGTCTCGCTCACCTTCATGGCCAAGTACAACGAGCGCGAGGGCAACTCCTGTCATATCCACCTCTCGCTCCAGGACGAACACGGCACAAACGTCATGGCCGGCGACGGACCCGGCGGCATGTCGCAGGTCATGCGGCACTTCCTGGCCGGGCAGCTGGCCGCGCTGCGTGACTTCTCGCTGCTGTACGCGCCCAACATCAACTCGTACAAGCGCTTCCAGCCCGGCTCCTTCGCGCCGACCGCGGTCGCCTGGGGCTACGACAACCGCACCTGCGCGCTCCGCGTCGTCGGCCACGGCCGCTCGATGCGCTTCGAGAACCGGCTGCCGGGCGGCGACGTCAACCCGCACCTGGCCGTCGCGGGCCTGGTCGCCGCCGGTCTGTACGGAATCGAGCAGAAGCTGGAGCTGCCCGAGGAGTGCACGGGCAACGCGTACACCGCCGGATACGCGCAGGTCCCCACCACGCTGCGCGAAGCCGCCGAGCTCTGGGAGAACAGCCCCATCGCCAAGGCGGCCTTCGGCGACGAAGTCGTCGCGCACTACCGCAACATGGCGCGGGTCGAGCTGGAAGCGTTCGACGCCGCGGTGACCGACTGGGAGCTCCGCCGCTCCTTCGAACGTCTGTGAGGGACGCTTTGTCGTACACGCACCACGAGGTCACGCACCACGAGGTACTCAACCCCGCCACCGGGCAGGTCATCGAGACCGTCCCGGCGACGACGGCCGCCGAGGTGGGCGCCGCCGTCGCGCGGGCCGCGAAGGCGCAGCGGGGTTGGGCGGCCGCGGCCCCCGCAGACCGGGCCAGACTGCTGCGCCGGTTCGCCGCGGTCGTCGACGAGCACCTCGAAGAACTGGCCCTGTTGGAGGTCCGCGAGGCCGGTCACACGATCGGCAACGCCCGCTGGGAGGCCGGCAACGTCCGCGATCTCCTCGACTTCGCGGCCGGAGGAGTGGAACGGCTCAACGGCCGCCAGATCCCGGTGGCCGGCGGACTCGACATCACGATCCTCGAACCGCTCGGCGTCATCGGCGTGATCGCGCCCTGGAACTTCCCCATGCCGATCGCCGCCTGGGGTACGGCCCCGGCCCTCGCCGCAGGAAACGCCGTACTCCTCAAGCCGGCCGAGACGACGCCGCTGACCGCGCTGCGGCTCGCCGAACTCGCCCTGGAGGCAGGCCTTCCCGAGCATCTCTTCCAGGTGCTCCCGGGCGCGGGCGACGTCACGGGCAACGCGCTGGTCGAACACCCCGGCGTCGCGAAGATCGTGTTCACCGGCTCCACCCGGGTCGGCAAGCAGATCATGGCCAAGAGCGCCGACCGTCTGAAGCGCCTGACACTCGAACTCGGCGGCAAGAGCCCCAACATCGTCTTCGCCGACTCCGACCTCGAGGCCGCGGTCGCCGCAACCCCCATGTCGTTCCTGGACAACTCAGGACAGGACTGCTGCGCACGCAGCCGTGTGCTGGTGCAGCGGTCGGTGTACGACCGCTTCCTCGAACTCCTCACCCCCGGGATCGAGTCCGTCGTCGTCGGCGATCCGTCCGACGAGAAGACCCAGATGGGTCCGCTGATTTCGCAGGCGCAGCTGGAGCGGGTGCGTGGTTACGTACCCGAAGAGCTGAAGGGGATCCGCGGCACCGCCCCCGACGGCCCCGGCTTCTGGTTCCCGCCGACCGTCCTCACCGACCTCGAACCGGACGCCCCGGCTGCCTGCGAGGAGGTCTTCGGCCCGGTCGCCGTCGTCCTCCCCTTCGAGGACGAGGCCGACGCGATCCGGCTCGCCAACGCCACCGAGTACGGCCTGTCCGGCTCGATCTGGACCCGCGACGTCGGCCGCGCGATCCGCGTCTCGCGTGCCGTCGCCGCCGGCAACCTCTCGGTCAACTCCCACAGCAGCGTCCGCTACTGGACCCCGTTCGGCGGCTACAAGCAGTCCGGACTCGGCCGCGAACTGGGCCCGGACGCCCTCACCGCTTTCACCGAAACCAAGAACGTCTTCATCAGCACGGAGGCCTGAACCACCATGACCGAAACCCCTGTGTGCCGCCGCCTCGTGGGCCGTACCGCAGTCATCACCGGCGCCGGCAGCGGAATCGGCCTGGCCACCGCGCGCCGCCTCGCCTCCGAGGGCGCGAACGTCGTCTGCGGCGACATCGACGAGACCGCGGGCAAGGCGGCGGCCGACGAGGTCGGCGGCACCTTCGTACGTGTCGACGTGACCAACCCCGAGCAGGTCGAGGCGCTGTTCAAGACGGCGTACGACACCTACGGCAGCGTCGACATCGCCTTCAACAACGCGGGCATCTCGCCGCCCGACGACGACTCCATCCTCACCACAGGACTGGAGGCCTGGAAGCGCGTCCAGGACGTCAACCTCACCTCCGTCTACCTCTGCTGCAAGGCCGCCATCCCCTATATGCAGCGCCAGGGCCGCGGCTCCATCATCAACACCGCGTCCTTCGTGGCGATCATGGGCGCGGCGACCTCCCAGATCTCGTACACCGCGTCCAAGGGCGGCGTGCTCGCCATGTCGCGCGAACTCGGCGTGCAGTTCGCCCGTGAGGGGATCCGGGTGAACGCGCTCTGCCCGGGGCCGGTCAACACCCCGCTCCTGCAGGAGCTGTTCGCCAAGGACCCGGAGCGCGCCGCGCGCCGGCTCGTCCACATCCCGGCCGGCCGGTTCGCTGAGGCGGACGAGCTCGCCGCCGCCGTGGCCTTCCTCGCCAGCGACGACTCCTCGTTCATCAACGCCACCGACTTCCTGGTCGACGGCGGAATCTCGGGCGCGTACGTCACGCCTCTGTAGGTCATCCGCTTCTTCGCCTCTGTAGTTCTTTCCGCAGCAACCACCCCGACAGCCGGGCGTCGCACGACGCCCGGCTGTTCTGCGTACCGAGGAGGATGTTCATGAACCACAAGCACCGCTGGCCCGCGGCAGCCGCAGCTCTCGCCATCGCCGGAACCGGTCTCGCCGCCGCCCAGCCCGCCCAGGCGAAGCCGCGGAGCTGCCCGACGCTGGAGATCTCGCAGGGCTGGTACGGGGAGAACAAGGCGCGGCTCCAGCAGCTGATCGACGACCACGGACGCTGCGGCGATCACCGCAAGAAGAGGGACAGGCCCGTCGCCGTCTTCGACTGGGACAACACCGTCGTCAAGAACGATGTCGGCGACGCGACCATGTTCTGGATGCTGCGCAACAGCAAGATCCGGCCGCCCAGGGGCGGTGACTGGCGCACCACCAGTCGCCATCTGACCGCCGAGGCCGCCGACTCGTTGAAGACCGCCTGTCCCACCGGCGTGCGGACGCTCCCCACGGGCACCGACACACGCTGCGCCGACGAGATCAACTCCGTCTACTCCGAGGGCACCACCACGAGCGGTGGGACCGCCTTCGCCGGCTTCGACCACCGCCGGATCGAGCCGCAGTACGCCTGGCTCGCCCAGCTGATGAACGGCTGGACGACCCGGCAGATCCAGACCTTCGCCGCCGCTGCCCGCGCCGAGAACCTGGCCGCGCCCATCGGCGCCGAGCAGCAGGTCGGCTCGGGCAGGGCGACCGGCTGGGTGCGCTATTACGACCAGCAGCGCGATCTGATCCGTACTCTGCAGAAGGCCGGCTTCGACGTCTGGATCACCTCGGCCTCGCCCGAGCCCGTCGTCGACGTCTGGGCGCGCGGAGTCGGCATCGCAGCGGACCACTCGCTCGGCATCCGCAGCGTCACCGAGCACGGCCGCCTCACGTCGCATCTCAAGGGCTGCGGGACGGTCGCGGACGGCGACGACTCGATGATCACGTACATCGACGGGAAGCGCTGCTGGATCAACAAGGAGATCTTCGGGGTGCGAGGCGCGGCCGCCGAGAAGGTCCAGCCCGTCCACCGCCGGCCGGTGTTCGCGGCGGGTGACTCCGACACCGACATCTCCTTCCTGCGGGACGCGACCGGCCTCCGGCTGGTCCTGAACCGCAACAAGGAGGAAGTCATGTGCCGCGCCTACGACAACGGTGACGGCCGCTGGATCGTCAACCCGATGTTCATAGAGCCGAAGAAGCGGCAGGTCGCCCCATACCCCTGCGCCACCTCGGCATTCACCGAGCGGGACGGCACATCCGCGCCCGTACGCAGGGCGGACGGCAGCGTCGTTCCCGACCAGCGGGACTCGGTGTACCCGTCCTGAACGGGCCCCCTAAGGTGGCCGGATGAGCATGACGACACCGGCTGGCTGGTACCCGGACTCGAACGCGCCCGGCACCGAACGCTGGTGGGACGGGACCGCCTGGACCGCGCACACACGCCCGGTCCAGGCGCAGGTCCCGGCCGCCCCGGTGCCGGGCTTCGGCCCGCAGACCGTACCGATGCATCAGTCGGCCCTCGCACGCGGCGGCAGTAGTGGCGGCAAGAGCCGTGTCGTCGCACTCGTCACCGCGGGCGTCGTGCTCGTCGCCGCGGTCGCCACCGGTGCCGTGCTGCTCGGCAAGGACGGGTCCGCGAAGCCCGAGTCCGCGCCGACCGTCAGCGAACCGGTCCCCACCACGGCCGACCCCAAGAACACTCCCGCCACCACCCCGCCGGCGACGGACGGCTCCGCTCTCCTGACCGACCAGCTCAACGGCATCTCCATGCCCATCCCGGCCGGCTGGGAGAAGTCCGACAGTTCCCTCGACGAGGGCACGACGATGGTGACGGACGAGACGTACGAGTGCCCCGCCGGCGGCTCGCCGCTCTGTCGGCACGGCCGGGTGTCGTCCATCACGGCGACACAGACCGGCGATTCCTCCGTGGAAGCGCTGGCCAGGAAGGACATCGTGACGGCGGCGGACGACGCGTACGAGGAAGACGCCGTCGGCAACCGTATCCACGGCGGCATCAAGTCCCACACGGTGCTCAAGTCGCAGTCCGTCGCGGTCGCCGGACGCGCCGGCTACCTCGTGCGCTGGCGGGTCACCACCGGAGCCGGTCCCGGCGGCTACGTCCAGTCGCTGGCCTTCCCCTCGACCGTGGGCAGCGAGGCACTGGTGGTCGTCCGCTTCGCCTTCGACGCGGGTCCGCAGGGGCCCAAGCTCACCGACATGGACAAGATCGCCGCGAGCATCCGCCCGATCGGCGACTCCACGAGCGGCGGGGTCGGCAGCAGCATCGGCCCGGGCTAGGACCCGGCTGACTGCCTCCGTGCTCAGAGGAATCCGTACTCAGAGGAACGTGCGGCCCTCGCCCCGGTAGGTCGGCGCCGTACCGGTCACCCGGTCGCCCTCGATCAAGTGCAGCGTGTCGAACCGCTCGCACATCTCCCCGGCCTTGGCATGCCGGAACCACACCTTGTCGCCGATCAGCAGATCGTCGGCGGGTGCGCCGAGCAGCGGGGTCTGCACCTCGCCGGGCCCCTCCTGCGGGTCGTAGCGCAGCCCTTCCGGGAGATACGGCACCGGCAGCCGGTCCGCGCCCGCCGCACCGGAGGCCGGGTAGCCGCCGCCGAGCACCGTGATCACACCCACGCCCGGCCTGCGCACCACCGGCTGGGCGAAGAGTGCGGCCGGACGCCCGGTGAACGACGTGTAGTTGTCGAACAGCCGCGGTACATACAGCCCGGAACCGGCGGCGATCTCCGTGACCGCGTCCTCGGCCGCCGTGTGCTGGACACTGCCGGTGCCGCCGCCGTTGACGAACTCCAGGTCCGGCGTCACCGCCCGTACGGCACGCACCACCGCCGCCCGCCGGGCCGCCAGCTCTTTACGCGCCGCGCCCTGCATCAGCCGGATGGCGCGGGAGCGTATCGGGCGCCCGGCGAGGGAGTCGCCCACACCCGCGACATGCCCCTCGTACGCCATCAGCCCCACCAGCCGGAAGCCGGGGCGACGCGCGATCGTCCGGGCCAGCTCGGCCAGTTGGGCCGCCTCGCGCAGCGGGGAGCGCAGCGCGCCGATCCGCACCCGCCCGCCGAGCAGTTTCAGGGACGTGTCCAGCTCCAGACAGATCCGGACCTCTTCCGTGCCGCCGTCGCGGGCGCGGTCGATCAGCTCCAGCTGAGCCGGATCGTCGACCATCACGGTCACCGCGGCGGCGAGCTTCGGGTCGGCGGCCAGCTCGGCGAAACCGGCCCGGTCCGCGGACGGGTACGCGAGCAGCACATCGTCGAAGCCCGACCTGGCCAGCCACAGGGACTCGGCCAGCGTGAAGGACATGATTCCGGCGAACCCGTCCCGCTCCAGCACCCGTTCCAGAAGCGCCCGGCAGCGTACGGACTTGCTCGCCACCCGGATCGGCTTGCCGCCCGCTCTGCGCACCAGATCGTCCGCGTTGGCGTCGAACGCGTCGAGATCGACGACGGCGAGCGGTGCGTCGAGCTGGGCAGTGGCCCTGTCGTAGCGGGCCCGGTCAGCTGCACGGGGAGTCATGGCCCGAGCTTGCCAGACCGGATTACCGCAGGGTAGGGGGATGTTCTGGGCAGATCCTCCCGGACCCCCGGTCACGTTGCCGCGGGGTGCGTTCCAGCCCGTAGAGTGACCGACACGCGGTGACGAACGGGCCTGCCCGGAAGGCGAACCGTCGGTGTCCGTGGACGAAGAACAGGGGGCGGGATGAGCACGGAGGCGCAGCGCCCTCCCGGCCCGGCCTCGTCCCATCCCGACAACGGGGAGACGGCGCCCGGCACCTCGCGTATCACCGATGCCCTGGTCCCGCCGGAGACGGCGCCGAGGGCGCTCCGCGCTTCCGGCATCACTCAACTCCTGCCGACAGATCCGCCGCCGCCCGCGCGTCCTGATGCCTCTCAGGCCGCGGAGCCCGAGCGCCACGGTGCCCCCGGTGGGTCGGACCGGCTTCCGTCGACGCCGAGCGGGTCCGGCGCCCGGCCCGCTGCTGGGGGTGTCGCCATCCCGAGGCCGTCGGGCGGAGCCGACGCCGGCCGTCCTGCCTCACCTGGAACCGGCCGGTCGTTCGCTTCCCCGTCCACGCCGACCGCGCCCCCTGCGGGCGGCCACCAGGCGGGTCGGCCCTCGACCTTCCCGTCCACGCCGACCGCGCCCGCCGCCGAGCCGCCGCCGCCAGGTCTGCCGCCGCGCCCCGACACACCCCCGCCCGGGACAGCCACCTCCGCCGAGCGGCCCGTGCCGCCGCGGCCCGACACGCCCCCGGACGAGGTCGGCGTCCCCGCCGTCGAGACCACCACCCGGCTGCGGCCCATCTCCGCACCCCGACGTGCGCCGGCGTCCGCGCCCCTGCCGCCCCAGGCGCCGCCCCGGCCCACGGCCCCGCCCACCCGGCGCAGGCCCGTCGGGTCCGTCGATCTCACGCCGCGGCCCGGTGCCGGACGGCCCGCCGCGCACACGGTTCCCGCCCCCCGCTCGTGGGCGCCGCCGGAGACGCCGGTCGAGATGACCACCCGGCTGCGCCCGGTGCGCACCCGGCACCCCGGGCGCACCCTCGGCGCCGTCGCCTGTGTCGTACTCGGGCTCGGGCTGATCGGCGGTGCGGCCACCGGCAGCTGGCTGACCGGCGACTCGAACGCGGACCCCGCCGCCCGTACCGGCTACACCGAGGCGCGCACGCTCTGGCACAGCGTCCCCGTGGACACACTCTTCCCGCGCACCCTCAACGGCGACGGCGCGGGTCCCGGCGGCGCGGACCGGGTGTGGACCCGGATCGCCGTCGCGCCCGACGGCGGCTGCGCGACCGCGCTCGATCCGCTGCTGCTCAAGACCCTGCAGCCGGTCGGCTGTACGCGGGTGCTGCGCGCCACCTACACCGACGCCACCACCAGCAGCGTCACCACGGTCGGCATGATCTTCACCGAGGCCGATGTGAAGGCGATGAACGCGCTGGCCGCCCGCTTCACCTCGGAGGGGCTCGACGAGCGCCCCGATCTGATGCCCCGCACCCTCCCGGCCAAGAGCACCGTCGCCGACGGGTTCGGCAACGGACAGCGCGCGAGCTGGACCGTGAGCGTGCTGACCGACGCGCCTGTCGTCGTCTACGCCGTGTCCGGCTTTGCCGACGGGCGCGCCGTCACCGACCCCCAGCCCGCCGACGAGGCCAAGGCCGAGGGCGCGACCTCCGCGCCGGCCCAGGCCGGCCTCGGCCACGAGGCCAAGGGAATCGCGGACCGTATCGAGGCCGGTCTGCGCAAGACCGTCCGCACGGCCACGGAGAAGCCCGAATGACACGTCGCCGCCACCGCTTCGCCGCCGCCCTCGCGGCCGCCGCCTTCGTGCTCCTGCCGGCGACACCCGCGCACGCGGACGCGATCCGGGCCCAGCAGTGGGCGCTCGACGCCATGAAGACCGACCGGGCCTGGACCACCACCAAGGGCAGCGGCATCACGGTCGCCGTCCTCGACACAGGTGTCGACGACAGCCACCCGGACCTCGCCGGCACCGTCCTGCCCGGCAAGGACTTCATCGGCTTCGGCGCGCAGCGCGGCTCACGCGCCTGGGCCCGCCACGGCACCGCGATGGCCGGCATCATCGCCGCTCACGGCCATGGTTCCGACCGCGAGGACGGTGTCATCGGCATCGCTCCCGAGGCGAAGATCCTCCCGGTCCGGGTCATCCTCGAAGGCACCGACAAGGCCCGCGACAAGGCCCGCACCTCCCGCGGCAACGCCCTTGCCCAGGGCATCCGCTGGGCCGCCGACCAGGGCGCCGACGTCATCAACCTCTCCCTCGGCGACGACAGCGAGTCCGCGCACCCGGAGGCGGGCGAGGACGCCGCAGTGCAGTACGCCCTCGCCAAGGGCTCCGTCGTCGTCGCCTCGGCCGGCAACAGCGGCGAGAAGGGCGACCACATCTCGTACCCCGCCGCCTACCCCGGCGTGATCGCCGTCACGGCCGTCGACCGCTTCGGCACCCACGCCGCCTTCTCCACCCGGCGCTGGTACGCCAGCGTCAGCGCCCCCGGCGTCGACATCGTCATCGCCGACCCCGACCGCAAGTACTACCAGGGCTGGGGCACCAGCGCCGCGTCCGCGTTCGTCTCCGGCGCGGTCGCCCTGGTGCGGGCCGCCCACCCGGGCCTGGCCCCCGCCCAGATCAAGCAGCTCCTCACCGACACGGCCCGGGGCGGCGGCAAGAGCGGCCGCGACGACGCCAAGGGGTACGGCATGGTCGATCCGGTCGCCGCGCTCAAGGCGGCGGCGAAAATGCGCCCCACGGATCTGAAGGCGGCCTCTGCGGGCTACGGCAAGCGGTACTTCGGCTCAGGTCCCGCCGTCGTGAAGGAGGACGCGGAACCGGCGGGCTGGCTCGCCCCGCTCGCCGGCGGCGTCGGCGCCCTGCTGCTGGCGGGAGCCGTGGTGCTCTGGCGCGGCGGCCGGGTCAGCAGGAACTGACCGCCGCCCGCACCGCCTCCTCGACGCGCGCGATGCCCGCCTCCTTCGTCGGATGCCCGTCGGAGAGCACCGCGATCGGACGGCCCCCGGCCCGCCCGACGGAGTGGACGACCCACAGGCCGGTGTCGCGCATCGGCATCCAGCCGTTCTTCAGCGCCCACTCACCGCCCGCGGCCGACACCCCCCAGTTCTGCCCGTCGACCACCTGCTCCATCAAGGAGCAGAGATACGGGTAGCGGCCGCCGAACACAGCCCGCATCAGGGTGAGCTGATCCCGCGCGGTGGTCCGGGTCAGCCCCCACGCCGACTCCGCCCACGTCCCGGTGAGCCCGAGCCGTCCATGCGCGGCGTCCAGCCCGGCCGCGCCGCCGATCGTCTCCCACAGCACCGACGCCGCGTCGTTGTCGCTGCGCACGATCATGGCGCGGGCGAGCGACCGCTCCCGCGCGGTCAGCGGGCGCTCCTGCTGCAGCAGTGCGGCCAGGATCGAGACCTTCACGATGCTCGCCGAGGGATACGTCCGCTCCTCGCCGTACGACCGGTCGGGCGGGGCGACCGAGACGGCGACCGAGACACTGGCACTCATACCAGGGAGGTTAGGGTCGACCTGTGGCGCTCAAGAACATCCCGAACCCCGGATTCTCCGACGACGACGGCACGGCCGACCCGGCACTGACGGCGGCCCTCGCCGCCTGGGCGGACGACAGAACCGCCGTACGTCCGGTCCTCGAGGCCCTCCGCACCGCCCGGCTGCTGGTCCCCGTCGTCGCCGTGCTCGGCGAGGTCGAGGAGGACGAGAACGGACTGCGCCGCGAGAAGACCAGCGATATGGCGGTGCCGACGCTGACCGCGGGCGACCGCCGCGCGCTGCCCGCCTTCACCTCGATCGCGTCGCTCGCCCGCTGGAACCCCGAGGCCCGCCCCGTCGCCGTACCGATGCACCAGGCGCTGCAGGCGGCGGCCCACGAAAAGGCCGACACGCTGGTGCTCGACCTGGCGGGCCCCGTCCCGTACCAGCTGACCGGCCCGGCGCTGCTCGCCCTCGCCGAGGGCCGTACGAACGCCGACCCGCTCCAGGACCCCACGGTCATCGCCGCGGTGACGGCGGCGGTCGCCGCCGAGCCCGCGGTGCTCCGCGCGCATCTGGGCCCGGGCGGCGCGGACGGCACCCTCGCCCTGGTACTCGCGCGGGACGCGGTCCCCGCCGAGGCGGCCCGGCGCGTCGCCGAGGCGCTGGCGGCGGACGACGCACTGAGGGCCCGCCTGGTGCGGGGCCTCGACCTGGCGCTGCTGCCCGCCGAGGCCACCCCTCCGGGCGAGCCCCTTTTCGTACGTGAGTAGCTGCTGAGCCGTGCGCCCTAGCCGTACACGGGTCCGGTGTACTTCTCGCCCGGACCCTGACCCGGCTCGTCCGGCACCAGCGACGCCTCGCGGAACGCCAGCTGCAGCGACTTCAGTCCGTCACGCAGCGGCGCCGCATGGAAGGAGCTGATCTCGGTCGCGCTCGCGTCCATCAGACCGGCCAGCGCGTGCACCAGCTTGCGGGCCTCGTCCAGGTCCTTGTGGTCGGCGCCGTCCTCGGTCAGGCCGAGCTTCACGGCGGCGGCGCTCATCAGGTTCACCGCGACCGTGACGATCACCTGGACGGCGGGGACCTCCGCGATGTCGCGGGTCATGTCGTCGAAGCCGGGAGATTCATTGGGGCTGGTCGCGTCGCTCATGCCCCTCACGATAGGCCCCGGCGGACCGCGACCGGCTGCTGACCCCAATTAGCCCTGCATAGCCGGAGCTGCTAACCTTGTGTAACGACCGGCCGGACACGTGTGTGCTCGGCCCACAAGTGGAGGCTCCGATCTCCCACCTGGCCGTCCTTACTGGGCGGCGGGTCACCGGTCAGGCGGCGCCCATCGTTCCGTACGGACGATGGAAGTCGCCCGATGTGCGCCCCGCGGTTGACCGCGGCGGTGCTCCGGTATTCACGGAGCTGCCGCCTGTGTCCCGTCCGGGGCATTTTTCATTATCCGGTGCGGTTGGTCTTACGAAAACAGACGTTACGCGGCTGCCTGCCAGACATCCGTGTGGTGCTACTTAGGAGGATCCATCAGCGCCGAGCCCCGCATCAACGACCGGATTCGCGTTCCCGAAGTGCGACTTGTCGGTCCCAGCGGCGAGCAGGTCGGGATTGTTCCGCTTGCCAAGGCCCTCGAGCTTGCGCAGGAGTACGACCTCGACCTGGTCGAGGTCGCGGCGACCGCCCGTCCGCCCGTGTGCAAGCTCATGGACTACGGGAAGTTCAAGTACGAGTCGGCCATGAAGGCCCGTGAGGCGCGCAAGAACCAGGCGCACACGGTCATCAAGGAGATGAAGCTCCGGCCGAAGATCGACCCGCACGACTATGACACCAAGAAGGGTCACGTCGTCCGGTTCCTCAAGCAGGGCGACAAGGTCAAGATCACGATCATGTTCCGTGGTCGTGAGCAGTCCCGCCCCGAGCTTGGCTTCCGCCTGCTGCAGCGTCTCGCTTCCGACGTCGAGGACCTCGGCTTCATCGAGTCGAACCCGAAGCAGGACGGCCGGAACATGATCATGGTTCTCGGCCCGCACAAGAAGAAGACCGAGGCCATGGCCGAGGCGCGTGAGGCCCAGGCCGCCCGCAAGGCGGAGCGTCAGGGTTACACGCACGAGGAGTCGACGGACGAGGTCGCGGAGGCTCCGGCCGAAGCACCCTCCGAGACGTCCTCCGAGGCGTGATCCAAGGGGCTGCCACCCAGGCGGCCCCCGGTCCCGCCCGGAACCCATAAACCAAGATCTGACGCTCCTGTTGTCCGGTGTCCGCACCGGGGAGCGCCACTGACGAGGAGATAACGGCGCGATGCCGAAGAACAAGACGCACAGCGGTGCCAAGAAGCGCTTCAAGATCACCGGCTCCGGCAAGGTGCTCCGTGAGCGCGCCGGCAAGCGCCACCTGCTCGAGCACAAGTCGTCCAAGCTGACGCGTCGCCTCACCGGCAACGCCGAGATGGCCCCGGGTGACTCGAAGACCATCAAGAAGCTTCTCGGCAAGTGACGTCCGTGTCCCCGGTCCCCGGGGACACGCGCCGAGACCGGGACCAATTCGTTTCCGGGCCGGGGTGAGTCGAACTCTCAATCCCAGCCCCGCTACAAGGAGTTAACAAGTGGCACGCGTCAAGCGGGCAGTCAACGCCCACAAGAAGCGCCGGGCAATTCTCGAGGCCGCCAGCGGTTACCGCGGTCAGCGTTCGCGCCTGTACCGCAAGGCCAAGGAGCAGGTCACCCACTCCCTGGTCTACAACTACAACGACCGCAAGAAGCGCAAGGGCGACTTCCGTCAGCTGTGGATCCAGCGCATCAACGCCGCTGCCCGCCAGAACGGCATGACGTACAACCGCCTCATCCAGGGTCTGAAGGCCGCCAACATCGAGGTGGACCGCAAGATCCTGGCCGAGCTCGCGGTCAACGACGCCAACGCGTTCGCCGCGCTCGTCGAGGTCGCCCAGAAGGCGCTTCCGAGCGACGTCAACGCCCCGAAGGCCGAGTCGGCGGCCTGACGGCCGCGTCGAGCCGACCGGACCCGCAGGCCTTGGGCCTGCGGGTCCGGTGTGTTTGGCGTTGTTTTCGGGGGTGGCCCCCGAACCCCCGTCGGCTTCCCGGGCGGGGGCACCACGCAGTCCGTCCGGGCCGACCCCGGAACCCGAATCAGAGAGCCGCAGGCGACATGGGCACCCCCGAGCTGATCTCCCCGCGATCCCCGCGTGTCACTGCCGCCCGGCGGCTTGCCAAGCGCGCCTTCCGCGGCAAGGAACGGCTGTTCATCGCCGAGGGCCCGCAGGCCGTGCGCGAGGCCGTCGCCCACCGCGGCCCCGGTGGCGAGCCCACCCTGGTCGAGCTCTTCACCACCGTCGAGGCCGCCGAGCGGTACGCGGAGATCGTCGACGCCGCCCATGCCGCAGGGGCCCGGGTGCACCACGCCTCCGACGCGGTGCTCGCGGAGGTCTCGCAGACCGTCACTCCGCAGGGCCTGGTCGGGGTCTGCCGCTTCCTGGACTCGCCGTTCGAGGAGATCCTCGCGGCGCGGCCCAAACTCGTCGCCGTCCTCGCGCATGTACGCGACCCCGGCAACGCCGGCACCGTACTGCGCTGCGCGGACGCCGCGGGCGCCGACGCCGTCGTCCTCACCGATGCCTCCGTGGACCTCTACAACCCCAAGTCCGTGCGGGCCTCGGTCGGTTCGCACTTCCATCTGCCCGTCGCGGTGGGCGTGCCCGTCGAGCAGGCCGTCCAGGGGCTGCGCGCCGCCGGAGTGCGCGTACTGGCCGCCGACGGCGCGGGCGACGACGACCTGGACGACGAACTCGACGCGGGCACCATGGGCGGCCCCACCGCCTGGATCTTCGGCAATGAGGCCTGGGGCCTGCCGGAGGAGACCCGCGCGCTCGCGGACGCGGTGGTGCGCGTCCCGATCCATGGAAAGGCCGAGAGCCTGAACCTCGCGACCGCCGCAGCCGTATGTCTCTATGCCTCGGCGCGTGCCCAGCGCGCAGGCAGTGCTCGCTGACCAGCAGTACTCGCTCAGGGGGTCCGCTCCGTCACTTCCAGCTAGTAGGGTGACGGGCTCGGGGGCCCACTGCACCGTCGGAGAGGTGGGGTACGGGGATGGCTGTCGGGACGAGCAGGCCCGCGGGGACACACGGGGCGTTGCTGTGCCATTCCGACGGCTCCGACATGTACGGGATCGACCCCGACGACCTTCCCGACGGACTGGTCGTCGCCGACGAGACCGGCCGGGTGATCTGCTTCAACGACGCGGCCGTACGGATCACCGCCGTGTCCAAGGCCGATGCGTTGGGCCTGCCGCTGGAGCGCGTGCTGCCCCTGGAGGACCTCAAGGGCTGCCGCTGGTGGACGCTGACCGATCCGTACGGCGGACTCGCCACTCGTGTCGGCCAGCCCGAGCGCAATCTCCTGCTGCCCGGCGGCCGTGAAGTCCTCGTCTCCGCCCGCTATGTGCGCGAGCGCCCCACCGGCCCCCTGTGCAGGCTGATCATCAGCCTGCGCGGCACCGAGGCCCGGCGCCGTACCGAACGCAGCCATGCCGAGCTGATCGCCACCGTCGCCCATGAACTGCGCTCCCCGCTCACCTCCGTCAAGGGGTTCACAGCGACGCTGCTCGCCAAGTGGGAACGCTTCACCGACGACCAGAAGCGGCTGATGCTCGAGACCGTCGACGCCGACGCGAACCGCGTCACCCGGCTGATCGCGGAGCTGCTCGACATCTCCCGTATCGACTCCGGACGGCTCGAAGTGCGCCGCCAGCCCGTCGATATCGCGGCGGCCGTCGGTCGGCACATCCAGGCCCACATAGCCAGCGGCCAGCGGCCGGACCGGTTCTTCGTACGCATCCAGCGGGAGCTGCCCGATATGTGGGCCGATCCGGACAAGATCGACCAGGTACTCGGCAATCTGCTGGAAAATGCGGTGCGCCACGGCGAGGGAACCGTCACCATCGAGGTGGCACCGGCATCCGCGAAGGACGACGAGAAGGGAACGGCCGTCACCGTGAGCGACGAAGGTCCCGGCATCCCCGAGGAGTCGATGGGCCGTGTCTTCACCCGCTTCTGGCGGGGAAGCAAGCGCGGCGGTACGGGCCTGGGTCTCTACATCGTCAAGGGCATCGTCGAGGCGCACGGCGGGACGATCACCGTCGGCCGTGGACCCGGCGGCGGCGCCGAGTTCCGATTTATTCTGCCCGTCGGCGCCCCGGCCTATCTGGCCTGAGCAGCCCGCGGGCTCATTTGCCTCTCCACACCCCGTTAGACTCGTTCTTTGGCACCTTTGCGTCCTCGGTCGACGAGCGGGGGCCCCAGCCAGCCCATCGGAAGTACGGGAAGAGATGTCCGCACCCAATAAGTCGTACGACCCTGTTGAGGTCGAGGCACTGAAGCCGGAAGAGATCGAGCGCATGCGGGACGAGGCGCTCGCTGCCTTCGCCGCCGCCGGCGACCTCGACGCTCTCGCCCACGCGAAGGTCGCGCACACCGGCGGCGCCTCACCGCTCGCGCTCGCCAACCGGGAGATCGGCGCGCTGCCGCCGCAGGCCAAGGCCGAGGCCGGCAAGCGCGTGGGCCAGGCCCGCGGCGCCGTGAGCAAGGCCCTCGCCGCCCGCCAGGCCGAGCTGGAGGCCGAGCGCGACGCCCGGGTGCTCGTCGAGGAGGCAGTGGATGTCACGCTGCCCCACGACCGGATCCCGGCCGGCGCCCGCCACCCGCTCACCACGCTCATGGAGCGGCTCGAGGACGTCTTCGTATCCATGGGGTACGAGGTCGCCGAGGGCCCCGAGGTCGAGGCGGAGTGGTTCAACTTCGACGCCCTGAACTTCGTGCCCGACCACCCGGCGCGCCAGATGCAGGACACCTTCTTCGTCCAGGGCCCCAAGGGCACCACGGACGACGAGTCCGGCATCGTGCTGCGTACGCACACCTCGCCGGTCCAGGCCCGCACCCTGCTCGACCGCGAGCCGCCCGTCTATGTCGTCGTCCCCGGCCGCGTGTACCGCACCGACGAGCTGGACGCGACCCACACCCCGGTCTTCCACCAGATCGAGCTGCTCGCTGTCGACGAGGGCCTGACCATGGCCGACCTCAAGGGCACGCTGGACCACATGGTCCAGGCGCTCTTCGGCCCGGACATGAAGACCCGGCTCCGCCCGAACTTCTTCCCGTTCACCGAGCCGTCCGCCGAGATGGACATGGTCTGCTACGTGTGCCGCGGCGAGTCCGTGGGCAACCCGGACCGGCCCTGCCGCACCTGCGGCAGCGAGGGCTGGATCGAGCTCGGCGGCTGCGGCATGGTCAACCCGAAGGTGCTCATCGCCTGCGGCGTCGACCCCAATAAGTACAGCGGATTCGCCTTCGGGTTCGGCATCGAGCGGATGCTGATGTTCCGCCACAACGTCGAAGACATGCGAGACATGGTCGAGGGTGACGTCCGGTTCACCCGGCCGTTCGGGATGGAGATCTGATGCGGGTCCCGCTTTCTTGGCTGCGGGAGTACGTCGACCTGCCGGCGACGGAGACCGGCCGTGACGTCCAGGCCAAGCTCGTTTCCGCCGGCCTCGAGGTCGAGACCGTCGAGCCGCTCGGCGCCGGGCTCAAGGGCCCCCTCGTCGTCGGCCAGGTGCTGACCATCGAGGAGCTGACGGAGTTCAAGAAGCCCATCCGCTTCTGCACCGTCGACGTCGGCATGGCCAACGGCACCGGTGCGCCGCAGGAGATCGTCTGCGGCGCGCGCAACTTCTCCGTCGGCGACAAGGTCGTCGTGGTCCTGCCGGGCGCCGTCCTGCCCGGTGACTTCGCGATTGCCGCGCGCGATACGTACGGCAAGACCTCCCACGGCATGATCTGCTCCGGCGACGAGCTGGGCATGGGCGACGACGGCAGCGGCGGCATCATCGTGCTGCCGCCGGAGTACGAGGTCGGCACCGACGCGATCGAGCTCCTGGAGCTCATCGACGAGGTCCTCGACATCGCCGTCACGCCCGACCGCGGTTACTGCCTCTCGATGCGCGGCGTCGCCCGTGAGACCGCCATCGCGTACGGACTGCCGCTGCGCGACCCGGCGCTGCTCGACGTCCCCGTCCCGAACTCCTTCGGCTACGTGGTGAGGGTCTCCGACCCGATGGGCTGCGACCGCTTCACCGCGCGTACGGTCGTCGGCCTGGAGCCCGAGGCCCGCTCCCCGATCTGGCTGCAGCGCCGGCTGCAGAAGGCCGGGATGCGCCCGATCTCGCTCGCTGTCGACGTCACCAACTATGTGATGCTCGAGCTCGGCCAGCCGTTGCACGCCTACGACCGCTCCCGTCTCGACGGGCCGATCGGGGTGCGCCGCGCCGAGCCCGGCGAGAAGCTCACCACCCTCGACGCAGTCAACCGCGTCCTGGACGCCGAAGACCTGGTCATCACCGACAACCGCGGGCCGATCGGCCTCGCGGGCGTCATGGGCGGCGCCAACACCGAGATCGCCGACTCCGAGACGGACGCCGAGACCGGCCAGGTCCGGGGCACCACCGAGGTCGTCATCGAGGCCGCGCACTTCGACGCGATCACCATCGCCCGTACCGCGCGCCGCCACAAGCTGGCCTCCGAGGCGTCCAAGCGCTTCGAGCGGGGCGTCGACCCGCAGGCCGCGGCAGCAGCCGCGCAGCGGACCGTCGACCTGCTGGTGCTCCTCGCGGGAGGTACCGCGGAGGCCGGCGTCACCGAGATCGTCGCGCAGTCCGCGCCTCGTACGATCTCGATGCCGGCGGACCACCCCGACCGCGTCGCGGGCGTCGACTACGGCCGCGAGACCGTCGTACGCCGCCTCCAGGAGGTCGGCTGTGACGTCTACGGGCAGGACGAACTGGTCGTCACCGTCCCGTCCTGGCGTCCCGACCTGAGCGAGCCGAACGACCTCGCCGAAGAGGTCATCCGGCTCGAGGGCTACGAGAACCTGCCGTCGACGCTGCCCACGCCGCCGCCCGGCCGTGGGCTCACCGGACGGCAGCGGCTGCACCGCCGCGTCGGCCGCGCGCTGGCCGGCGCCGGCTATGTCGAGGCGCTGAACTACCCGTTCATCGGCGAGCAGATCCTCGATCAGCTGGACATCCCGGCGGACGACACCTGCCGCCGGCTGGTCAAGCTGGTCAACCCGCTCTCCGACGAGGAGCCCGCGCTGCGCACCACGCTGCTGCCGGGACTGCTCGGCGCGCTGCGCCGCAACGACGGCCGCGGCAGCCACGATCTTTCCCTCTTCGAGACCGGCCTGGTCTTCAAGGCTCCCACGGAGGAGGGCATCGCGGTGCGGCTGCCCGTCCACCGCCGCCCGACCGACGAGGAGATCGCCGGACTGACCGGTGTGCTGCCGGTGCAG
The DNA here is from genome assembly GCF_042888805.1 of Streptomyces sp. NPDC002730. Lineage (NCBI taxonomy): Bacteria > Bacillati > Actinomycetota > Actinomycetes > Kitasatosporales > Streptomycetaceae > Streptomyces > Streptomyces sp. NPDC002730. The sequence continues at coordinate 83,058 of NZ_JBIAQG010000023.1, forward strand.
CCGCGCCATGTCGCGGTCGTGCTCGCCGGTGCGCGTGAGCAGGCAGGCTGGTGGGGCAAGGGCCGACCGGCCACCTGGGCCGACGCGGTCGAGTCCGCCCGCACGGTCGCGCGCGAGGCCGGGACCGAACTGATCGTCCGCCAGGGCCAGTACGGTCCGTGGCACCCGGGCAGGTGCGCCGAGCTCGCCGTGGTGATCGACGGGGCGGAGCAGACCGTCGGATACGCCGGTGAACTGCACCCGCGCGTGGTGAAGTCCCTGCATCTGCCCGCGCGCACCTGCGCGATGGAGCTGAATCTGGACCTGCTGGAGCAGGCGTCTCAGGGCCCGCTCCAGGCGCCGCGGATCTCCACCTTCCCGGTGGCGACCCAGGACGTCGCGCTCGTCGTCGACGAGCAGGTGCCGGCCGTGGAGGTCGAGAAGGTGCTGACCGAGGGAGCGGGTGAACTGCTGGAGTCCATCCGGCTGTTCGACGTCTTCACCGGTGAGCAGATCGGCGAGGGCAAGAAGTCGCTGGCGTACGCGCTGCGGTTCCGTGCCGCCGACCGGACGCTGACGGTCGAGGAGGCCTCGGCCGCCCGCGACGCGGCGGTGGCGCTCGCCGCCGAGCGCACCGGGGCGGTACTGCGCGGAGCCTGACCGCTCCCTGCCCGTTGAGGGGCGGGCCCCGCCCCCCCGGCGCCCCCCCCCCCCCGGGGGGGGGGGTGGGGGGGGGGTGTGGCCTACGGGCCCCGGCGCTAGACACAATCGTCCCGGCCCGGGGGGGCGGCCGGCCGGCCGGCCCGGGGCC